>JAQVCV010000075.1 GCA_028689615.1 Bacteroidales bacterium | reverse complement strand
CCGAAAAGATCCTCTGCCTCTCTGTCGGAAGCAACAATTTTTTGCACCTGCTGCCATGTTCCTGCATTCTTCTTAAAAATATAGGCAGAGCCGGCACGGTTAACAAAAGCCCCACCGCCTGCATCATGGCCCTCGCCAGAAGCCCCCACAATGGCATAATCGCCCGAAATGGATACTGAAGTGCCGAAAAAATCCCATTCCTCTCGGTCGGAAGCAACAATTTTTTGCACCTGCTGCCATGTTCCTGCATTGTTTTTAAAAATATAGGCAGAGCCGGCACCCATAGCATAAACCCCACCGCTTGCATCATGGCCTTCATAGTAAGCCCCTACAGTGACGTAATCGCCCGAAATGGATACTGACTCGCCGAAAAAATCCCCTGCCTCTCTGTCGGAAGCAACAATTTTTTGCACCTGCTGCCATGCTCCGGCAGTATTCTTAAAAATATAGGCCGAGCCAGCTTTTAAAGCAAAAGCCCCACCGCTTGCATCATGGTCTTCGTCATCAGCCCCTACAATGGCATAATCGCCCGAAATGGATACTGAAGTGCCGAAAAAATCCTCTGCCTCTCTGTCGGAAGCGACAATTTTTTGCACCTGCTGCCAGGCTCCGGCTGTGTTCTTAAAAATATAGGCAGAGCCGGCACCGTCAGTATAAGCCCCACCGATTGTATCATGGTCTTCGCCTACAGCCCCTACAATGGCATAATCGCCCGAAATGGATACTGAACAGCCGAACTCATCACCTGCTTCTCTGTCGGAAGTAACAATTTTTTGCACCTGCGTCCATGTTCCGGCAGTGTTCTTAAAAATATATGCCGAACCGGCACCGGAAGCATAAGCCCCACCGCTTGCATCATGGTCTTCCAGATAAGCCCCTACAATAGCATAATCGCCCGAAATGGAAACGGAAACGCCGAACCAATCATCTGCCTCTCTGTCGGAAGCACAGGCTTTGATAATCTGGTTCCAATCCTGTGCCTGTGCACTGTTAAAACCGATTGCCGTTGTTAGGAACAGCATGGTGATAAAAATCAAACTCAATCTCATAATCATTTTTTTAAAAAATTTAACACTAAATCTTAACTTTCACAAGGTTGTTCATGTGTTCATGACTCCCTGCTTTACTTATTGCAAATTTTAGATTTTTTTTCAGACCTGCAAAGTTTTCTTCTACTGAAAGCTACTACTCAACTTCGACAACCGTAGCAGTTAAACCTAAATTAAATTAATTCAACATAGAAGGTGTTTTTTCAGCAGTAAAAACCTCATCAATTGATATAAACCTTACATGTGGGACCCAGTTTTTACTTTATTCTGAAAACATTTCTGCTAGCAATGAGTATTATGAAGGAAGCGATCGTAACAGTCAGCTAAAAACTGGAGCGATTGGAGGTGTCGGTATTAAACTCAACCTGGGAAACCGTTTCGGAGTATTCGCAGATGCAGGATATAGTTACATCACCGACGAATGGGATCAAACTCTCGTTACAGCAGGTGTAATGGTAAAGTTGTTTTAAAGCCATCCCCTTTTTTTAAAAAACAAAAAACCTCCAATCTTCGTTGCCACGTATTCTTAAAATCAACTACTTTATATCAAACTGACTTTTAACAAAAAAACCATAAAGAATCCACCATCTGCTTTTTCTGATGGTGGATTTTAAATTTCTCAACACTTTGAAAAAGAGTTTGCAATTAATTGTTTCAAATTATTTCTCCAACTACTGGACACTGTTTCCAATTTTTACTATCTTTGTACCACTAACTAACAACCCCAAGCCCTATGATCGCGAAATTCTGTCAGACACCATCCCTTCGATTCCAAATATTGATCGTTTTCTCGATTTTATTCCTCCAAACAAACGGAAAAACTCATTTAATAACCGAAGAATGGTCAAGAATGGTTTACCCTGCAACATTTTCAACCCCGGTTGGACCTGGCGATACTATAAAAATAGCCAACACCAGAACCAAAGGACTCAAGTTTTTCAACCTGACAGGGAGCAGCGAGGCACCCATCGTAATAACCAATCATTTAGGACAAGTAAGCATCGACGACAATGAACTGTGGGGAGCTCTCACATTCGTCGATTGCCGCTATATTAAAGTTTCAGGACGCGGGGTTGATTCTGTCCGTTACGGATTCAGGCTCAAGGCTCAAACAGCAGGTGTCACTTTCACTGAATACAGTTCGGATTGCGAATTGGAATTTGTCGAGATACATCACAGCGGCTTTTTTGGAGTTTATGCAAAAAAAGACTTTGGTGGTCAGCCTCCGGTTCCCTATCCTCAATTTAACAACCTTTTCATTCACGACAACTACATCCACCATTGCACCGAAGGGATGTACATTGGCGAAACCAAATCGCCCGGAATGGAGTTGAGGCATGTTAGAATATACAACAACGTGGTGACAGATTGCGGTCGCGAGGCTATTCAACTGGCAAACTGTCCGGAAGACGTTGAAGTTTACAACAATTTCTGCATGAATACTGGTCTGGACAGCACTCAGTATCAACAAGGATGCTTTCAGATAGGCGACAATACCGTTGGACGGTATTACAACAATATTTTTGGGAACTGCCCCGAAAACGGTATTCTCGTAATGGGTAGTGGCGATATCGAAATTTACAACAACTATGTAAGCAATACCAGTGGCAGCTTTATCGACAACCGGCTCTTTTCCAACAAGCCAGCCTCTATAAGCATCTACAACAACTACTACAGGGAAGTTCATGGAAATGAAGTGATTTGGTCGATGAACGAAGTAAACGAGATCCACCTGACCAACAACAAATACAACGGCGTGACCACTTTTGCCAAGAACGACGCCACTGGTGCACCCGTTTGGGAAGAGCTTGGCAACGAATACGTTGCTATTCCTGCATTGCAAGCTGTTGTTACAGACGGAGTATTCACAAGGCTGGCCGGCAACCCTGCTGAATACGCCCAGATGGGACCGGTTGAAGGGCTGAGCCATGTTGCAAACTCAACACCGGTTTTCGACACTCTTGTTGCGCAATACATTGAATTTGGTGATACCTTAAACTACACTTTGCATGCAACCACTGCCGATCAGGATTTTGTAAGATTCGAGATTCGCGGCTTACCTCAGTTCATCACGGCAAACCAGTCGGTAAATGGCGATCTTACCTTCACCGGAGTATCTGTGCCTCAACACAAAGGGGTTTATTTCATTACCATCCTCGTTCACGACAGCAGCCATCGCGCCTATGCCCGTGCCCGGCTTAAAATTGCGTACAAAGACCCCGCGAACATCAATCCGGTGCTTTCTGTAGAACCGTTCTATACCATGGAAGCGGCATCGCAAAAGGCTGTATCTGTTGTGTTGAACAGCAACGATACTGATTCTGTGTATTTCACTTTTACCGGATTGCCGGCATTTGTTACCGCGACACCGTACTTCAATTCAGCAATACTGGCGCTGAACCCATTGCTCGCCGATTGCGGAACCTACCCCATCGCGATAGTGGCCGACGACGGTTACGGTCATCCCGATACCGCAACCACAACTCTGGAAATTACAGAAGCCGTTCTCGACTCGTTGCGGCTTTTGTACAGGGTGAACTACGGAGGACCCGAACTGCCCGACCAACTCTTGAACTGGCAAAGCGACAAGGAGCGGGAGCCGGCTTATGGTACCGATCTTCCATTGGGCACAGGCAGCCATAGCTGGAAAGGGACCAACAACACCAGAGCTCCCGACAATCTGTTTGGCCCTTACCGACACTGCAACAACTCTTCCGACGCCTTCAACTTCGCGTATCCCATACCAACGAACGGCCTCTACAGAGTAAGCCTCTACTTTGCTGAACGCACGTATGAAGTTACGAACAACCTTACCGGGACCTTCAACGTGGCCATTGAAGACACTACCCTGATCAACAATTTCAACATCTACAATGAATTTGGTTACGAGGCGGTTAAAAAGTCCTTTGATGTTATGGTATTCGATCAACGAATTGACGTCAGGCTTGAAAAGCTTGTCAACGATGCCAAACTTAACGGAATCGAAATCACCTATTTGACGTCGGCTAACAATCCGCCAGTGGTACCCCATTTCAATTCCATTGAAACAGAAGAAGGGGTAACCGATACCCTGGCGGTTTCATTTGCCGACGACAATTTTCCCGGTTGCACAACCTACGACGCACAATTGGTTAATGCGCCTTCATTCTTAACTCTGGCTCAATACGGAACACAGCTTTTGCTGATAACTTCTCCCGGTTTTGAGGATGCCGGCGTTTACAACAATTGCATTCTGACAATTGATGACGGATGCCAAATGGCTGTTGATACCTTCAATCTGGTTGTTGCTGATGTGTTTCAAAACACCCCTCCAACGCTCAACACTCCCGATACTATAACATTAAACGAAGGAGAAACAATCTCTGTAACCATCGAGGGTTCTGACCCCGACAACCAACCCCTCACCTTTTTCTTCGATCCCATGCCCACCTTTTGTCAGTTCATCTACACCGACAACAACTCCGGACGGCTCGATATAGCTCCCGGTTACAGCGACAGCGGCGTGTATGAATTGGTAGTTACAACTACCGATCCTTACCAGGCAACCTCTACCGACACCATGAAAATATTCGTGAATCAATCCAATGAAATTACCCGCATTCCACTTACCTCCGACATGATTACCGATCTGGTGCGCCCCCCATATGGTAGCCAGACCCCTCCGGCTCTGCTTGTTGACGAACAATCGCTCGATCCGATGCAAAACCAACATCCTGTAAGCGCGAACTGGAAACCCCATTACAACAACTCCTATGCGCCCTACCATTTCTACATCGACCTTGGTCAGGAATATGTAATTAAAAAAGTGTTCATCCACGATATGCACTCGGTAGCCGATCTGACATTCTCGTATGGCGAACCCGACAATTGGGAAGACTGGTTTGTAGAACCCTGCAATGCATACAACAAATGGAAACTACACGAAACCAACATCACCACCCGCTACATCAGGGTTTCACAAATCAACACGATTTGGGCACAGGCTAATGAAATTGCCATCTACGGGTATGCTGATTCCTCAAAAAACAGCACCATCGAGAAGCTCGAACCATCTTATTTCTTTTACCCAAATCCGGCAAGAAACTACGTCACCCTCGGTGGAAAACCCGGACAACTCCGGATTGACATTACCGATCTGAGCGGAAAATCAGTGCTAAGAACCAACAGCCGGTGCTTCAGCGTTAACCACCTGAAAAAAGGGATTTATCAAGCCTTGGTTCAACCTACCGAATCGAATAGCGGCGAGGTTTTGAAACTGATTGTTCAATAACCCTATTGGAGACAGCCGCCCCTTTTGCTGTTTTTTTTCTACAATGTTTTTGTTTCCGGGTCCGTCGAAAATACATCACGACGGGTAAGCCAACATTTATCAAAAGCTCAAGGCACAAATCCAGCATTCAAAAAAACTAACCCACAAACAATCAACACACAACCCATGGTTTAGGCTTTTAGTTTTACAAATCACAAACTACCATCCGAAAGCGGAATTCACCATCTGGTTACAGCAATAACAAAAACACGAAACAAATACAAACAGGGAGAAAGCGCAATAATTTTATTCTATACTGCTGATTAACAAATATTTTTTAAATGCACAATGTTGTTTAACACTCCTTATAACAAGAAGTACTATTCAATATCGGACACTTTCAAAAAAAAATTTCAATTTTTCGCCGATTTTGGATTGTTTGTTTAAAAAATGAATCTATCTTTGCAAGATACAATCATTTTTTCTATGAAAGCTTATACATTCTTTAACAACCCTTTTCTCTCTGATCGAGTGAGTTTCAGAAAAATGCATCAGCTTCTTGATTATACTGCCGGCACCCTGACAGCAAAAGCCTGCGATGCAACACAAGCCAGCCTTTTGGCCAAACTCAACAGCGCGAGGAACGTTTACAACGCCGAGTACCAAAAAATGAGCAACCAACTCGACAGTTCTCCCGCTAACAAAGCCAGGCTGCTCAACAAATTCAACCAATTGCCCCAACGACTCGGCCAGTGGGACGCTACCATACGGATTTTGATCGACCCGGAAACTGCCGACTATATAAAACTTTTTCCACGCGGAAGGCAGGCCATTTACAGATGCAGCCCGAAAACAGCCCTTCACAACCTCAGAATTCTTCAACATAAAACCATGGAGAACCCAAGGTTGTCGGAGGTTTCGGCCTCTATCGAGGAATTTGTAGCAGATTTAGGCGACTTTACATCAGGCAATGGGTCACAAAAAGCAACCCACGAACAACCCACCGACACCCTGGGAGAAGCCTTCTACCAGGCAGGTCAAACCCTCTATGCCGTTCTGGGCGGATTGATGCTGAAATACAGTCAAAACCCCGAAACCATCCAGGATTTCTTTCCATCGGGAGTGCTTTCATCCGGCAATAACCCTCAGGAAGATGATGCCAATAACCAGTATGAATTGATGATTGCCCCCAATCAAACCATAGTTGCCGAAATAAGCTTTGACACTTCCGACAGATTTCGCTTTTACAACAGCAGCAGCGTCCCTGTTTATTATTACGGAGCCTTGCAGCCCGATGCCCCAAATCCCGAGTTAATGCTTGAGATACGACCAGGCATCAACACCGAAATCCCGGCCACACATTGGGGAGCACCTGCAAGCAAATACCTGCTGCTGGTCAATAAAAGCACTACCGACCTTGTTGAAATTGAAATCACCAGGATATAAGAAAATAAAAATCACGTAATCAAAGTGAAACAACAATTTTATTTGTATAGTTAGCAAATATTTACGCCTGCATCCGTGAGGCCCCGGGCGTTGTTTTTTATGAAACCGAAAAAAATGCCAAATCCTGGCAAAACCGTTATAACTCACTAAATCCAAAAAAAAACCATGAAAGAAAGATCAAAGAACCTCATTTTTAACGCACTCGTAGTCATTGCCTTGTTAATCAGCTTGCATTCGAGCGGACAAAATTGGGATAGATTGAGCCCATACCCCACTTCCAACGACTTACTGGGAGTTCATCTTTCTTCTGATGGAACTGCACTTATTGCAGGAGGTTTCAACACCCTGATGCGATCCACAGATCAATTTCAGACCTGGAACACCTGTAGTTCCTTTCCTGGTGAACATTTTAGGAAAATTGTCTTTCCAACCCCCGACACAGGGTTTATGATTAGCTGTGGTCATCTCTTCATGACTACCAATGCAGGTGAATCGTGGATAGACAGGGGCTTGTTTGCTACAACCCAATTCAACGATATCTGGTTTTTGGATAAAATGAATGGATGGATTGTAGGCGACTACAACCTGATTATGCGCACCTCCGATGGAGGGACGAACTGGGAAATCCTTTCGTTTTCAGTCATGTCAGGTTATATGTACGAGTCGGTAAGGTTTATCACACCCGATACAGGTTACGTAATAGGTGAATTTGGATATTATGGCGATTCCAACTTTGTAAAAAAAACCACGGATGGCGGGCTCACTTGGAGCAATGTACCTTTACCAATTGTGGGGTATGAATACCAGGGCCTGTATTGCGATGCTCAATTTGGTCTTATGCTCGGAACCAAAGCTAATTACCCTTCTCCTGCCGGTTATTCAACCTGCATTGTTAGCACACACGATGACGGAGCCACCTGGCAAACAACATCTCTGACAACGTCTCCGGATGCAGTACTTGACATACAGCAGCCAGCACCTGGCAAATGGAAAATCCTTACACAATCGGGTATGATATACAGCAACGACAACATGAGTAGTTGGAACCACTCCTACTGTTTTGCCGGGCCTGGTTGCGAAGTTTGGTCATGGGACGGACCCGATCGGGCACTGGCTGCCGGATACAGGGGCAGGTTGTTTTACACTGAAGATGGAGGGATCAATTGGGTTAACCTCAAAAGTGGCATCGAAAACACCTTCTATTGCATAAGCTTTGCCGATGAACTGAACGGAATCATGGGGGCCAATACTATGTGGGGCAACCAACCCGGGATTTACTACTCCCATGATGGTGGTGAAAGCTGGGAAGGATGGTACTGCGACACAACCCATATGGTTAATTACATTGTTGATGTTGATATGCCAGATCCTGCGCACGCCTGGGCCACAGGCCTTTCAGGACTTTTCAACAGCACCGACGGAGGCGAAAACTGGCATTGGGTTGACATCAACATGAATGTGAACTCTATTGACGCAAAAACCGACGGAAACATCTGGGTTGGCGGTCAGCGGGGAAAAGTTGCCCACAGCACCAACAACGGCCTCACATGGCAATATTTCGGAATCCCCGACACCAACGTCTATATAAGTGAAATACAATTCCCCAGTACACAAACAGGTTACGCTATCGCTTTTAACACACAGGGGGCACCCAAACTCTTCAAAACATCCGACGGCGGCATAAATTGGAGTCTTATAAATTATCCAGCGGCAGACCTCATGATCTCTTGCATGCAATTTGTATCAGCCGACACCGGCTTCCTTTCAGTCAGGGACAATGGTTTCACAATGACAACAGATGGCGGAGTTACCTGGACTGCACCAAAACTCATCGCAGGACAAATACCTTCCTATTTCAATTTCTTTGAAAGCGGGAAAGGAGTAGCAACTCTGGGTGATTTTTTTGTTGCTGTAACTTCAGACATGGGAGAATCGTGGCAGGTTCGCCGGGATGAAAAACAACAATCGTATTGGAAACTAACCCATTTTGTAACACAAGCAAAAGGATGGGGAACCGATTGGAACAACGGAATTTATCGTTATACTGATATTCTCGTTTCAACAGACGAACAACCTGTAGCAAAGCCCGTCATCTGGCAAATCAATCCAAATCCGGTTCAAATATCCTTTACAATACAGGGAGGAGAACCCAATGAACGGCTTTATATTACCATTTACGACATCGAAGGCCATACAGTTTTAAACCACTTTTCAGTTACTGAAGGAATTGAATACCCTTTGACGGCATTGAAACCCGGCAGTTATCTAATGCATATTGCCTCCAATAAAAAACACCAGGCTGTGAAATTCATCAAACAGTAGAAAAAGTCATGACCAGCAACTTTACCCAAGAAAAACCGTTTTCTGGTTCTATTCCTTTGATAATGATCGCGATTGCTATCATGTTAATGCTCCCGGTTGCAGGAAGATCTCAGCAAAATCTTTTATGGTCGAGAAGCTTTGAAACCGGATACTACGATCAAAGCCTGCGGTACCCAAACGTGAGCATCGAAGACAGCACCATTGTTGTAGATTGCATTGATTATACTACCATTGGCGACCAGATTGTAAAAGCCAAATACGATTTTTCTGGTAACCAATTATCATTTGCTTACATTGGAAATCCCCCATCAATGGCAAGCAATATTGTTGATTACCTCTATGACGAGAGCGGGAACCTATACCAATTACTCAAAAACCCAATTTCAATGTGGAGATTCGAAGCAATAATACAAAAGTATTCGCCAACAGGAATGATGCTTTGGCAGCAAAATATTATACCTGAAAGTTGGATCACCCTGAACCCCTATCATCTGTTTCAATCAAACGACACCAGTATCCTGGTAATCTATTCTGCCAATGACGAAACTGGATTGTATTACAACCAATCACGAGTAAATGCAATTCACACCGAAGGAAGTTTAATGTGGGAATTGCACCTCGATCAGTCAAACGAGATGGTAGCAATTCATACCCGACCCATACAAAATGGTGACGAAACTTTATTATTGGGTATCAACAATAATAACGAGAATAAGATAGCAGGATTGAACTTTTCAGGTGAAATAATTAGAAATGTGAATTTTGAAGGACCTGAAACCATTTCTCATGCCATGCTTTTCAACAGCGATCATTTAATAGTTACAAGCGCTGATTACTATGAACTCTACAAAATCAGGTTAGATGGTCAGCTAATTTGGTCTGATTGCTACGGAACAAACCTTCCCCCAAACTTTCTCCCCGATAAAATCAATTCACTCTTTTTGAATGGTTATGGCAACATTTTCATTACCGGAAAACATCATGGCACAGGGTTTAACACCCCCGATTTTCCCAATGCGGATGCTTTATCGTTGAAATACAATTCGCTAGGTTGGCGAAGGGGAGAGAGCAGATATCAATACGGGCAAAACAACATAGATATTGGCAATTATATTTGTGTTGCTAACGGCAACATTTATGTTGCCGGTAAAAGCCAAAGCGATGGTGAAGGTTCTGATTATGATCTCTTCATTCAGAAAATAGACCCATATGACTGGTCAACAAGCGGCATTTACCGGTATAACGGATCCGCCGAAGGAAACGAAGACTGTGCTTCGATTTCGGTGTTACCTGATGGAAGAGTGGCTTTAACAGGCTGGAGTTTCAACGGAACAACCTATGACGTTGTGATTCAGTTCCTCGATGATATAATACTATCCAGTAATCAGGCAATTGCATGGAAGAACACTACCCTTCACCCCAATCCTACAACCGGAACCATAACCGTTACCCTTGCTGATCAAAGTCAACAATCCACCCTTACCCTGACCGACAGGACAGGAAAAACCCTGCGAAAATGGGACATCAACCAGCCCGTCAGCCAATTGCATCTTGACGACCTCCCAAAGGGGGTCTATCTGATGGTGATGACAACCAAAGGCTCTGTATCTGTCGAAAAAATAGTATTGCTGTAAAAGCTCCCTCCATCAGGAAACCCATGCGAACTTACCTTGCTGCATATCCTTCCCGAACTCACTTGCAATCGTTAAACCAGCCCTTTAGGCAACCACCTTTCCCTGGTCGGTAATTTAGCCTATCTTTGCACCCCTAAAGAATGAAGCATGAAGTTTGCCGATCTGAAAGTTGCTCCCGAAATAAAAAAAAACCTGGCTGATCTGGGTTTTGTTCGCCCTACCGACATCCAGTACAAGGCCATCCCTTACATCCTCAACGGAGAAGATGTGCTGGCTGTAGCCCAGACCGGCACAGGAAAAACCGCCGCTTTTGCCATCCCGCTGGTTGACATGATACACCAGGCCAAAAAATCGCGCCGCAGCGACGGGGTGAGCTGCCTGGTGATGGTACCAACCCACGAACTTGCCCAACAAACAGCCAAAGTTTTTAACACCCTGGCGGCACACACCCGCGTGAAAGTAATGTCGTTGCATGGAGGCGTTGAACAAGATCCGCAAATTGCCCGCCTGACAAAAGGGATTGATGTGGTGATTGCAACACCCGGTCGGTTGTTCGACCTGGCCAGCCAGGGCCACCTCGATCTGAAGGCCATCAGCATGCTGGTGGTTGATGAAGCCGATCACATGCTCGACCAGGGCTTCATTGGCGACATTCGCGACCTCAACCGGAAGCTTCCCCGCAACAGGCAAACCCTCTTCTTCTCTGCTACCATCACCCCCGAGATAAAAAAACTGGCCTACAGCCTGGTGACCGACGCCATCAGAATTCAAATCTCGCCCAAAAACCCCGTCAATCGAAACATTGACCACTCGGTAGCTTTTATTGAAATGGACGACAAACGGTTCTTTCTGGAGCGGGTAGTGAAGGCCAATCCTGAAAAAAAAATCCTGGTGTTTGTCAGAACCAAAGTGAGGGCCGAACGGGTGAAAGCTGCACTGGCAAGAGTGGAAATCGTCGCCGAAACAATCCACAGCGACAAAGACCAAACCCATCGAAACCGCGTGATGGATGAGTTCGCCACTGGCAAAACCGCCATTCTCATTGCAACCGACGTGAGTGCAAGAGGCATCGACGTACCTGGCGTCGAAATCGTGGTGAACTACGACCTGCCCGAGAAACCCGAGAACTACGTGCACCGTGTAGGGCGTACAGGGCGAGGAAACCGGCGTGGCGAGGCCGTGGCCTTTTGCGCTCCCGAGGAGAAACCCCTGCTCGAAGCCATCGAAGAATACACCGGAGCCCAGGTGGCAATCATCCAATTGGATCGCAACGATTACCAGGACACCCTCGATTTCTCGGCTGAAGCACACAGCGACTGGAAAACCCTCATTTCCCAGCACGAAGCCGAAATGGCCAAATTTGAGAAAAAAACAAAGAAAAAGAAAGGCAAACAGTAGCCGCCTCCTCCAGCAATTATCCATCATTTTTTTGATACAATGATTCCTCAGAAACCTTTTTTCACCAAAGCCCTATTGCTCTTCATGGTATTGACTGGTCTGGCCTTTCAATCCTCGGGGCAGGAGTACCCCAACACCCCTTTCCTACCCGGTAACCTTATCCCAAGTTACCACCAAGCCGGGTCTGATACTATGAGCAACCGTCTGATGTTGCGTTCTTATTGGGGTCACGACCGCGATTTCGGCAATATGCTGCACGCTACAATAGATTATTGCCGCCGGATAAACCACCGACTCTCTTTGGGGATAAACACTGCTTATGCTGTTAAGCACCTAAGAATCACTACACAACAAACATACGGTTATGGAAATTATGGCACTTATTATTCCACTTACACCGAAACCAACCATGGATTTGCCCAATGCCAACTGTACGGAACTTTCAGAGCAAAAAAATGGCTTAACCTAACCCTGGCGGTAGTGGTTCCACTCTCCAACATGGGACAAGAGGCCGACAACTATAAGATTCTTTCCGGCCAGCCAGGAGCAGGTACTTTCAACCTGATGACCGCAGCAACCATCACACATCCGTTTTTCAACCTCACCGCAGGTTACAACCAACCCCTCACGCGATCAAACAGCAAACATTTCGAATTTACCAACAATCTCGTGCATCTCTTTAATTTTCTCTATCACAGCACCTCTAATCTATTAATCAGACCAGATCTGTTTGTCAACTTTCAGGGGCATATCAAGGCTGCAAACAACCGGGTTGTTTTTTCTCCTATTCTTCATATCAACTACCACATGGGCAACGACGAAAGCACCATCCCCGATCAATTTCTTCCTTTTTACGAAAAGTACATCGGCAAGGTATGGGTTGTGGAAAATTCCGGCGGCATCTCGTCGAGTATAGGTGGAAATTTGTCGGTGGCACTCAACAGCCACCTCTCTTTCAATGTCGAATATGTTCGCGGCGCAGCAAAAAGAATACACAACCTCATGGCTCTGAACTACCGCGATCTTGTAAAATTTGGGATCGACGTCAGGTTCTAAACCTTCTAACAGCAATTCTTTACAGAATCACCCTGATGTTTTATTGAATAAGGCGATGAACCTTTCCCGAAAAGGCAGTTGCCCGGTTCGGGTTTGATATGTCGGTTTGCAAACAACGCCCAATGCAACAACAGCATAAATTCCTGATGGTTGAAAAGGGTTTAACGTTGCCCCGCGGAGCCAGGTCGTGCAGTCCGTCATCCCATTTTCAAGGTTTTACAGGTTCAATTGACATCACAAGGTGCGGTATCGGCGTCGCGAGGTGCGAAACCAGGGGTCAAACGGTCAAATTGACATGAAAAGGTGCTTTATCGCTGTTCAGAAGTGCTTTATCGCGGTCTGGAGGTGAAAAATCGCAGTCCAAAAGTGCGTTAAAGCAGTCCGGGAGTGCGCTATCGCAGTCAAAAAGTGCGTTATCGCAGTTCAAAAGTGCGTTAAAGCAGTTCGGAAGTGCGTTAAAGCAGTCCGGGAGTGCGCTATCGCAGTCCGGGAGTGCGCTATCGCAGTCAAAAAGTGCGTCATCGCAGTTCAAAAGTGCGTTAAAGCAGTTCGGAAGTGCGTTATCGCAGTCCAAAAGTGCGATATCGCAGTCCAAAAGTGCGTTAAAGCAGTTCGGGAGTGCGTTAAAGCAGTTCGGAAGTGCTGTATCGAGGTTTAAAAAGCCAAATTGGCATTCCAGGGTTCGATACCGGGGTGCAAACGGTCAAATTGACCGAAAAGAGGTTGATTTTGTGGTAAAACTTTCCCGGCCACGTTCCGACGTGCCATTGGGTTCAACAGGGGCCATAAAGGGCAAACCCATCCATAACCAGTTGAATGGTTGATTCCTGTGAACCAGAATAAAAAAAATGTGATGAATTGTTTCATTTTTTTTGGTAATGTGGCCAGAACCCCTACATTTGCTGCCTGTCTATGTGATGAGATGAAACCTTTCCTACATCGGAAAACCAGCCGCCTGTTGTTGGGACTGGGTATGTTGCTGACCTTTGCTGAAGCTTCGGCTCAAGGGCAGGCCAACAACTGGTATTTTGGCTACCACGCCGGCATCACCTTCAACACACCCGACGGGATACCTGTAGCCCTCACCAACGGAGCCTTGTCAACCGGCGAAGGGTGCGCCACCATCAGCGATGCAGCCGGAAACCTGTTGTTCTATTCCGACGGCCTTGAGGCTTACAACAGAAACCACGTGGTGATGCTCAACGGTTCGGGGCTGATGGGACACAACTCCGCCACCCAAAGTTGCGTCGTGATTCCAAAACCGGGGTCCAACCATCTTTTCTATCTGTTTACCGTGCCACAGTACTCCCCTGGAAACAACTCGTTGCGTTACTCGTTGGTTGACATGGAACTCGATGGCGGTCTGGGGGGAATTGTGGCCTCCGAGAAAAACGTGGTTCTGCAAAACAACGTGACCGAGCGCGTTACAGCCGTGCGACATGCCAACAACACCGATTACTGGGTGATCACCCACCAGTTGAACAACGATCTTTTCGATGCCTTTCAGGTGATGGCGACCGGGATCAAGAATGCCGCGGTTGAATCGCGTATTGGATCGGTTCACGACGATTACTGGGCAGGCTACCTGAAGGTCTCGCCCGATGGCAGCCGCCTGGCTTGTCCGGGCGATGGCGGGCTGGAAGTTTTTGGATTCAACAACGCCACGGGCGAAGTAGTTGGGCCTGTAGTAGGTTTCACGGCCAACATGGTGGGTCACCCTTATGGCACCGAATTCTCGCCCAACTCGCAATTGCTCTATTTCAGGGCGCTAACCAACGGCCATGTTTACCAGGCCGATCTCACGTTGGGCGATTCGGCCGCCATCGTGGCTTCGCAAACCTACCTTGGCAGCCTTTCAGGGGGTGGCGCACTTCAACTGGGTCCCGATGCCAAAATTTACCTGTGCGCCCCCAACCAGACAAAGCTTGGTGTAATACCCCGCCCCGATGTAGTTGGAGCCGGCTGCGGCATGATTCCGGACGCCATCGACCTGGCGGGGAACACCGGGGGACTGGGGCTTCCCACGTTTATTCAAAGTTTTTTCAACCCCGTGGCCTTCCAATTCGACAACCTTTGCCTGGGCGATACGACCGAATTTTCCCCGGTGCAAACCACCGGCTACGACTCGCTGTTGTGGAACTTCGGCGATCCGGCTTCGGCTCCTTTCGACACCTCGTCGCTCACCAACCCAACCCACATTTTCACAACACCAGGCACCTACACCGTGAGCCTCACCACATGGGCTGGTGGCGCAAGCGGGGTGTTAAGCCACGATTTGAAAATAAACCCGCTTCCCCAACCCTGGCTCGGAAACGACACCACCCTGTGTGGCGCCAACACGCTGCTGCTCGATGCCGGCAACGGTTTCGCCTCTTACCTCTGGAACAACGGATCGAACCAACAAACGCTTCAGATTTCCACAAGCGGCACATACCACGTGCAGGTAACCGATGCCAATGGCTGCCAGGGCAACGACACGATAGCGGTTTTGTTCCATCCGGTGCCGGGCGCGCTGCTCATCAAACACGATTGAAACCAGAAACACGATGCAGAAAAACACACGCCCGGTTCCGCAGAAACCCACGCATATAGAAGCACCAAAGGCCGGAATCAAAAAACCAATTGGGCTCACAATAGAAAATGGTCTGTGCGTTTTTCTGCTGATTGCATCCATCTTCCAAGTGAGTACAGCCTTTTCACAAGGAGAATGGAACAACTGGTTTTTTGGGAACAAAGCCGGTTTAAGTTTTCTCACCAATCCTCCAACCGCTGTGTTGAACTCCGGCCTGGGCGGATCAGGAGCAGGCGGTATGGCAGTGGCTTCCGATTCAGCCGGGCAACTCTTGTTTTATGCCAACCCCATCAGCGTTTACAACAGAAACCACACCCTGATGTACAACGGCAACAACGTTGGCATGGGTACCGGCATGCTCACAAGCTCCATTTTTGCAGCACCGTTTGTTGGCAATTCAAACCTCTATTACCTCTTCACCAGCAGTTTTACACCAGGCACCGGGTTCGGACTGTTTTACAGCGTGATCGATATGCAGCTCGACCAGGGGCTGGGGGGTGTTGTGCCAGGGCAAAAGCTGTTGCCCGTAGCGGGAGGCGAGATGGCCGAGCCGTACCTCATTGGAATCAGACACCAAAACAAGCGCGATTTCTGGTTGATAAGCTGGGAGCGCAACCCGAACCCAAATGCCCCCACCAAATACCTGGTGTTTCTGGTTGATAAAAACGGTATCCACCTGCCAGTGGTCAGTTATAGCAACACCGGCGCAACATTTGGGACCGTAGGCAGGTTCATGGCTATCAACCAGGCTGGCACCGAATTTATAGGGCAAACCAATTTTCAGGTTTTGCAAAGGTGCCATTTTGATGCCTCAACAGGAGTGATCACCCCCCTCTATACCTTTCAAATACCGGCGGGAGGCACAAGCTATGCCCTGATGTGCTTTTCGTGGAGCGGACGAAAGCTTTATGTTTCACAACGAAACTACGGAACCTACCCCAACACCGAACACCATCTTTACCAGTTTGATGCATCGCTCACCGATTCAACCGAGTTTGTCCACTCCATGGTTCAAATCATGGATTACAACTACTACGGCCTTCCACGTTTGGGCAAGGATTCCAAAATTTACCTGAACAAGATACACGACGGCATGTCGGGTGGCAGCGTGGATTCCCTGAGCATCATTCACAATCCGGATCAACCGGGGATGCTGTGCAACTTCGAAGAGAATGGCATAAGCTTGCAGGGAAGACTTAGTGGCGACCACCTCCCCTCTTTCCTCCAACGCTACTTCGCCTACATCAACCACACGGGAGGATTGTGCCAGCAGATGCCCGTTACCTTCGCCCCCAACACCTGGCCCCCGCCCGATTCGCTCTGGTGGAACTTCGGCGATCCAGCCAGCGGCACCGCCAACTTCTCGAACGACAGCACCCCCCAGCACACCTTCTCGGCCGCAGGAACCTACACCGTGCAGATGATCGTGAGGCACGTGGATATGCGCTACGACACCGCCTCACTACACCTCACCATAGAACCGCAACCCTCACCCGACCTCGGCCCCGACCGCACCGTGTGCGAAAACCAGACCGTGGTGCTCGATGCCGGCTACAACCCCCAATGGAGTTACCAGTGGAACGGCGGCCAAACCACAAATTCTATTGCCACAAACACCACCGGAACCTACTCCGTAACCGTAACCTCTCCCAACGGCTGCTCCGGCTCCGACGAGGTGACCATTACCATCCTGCCAGGAAACACACCCCAGCCAAAGCCGATAAGGCACAATTGAGGTTAAGGAGCAAAGGGAGGAGCGCCCAAAACTGAAATCAATTATGCAACAACCTGCATTCAGAGTTCTTTCTTCAGGTAAATCATATCAACAAGTTGTATCCCTTCTTCAAACATGGGATGGTCGTAATGGTCGGTGAAAAAATTCTTGATTAAATGGGATCTCGTAAATCCGCAATTTTCATAAAACGACAAAATTGAGGGAACCTCACCTGTACCGACGAGCATTGCTTTACAGCTGCTTTTATAATATTCCGATATGTGTTTTATTAATGCTTTGGCATACCCTTTTCCCCGGAATTTCTCATAAGTTGCGAGGTTCTTCAACTCGCAGGTGGCTTCGTCAACCGCAGCAACCACGCAAATACTCTTCAGATCATCGTCGTACAATGCAAACACATCGCCGCGTTCCAGATACCTGGCGATCATTTCCTCCGATTCGTCGGCCAATAGCAGCAATTCAAGATATTGATTCTTGTTTGTTGTAATTTTTTCTATCCTCATGGTTTTTCCTTATAAAATACAGGTTAATAAAATATGGGATAACCTATTGTTATAACACATCTTAATGTAAACGCTAAGCATTTGAGCTTAGATACGGTAAACACAATGCAAATGTATAAAAAATTGGCTTTATAGGCCGGAAGATATCGGGACTAAAAAAAATGGTTTCTTTTGCGAGTTCTGAGTATGCCTCAGGGCAAGTGCATATTGACAAGAGGCAACCAACTGTTTTACCTTTGATAAAAAGATTAACCATGTGTCGAATTATTCGCAAGCGGTAAGATGTAGAGATGATGCGGCAATGCACTCCTCCGTATATTGGGCGGAGGGATAAATCAGAACCCCAAAACCTGGCTAATTGATGCCCTAATGAAGATGACGGCCTAAACCTCAGCCAGTAACACACCCTGCTCTCAAGCCCCAAAAAAAACAAACAATAGCTCAGAACTAATAGAACATACTTTATCGCCAACACGCACAGGGCCGGAGGGATACCTGGCAGGACTAAAACTAGGAACAGGCAGGGTTTTGCATATCATTTTAAAATTTAACTTGCAAAAATACCAAGAATAAAATAAATTATGACTGGTATAAAGATCATTGTATAGGCAAGATACAAATATAGCAACTGAAGCTTAAAATCTTTTTTTAAATCCTTGTCGATCGAGTTTTTTATAATTATCTTAATCTTTTTAATGTTGGGAAATTCACTGTATGGATACTTTTCTACGGAAATACCATATGTTTTTTCGTTTTTTCTTAATTTCCAAAAAAACAAAACGTAAAATAAAATACTCAAAATCCAAACTGCTGGAAAATATAACATAGCTATCAATTAATTTTATTAAAATATTGAGTTCGTTAACAACAATTTTCATAATAATAACTCGTTTGCTGCATCACCTCGGGCTGGCCGTTGGCGTGGGCGGCAAAAACCACCCGCACGTTGCCAAGGTGGTCGGTGAGGTTGTACTCGGTTTTCCAGTGCACCTGGCCGTTGTGCAACACCGGAACCAATCTTCCGGCGGGTGTGGCTATAGAGCTGAGGGTGTTGTTGGTATTACAAAGGTTCATAGAAAAGCCTTCCAAGGGATTTTTCCCCAACCACAACAATTCTATCCTGTCTCTATTCATCTTTCAAAAAACCATTTGTAATCAATACAATATTGCGAAATCCAATTATTTTATGGCGTACTGGCAATACTCTGTTCAAGACTATCCAACTTAAACCTATTATTAACAGCCAAATCATTAAAACAGGGTTGATTGATATTTCCCACAAAATGCGAAGAGACATATTCATCACTATTAAAAGTGCAAACAAGTAATTAAATCGATTATTCCAAACGTTATATCTAATGAGAAGTATTTGTTCAATTTGTTCTAAATAAGATAGCAATTTTTTATTTTTACCTCTTAATTGTTTATACCATAGCAATATAAAATATTCACTAAAATAAAGTTTTCTGCTGCTCAAAGCTGAGGCTAACGATAGAAATAGATAATCAACGGCCTTCTCTAGTGCTCTGAAATGTAAGTGTAAATCCTTGTTTTTGACAACAGCATTTAATAATTTTAATGCAGTTTTAAATTTACACAATTTGATATAACTATCAACAACAGACTCAAGAACCTTTTCATTTTGAATATCGCAAATTTCCATTTTTAGCTGTTCATAATACTCAACAACAACCAAAAATTGATTTAAACGATATGCGTTCAGTATATGTGTAGAGAGTTGGTGCATATTACCAGTTTTTAATATCCTTCATTACCTGGTCAATAGTAGCCTTATCAGCGGCTGGTCTGAGGTATGTTGCATCAGATTCTGCTGTGTGAATATAGCCACCTTCTATCTTATTCAATTTATCATTAACTACATCTAGCCACTAGTGTCCACTAAAAATTTAAGCATAATTGCCCCTGATCATTTTCGGACATGTCATCCAATTTTTCTGTCTTTCTAAAGAGTTCTCTGATCGGTGTTTTGTCAAGAAGAGACATGCTGAAGATG
>JAQVCV010000074.1 GCA_028689615.1 Bacteroidales bacterium | reverse complement strand
CAAACCACACCGCCACCACAACCCCAAAAAACACCTGTCAAGGAAACCGCCGCACCCCCGCAACCCGCCTTGCAAACCGCGCAACTCCTTGCCGTCCATCCAAATGCAATGGATTTGACTCCCGATGCCACACCTAGGCCGGCAACCATCAGCCCCATGCCCCGCCATGCACCATCGGGCATCACCAACCCTGTTCCAACATCGGCACACCTCCCCTATTCGCAACCCAGACAACTGCTGGCGGTTCAACAAAGCCCTGAAGGCAAGCCGGATAAAACAATCGGTGCCGACAAACCTGTTGTCAGCAACAAAAAAGAACCCAGAAAAACAAAAATAACCCCTCCCGAAAAAAACAACCAGCCTCAAAAAGGCAACCGGACAACAGATACAGCCAACCGCCGCTTTTTTCTGGCCGGAATGGCCAAATGGGCGGGTTCAACACAACTTAAAACAGGGATACACACCGAAGCTACCAACTACCAGCGCAGTATTGGAATTGCCGTCGAGTGGCAGGTGGCTCAAAACTGGAGCCTTTTCACCGGACTCAGATATTCCGTTGTTAAACAAGAGAGGTTTCGCGATAAAGGCGATCTTCAGGACCATCGCAAACCCTGGCCACCCGATCAGTTTGACAAACCACACGATGACCGTTTCGATCCGATGAACATCACCTTCGACAACCAGTTGCTGCAAGTACCCCTTGCCCTGCGACGCTATCTGCCAACAAAAAACAAGAACCTCCGTGGGTTTCTTACCCTCGGAACCAACCTTGATATAGCCTTATACCAGCAAATTGGATTCGACAACCACCACGACTCACTTCCTACACAGCACCAGAAACTCTCGAACACACTAACCCCGGTTGCGTTCAACAACATGGTGGCCGGGGTGGGGATTCAATACCGTTGGCGACGTTTCGATTTCCAGGCACAACCTCTTGTGGTGATTCCCTTGCGCGAAACAGGATACAAACCCAAAGACATCCAGTTCGGGGTGGGCATCAACCTGCTCTACAATCTGGGTTCCCGAAAACACTAACAGAAAGAGGCCCTCTGGAAAACACCAGAGGGCCTCTTTTTATGCGGTTAAGGCTTCAACACCTGCCAATCAGATAAAAGAAACTGCCAAACCAAGAGCTGCATCAATACCTTCGGGCATCGAGCCGCCCGCAGTTGCAAAACCAGGCTGACCGCCGCCGCCACCACGAATTTCTTTGGCCAAAGCACGCACAATCTGGCCGGCATTCAGGCTTCTTTCCGCAACCAGATCGTCGGAAATCAAAAGCGACAACCCCGGCTTGCCGTCAGCCACATAAGCCAGCAAAACAAACAGACGATCGGACTGAGCCTTCATCGCGAAAGCCAAATCCTTGGCAACAGCAGCATCGGCGTCGATGCGAGTGGCCAAAAACCTCACACCGTTTACCGTTTCCAGCTGCTCGAGCAATTCCCGCTTCATTACATCAACCTTCTGGCGGCGCAACTCCTCCAGCTCCTTGTTAAGACGCTGGTTCTCGTCTAAAATATTGTTGACCCCTCTGATAACATCAGCCGGATTTTTAACCAAAACTTTGATCTGCTCAACAAGATTCACCTGTAGGTTGTACCACTCAAGGGCACTGCTTCCGGTGATGGCCTCAATACGACGCACCCCGGCTGCAATAGCACTCTCCGAAACAATTTTCAACAACCCGATCTGACCCGTGGCCTCCACATGGGTTCCGCCACACAACTCAACCGAGTACTGTGGATCGAAAGCCACCACCCGCACCACATCGCCATACTTCTCGCCAAACAAAGCCATGGCTCCCATCTGACGAGCTTTCTCAATCGCGATGCTGCGGTGCTCAATCCTGTTGATGTTGGCCCTGATGCGCTCGTTAACCAACGCCTCTACAGCAGCAAGCTCCGAATCGGTAAGCTTGGCGAAATGGGCAAAATCGAACCTCAGCCTCTCAGGATCAACCAACGACCCCTTTTGCTCCACATGCGTTCCCAAAACCTGACGCAAAGCCGCGTGAAGCAAGTGAGTGGCAGAATGGTTGTTTGCAGTGGCGGTCCGTTTGGCAGCATCCACCCGGGCAGTAAAACCTGCAGAACAATCGGCGGGCAATTTGCTAACTATGTGCATCGAGAGGTTGTTTTCTTTCACTGTGTTTTCCACCTCCAACACCTCATCGCCGTTTAGCAGCCAGCCTGTATCTCCGGCCTGACCACCCGATTCGGCATAGAACGGCGTTTGATTGAAAACCATCTGGTAATAGGTACGTTTTGAAGTTTTCACCCGACGGTACTTTACGATTTCTACGTCGGTTTCCAGCAAATCGTAACCCACGAACCGCGTTTCCGACTCTTCTGAGCCCACCATCACCCAATCGTCGGTATCTTTAGCAGCAGCCTGCCTCGAACGCTCCTTCTGCAAGTTGAGATGATGCTGGAAACTCTCCATATCAACCTCCCAGCCCTGTTCGCGAGCCATCAACTGGGTAAGATCGATGGGGAAACCATAAGTATCGAACAACTCGAAAGCAAATTGCCCATCAACCGAGCCCTTGGCAGGTGCTTCGGCCATGTAGTTGTTGAACTTCTGGATACCATGAGCCAGCGTGCGAAGAAAATTGGCCTCTTCCTCGGTGATCACGCGGGTAATAAGATCTTTCTGCGACACCAATTCGGGGAAAAACGCCCCCATTTGATCCACAAGGGTTGGGATAAGCCTGTTGATGAACGGATCGCGAAGATTAAGGAAAGTAAATCCATAACGAACAGCACGGCGAAGAATTCTGCGGATCACATAGCCGGCTTTAACATTCGAAGGCAGTTGCCCGTCGGCAATTGCAAAAGCCAAAGTACGGCAATGGTCGGCAATAACCCTCATGGCGATGTCGGCCTTTTCGTCGGCTCCGTATTCCACCCCTGCAATACGAGCAATTTCCTGCAAAAGGGGTTGAAAAACATCGGTATCGTAGTTCGATCTTTTCTTTTGCAGGGCCATACAAAGCCTCTCGAAGCCCATTCCCGTATCGACATGTTTCGCCGGGAGCGGACGTAGCGAGCCATCGGCCATCCTGTTAAACTGAATGAACACCAGGTTCCAGATTTCCACCACCTGCGGATGCCCGGCATTCACCATCTCTTTGCCAGGAACTGCTGCAATTTCCTCATCAGATCTTAAATCGATGTGAATTTCGGAACAAGGACCGCAAGGACCTGTATCGCCCATTTCCCAGAAGTTATCCTTCTTCGAACCATAAAGAATCCTGTCGGCAGCAATATGCTCGAGCCAATACTGGCGTGCTTCATCGTCGGGGTTCATCTTTTCAGCATCGTCGCCGCCAAACACCGTAACATAAAGTTTCTCTTTATCGAGCGCCAACACCTCTGTGAGCAACTCCCACGCCCAGCCGATGGCCTCTTTCTTGAAATAATCGCCAAACGACCAGTTCCCCAGCATCTCAAACATGGTGTGGTGGTAGGTATCGTGACCCACTTCCTCCAAATCGTTGTGCTTTCCGGAAACCCTCAGGCATTTTTGGGTATCGGCCACGCGGGGAAATTTGGCAGCCACGTTTCCCAGAAAAATATCTTTGAACTGGTTCATCCCGGCATTGGTAAACATCAGGGTAGGATCGTTTTTGATAACCATCGGTGCCGATGGTACGATTTGATGCTGCTTTGAGGCAAAAAAATCGAGAAAAGTCTGACGAATTTGGGCAGATTTCATGGAGCTATACAATAATTGAGGTTTAATATCAGTTTTTGATCCGCCGCGAACAAACCCCCTGAAGGATTGGCTCACGTGTTGAAAAGTTTGCAAAGTTAACGGATTTGGTTAATTTTGCACCTATGTCGCGGCACAACAAGGTTGAGACAATCGCGCCGCATAGGCATTGTTATATTGAGAATGGCAAAAAAATCGAAATACCACTTCAATCCCATCTCGCTCACCTACGAGATTATCCATATCAAATTTAAAGACCGACTGAAGAAACTCCTCGGTTTTCTGACTTCTGGGATGGTGTTTTCGGCTGCCGCCGTAACAGTGATGTTCTACTTTTTTCCATCGCCCCGTGAAAAAGCCCTGAAGCGCGAAATTGAGCAGTTCAAACTGAACTACGAGATCCTCAACGACCGGATGGACAGGGCTCAAAAAGTGATTGCCGACCTCCAGCAACGCTACGACAACATCTACCGGCTAATTTTTGAATCGGAGACAATCCCCTCCTCCATCAGGAAAGCAGGAATCGGCGGGGTTGACCGCTACGAAGCTCTCGAGGGCTATTCAAACTCCGATATCCTGATAGAAACCACGCAGAAACTCGATCAAATCACCAGCCAGTTGTATGTGCAGTCAAAATCGTTCGACGAACTGTTCAAACTAGCCAAATCGAAAGACCTGCTCCTACGAAGCATTCCCGCCATTCAGCCCATATCGGCCAAAGAGCTTAAATTCATTGGCTCCTATTTCGGATATCGAATCCACCCCATTTATAAGGTAAAAAAATTCCATGAGGGGCTTGATTTCGTGGCCTCCATTGGCGCGAAGGTGTATGCCACCGGCGACGGAGTAGTGACCCAGGCCGGACGAAACGTTGGCGACGGCTACGGCAACAAAATCATCATCAATCACGGCTTTGGTTACCAAACAGTTTATGCTCACCTGAGCAGTTTCAAAGTAAAAGAGGGGCAAAAAGTGAAACGTGGCGACCTGATCGGGCTGGTTGGAAACACCGGATTGTCGAGCGGGCCGCATCTTCACTACGAAGTGCTTCGCAACAACCAAAACGTGAATCCCGTTTACTATTTCTTTAGCGATATGGAACCCCAAAAATTCCTTGAACTGGTGGAACAATCGCCCGATTTCAACAAAGCCGAATAACCCTCACCCTATCGATCATGCTTTTCAAGGCCGGAGAAAACGAACGACTCTACTATTCTGTTACCGAGGTTGCCGAGATGCTTCAGGTTAACAGTTCAACACTCCGTTACTGGGAGACAGAGTTCGATTTCATCAAACCCAAACGCAACAAAAAAGGGAAAAGATTTTACACTGCTACCGACATAGAAAAACTGCGTATGGTGCACCAGCTGCTCAAAGAAAAAGGTTTCACCCTGAAAGGTGCCAGAGAATTTCTGAAATCAAAAGATCAAGCAGGCATCGACCGCCATTCGGAAGTAACGGCCAGGCTCCGACAGATAAAACAAACCCTCATAAACCTTCGGGAATCGCTCTAAACACCTTCATCACCAGCGAAAACAGCAGCAAACCACAACAAAAAACCAATCGCTGCATCTCCACAACCCCTGCGCCATCAACCACCTCTGTTACCCAATCCGAATACCACAACCAGCCTACCCAAAACAACTTCTGCGGCATTCAACCTTCACTCCCCAGATTCAAACACAACCACTCTCCCTAAATTTTATTAATTTAGAGCCCTCATAACAAACCCCTTCAATCAAGACATTATGAAACACTCTTTCTTGTTGATTCTCGCCCTGTGTTATCTTCAAATTGCTGTTTCTCAAAGCAGTTCACTTAAAGAGATGCTGAATAAGCTCGGAAGCGATCTGGAACAAAAACACAAGGGACGCGATGGATTAAAGCTGGCGATTCTGGAATTCAGAACCACCGACGACAGGCTTTTGCCCTTCAACGATTTTATTCGGGATGAAATGATGCTGAATTACCAGCAATCGCAAAAATTTCAACTGATTGATCCTTTTCTTTCAGCGAAAATTGCCACTCAAAACGGTTGGAGTATGAAAACCGTAAACAGTTTCCCCTACTACGAAAAACTGGGGCAGCAGTTTATGGAGAAAGCCGGTTATGTTCCCGACCTCTACCTTTACGGGCAAATTCAGGACAACGACGAAACCATCACCATCACGGCATTTCTGGTTACAACAGGTGCCACCGACGCCAAAACCTTGGCTGCTGTATCGTTCCCTTCCAGCGAACAAACCGACAAGCTTCTCAACAAGCCGGTGAAGAACCGGAAAAAGGAAAAACCCGTTCCCGACACCATCGTCATCGAACACCATATTGTTGTTGAAAAACCCGTTCCACAAGATCCTGTTACTCCCGATCCGATTATCGTCACGAGTCTTCCATCCGAAAACCTCCCGTCTGCCCAATATGAGGGTTTTGTTTTGCAACTTACCCAGGTGCAATTTGTTGGCCAGAAACTTCACGTTGCCTTCTCGGTTGTCAACACAAAAAACACCGAACAAAAGTTGTATCTGACAGCTTACCGAAGCCGCATCATCAACAACGATGGGGAAGAGTTTATACACCCTGAAGTACGACTGGGTTCAGCCGAAAGCACCCATTCCGTTAACAAAATGATGGTTCCATCGGTAGCGCTCAAGGGAGAGCTGGTATTCAGCAAAATCCCCGATGGCTTAACCATCAAACTGCTGGAAATTGGAATCCAGGACGAAAAAATTACGTTCCGGGATCTTCCCGTAACACCCTAAAAAAAAGCCCCGACGGGGCTTTTTTTATTGCATAGATTTGAAAAAACTAATCAGAACCTGTACTGAAAACCAACTCCAAAACTGTTAACAGTATGCTTTTGAGAAAATGACCCGGGTATCAGATTGTCGAAAGTTGATGAAGCATCGTACGTTAATTTTCGATGCCTGTAACTGAAATAAATCAAGCTTTGCCCGGTAAACTGAAGTTTAAGGTCAACACCCCAGTCAAACCATTTGCCATCTTTAAAGGTTTCTGAAACAGGCTCCTTGTTGCTTTTAAGGAAATAGGTTGTACTGTTCAAGTAACTCAATAAACCGCCATTTGCAACCGGACTGATATAAAAACCCTTCAAAAAAGGCAGATCTAAATCATAAGATACAGTAATGCCGCTCATGAAAGCACTGTGAGGCCAGCGTCCAACGGGTTCTGACAACACATGCGAACTCCCCGAAGCATCAACAAACCTTTTAATTTGATGCAATTCGCCAACCTCTGTCTCCTCGAACATTACCAAAACACCTGCCTGAAATCCGAAATAAGACAAGGTGGCAGCCAACTCAGCTTCGGCCGACGACTGGTAGGCTGCCGAATACTCGATGGAGGTGGGATTGAATGGCGTTTCTGATAAATAATTCAAAGCCATATCGCCCCCCGATGTAGCCAGTCGCAGTGAAACATTAAAATACAACTTGTTGCGCGACTCCTCCCAGGAGCGCTTCACCACCGAGCGGTTGTACTTTCGCATCCGGCGTTCCTCGGCCGGATTGACCACCGAGAAAACAAACTCCCTGTTCTCCTGATCATAAACCGTAAACGTTTTTCGACTCACCAGCATAGAAAACTCATAAGGAGAACCATCGTCGGAAAAATCGTGGTTGCTGTTGTAATCAATGTAGAAAACAATCACCGAATCGGGCTTTATTCCGAGCAGAACAGTATGAACCTCATAAACATAAGGAACCTGAATGCTTTTTAGAATCCACTGGCCGGCTAACGTATCCATCAATCCTGTCATCACAGGAAACGTGATTTTAAACGTATCGGCCTTCAGGTTGTATTCTTTGTAGGTTTTTGTAATAAAGCTGGTATTCATCTCAGGAGACGTAACTTTAAAAAACAGCGAAGGCGAAACCTCTTCGTAAACATTACCAGCTTGTTTCATGCTTATTTCGTAACCCAGACGCCCCAGGTTGTTCAGATTACTCAAAGGTGCAGCTACTCCTACAATGGGATCGTTGCGACCTTGCGCACACGCAATTTGATAAGGATAGACAATTGAATAAATAAAAACGGCCAGAGCCGGGAATAACAATGCAAAGGTTGATTTCATAGACTGGTTAGAACTAATTTGATCTAAAAAAAATATTCTCGAAAAAAGTACACCATTTTGAATAAATGACGAAACGAGCAAGCAAATGGTTGCCTGAAACCGTTAAAGGAGCATGAGGGTGGAAAAATAACCTTGTGTGATCCAACCTGTAGGCGGCTTGTTGTTGAAAAGGCCAAAAACTGCAGAGCCACTGCCACTCATTGCGGCGAAAACGGCACCATGGGAATACATTTCCGACTTCAACTTCCCGATAGCGGGGAACAGGCGAAACAAACCCCGCTCGAAGTCGTTTACCAGCAAACTCTTCCAACATGCAACCGGCAGAGCCACCGTGTCTTCAACCGAAAAAGGGGCTTCTGAAGGTTCTACCAGCGAATAAGCCTCTTTGGTGGAAACACCAAAGGGAGGCTTAACTATTAAAAGCCACCATCCGTTGAGCGAAAGATCAATGTTTTTTAAACAATCGCCTCTGCCCGTAGCCAAGGCGGGGCTTCCATCGATGAAAAAAGGGCAGTCGGAACCAAGAGACGCGGCAAGTTGCAGCAGTGTATGGTTATCGATACCCAAATTATAAAGCTCATTTAAAGCCATAAGCGTGAAAGCCGCGTCGGCACTTCCCCCTCCCAGTCCGGCGCCGGCCGGAACCTTTTTTTTCAGCTCGATTCGTACAGGCAACGATCCAAATCTGGATTCCATCAGCCGGTGAGCTTTCAAGCACAAGTTTTCGTCTGCCTCGCCATCGATAGTCAATCCCGAAATGATGAACTCTGTGTGGCCACTACGTGTAACGCACAATTCATCGCCAAAGGGGACAGCCAACAAAACACTTTCAATATTGTGATAGCCGTCAGATCTGAGATTCAGAACGCGAAGCCCCAGATTGATCTTGCAAGGGAGGTTCATTTTCATGCCATATTGTGATTGAGCAATTTGTGGCAAAGTTATGAAACCACTGCAAACAGAAAGCAGGAAACCTCTATCTTTGGCGTAAACTCTTCTACCGTTATGCCCCTTTTTAGCAGCATGATTTCATGGCTGATGAAGAAGCGATTTCATCAGATCGAATTGTTTATGAAGTACCCGCACGATGTACAGGGTGAATGGTTGCGTAAGCTGGTTTCTGCAGCCCGTGACACAGAGTGGGGAAGGCAATATGGCTATAAATCAATCAACAACTGGAACGATTTCCGCCAAAGAGTTCCGGTAAACGATTACGATGGGCTCAAGCCCTGGATTGATCGTTTGCGCAATGGCGAACAAAACCTTCTGTGGAATACCGAGATCAAGTGGTTTGCAAAATCATCGGGAACAACCAACGATAAAAGTAAATTCATCCCGGTGAGTTATGAGGCATTGGAAGAGTGCCACTTCAAAGGGGGAAAAGACCTGCTGTCGATTTATTGCAACAATCATCCCGACACAGGAATCTTCGACGGGAGGAGCCTGGCCATGGGTGGCAGTCATACCATTCACGAAGTAAACAACGCCTCGTATTACGATGGCGACCTGTCGGCTATCCTGATGCAAAACCTTCCGTTTTGGGCCGAATTTCTCAGAACACCACAACTGTCGGTTGCGTTGATGGAAGAGTGGGAGAGCAAAATCGAGAAGATGGCCTTAGTCACTTCGCAGGAAGATGTTACCAACATTGCAGGTGTTCCCAGTTGGACACTGTTGTTGATAAAAAAGATTCTGGAGATTACCGGAAAATCGGATTTAAGCGAAGTTTGGCCCAACCTCGAACTCTTTTTCCATGGCGGAGTGAGTTTTGCGCCTTACCGCGATCAGTTTCACAGCCTCATCCGCTCACCCAGGATGAACTATGTTGAAACTTACAATGCTTCAGAAGGATTTTTCGGGATTCAGGATCAAAGCAACAACGAATCGATGCTGTTGATGCTGGATTATGGCATCTATTATGAGTTTATGCCAATGGAAGAACTGGGTAAAACCGATCCAAAAATACTGTCGCTTGACGAGGTAGAAACAAACCGCAACTACGCTCTAATAATCAGTACCAATGCTGGTTTGTGGCGATACCTGATTGGCGACACCATCATGTTTACCGATTTATCGCCTTACAGAATCAGAATAACGGGCAGAACCAAAAACTTCATCAATGCTTTTGGCGAGGAACTTATCGTTGACAACGCCGAGAATGCTTTGGCAACTGCCTGCCGCAAATGTCATGCGGTAATAAGTGAATACACGGCTGCACCTCTCTTTTTCGCCCACCAACAGGCTGGTGCCCATGAGTGGGTAATTGAATTTGAAACCGCCCCGGCCAATCTCGATTACTTCACCGAAACCTTCGACAATGCCCTTAAATCGGTCAATTCCGATTACGAGGCCAAACGCTACCACAACATGATCCTTCGCGAACCGGTGGTGCACAGCGTTCCTCCCGGAACTTTTTACGATTGGCTGAAAATGAAGGGCAAACTGGGAGGACAAAACAAAGTGCCCCGTCTCTCCAACGAAAGAAAACACGTTGAAGGGGTGCTGTCTGTTGCAAGGCCGATAAACAAATAAAAGAAATACACATACAATTTACAAGAAATATTAACTGTAGTATGCACATTGCAATTGCCGGAAACATTGGTTCGGGAAAAACAACCCTCACCGGACTTCTCTCCAAACATTTCAGTTGGGAGCCACACTATGAAGATGTAGATACCAATCCTTACCTTCATAGCTTTTATGAAGATATGCAACGATGGTCGTTCAATCTTCAGATTTATTTTCTGAACTCCCGCTTTCGGCAGGTGGTTGACATCAGGCGAAGTGGAAAAACCGTGATTCAGGATCGGACAATCTACGAGGATGCTTACATTTTTGCTCCCAACCTACACGATATGAACCTGATGAGCACCCGCGATTACGACAACTACCGATCTCTTTTCGACCTGATGGCCACCTTTATTCAACCGCCCGATCTGCTGGTTTATTTGCGTGGCTCGGTGCCATCGCTGGTCAGAAACATCCAAAAGAGAGGCAGAGCCTACGAAGAATCGATCAGGCTCGATTATCTGAAAAAACTAAACGAACGCTATGAAGCCTGGATTTCAGGATACAATACCGGAAAACTTCTGGTGATTGATATCGACAACATCGACTTTGCCAACAAACCAGTCGATTTAGGAACGGTAATCGAGCGGATCAACGCCAACATCCACGGGCTTTTTTAGGCACCCCTACACACGAGTTCGGAAAATTAGCTTAACCGCTACCCAAAGATTCAAGACTGCAGATACCCCAAAAGCTGTATGGGCAAACTGGCGGTTTTCGCCCCAAATAACCAATGCTGCCGAAGCCAGAAGCATTCCCGAAAGCAATACTACGAGTGATATCCGCTGGCTAAACTGCCTGACTGCCTGGCGGGTGGGTTCAGGGTTGTGCAAATCAATTTCATGCCTGATTTTTCCCTGTTTGATTTTATACAAAATCTCGTTCACATTCGAAGGGAAGTCGCGTATCAGAGCAAAGTAATCTGTCAGCGTATCGTAGATGCCCGACGCAAGCCTTCGGGGATCGTATCGTTGCATAAGCAATTTCCGGGCATAAGGTAAGATAACTGGCCCGAGCGAAATCTCAGGATTTAGATCCATCGCAAACTTCTGAAGAGTTGCCAAGGCTTTGGCCAGCAGAAAAATCGAACTTGGAATGCGCAATTCGTATTTCACGATAATATTAAGACACTCCTGAATAATACGGCTAAAGTCAATTTTCTCGAAAGGAATAGCAGAATGGCTTTTCATCATTTGGTCAACTTCAAACTGCAAATCCTCCTCTCTGTCAAAAAATTTCACATCACACAGATGGAGCAACGAGTGCGTAATGGACTTGGAATCGGATCGGGCAAAACCCATGGCAAAGTCGGCCAGAAAAGCCATATGACGTGGCCGCAAAACACCCGTCATGCCAAAGTCGATAAACGAAATCACGTTGCCTGGCATAATGAAGATGTTGCCAGGGTGAGGATCTGCGTGAAAGAAACCGTGCTCAAGAATCATTTTTAAAATCAGGTCGGCCCCGTTTGCAGCAATCAACTCCAGATCGTAACCTTTCTCGCGGAGCTCGGAAAGTTTATCAGGAGCAATACCCTCAATGTATTCCATTACCAACAGGCGTCGGGTTGTAAACTCGTGATAAACAACAGGTATGTGAGCCCTTTTATCTTCGGCAAACATGGTTCTGAACCGTTGGATATTGGAGGCCTCTGTATAATAGTTGAGCTCTTTCAAGATGTTGGTTCCAAATTCATCAACCAGCCCAACCACGTCAATTGCAGCCATTTCGGGATAGGTTAGCGCGGCCTTTCGCGCCAGGTGACGCATCAGATACAGATCGAGCTTTATTTTATTCTCTATCAACGGACGCTGAATCTTCAAAATGACCTCTTCTCCCGATTTCAGTCTTGCTCTGTAGGTTTGGCCAATAGAAGCACTTGCCAGGCATTGCTTATCAATCCAGGCAAAAACATCTTCAACAGGTTGTCCCAACTCCCTTTCGATGAGCGACATGGCCAAAGAGTCGTCGAGCGGGATAGCTTTTGACTGCAATTTCTTCAATTCATTGCGAAACCGCTCGCTTATCATATCGGGGCGATCGGCCAGAATTTGTCCGAACTTGATATAAGTTGGACCCAGCTCTTCGATGGTAAGCCTGAGTCGTTCCTGGGTGGTATGAACTGTCTTTCTGGCCCGCGACATCCTGCCAAAGAGAGCATTCATCATAAAACTCCTGCTGCGCCACTCACGCAACGCGTGCTTCAACACAACCAAGGCAATTTGCAACGCCCGCATTAATTGCATGTAGGCGATTATCAGGGTTCTGATTCTCATATTTTTTGCTTCGTCAACAACGCATTAAGAGTGGAAATCTCAGTTGTAAGCTTTTCAATGGAAGCTGTAAGATCGCTATGAGACGATGGTTTGTCTTTTGTAAGAAGATCGGCAAGACGGGCCAAATCCAGTTCATCCCGCAGGGTTTCCATTTGACTGATGATAAATTTCCCTGATTCCTCAGCCTTGTCGGGATCGGAGAAGTAATCGGAAAACGTTTTTTGAAAGGCCTCAACAAAAGCCTCCCTGTCGTGCAAGCCATACGATAATCCCAACCTGATCAGATAAGAAAGTAACGGGGACATAGAGAGCTATTTATCGTTTTCAGCAATGACGGAACTATTCGAAGAAAACCGACTTCAGGGCACCTGTGTTTTCGTCCAGTTCGATGTGTGTTTTCGACAGACTAACAGGAACCACGGCCCCAAATTGAGCTACAGGAACATGGATCGATTCAAGAACCTGACCCTGAAACTTAGCAACAATTTGCGTGGATTCAGGAATCCGGTAAAAAACCACGCTGCTCCTTTCCGAAAGATTTCCTTTCGGTACATAGCCCCCAACCGCTGAGGTAGTGGCATCACGTTTAAAATGCAAAGTGATGTCGCGGGCTTTGGCATCGCCTTGTTCAGAGACACCAAACTCCTTACTGAACTTGCAAACCGTGGTGGCCATCGACGACTGATCATCAGAAGGAACAATGTAATAGGTATGTTGTACAACTTTTTCGAGCCTCAGGCCCTTAAACATCGAGATATACTCCTCGCGCAGATTCTGAATGTTATCAGTCATAAACTTCAAAGTTGCCGGATCGTAACTAATTTCCTGAAAACCGGTGAGCAAATTAACCAAGCCTTCCCTCAACCGTGCAACCATATCTGCTGCCTCCCTGGCTTTTTGTTCAGAAGGCTTTTCATCAAAGCTGGTTTTGAAGAAGCGTTTTTTTACAGATGCTGTATCAACAGTCACTATACGAATGATGGTATCGGTTTTCTGAAAACGACTCGGAGACGTAGCAAAAGGGAAAAGTTCGGTGTTCGAAAAATGCTTGTTCACAACCTTCACTGAACCAGGTTCATTAATTGCCTGTACGCCACTGTTTACCCCCTTCAGGATTCCATTCCCGGCTAAAAGAAAAAATATATTTCGCTCCTCTTTGGAAGTTCGTTCGTCAACCTCGGCAAAAAAGAGTTGGGCAGGATCAGGTTGTGAGATAGTTGATAATTGAACATCAAGTAATTCATATTCTTTTCCGTTCGACATCACGGGATTTTTAATCCCGAGGTATTCGTCGGCATACTCTGCGTAAGGTCCTTTAACCAAATCAATCTCCTTAACCGAAACAGTTACTTTAACTACAGTTTGCGGGAGTGCAAAAACAAACCCGTCGCGTGAAGGCTTCCCGCTACCAGGGGCTATTCTTTTAACACTTATTTGAGCTCCAGCATATTCAAACGAAATCAGACAAAGCAACAACAATCCAAGGCCAATTCCCGATGTAAAACGTATCTTCATTTGAAAAAAAATTTGTGACTTGCTACGAACTTCAATGCTGTAAAGTTACAATAAAAAACAGCGTATCAGCCTTCGTCAAGTCTTAGAAAATTGCATGAACAACACCGATCGCTTATTGTTTTAATGTCACAAAACTATTTAATAAAAAGTTATGAATCATCTTATCATATATGCCAATCATAACGATGGCAGTTTTAACCACGCGGTTCGCGACAATCTGGAAAAAGGTTTCAGCGAAATGGGGCATTCAGTTCGCGTTCGCGACCTCTATGCCATGCAGTTTAACCCCGTTCTGACCACCGATGACTTCAAAAAACTTCACGCTGGCCAGCTTCCAAATGAAATACTTGAAGAACAACAGCACATAACGTGGGCAGATGTAATTACAATCGTGCATCCGGTTTGGTGGACAGGATTTCCTGCTATCTTAAAAGGGTACATTGACCGCGTCTTCCTTTACGGATTTGCTTATAAAATGGGAGCCAAGGGTGCCGAGGGCTTGCTAAACGGAAAGAAAGTTCTGATATTCAGTTCAACAGGGCAACCTAAAGAAGTATACGAGAATGGAATGTATCAGGCAATGAACATGACTACCAATACCGGAATATTTGAATTCTGCGGGATGGAAGTTATCGAACACGTTTACTTCCCGTCAGTTTTAAGTGTTTCTGACGACACAAGAGCACTTTACATCGAGTCGGCGGTCAACCTGATTAAAACCAAATTTGCGTAATCACCTAACCAATATAAAAGGGGTGAAGAATGGAATCTTCGCCCCTTTTCATTTTAAAACAATGGTTTAGCCTTGATGAGCAACAACGCCATCAAACGATTTTTAGTTTTCTTCGCAACAAATCAATCAAATCGGCTTCCCCTTTCTCAATCCCATTCCATGATTCAGCCACGTTTTCGGCCATTTGTACAATTAATTTTCTCAGGTTCATGTCGATTTCCTGTTCATTTTCAGCCACAAAATCGAGAAATGACCTGAAAGCCTCCTTGGAGCTAACGTTGAAGTCGATAAGTCTTTCAATCTCAAATTCAGTATAGTAGGCATTTGCGGTACCAAAAGCATCACTGCTTGATTCCAGTTCTTTTAAATTCTCGCGAATTATCCCCAGCATCTTGCTTCGCTCATCGGGTTGAATAGCTCCGTCGGCCATGCCTATAGCATAAAACAGGCGACCGGTTTCTATAAAAAATTCCTGATAGTCCATAGTCAATTCTTTTGGCCAAAAGTACAAAGCCTCGATGATATTTCAAACTTAACTGTCAATTATTTAATTATCAATAGCATATACTAAAAAAACGAAATCATGACGGGAATTTTATAACTTGCGGCAAGTTTTAAACAATAGTGTTATTGTCAATCTTGATCAGGAAATGAAACTTAAAGGACTGTTAATCATTGCTCTTTTTTTCATAATTGGAGCCACCAGAAGTCAGATTCCCCTTTCGTCGCCAGTTTTTCTTCTTCCAACGGGAGAAGAAAAATCAGGACTGCCGGTTTTTAAATTGATGAATTCCACCGATGCCAACTACCGGAAGGCCCGAAAACTCTTCGACCGAGGATTTGCCAACCACGTGGTCACTCTTTACAAACTAGCCCAGCAATACCAGATAACACACGGCAAGCTCTCCAACATCGAGGAAGCTTATCTGGCCTTTACCTCCAACAAAGGGGGCTTTGCCAGAACAGGGTTTTGGCTTCAAACACCTGATGGTCTTATTGATAAGCATAATGTTGGCTTCGTTGATCTGAACGTCAGTTCACTCGAATATGAACGAGATGAAGTAGCAGCACCTCCCCAGATATTCTCGCACGAGATGGGACATCTTATTCTAAAAGTACTTACCCTAACCCCCGATGACCAAAGGAAAAGCCGCACACCCCTGACGCACTATTTCACAACAGTAACAGATTATGTTACAGCTTTTGACGAAGGGTTTGCCGAACACCTGCAATACCTGACTGTTGAATTTGAAAACAACAAAAAAGTAAAAGATACGATCACCAACCGCTTAAGAGTTCTGAAGCTAAGCCTCCCTAGAACCATGTACGGTTATGAGCGCGATTACAACCTCCCATTGCGAATGGGCTTTTTTACTGCCACCATGCCTTTATGGTATCAAAAAGTTGAAAACGTTCGTCGTTACTCGTTTATCCGCAACAATTGGGCAAAAATGCCGGCACGTGTTGCCAAAAATATTTCAAATCCAAAAGATTATATCCATTATCGAAATGCTTCGGTGTGGCCTACACCAGCAGCTACACGCACTTATGAACAGGATATGAGTGTTGAAGGGGTGTTAGCTGGTTTCTTTTCGCACTGCGTGATAAACGACATGAACAGAAATTATCTTCAGGAAGAGTTTTATCGAGAATTCCTGCCCGACACTTCTGTTAAAGTCCCCCAACAAATCGACATCCACACCAATCAATATCTGAAAATGTTCAGCGTTATCGCCAATTTTGTAACACTTGCCGAAACACCCGGCGGGCCGCTGACAAATTTTATAGAAGGCTACCTCAAGTTCTTTCCTCAGGAAACTACTTATATAAAATCTTGTTGGTTAGCCGCTTCCGGTCATGAATTTAGAGTCGATCCTGCATCCGAACTGTGGGTCATGAACCACGATTTTGATTTCCTGCCTTATGCCATGGCGCCCTATGGACCAACACAAACCCCGTATCCGTTCAACCTTAATGCAGCCGATACTTTCGACCTGATGTCGTTTGATGGTATTACCCGATCCGACGCTGAAACCATCATGGCATGGCGTCAGCAGAACAATGGATTCAAAAACCTGGCAGAAGTGGAGTCAATCAAGGGAATTGCTCCTGAGAAGTTACGGAATATTGCCAACTCACCTTATGACGACAAAACTGCTGAATCAAACTACAACAGAAGCCGCAGTTTCTTTTCATTTTTAGTTTTTCCGCTGCTGCATCTGCTCAAAATGATGCTGATCTGGTTTATAATCCTTGGAACTACCTACGCACTTGCACTGCATTTTTGGGGTGGTTTAATTCCCACGACAAAACGGTTGATGTTCCTTTTTCTGAAGATTCTGCTTTTCACAACAGCAGGCCTGGTCGTTCAGATAGTTGGAATTAAACAATTTGCCATCATGATGGCATTCACAGTGCTTGTTGCACTGATCAATTATCTCATGAACAGAAGAAAAGGCAGGTTGCTCTGGATTAGCCTGGCCACCACTTTCGCTGTTGGCGTGGTGATGCTTTATTCGCTTTACTAAACTTTCTGACTTAATAACAAACAGGGGAAAGAAGCAAACTTTCCCCTGTTTTTATTACTCTACGACAAACTTCAACAGCCACTTTTTAAACGAATTGTAAGGTGGGTATTTCATAAAAGGCTCGAACCAGGTCGCTTTGTACACAACTCCCTTTTCGCGCGAAAAGCAATCGAAGCCATATTTTCCATGGTAGCTACCCATTCCTGAGTACCCTACACCGCCAAAAGGAAGGTTGGGATTCACAAAATGCATCACTGTATCGTTGACAGCCCCACCGCCAAAAGGAACACGCTGAAGTATTTGATTGCGGTATTTCCTGCTCGATGTAAACAGATAGAGTGCCAATGGATTCCGATGGTTTCGGATCAAATCAAAAACCTCATCACGGTTTTCGACTGATAAAACCGGCAGTACCGGTCCAAAAATTTCCTCCTGCATCACGGCATCTGAAAGTTTAACATCTCGCATAACAGTTGGCTCTATATAGAGCTTTTGAGCATCGGCCTTACCTCCGGTAAACACCTTTGATGAATCTATCAATCCGCATATCCTGTCGAAATGTCGCTGGTTTATTATTCTCACGTAAGCCTCGCTAGCCGAAGCGTCATCGCCAAAAACCTTCAGAATCTGTTGCTTTATCAAGGTAAGCAATTGTTGCTCGACTCTCTTTTCAACAATTACGTAATCAGGTGCGATGCATGTTTGTCCAGCGTTTAGAAACTTTCCCCAAACAATACGTTTTGCAGCCATGGCCAGGTTAGCATCGGCTGTAACAATACAAGGACTTTTGCCGCCCAACTCCAGTGTGACAGATGCAAGGTGTTCGGAAGCAGCTTTCATCACAATTTTCCCAACTCTTGGGCTGCCGGTAAAAAAGAATTTATCAAATGGCTGGTTTAGCAACGTCGAAGTAACCCCGGCATCGCCCTCGATAACCACCACATGCTTTTCGTCGAATACTTCCGATAAAATCTTCTTTAAAACCGCAGAACAACTTGGTGACAGCTCACTTGGCTTTAAAAATACAGTGTTTCCGGCTGCAATTGCCGGCACCAAGGGACCAAGAGTGAGCTGATAGGGATAATTCCAGGCACCAATGATAAGCGCCGTACCAAAAGGATCGCGAAAAATGTAGCTGGAACCCGGAAAATTTGCCAGATTGGTCTTCACCTTCCGTTTTGCGGCCCAAAAGGATAGGCTATAGAGGGCTTCGTTGATTTCAGAATAAACCGTAGAAAGCTCTGTAGAGTAGTTTTCAAAAGCTGACTTTCCAAAGTCGGAAAAAATGGCTTCGTTGAGCAGGTTCTCATTTCTTTTCAAAGCTTTATAGAGTTTTTTCAAAGCCTGCACACGAAATGCCAGCGAAAGCGTAGCTCCTGAGTTGAAAAATTGAACCTGACTATTAAAAAGCGTAGTTATCATAATATTACGTTATTTTGAATTGGGATGACCTTTAAAATGATCCATCGAGCGATACACACCAAGAATGCCGCCAACAAACCAATCGAACCACCTAACCGGCAACAACCCTTTGGCAAATGGTGTCAATCTGATTAACCAGGGCATGCGAAGAAACAATCTGTTGGATTCGATTGCCTTTATAACGGCATTCGCCACATAGCCGGGCTTTAGAATGGGGAGCATGGGTCCCGATCGAACCCCGTCGAACATACCAGTACTAATATAATAGGGCGTGACAGTAGTAACCTTAACCTTCGAGCCGGCCTTTTCAAGCTCAATCCTCAACGAATCGCTCCAACCTATCAGCCCCCATTTGGATGCTGCATAAACTGCCATTCCAGGATTCGATACCAGCCCGGCCGCCGAAGCTACATTCACAATATGCCCCCTTTCGGAGGCTAAAAGTTGGGGCAGAAATGCCCGGGTTAACTGCAATGGGGCTAAAAGGTTAACCAAAATAGTTTTCTCAATCTGATGATTATTCTGAAGAATAAAAGCCCCTCCGAAAATGACACCAGCATTGTTAACAAGAATTTCAACTGGTCGTGGCGATTTTGCAAGAAGTTCAGCCTGAACAGCAACCTCCTGACTATCACAAATATCTATCACCAAGGATTCAACAATCAAGTCAAAACCAGAAAGCAATCCTTTGGTTTGCTCCAGACCTTCGGCATTTATATCCCAGAGCACAAGTTTTGAGGCTCCTTTTCCGGCCATTCCAACGGCGAGTAACTGTCCGATACCAGCTCCAGCACCAGTGATTAATACAGTTTTATGTTTTATTACAGTCATATCAGAAATTTTGGTGATTATAATTCTTTAATTCACACTATGAATTCGTAAATGAGGCTTCAGCCGTGAGCACCTTGGCCCCCGCCTCCAAAAAATCCTTCTTATCCAAATTACAGGAACGGGATCGTATCCACTGGTCCCAAAAGGATTGCATCTGATTATTCGGTCAGCACCCAAAAGGCCTCCCCTCATCACCCCGAACCTTTTGAGGGACTGAATGGTATAAGTTGAACATGTAGGATAATGCCTGCAGGCAGCAGGAAAAAATGGAGAAACCGCTCCCTGATACAGTTTGATCAAAGAAACAAATAAAAAGGTAGAAGCTTTATTGAAAACAGTAAAAATGATCATATTATATTCCGTATATTCAAAGGATCTGTATAAACAGATTGCCAGAATACAAAAATAGCGTATATTTGCACCCGTCAATGCGGATGTGGCGTAATTGGTAGCCGCGCCAGACTTAGGATCTGGTGCCGAGAGG
>JAQVCV010000114.1 GCA_028689615.1 Bacteroidales bacterium | reverse complement strand
TGGCGATATTGGCGATTATTCCGGTGAACACTTCCGTGAAAAAATCGAAAAGGTAGTCCTGGAACTCATTGCCCTTGGCATTTCTCAAGGTCCGCTGATAGAAGTGGTCGTCATTTTTCATTATCTCAAGCAACTCGAGCACCTTAACATTCCAATTATCGTAGTTGAGATCATTGGCGACAACCCGCAATGCCTCATTGTAGTAGATCCAGTTGACCAGCTCATACTTGTCATGGAAATGGTAGTAGAACGACTGGCGGTTGAGGCCGCAGCTTTTAGTTATATCCTGGACACTGATTGTGTCGAAGCTATTTTCCCTTAGCAGCTCCTTGAACCCGGCTGCCAGGGCTCTTTTTGTGATGTTCGATTCCGCCATGTAATCCCTCCCCAATAATTTATCTGTCACTAAGTATAGCACCTAACCACTGGTTGTTAAACACCATTAAGCAAAAAGAACTAAAAGAATTCATATTTCAGCACTTCATTATCGTCCCCCCTTGATCCCAAGACTCCTTTCCTACATCTTGGCTTGTCTGTCAAAAGTTAAGACACTCACCATGATTTGTCTAAATACAATCTGTATGGGCAGTGCTATACTCCTACTTGTATTTGGAGGTCAAACAAAATGAGAAAAAAATTATTTCCTAAAAAATCGACGGTGCGGATAACGGTCCTTATCGGCGTCATCGTCATCCCCTTGATGTACAGTCTTTTCTATCTGGGAGCTTTCTGGGATCCTTATTCCCGGCTGGAATCGTTGCCGGTGGCGGTGGTCAACAGCGACCTGGGTGCCCCAATCGACGGCCAGATGCGCAACCTGGGCAAGGAAGTCTGCGACAGGCTGGTCGGCGATGGCAGCCTGGATTTTATCGTTACCGGCCCTGAAGATGCTTTATCGGGCACCCAGGGCGACAAGTATTATGCGATGATCGAGTTTCCCGAGGACTTCTCCGCAAATATCGCTTCATCAACAACAACGAACAAGCAGCAGGCAGCGATTGTCTACTCAGCCAACGAGAAAAAAAATTACCTAGCCAGCCAGATTCTTTCCAAGGCCGTCCTGCAGCTCGAAATGAGCACCCAGGAATCGATAACCAATGAAGTGGTGGCCAGCCTGAGTGAACAGATAAGCAATCTGCCAGGCCAGTTGAACACACTCAAGGACGGTCTTGACCTGCTTGGTGCCGGTTCTTCAACCTTGGCAAAAGGGAGTCAGGACCTGGCTTCTGGAACAAACCAGCTTGCCCAAAACTTCAATCAATATTCCCAAGGCATCAATGACCTGAGCGCAGGCACTTCAAAGCTTCAAGATGGCACCAGTCAATTGGCTGCCGGAGCTGGCGATTTGAGGGAGAACTTAAAAACCTATACCCAGGGCGTAGACAGCCTGATTGAAACGGCGAATGCCACTTCTTCATTCATCTCCAGCTATGTCCAAGCCAATCCCCAGCTGCTCCAGGATCCAACTTTCATGGCCTTTATCGTGGAGCTGTCCGATCCTGAGAGTTCCGCTTCCCTGCAGTCTCTTGCAAATGCCGGGACCCAACTAAACAGCGGAGCTGCCGCCTTGGCTGCCGGGGCCCAAAGCGTCAACGAGGGGGCAGCGGACTTGAATGAGGGAACTACGGCCATAAATGAGGCCACAACCAAGATCGAGGATGCCACGGACCAGATTAACAAGGGTGCCGAAGCCCTAAGTGAAGGGATCGGCCAACTTGACGAAGGTCTTCACGTTGCATCCAGCGAAGTAGGCGTTGCCAGTGAAGAGGCTGCCGCCAAAACTGAAGCGTTGGAAGGACTAAGCGAGTTCGCGGGCAATCCGGTGCAAGTGGACACACAGACAATCAACCCGATTGCCAATTACGGCACTTCTTTCGCTCCGTATTTCATGTCGCTGTCGCTTTGGGTGGGAGCCCTGATGATCTTCTTTGGCATCTATTTCGATGGTGACGGCCACTTCAAGATCCTAAACCGTCATAGCGATCACAAACTGATTCGCAGTCTGATCTATCTTGGATTGGGTCTGGCTCAGGCAATAGTCCTGGGACTGGTGCTGATCCTGGGCTTGGGACTGGAGGTGGCCAATATGCCCCTTTATTTTGGAGCTTTATGTCTGGTTTCAATGGTATTCATCGCCATTGTCCAGTTTTGCATCGTCCATCTGGGCAACCTGGGCAAATTCTGTGCCATTGCCCTGTTGATTTTGCAGCTTACTTCCTGTGGCGGGACATTCCCGATGGAAACAGTGCCCAAATTCTTCCAAACCCTGTACCCGTTCATGCCGATGACGTATTCGGTAGCCCTGTTCAAGGATGGTATCAGCGGCACTATCAATCATGTTACAACCGGTAACTTCTTAATATTGGCTGGAACCCTGATCGCATTTATGATTATTACCATAGGTCTGACAATCATAAAAAGCCACAGCCAGGAAGGAATCAAACCGAACCTGGAACCCCATGGTAATTCAACGGTCTAAATACCCCAAACAGCCAGACCGGATAGTAAACTTCATCCAAAAACAAAATTCCCTTTCCTTTGCCCAGCAGCGGCATTGAAAGGGACTTTTTGCATTCACATATCGGATTTGACCGGATATCAATCTTTGATATTTCCAATCTTTCATAAGCCTGTTTGTCCCCTTAGTTATGGCGGGATGGATTATAAAAACTTTCTAATATTCCCCATAACCCGTTTCCCTTTTTTCTTGTCACCAGTGATGTGGCCCACTTCGAAAACAACTTAAAAAACATGCAGGTTCACCCGATAATCCGGGCTCTTTACTCAAAAAAGAAATAAGACTGGTGGCAACATCCTTTAGAATGGTGGACAGCGTTAGCCATGCCTGCAGCAGCTGTGCTAATATATGCATTTCCTGTGGATCACTTATCGTCAAGTAAATTGTATCACACGGCAAACCATGATTCATGGGCCAATATCTTCCCTGCTAAAGCAATCGCCTGTTTGGGCGACACTCCAAATAGTTCTGCCCCAAAATTGACCTCGATTGCGTTTTTATCAGTACCCCTCTTCGACAAAACGAACCCATCCTGAAATTCCCAGGTGGGTTCGTTTTGGTGGTTATTCCTTTGATGGCCATTCAAGCCGGGGATATCATTTTGATTTCCGGACCCATCCGTAATAAGCAAGAAGCACCGAAATGGCGGCCGGCAGGATTATTTGCACCGTGTTGATCGGCTTGGTTATCGTTATTCCAAACAGCCTGAGAGGCAGCACCCCACTAAGGCCAAACGAAAGGTGGACCAGCGCTTCCCACGCAGTCACACCGGCAGCGAACTTCGCCAGTTCTTTAAACATAAGTCTTCATCTCCTCGAGTGAATATTAATCAAAACCGGATATTGGAAGGAAAATCAAAGATACAAATAAAGATTTACCTTATAGACACTTATTTCCAATCAAATCCAAATGGTGCGGATGACCGGACCTGAACCGCCACAGCTTCGTGGAAATCAGGCTTAGTTCACCACGCCCATCCTATCGGTCGGCCAGACATAATGCTGCTTCTAGCCGGTTGTTTGAACCCGGGTATCAAGGATATTCGAACAAAAGGGCTTCTTCTTGGAATGCAGGCTGCTACCATCGACATTGGATGGGCCTGCCATATTGTTATGGCCAGGCATCAGCCAAGTTGGATCATTGGCAAATACGCAAAAAACATCCCCGTTGCCGTTAGTGGCAAAGATGTCTTTCTATTTATCATTTCCGGATTCTAAAGTGATTGGGCGGAAATATTAAATAATCTTCTCTTAACCACCGGGCTGGAAAGCGACAACCCTCTATACATTCATCTTATCAAGGATTAATGGATAATTCCCGAAATATGATAATGAAGTTTTATCATCTTCATTTGCGGTTGCTTGAAACAACCCATTCGTTTCTTTAGCGACACAACCAAAGTTAATCCGAAATTAGGAACCATTGTCATCAAAATATTAACCTACGTAAATATTATGCCGATATAATACAATGAAAAAGAAAAGTTACTGTTTCATTTTACTTAAGCGCTTACATTTGATATACTGGTGACAATTGAGAAAGAGAGGGTTTAGAATAGTGTTACAAAAAAGATCCAAATTAATCGTGATTTTACTGAGTCTTTTCATTGTATTGGGATTGTACATCCTTCGAGTAAATGGCGCCAATCCAAGCAGTATCCAGGTGTACTTCCACTGGGAGGACATTCCCGCAAGCGAACTGACCGTCCATCTGCGGGAAA
>JAQVCV010000073.1 GCA_028689615.1 Bacteroidales bacterium | reverse complement strand
CACCCACATGCCGGGAGGCACTTAAATTTTGGTTTATATATGTTGTGTGTTACGTGGCTGGCCGGGCATTATACGGCCAGCCCACACGGCCCGGGACTAATCGGAGCTGCAAACAGGGTTCGACCCCTTGCCGGGCTGCTAAATTTTTAAAACGAAGGTGTTATGAATGCTAAAAAACATTACCCGGGTAGCGATTTTGAAGATGCTAAATTTAAGAAGCTTCGCACCTGGTTTATGGTGATAAGAATAGTGCAACTGCTGGCAATAGCAACAGGGCTGTTGATAATTGGTATTAAACTAAGCCGGTAACTTCTTCCCCATGCGCTACGACTCAACCCACGGCTGGCTGGTAACCAAAGCCGACCTGAAAAAGGCCGGCTTTGACGATGTTGAATTGCGCAATGAGATTAGGAATGATAAAAAATCAGCAATCAAATCTATCACCTCGAGAGCTTGTCGCAACCGACCGTTGGAGTTTGTGGTTAAAGACATGCCTGCCAATTACCAGCTTGTGCTACAGCAGCATTTTATGGAGCTTGGCGAGCGGCACGAGGAAACGATGGTGAGGGCTCATGCTATGGGAGCCAACATAACCCGAGTTGCTGTGGAGGTAACGGCGCAAACGCTACTTGTAAACCAACAGTATGTTGTAGAGGAACTGAGAGGTTACATTGAGTCTAATTACAATCAATATACACCCTGGTACCTGATGGCCGGCCTGAATGGCAAGTCGGTTATAGGTTATTCAAAAATTTGTGCCTTAGCACAATGGGCTTACAACATGGTTGCGATGATCGAGGCCGAACAGCCAACCGAACGAGATCGGAACCGGCTCATGAGGTCGCTGAGGGCTAACTTGATCACCGCGCTGGAGACAGGCAAGGTGCAAATGGAGGTGAAGGTGCCTACAAACGATATTCGCTTTTCCCAATGGCTCGACATGGTGATTATGGGGATGAAGGCAGGCAAAAGATTGGAAGAGATCATTGCTATAAAGCGGAAAGGCAATGTGAACCCTGCCCGGCTTACTGATGAGCAGCAAAAAATTGTAGAAAATCTTTACATATTCGGCAACGCCATGCCGGTGCAGCATATTTTGGATAAGCTCACAGAGCTTGGGAGGCTGAAGGGATGGTGGATGGAGAGTGGCGAATACAAGCCTGTGTCATACAACACCATAAGAAATCATATAAAAGAACATGAAAACAGGCTTGAACTTGCCCGCGCCAGCCAAATAAGCTATTTTAACAACAAGGTTGTGCAATTTAGCAGGTACTACCCTGTGAACATCAATTATGGTTGGGGTATTGATGGCACTGCCCACAACGAGAATGTGGAGCACAAAGGCTATGTTGGTCAGGCAATGTATGCTATCAAGGTGTTTGATTACGCCTCGATGCGTCTGCTAACGGTAGCCACGGCAGCCGGCGGCAAGGAACCTGCCGAATTGGTGATAAATACGGTGAAGGAGGCTATAAGAATAACAGGCTACAAGCCTTATATACTGCAATCTGACCAGGGGCCTGCCTATCAGGGATTAAAAGCCTGGTGCGAAGAGGTGGGCATACATCTGTTGCCGGCCGGGGTAGGCCGTTCGCGATCGAAAGTGGTGGAGGCTTTGATAGGTCATGTTGACAATGCCATAACGCGGTATCTGCAAGGATTTTCAGGAATGAACCGCACTGCCTCGGGGCCTAATTCGCGGGTATCGGATGCGTATTTTACACGTGGTAAGGCTACTGCTCGCAGCCTCGGGCAGGCTTCGGAGTGGGTTCGTAAAGAGAGCGTAGAGCTATGGAACACACACATTATACAGGAACTTGAAGGCCAGCCATGTGGCAAAACGCCACATGAGTTGTGGAAAGAAAAAAAGAGCGAAACCGCCAAGCTGCCATTTTTGGAGATAGCTAGGTTGGCGGCTGTTAAGAATCACACCGTACGGCTTAACAACGATGGAGCCGAGATTCAAAATAATGGGCATAAATATACCTACTTCCCGTTGATAGGCACACCGGAGCAGCAAGCACATGCCGACGAGGTGTTTGCCCGTATTCCGCGCGGCGATCGTGAAGGGAGTCAGGTAACGATTCAAATAGTTGAATATGGCAAGAAGGCCCCGGTATATTACAAGAATCAATTCCTGGGCATATGGGAACAGGTGAAGCGAGTGCCCTATTTTGCCACTTTTGAAGGCGATACAGCCGACTACAACAACATGCGGGCGTTGCAGAACCTTCAGATTGACAATGCGAGGAAAAAGGTTGAAGAAACCAGGCAGGCACTTCGCAATCATCCTGATGAAGAAAAGATCATTGAACTGGCAAGTACTCCCCTAACAGGGCGCAGACGCTTGAGCGGCCAATACGATAAAGAGGATCTGAATGCATTCGAAATGGGCGCCTGTGATAATGTGGAGCCTGAAGCTATTGCGGTTGACAAGGTTGAATACAAAACATTGGTGGATCCGGATACCGGGGAGACCTATTACATACCAATTAATAATCTGAACAATGGATAAAGTAGCAGAATCGGAATTGCAGATGAAGCTCAGGCAGAGGCTTGAGACCATCAAGGCACAAAAGGGCCTTAAAAATAACGAGATTGCGGCTATTTGTGGCCGGTCGGAATCGGTTATCAGCGAGATGTTGAACGCTAAGCGCAACTTTGATGATAAGCTTATTTACAGCATGCTCAACAAGTTGAGCGATTACATGCAGGATGGCGAGCTTGTGACTACCGTTAGGCAATATACGAAGATGTACAACATTGCCATAGCTGGCAAGAAAGCATCGGATATGCGGCTTGTAGTTGGTAATACCGGAATTGGAAAATCGGTTGTTTACAAGCGGTTTGCGAGCGAGAATACCGACACCTATTACCTGAAGGTTGACAGGCGTTATACCTGGAACAAGCTTCTGCTAGAGATAAACAGGGTTATGGGTATCGAAGTTGGTAAAACGTGGACAAACGCATTGCTCGACAATATTATACGTAAAGTTGAGCAGACAACCGGCAACAACCCCTTGTTGATAATTGACGAATCGGAAGTGTTGCCCAACCCGGTGTACAAGCAGTTAAAGAACCTTTATACCTCAACAGAGGGGTTGATGGGTATAATGCTTGTAGGCATTACAGAAGTGAAGGCACGTATTGCCAGGTTAGCTGGTTTAAGTGCAGATAATTGGCGGCCAGTTAAAGACGACTCGAATGTATATACCACATTTGCCCGAAGGCTTCGTGTGTTTAGGATTGACAACATTGACCAGGCCGATATCGAGAGCTTTTGTCGCTCTAAGGGCATTGAAAACCGAGATGTTATAAAACTGGCATGCAGCAAATGGTGGAACTATGCCGAAGCCGACAGAGCTATTTCCAGGGCTGAAGGATTTGGAATGAAACTCAACACACTTAGTGTTGATGAATTTAATTTGCTGTAGGCCATGATACGCACTTTAGCACAGAACAAGCAGATGCACACACTATTTAGCAAGCTTAGGATAGACCATGACACTAAAGAGGAACTGGTGTATGCGTTTAGTGCCGGAAGGGTGAGCAGCAGTGCTAAATTAACGGTTGAAGAAGCCAGGCAGTTGATTGATTATTTGATGAATATGGCCGGCGACAAACAGCAACGGGCTGATTTGGGGTTGATCAGACAGCGCTACAGGCTTTACCACACCATACGCGAGAAGGGTTACTTACCGCAGCTCAAAGGCAAAGAGGCTATGGAAACCCTTGATAATTTTGCATTTAGGAGGTGGAACGAACTTGCCTCAGAAATGAACTCAACTCGACTGGGTGAGCTGATAGGGGTTGTGAAAAAATGGAGAGTTAGAAATGCCATTGATCAACAATCCTAAAACAATAGCTTACAAAAAGAAGCGTGATGAAGACATTAAAAAGATGTTTGACGATATGGCTTCTGATCATCGCACAGTTGAGTATATCTACAAATGCATCTGTGAGCGATATGGATTGTCCGAACACACGGTTAACAAAATAATTAAGGGCTATGGAAAACCAGAAAATAGTAAGAGTATTGACAAAAGGCAAACCAGGCTTGGCTTTGCTGAAGAATAAGTTGTCAGATATGGGCTATGTTGTGGGTATTAAAAGGATTAAGAAAAGACATTATCAGGTGTCTGAAAATTTTGAGGTAGCAAAAACCTACAAGACGCGTGCATCGTGCAATCGATATCTGAGAAAGAAATTCGAGCAACTAATTGCAGAGTGATGAAGCAGATTGACACACCATGCAGGATTTCTTACGATCCGCAAAGACGATTGATTGCGATTAGCAATGGCCGCCAGATGACCGGAGCCTGTGGCCAATGCGCCGAAACATTGTTTATGAATGCATTACGCAGTGGGCATGAAATAGTTATTATCAATTTAAATGAGAAAAAACATGGACTTAACAAACCTAACTCCTGAGCAACGAGCAAACCTGCTGGCTCAATTAAAGGAGGAAGACAAGAAAGAGCAGGAAAAAATAAGGCAAGACCGCGAAGCATACAAGAAGCTGCGCAGCGAGGCTGTTGAGGAGATGTTTCCACATCTCTTACACATGAGCAACGAGATGGAGCATTTAAAAAAACGCGTTTACGACCGCTTTAGCACTCTTCTCGAGATGAAAAAGATGGTGTTTAAACCAACAGACAGGCAACAAATAGGTGGTGGCAGCCACACGTTTACTACAGCCGATGGATCAAAGTCGATCATAATTGGAATGAATGTGACCGATGATTGGGACGAGACCGTTAAAGATGGGCTTGACAGGGTAAACGACTGGATTACATCGCTTATTGAAGACAGCGATGGGAAAACACGTACCCTGGTTGGCATGATACGAGATTTACTGAAGCCAACCAGCGGAGGCAAGCTAAAGGCAAGCCGTATAATGGATTTGAGCAACAAAGCAGAAGAATTGGGCGACGAAAAACTGATAGATGCAGTAAAAATTATTGAGCAAGCCTACAGTCCACGCAACTCATCAATGTATATCGTTGCACAATACCGCGATGATAAAGGGCGCGAGGTGCGAATTCCGTTGAGCATGAGTGCCGTGTAAACAGAAAGGAGTAATTATGTTAGAAAGATTCAATAACAACACGGTGTTTCGGCACAGGGAATCGAGGCCATCGTTGGCCATTACTCCCAAGAATGGGCAATTCAGGTTCAACCAGGCCGCCGTGAAGCTGATGGGATTGAGTGAAGCAAAGAAGGTTGAATTTTTGAAAGATAGCGATTCTGGACAAGTGTATTGCAGTGTGATGACTGGCGGAAAAGGCTTTGTTTTAAAAAGCAAAAATAATGTTTTATGCTTCAATAGCAAAACGTTGTGCCGTATTCTCTGGCCAGAGATTTTAGATAAGCTTTCTTATAAATCAATCAGGTTTATTTTTCCTGGATCATCCGATACCAGCCACGGCGAAGCGCTTTGGCCGTTGCTAAATGTGTAAACTTCCTGCAGGAGTGGCCTCACCCCGGAGCGATACCGGGGCAGGGAGCAAAATATTTTAAAAATGCGCAAGTATTTAACTGAAAATATAACCCGCCCGGGTTCGATCACGTTGGGTTATGAAGATGGAACCCTGCGATCGGTAGAATTTAGTGCCGAAGTTGATCAGGGACGTATGATGGCTGCGATGAAAAGCATCCCGCTTGCTGAAGGTGAGCTTAAAATGTGGGGTACTTACCCAAACATTCGGATAACTGAAATACCGGCTGATCTGAGCTTCGCCGCATTTTGGAATGCTTATGGTCACAAAGTGAACCGTAAGCGGAGCGAAGAGCTGTGGAACAAAATTAACGAGGCAGACAGGCTGCAATGTATGTTGAGATTGCCAAAATATTTTGACTATTGCCGCCGACACAACAGGTTAAAAAAGGACCCCGACACTTACCTGCGCAACAAAAGTTGGATTGACGAAATGTTTGATTAATAAATATTTATATTATGAGCAATTTTTTTGATGGGTTTTTGTGGGCTTTGGCATGGTGTAGCTTGGGAATCGTGCTGGCTGGCTTAGGACTGTTGGCAATTGGAGCTGCTTTCCTGGGATTAATGCTTTCACCTGGTATCATTTTGTATGGATTGATCAGGGCTGGCATAAAAGGGTTTTACAGGCCATTGGGTGAATTTTACCTTATGCCAGTTGTGACTTTGTCTGGAGAGGTTAAATTCTTAAACATTTCAACATTTTAAGTATGTTACAGATTCTTGGTTGGGTTTTAATTCTCATTCTGTTTCTTGGTGCAATACGATATGATTTTAAAAATGCCCCGAAGGTTGATAACGATGAGTATGACTATTATAAGAATAAGCCATGACTAAAGATGAGCGCAATAAGCTAGCCGCTGATGGAGTATTGGTGCTGAGAACCGCTTCTGATAAAAAAGGGTGGCGGATTAGGCAATATACATTGGCAGGTGGTTGGAAAAACTTTGACGATACGGTTTTTTTTACACGAGATGAAGCATTGAAGCATCTGAACCATTTGATTGTTAACCTTAATGCCAGGAGTGATGATTGATTTTGATGATCAAAACGCAGTGATGCTCGGAAAACTGAGCACGAAGATAAAAGTGGTTTTAACTAAGGATGAACTATTTGTATTGGCAAAACATGTTAGAGGCTTTCTGCGTGTATTCACAACGAATGAGCCAGGCTTAAAAGTCATTTATTACCACTTGTTGCAGATACATAATAGGTATATGCGAACAATAATGAGAACAGACAAAAAGATAAGATTAAGTTTGAATTATGCTGAAGCATATATATTCTACACATGGCTGCTCAGTTATGAAGACCTGGCATTGCGTGACACTGTTTACGACAAGCACTTATTTTTAAAGATTATTGGAGAAATTAATAAACAATTGCTATAAGTAATTTACAATCAAAATTATATGAAAGACATTACAAATATCTAATTAATCTGTAAGCTTCGTTATTTAAATTAAAATTATATGAATATCAATGAATTAAAATTAAACATTAACCTTGCTGAAGGTGATTACACCTCTGGGGGGATTCAACTCAACAGCTCTAAGGCTGTTGCTACAGCCATGTTTACTGATCCGGCAGGTAACGTAAAGGCAAAACTTCAGTTTTCGCCTGATGGCGTTGAATATGCCGACATTCCGAATTCAGAATTCGTCATCACTAACGACAGGGCCTGGGTTCTTGGTTGTTTGAGATTCCCGGCAGGGAGTTTTTTGCGTCTTGCAATTACTGCAGATAATGCTACCGGCACATTGAACAAATTCAAAATCATATCATAATGGCACTAGAATTAAGTATTTTAGGCGGTTACCCTGCCGATGAGCAGATCCGAGTTTTTTCATTTGAACTGACCCGGCCGGCTGATGTGAACGGATACTCGGCTGGTGATGTAATATCCAACTCAGTTGCTACACCTGCGCTGATTTCTATTGAGCTTGGCAACGATGCTATTGATGCGGGAATTATAGCCTTTCTGAGGCTTCAGACAGACAGTACGAATCTGGCAAGCAAAACCGTAAATGCTCATTTTTTTAACGATGAGATCGCAGCTACAGCGGATAACGCTGCTTACGAAATGCGTTATGCTAATCATGAAAAACGGGTGGGTTACATGGCTGTGACGTTCGATGCGGCTCAACCCGGGGCAGGTACAAACTCGGTTGCCGGTATCAACAACTTTGACAAAGTTTTTTTTAAACCGGTATCAGGATTTTTACACATTCAGTTTCAGACTGTGAGTGCTTTTGTGCCGTTTTCAGGTCAGAAACTTTTTGGGCAAATTGGCATTATCATAAGAAAAGCGACAAGATGAGCTATATAACTTACAGCGTGATTGATAACGATTTTGCCAGGATGGAAATAACGAAAGCCAGCAAAAGAGCGGTTGCTGCGGGTGGTAATATAGCCACTGGCAGTAGAACAGTTGAGTTGCAGCTTCGGCTTTTAAAGGCAGCCGGCCTATGGGATCAGGCGGTATTAGTCATGCTGCCTGCCCTTTATGCTCCTAATAAGTTACTAAGTCTCAAAGGCCCCGATTTTACTGTCAGCCGGGCAACAAAAAAATATATCCGCGACTGGTCCGGATATTATTATCCGGTAAGCGCAAACCTTCCCGGCATTGAATTCGATCAGACTCTACAGCATTATATTGTTAAATCAGAGGTTCAAAGAACGACTCTCGTTATGCGGTCTCATGAATTTGACAATGCTTACTGGTCAAAACAAAACACTTCCGTCGAGGCGGGTTTTTCATCTGTCTTTTTAGACAACCAGTTTGGAGGCATGAAGCTGATTGAATCAGCAACAGTCGGGTCGCACTACCTTGCAGCGTCTGTCTTTGGACTCACAGTTGGCATCCAGGTAACGCTTTATGCAATCGTTAAAAAAGCAGGACGGAGTTATGTCATGCTTTCTGACGATAACGTCGGTTACAATTCGCAGGGGCTTTTTAACCTTGCGACCGCCCAGGTTGCAGGTGGCGGAGCCGCAAGCAAGTTTATTAGTTATATTGCCGATGATTATTACCTTATCGGGGTAACTTATACTACAACGGGAACGGGTATAGCGTTGCGAATTTTTCTGCACTCAGGATCCGGGGTTACTTATCAGGGCGATGGTGTGTCGGGTGTTTATATCTGTCACGCGCAGGTCGTGACAACAAGCATACCCGGCTCACCTATTGTCGCTGAGGGCTCGACAGTAACAAGCCTTGCTGACAGCATCACGGTAACAATTCCTGACCAGGTGACAAAGATCATCACGACAATCAACAACGTAGATGTTTTTGATAACGCCCCGGTTCCGGGAGCTACATACACCCTGCCAGCCGGCAACATCGACAGGGTTTTGATGTTAAAATAGCATAATAGCAACAAAATGAGAAAGATTTTTTTACGATGTGTGAGCCTTGAGTGCCTGATAAATGACATCAGGCGCGCCTTTCCGGAGTACGCCGGAGAGGTTGAGTATTCCACGCCTACAGGCGGCGTTCATTTGATTGGTGATATAGCGACAGAATTCGACCAAGAAGGGAACCCGACTGGCTTTGTAGGCCAGCAACATGCCAACATTTTTGTTGATGACGATTTTGATGACAGTATTTTTCAAACCAGGATGTATGAACCGCCGGAAAAACCAATTAACAAACTAGCATTATGAAAATTACAAAAGTTTCAGGCAACTGCATCAAGCTTATTGAACACTATGAATGCAGTGGCGATGTAGGGCGGTATCTTACAGCTTACAAATGCCCGGCCGGGGTATGGACTATCGGCATTGGGACAACGGTTTATCCAAACGGCACAAAGGTTAAACCTGGAGATAAATGTACTGTTGAACAGGCCTTTGAATACCTCAGGCATGATTTAACTCAAGCTGAAGAGGATGTTTGCCAGGCTGCCAAAGTTCAGTTGACCCAGCAGCAGTTCGACGCTCTGGTAAGTTTTACTTACAATCTTGGTGGTTTGTCTCTCAAAGGAAGCACACTGCTGAAAAAGGTCAATGCAAATCCTAATGATCCAACCATTGAGGCAGAATTCAATAAATGGGTATATGCCAATAAGGTAAAGCTTCCCGGACTGGTTAAGCGGCGTAAAGCCGAAGCATGGCTTTATTTTCACGGAATAAATAATTTCAATTTCTAATCATGAAAAAACTCATTTACATCGCATTGGCATTTATGGTTCTGGCAGGATGCAGGAGTCTGAAGCCTGCACAAACTGAGCAAAAAGAGCGTATTGAAACTCAACATGAAATTATTGAGAAAATACGTGACACAACAGTTTACCTGACTGATTCTGCTTCACTGCAGGCGCTGATCAGGTGCGACAGCACCGGAAAAGCATATCTTGCACGCATAGAAGCCATGCAACTTGGAAGGGTAGTGAAACCTGCCGTGAGCATTGAAAACTCGGTGCTAACTGTTGATTGCAAGGTTGACAGTGCTGCAGTTTACCTTGCATGGCACGAGCGGTTTGAGCAGGTGAATACCGATACTGCTTCTTTTATAAACAAACAACTGCCTGTAAATTACTTTACCCCATGGCAAAAAGCACAGATGTGGGCCGGCCGTGTGGGTGTGATGCTGCTTGTTGGGTTTGTGATTTATAAACTGAAATTACGCAAAGGGAATCAAATATGAGAATAGAAACAAAATTATTCGAAGAATGCAAATGTAGAGCAATGAACTGTTCAATTACATATCAGAGAATTAATGACTATTCTGTTGAAATTTACAGAGGATACAAGTCAAGTTATGTTAAGATATTTTACACAGATGGACATATCGACAAGAAAAAGGCTATTAAAAAAGCTTTAAAGTTTCTTCGTGCGTTAGAAGCGTAAAGATGTATAACTAAATAAAGATGGCTGCCCAACGGGCGGCCATCTTTATTTTATTCAATCTCAACATATTTATCTACAATGTTTAATAACTGTTGCGATAATGAAAAGATGTCATCTATTTCTGATAGTTTAGTCTTAATCTCTTTTTTGTTTTCATCAATTAATGCAATCTGAAGGTTTTCTTCATTATTAAAGTACAACCGGCAAACGGGTTTCCTGTTATTATCATCTATAAGAATCGCAAAGTAGGTCTGAGCGTCTCTATATGTGATTCGATCAGCCTTGATCTTGTTTCTAATAATTGATTTAACAACGTAATATCCTTCTATTTCAATTTTTGTTGTGTCTGTTTTGCTAACTCCATCAAATTGTTTATCTATAACAGGCTCTTCTATAACCTTTGCTGCTTGTTGATTCTCTGAATTTTTTATCGCAATTTTAAGCCGGTCAGAAAAAATATCGTTGATATAAGTTGAAATTGATTTCTTTGTTAGTTCGGTAAACTGGTCAAGCATTTTTTGGGTAAGGATACCATCATATACCTGTTTTGCTATAAGTTTTACGAATTCAGGTGAGGGAGTTGTGAATTCTCTATGAACTATAGTTTTAAGTTCAGAAGTATATTTTAACTCATTTGCTGAACTAAGTATCGTTTCAATATTGAAATATGATTTATGAAACTTCTTTACCTCCTCAATTTGATTGTCCCTTAAATTCTCAAGATCAAGCTCTAAGAAAGGAACATCATCCATAATATTGGATTTTGTCAAATCTGTATAGAAACGATATTTGATTCCATTTGTCAGAACTCCAAATTTAGCTTTAGAAGCTACAAAATATTTTTGCAACTGATTATCATGCAAAGTCAACTCTTGTTTCCAATGTTTGCATTCGATTAGCATTATTGGCTCATTGTCTTTAAAAATTGCATAATCAATTTTTTCTCCCTTTTTCTTGGTCAAATCACAATCCATTTCAGGCACAACTTCAATTGGATTGAAAACATCATATCCAAGTATTTGGATAAATGGCATAATAAAAGCATTTTTAGTTGCTTCTTCTGTTGAAATTTTTTCCTTGAGTCTTAAAACTCTGTCTGACAATTGGTTTATAGAGTCTTTAATATCCATAATTGTATTACAATAAGATTATTATTAAATATGTTGACATGAAATAATTAATACGCTAATTGATCATGTTAAAGCTAGTTCGAGTATATTACAAAATTCTGGAATAATGTGGTATTACTTTTTCTTATCAGCCTTATTCATCAATTTATAGCCTTGCTTGAGCTGTTTTTTGATGTCGGGCAATTGCGCTTCCTGAGGTAGGTTTTCGGGGAGGGTTCCGGTATTGCGGGCAACAATTTCACGCACTTCGCGTCCTACCTGGAAGTGTGTTTGCTCAAGAGCTGCCTGACCTTGTATGTGTTGATTTTTAATGCGCTCTTCGGTTTGTGTAACCCTGAAGAGATTTGCAGCCAGCTCGGTGCGGCCCATGCAATCGGCCAAGGTTGCTTTGCCGGTAATGTGTCGGCGGTTCTTGAGTTGCCAGATATGCATGTTGTAAAGCCCTCGGTATCCAGCGTTTTGAAAAGAGGCAAAATCTGCAACTCCAGCCTGATTGGCTGCCGAAGCCAGGGTTTTGTTGCCTTCGACCAGTTCGTCGCGGATCATGAGCCTGTCAATCTCTACATTGCCCTGAATAAAAAGCTCAAACTGACGGGTTTGCTGAGCAAAATAGGCTTGTGCCAGGGCTACTTCTGTTTTTTTGGGACTGCCATTCATTACAGTGATGTAGCAGGCAAAACGGGTCATTTTAAAGTCCTGGAAAAGGTTGCCATCTACCTGGCGTTGTTCGGGTATGATGTTCTCGTAATGTGGTATTTGAAGCGATACGAGTGCTTTGGTTGCCCTATCAAGCACCTTTTGGAATGATTTCATATCGGGGTACCCCATCATTGCCATCAGATCGGTTGCCCACCAGTAGGTTATTCCATTCTCGTTTTTAAAATCCTCGAAAGTTAGGCCGCTATTTGTTTCTTGAATATCAGACATATTGCACTCATTTTGACTGCAAAAATAGGTCTTTTTTTTATTCATGGCATAAATTTTTTTATGGTGGCAGCTATTTCTTTTTCAATCTTCGCATCGAGTTCGGCGCTGGGGCCAATAAACTGCCGTTTGGGTATGGTCACAGAATGATTGCGGCCGGCCGTGGTGGTTCCTTCGTTGTGCGCGGCAGCGTAAGGAATGTCTGAGAATACTTCAACTTGTGAATTACCAGGGATGTGCTCGATGGATCGTCCCAGGTCGCCGGTAGAGCCCGTAAGAATAGGGCGCGAAGTGCTGGCTGGCTGGCGTTTGAGCAATTTGCCGCTTTTGCCACGTCGTTTGTTCGACTCCTTACGTCGTTGAACCTCGTCCCAGGGATTTAGCCCGTTGTCAACAAATCCCTGCAGTTGAAAATTCTCAGTAAAGTGGTCAACGGCGAGTTTTCCGGCAGCATCGGACAAATCGCTCCGGACAGCGCGCGGCAGGTTGTTGAGCGACTGATTGATCTTGTCTAAAAAATCTTTTGCATCCATTGGTGTTACCGGTTAAAAATGTAGTATATTTGCAGTATTCAAATCCTGAGTTGCGTACTCAGGTAACCCCGGGGGCGGATTGGTGTAAACCAGTCCGCTCACGTTCATTTATGGAAAGAGTATGCTCTTTGCTTGTTAATGATAATCAGTTTTTTAAGGCTGGGGGTGTTTTTTAATCTGCCAGCCGCAAAACGGTTAAGGTACTTTTCGTTGATCTCTTCTTTAACGTGCAGCACAACTATATCGGATTGTATTACAGCGTCAGTAACTGCGTTTGCCATATTCCGGAGGGAAGTTTTTTTAAACTCAATCAACTCACCGTCCGCCCAGGCATCCGGGCATTTTGTCGAGTGTTTAACCGCATAGGCATCACCATATACCCGTTTACGCAGATTTGTTTCATCCTTGTAAATCCGGGGCATCAACTTTATCTCTTTAAAGAGATTCTCCTTTATCAAAATGTTCGATACGAGCTTATTTACTGCCGTTTCCGGTTCTTTTTCGGCAGCAAGGTGTAACAGCACATTTTCAACCTCTGTAGCCTTATACGCGAGCTCTTCGGGCAACATGAGCAAAGCATTGCGACCCACCCAGGCCGGCCCTTTGAAGTAGGGGTGCTTGTCGGTGATCAGTTCCCCGGTGATGGCCGGGTTTCCCTCCAGTCCGGGCGATGGTTTAATGATCTCATCAGGTGCTTTGGTGACCGGATCGCTGGTTGTTTTCCAGTCGCATTTGCAGTTGTATAAGTTGCCAGGCTGGTTTTCGTTCCAAAACGGATGCCCGATCGGCAGTGTTATTCCGACATAGTTAAGATGCCTTTCACGGGGATTCGCGCTGCGGGTTCTCAGCCAGGTAAGGTTCGGAAACCGGTTCGCTTCAGCCTGAAAGCGCAGAAACTGCTGTGCGGTGCGCGAGCGTGCCACAATAGTTTGATACTCTGCCCCCTGGTAACGGGTGTATTTTTGCAACACAACTGCAGCTTTTTGCTCGAGTTCTTTCTGCGAAACAACTTCGCGCCTGAGCGAAGTGAGTTCGCTGGTAACCCTGTAGGCCTTATATGCGGCCATTTGCGCGACGTTGACCCTGAAGCCGGCTTCCATGCCTGCGCTCTGAAATGCAGCCCCTGAACGCCCGAAAACCTGGTCAATGGCCTTGTTGTAATTGTCGAACCATAGCCCGAACAGGTGTTCGTTAACCGGATCGGAACTTCCACTTCTGATCTGATTGAGAGCTGCAGCAGTAATTGCCTGCCGGCCGGCTAATGCCAGGCTGAAAGTAGGGGTTAAACCAAGGTTACAGGTGCAATCGGCCGGGTGGCTGCCGAAATAAAGCCTGAAAAGTTCGTCCTCTGCGTCGTTTTGCTTATAGTCGAGTTGCAAAACCCTCTCACGAAGAGGACTCAGACGAAAAAACTGAGCTGGTTCGGGTCGCGATAGCCCTGAGAGCGTGGATTTTCTTTGTCCAGTACGACGTCGTACGTGTCCTCGATGAAACCAGGGTCAATATTGAAGCCCATTTTGGAGATGCTTTCGTCGATTTTGATACGATCAACCGGCTTAATAATGCTGCTTGATGCAATTTGTATATATTCACCTTCAGGGATCGGGTACGAAAGATTACGCAGTACGTGAATGAACTCATTGTTAAACCAGTCCTGAACGTCTTTTACGTCCTCAGCGGTAATCTCTTCCAACGTCAGTAAATGAACCTCTCCCTGCGAACGGCTCGATCCGTCGAAGGTGGTCATGGTTTCACCATTTACCGCAACGCAGATCTCTTCGTTCACTGCTTTGCGCTTTTCGTCGAATACCCTGAAGGCATCCGTTCTGGTTGACTCCTTATATTCAATATCAACCATTTTATCAATGATCATCGAACCATCCCTCCCCATCTGATCAAGCGCTGACTGTAGCTCATTCAGGTGCTTTGGTGTGTTAACCATTGTTTTAGCAATCCGCAGGGGGAGGCCGAATATCTGTTCAAAGGCATCCCAGCTTGCCCAGGAGTGTCGTTTTAGGATTGTCAGCGGCCCGATCCCCTCCAGTTCACCGATGGCATCATCTCCCAGGCTCATATAGATGAGAAAATTCGGAAAATCGGTATAAGTGAGGCCGGTACGGTCGGTAATGTTTTTGATCAGCAGGTTCTTTTCAGGTATCAGGTGTTCACGTGGAATTACAATATGATCCTGGATTGCACCCGGCGCCCAGCGGTTAATGTAAACCATCGAATAACCGTAAAATTTTGAAAGGAGAGCCTGTTTGACAAGCTTGCGAAACCACTTTTGATTGATAAAATTAGTTGTTGTCCAGTTCGTTGTTCCGTCAGGCTTCTTCAGCAGAAATTGCTTATTTGTAATACGAAGAACCCTGTTTGAGATCTGGCGGAACAACACACGGTCGATCATGTTGTCCGCATAAGTTTGTTGAAGCAGGTATGTTACAGGATTATGAGGGTCACGGCGGGCTTCGCGTGCCTGTTTCCAGTCATCAACCTCTTTTCTCCATAGGGACGGGGCTGTTTTAAAAAAGTCCCACTCAACGCTATCAATTGGAGCTCTTTGTAAATTCGGATCTTTTTTTTTAACAGAGAGCTCTCTTACAACAGCTTTGCTAATGTACTTATCAATCCACTTCATTGTATTAAAAATCAGGGTTATACTTAGGTTGTGAGTTGTATCTGATCGTAAAATCAGCCTGTCCTTCAGGTGCATCTACGCCGGTTTTGAGAGGTAGGCCACCTGCAGTAAATTTACCGGTGTTCAGGTTCTCGAGCCAGCGCATGACATCTTCATATTTTACCCGAAGAACTTCGTTGAACTGTGCATACCTGGTATTGATCTCATAGATCACAATGTCCTTGAGATATTTGAGCACGGTAAGATTTCTGGAATCACCTTCAGCGGCAAAGATTGTATCAACAGCGTAATACTCACCCATATAACTTTTCATCAGATCAGTGCTTTGACTGATGATATCTGTGATTATGACATCGTCGAGCCCGGTGATCAGGTCAACCAGGGCGATGTCGGCAACGGTTTTGAGTTCAGCTTTTTCGAGAAACATCTTTTTGAGTGTTAGGGGTTTCGTACAACTTAATTTCGTTTAGATCGACATAGTCAAATGATTTCTTCAGCAAGCCTTTACGGCGTGCCTTTTTTATGCCTGCCCTGCTTACTACAACCGGTCGGCCGCCATACTTCATAACATAATGTTTCACCCCGGTTTCTCTCCAGTAGGTGTACGCTTCGAATTTCCTGTACTTCAGTATTAAATAAAAACTCAAGAAGCGGCAGACTTCAATCGGAGCGACTAAGAAGAAAGGCGGCCAGATTTTTTGTAATAACTTCATTAATAAGCCTTTTTTTTGTTATTAGGTTTTGAGAGAACGACCCTGCCATTACTCACAGGCTCAGTTACATCGTATGAGTATTTGAGTATCAGCCTGCATGCGGCCTCAAGGGTATCTGGGAAGTCGTCGTTAGCCTTGCTGCCTCGCTCGATGGCTAAGAGCTGAGTGATTGCTGTTTTGGTGTCAGGCTTGTCTTTCAGATGTCTTGCAAAAGCAATTTTGCCGTGATGAAACAGCGGTGTGAGTGTTGCTTCAATTCGTAGAAACTTATCGACTGTTGCAGTGCGGTCAGGAATCGGAAGGTTAAAGTTTTTACGGCGTTCAGCTTCTTTGACGAATGCCGGCAAAAAGACCTCTTCCTGTGCAGCAGTAGCATCGAACAGAAATACTACCGAAGTGCCGGCGAAGTTGATCTTCTCAGTCAGGTCAAAGTGATAATCAACAGCAACACTCAGGTCACACCGGCGACAGAACAGGTCGAGAATGATCAGCCCTTTTTCGTCGAAACCCAGCAGGGCCATCGCTTTGTAGTCGCCTTCTGCTTTATATGACAAGTCCCAATGTCCTAATAGCAATGGATAACTGGAAAAGGGTTTTGCGTCACGGTAGATGATCTGATCAGCTTTGATGAGCTTGCCCTCTTCAACCGGGTTGTTCATATACTCCCGGTTGTAGCTGAAGTAATCAGTGTCATCAATGATGCGCTGAATATCCTTGTCGGCATAGCGTTCCGGCCATGACGGGTTACCCTCGTCGTCAACCAGGTTCACAAGCCAGACTGTCGAGTATTTGGTTTTTAGTTTCATATCTCTAAACCCTTTTTGGTTAGCAGGTAGTTGATGATACCTGTTCTCGTAATGTAGTTGTTAGATACGACTACACGCTGACTATTTTTGCCAAATGCCGGCACCAGGTCGGATAGAATCTTTTCTCCCCTTTCTGTAACGATACGTTGATTCAGAGCAACTTTACGATCCTCAACATCATCTACTGAGGCCATATCGATCCTGTTTGCATAGTGCCTTAATCCACGAAAAGGTTGATCAATTCCTAAAGCCATGAAGTAGCATTTGTCAGAGGTTTCAAACATCCCGTCCGCCCAGGAACCGTAACCGATCTGATTGCCAAAGTCATTGATGAGGCGTTTGTTTGCCTCAAACTGTACCTGCAGGTCTGCTAAGAGCAGCTTCGCACGATCTTCGTTGGCCCCGATGACCAGGAAGAATTTAATCTTTCCTGCAAGCTTCAGCGCCAGGGGATTTCCCACGTTGCTATGAATTGACTTCGCGCCTCCGCGAAAGATGATCCTGAACTGTGTGATGAAATTCTCCCGGTACAGTTCCTCGTAGCTGCTCAGGTGATACCAGGCGCAATCTGAATCAGCAAGAGGAATTACAGTGTCTTTGCCTAAGTAGTGATTGAAAAAATAACCGTAGTTTTCGGGCAATAACAGGTTTTTGATACGAGCCTGGCGGTTCTCTTCGCTCTCCCTGACGATCGTGTCGCTTGTAGCCTGGCTGATAAACTGGCTCATGCGCTGAAATCGCTCCGTAGCTTCTTTAAATTCACGTTTGGTCATTATTCAAAAGTTAACACATCGTTTGTCAGCCTCGTTATAAGCTTATCCATTTTCTCTCTTACGATTTTGAGCGTTTGTAACGCCATTTCGCGCTGTTTTCCTTTTTCAAGCTGAACATCTTTTGTAAGTTCTGTTGTAAGCATTTCAAATGCTTCATACATATAGGTCAGAGTTTTACGTCTGTCGCTCAGCTTTTCAAACGCTGCAGCATACTTCGATGCCTCGTCAGGCTTAATTGCCGGGGTTTTGCCTGCCTTAAGATCTGAGAATGATTGCAGAATTGTTGCCCTGATTTCGCTCAAGGCAATAACAGCAGTTTGCCTTGCCTCTTCAAATTGGTTTTCCCGTCCCCATTGCTCTAGTGTTCTGATGCCGACGCCCAAAATTTCGGAAATGGTTGGGTACTCAAAGCCTTTAATGTATAAGTCTTTGGCATACTGAATTTTTATCCTTTTTTCAGCCTCTGAAAATTTTGCCATTTGAATTAAATTGATACTGCAAATATTGCAGTATCAGGTTGTAATAATCAAATTGGCTTTTTGTAGTGGTGTGACAATTGGTATTAGTTGTTAAAATTCCGACAACTAAGAAAATGCAATTTGCTTTTAATTGTTTGAGCGTTAATCTTTGCAACCTTAATTTTTTCAAACAGATGGCTTTAGAATTCGATTTTGTGATTAACGACGGCAGTGTGAATCGGTATGGCTACCGGATCCATTCTGCGGGCATCAAGCTTGAGGCTTTCAAAAAAAACCCGGTTTGCCCTTACATGCATGAGGGACGTCAGATGTCACTTGGGAAATGGAAAAATCTTCGTCTTGACGGAGATAAACTTCTTGGGACTCTTGAATTTGACGAGGACGATCCTATTGCCGTACTATTATACAAAAAGTACAGCAAGGGTTATCAAAATGCTGTAAGCCTCTCGGTTTTGCCAATTACCGAGAGTGATGACGCTTCGTGGTTAGTGGCAGGACAAAGGTACCCCACTCTTGTAGAGAGTGAACTTCTTGAAATCAGCCCTGTAACGGTTCCAGGTAACGCTAATGCAATCAAGTTGGTTAATCGGCAAGGTGAAGTTGTAAAGCTGTCACTAATCAAAAATGCAGAGCCTATGACAGGACAAAGAACGGTTGAGCAACTAACCGCTGAAATGGAACAGTTGCAACTGAAGTTAGCCACACAGTTGGTTGACTTTCACAAGTCGAGAGGTGTTGTGCCGGATTCGGAAAGAGACTTCCTGATTTCTGCAGCAACGCTCAAGTATGACTCTACCAAAACAATGCTCGAGGCCCGAGTTGCTTCCGGATCGGGCGGCGATACCGCCGACAAGCTTGCAGAACAGCTTGTCGAGTTACACTTTAAACGTGGTGCTATTACCGATGGCGAAAAGGCATTCTATGTGAATGCAGCAAAACACGACTATGAAGGAGCCAAGAAAGCCCTTGAGTTGCGGAAAGGCACTGATGTGATTACAGCCTTTATCCAGGAAATTGGAACCGGCAATGAAACTGCTCAGGCTGGTGCTGAAAACAGGGCAGGGTGGGGTTATCTGGATTGGTATAAAAAAGACCTTTCAGGCCTTGAGTTGATGAAGAAGGAAAAACGAGCCGATTACGACAAGCTGTTTAAGGCGCATCAGGACGCGTTGAAGGCCTCGGGCAAGGTAAACCTCGACAAAGACGACGAAGATTAAGCCCGAAGGCTGCGAATCTTATTCCGAAGAAAATTTACACAAACCTAATTTCACAATTTTTTAAACATGATCAGAAAAACATCATTTTCAATTTTCACATCGCTCCTTTTCGCGATGCTGTTATCAGCTTTCACATCCCCGGTAATAGGGGCAATTTCATTCGTGAGTTCATTTATCCCTAAACCCGCTGGTGCTGCCACAATGGCATTGCAACGAGAGGTCTGGCTACCTTCGTTGCAAGAGCAATACGAGCAACAGAGGGACTGGATGAATGAAATGCAGGATTTGTCTGTATTCGTCGATAATAACCAGGTTCTTCATTTTGCCGAGATTGGCGACTACCCGACTGTTTACAAAAACCGAACAACCGATGTTGACTCAGTTGAGCCAACTGAGACGCCTAATGAAGTTTCGTTGGACACGTACGATTCACAGAATTACAAAATCAGGAAATCGGGTTTAGCTGGAATTCCTTATGCAAAAGTTGAGGCCTATACGCGCCAGTCGGCAGAAGCTATAAGATTAAAAGAGGCTTCTGCTACAGCATTTTTGCTCACACCTGATGCAGACTCCGGGGCGGGTAAAAAAATCATCCTGCCTACAACCGGAACCAACAATGGTAATGGCTATAAACAATGCACTATTTCGGATATACAGGCCTTGGCCGAGGCCATGGATTTGTTAAAATTTCCAGGCGCAGAAAAAGGTCGAACGCTTGTGCTGCGTTCAAAGATGTGGTGGGAACTTGTTAAGACAAACGATATACTGAAAGCTCAAATTCAGTTTCAGCAAGTTCCTGGAATGATTAAGATACCTAATATGGTTGAATATTATGGCTTTAAAATCTACAAATACGACCCAAGTGTTGATGTGGGTTATAATGTCGAGACTGATCTGAAAGCTGCAGAAGGTACATTGTTAAGCAGCACTATTGTTCCGATGGCATTTGCCTTCTGTAAGCCTGAAGCATGGAGTGCCGGTGGAATTTTTGATTTGTTTGATAAACCAATTCGCACGAACACCACAGGCCGCGCCTATGAGTTTGGATTTCAGCATCGGTTCAAGGCTGGTTTGTTCAGAACTGCTTACAAATATTCTGCTGCCCTCTATCACTGCCC
>JAQVCV010000113.1 GCA_028689615.1 Bacteroidales bacterium | reverse complement strand
TTCACAGGGCCGTATATGATAGACTTACTGAAGTTCTTGAACAACTTAAGCGTATCAATTCCGAGGGATGTTTTGACGATGAACTTATACAAAACATTTCCTTGATAACAAGAATGGTAGATGGTCTTGACCTGAACCCCGAAAACTAAACTGACCTGCCCCCGATCTTTGGTCCAGTTTCAAAGTTAGTCCGAACCGTTTTTACGAGGCCTTTCGCTTTACCTCTGACACAAGCATAACATTCCAGACAGCTTTGCGCAACGATTCCGTCATTTCGAGGTCATCGAAGGTGTAGGTCTGAGGCGCCGGCGTCTTTCCGCCCAGGGAACTATGGGGCCTTATGGTGTTGTAGTAGCGCACCCATCTATTCGTCAGCACCTTTGCCTCATAAAGATTCCCGAACAATTCTCCATTCAAAAATTCATCCCGCATTCTGGCATTGAAGCTCTCTACATATCCGTTCTCCCAGGGGCTGCCCGGCTCGATATACGTTGTGATGACGCCGACATCCAAAAGCCATTTTCTAAGTTTTTTCGCAATGAACTCGGGGCCATTGTCGCTGCGGATGTATTCGGGGGCGCCCCGCAAGATCATGATCTCTGACAGGGCGTTTATGACATCGTTGTTTTTCCAGGATCTTCTCGGTATGCTGGCCAGGCATTCGTGTTCATGCTCATCAATGATGTTAAGCCACCGGACCTTGCGTCCATCCATGGTCTTGTCCTCCACGAAATCATAACTCCACACATGGTTTTTATGCTCCGGGCGAAGCCGAATGCAGCTTCCGTCATTCAGGAAAATGCGCCGCTTCTTGGTCTGTTTTGCCGGAAGTTTCAGTCCTTCTTCCCGCCAGATGCGTTCCACCCTTTTTGGATTGATAAGGATTCCTTGGTTCCGAAGCATATCCGCCACCATCCGGTAGCCGACCCGTCCGAAATTCGTCGCCATGTAGATGATTAGCTTGTGCATGTCATCTTCATCGGGCAGTTCTTTTGGCTCATATCGGTATGTGTTCCGGTTCACATCAAGTGACCGGCAAGCGCGTCTCTCAGAGACCTCGTATTCCTCCCGCAGATAATCCACCGTCATCTGCCGCTTGACCGGGCTTAGAAGTTTTTTGAGGCAACGTCCTTTAGCATCTCGTTGTCTAAAGACAGTTCCGCAACAATCTTTTTCAGCCGGCTGTTTTCTTTTTCCAGTTCTTTGAGACGTTTGACTTCCGCTGTGCTCATGCCGCCATATTCCTTGCGCCAGCGGAAGTAGGTGTTTTCGGTGATGCCTTCCTGCTTCACCGCTTCTTTCACTGTCATGCCTTGCCCACAGAGCACTTCCACCTTCCGCAAAATTACGATGATCTGCTCTACTGTATAGTTTTTCCTTGCCATGTTTTTTCCCATCCTTTCAAAGTCAGTATACCATCTGATTACTAACTTTGAAACTGGTGCAGTTTTCGGGGGGCACTCCAAAACCAATAGGAATGTTAGTCACGAAATGATATAATAAAAACAAGGACGTGATTGACATGAAAACGAGATTCACAGAAGAGCAAATTATTAAGATTTTGAAAGAGCATGAAAGCGGAAAACGAGCTGCGGATATTGTCCGTGAGCACAACATTACCGAGCAGACGTTCTACCGCTGGAAGAGCAAATACGGCGGCATGGAAATCAATGAGACAAAGCGCCTTAAGCAGCTTGAAGAAGAAAACCGTCGGCTTAAAGAACTGGTTGCAGACCTCTCGCTGGACAACCGCATTCTGAAGGATGTGCTCTCAAAAAACGGATAAAGCCTGCCGACAAGCGTGAAATCTCCTGTAGAATACAGGAAGAATACCAAATTAGTGAACGCCGGGCGTGCAGGCTTATGGAATTAAGCCGCAGCAGTAAAAGATATGTACCCGTTGAAAAGACCGAAGATACGCTTATAACGGAGCGCCTCATGGCCTTGTCCGCAAGGTGGAAGCGATTTGGTTATCGCCGGCTTAATGTAATGCTGGAACGGGAAGATATTCATATAAATCACAAAAGAACATATCGTCTTTATAGAGAAGCCGGTTTAAGCCTTAAGAAACGCAGCAAGAAGAAAAGATACGAAAAGCGCGGAATACCGGACAGGACAATATCCGTGGCGAATCACCGCTGGTCTATGGATTTTGTCAGCGACCGTACCCGCAACGGCGGAAACCTACGCATATTAACACTAATTGATGAAGCAACCAGAGAGTGTCTGGCTTTGGAAGTAGATACATCTCTGACAGGACGCAAAGTAGCCGCCGTGCTCAATAGAACGGCCCTGTTCCGTGGCTTACCGAAAGAAATATTGACTGATAACGGCTCTGAATTCACTGGGAATGTTCTGAACGCATGGGCGCACGGCAGAGGAGTAGAACATGTTTTCACCGACCCCGGCTGCCCAACCCAAAACAGCTACATAGAGAGTTTTAACGGAAAACTGCGAGATGAGTGTTTGAATCAAAACTGGTTTTCCAATCTATACGAAGCGAGAGATATTATTGAACAGTGGCGGATGGAGTACAATCATCTGCGTCCCCATTCGTCGCTCGGCAACCTTACCCCAGAGGAGTATGCAGCAAAGCTGGCTGGTGGTTACTAACATTTCACCTGGTCGAACTTTGGGGGCAGGTCAGATACGTTCAAATGAAAAGTCCATTTGGAGCAGTTACTTAAGTGGTTTATGTTTTGTCTGGCAATACAATTCAATTATAAGAAAGGGAGTGCATACAATGACTTACATATATTATGCATATGCTCCAATTGGGTATGATGTATTGAGTACTTCTTGTTTAGTAAGGTATAGTAAAGGTATTTTTGAGGAGTATAGAAAAGGTGAATGGGTCGTGACTAACAATTTCTACGAAATATTAATTGGTGAAGACGACAACATGGAGCGAATAAGTGAAATCGACGCAATGAAGATAATCGAAAAAGGTAACCTATAATGTCCATTAACATGATTATCAGGTTATCCCTCTGGATGATTGGAATGCCCTCAGAGGAATGATGTCGTTTATGGTAATGGTTATATATGGTGACCTGAACCCCGAAAACTAAACCAATAGGAATGTTAGTCACGAAATGATATAATAAAAACAAGGACGTGATTGACATGAAAACGAGATTCACAGAAGAGCAAATTATTAAGATTTTGAAAGAGCATGAAAGCGGAAAACGAGCTGCGGATATTGTCCGTGAGCACAACATTACCGAGCAGACGTTCTACCGCTGGAAGAGCAAATACGGCGGCATGGAAATCAATGAGACAAAGCGCCTTAAGCAGCTTGAAGAAGAAAACCGTCGGCTTAAAGAACTGGTTGCAGACCTCTCGCTGGACAACCGCATTCTGAAGGATGTGCTCTCAAAAAACGGATAAAGCCTGCCGACAAGCGTGAAATCTCCTGTAGAATACAGGAAGAATACCAAATTAGTGAACGCCGGGCGTGCAGGCTTATGGAATTAAGCCGCAGCAGTAAAAGATATGTACCCGTTGAAAAGACCGAAGATACGCTTATAACGGAGCGCCTCATGGCCTTGTCCGCAAGGTGGAAGCGATTTGGTTATCGCCGGCTTAATGTAATGCTGGAACGGGAAGATATTCATATAAATCACAAAAGAACATATCGTCTTTATAGAGAAGCCGGTTTAAGCCTTAAGAAACGCAGCAAGAAGAAAAGATACGAAAAGCGCGGAATACCGGACAGGACAATATCCGCGGCGAATCACCGCTGGTCTATGGATTTTGTCAGCGACCGTACCCGCAACGACGGAAACCTACGCATATTAACACTGATTGATGAAGCAACCAGAGAGTGTCTGGCTTTAGAAGTAGATACAACTCTGACCGGACGAAAAGTAGCCGCCGTGCTCAATATGACGGCTCTGTTCCGTGGCTTGCCGAAAGAAATATTGACGGATAACGGCTCAGAATTCACAGGGAATGTTTTAAATGCATGGGCACACGACAGAGGGGTAGAACACGTCTTCACCGACCCTGGCTGCCCTACACAAAACGGTTACATAGAAAGTTTTAACGGGAAACTGCGAGATGAATGTTTGAATCAAAACTGGTTTTCAAATCTATATGAAGCGAGAAATGTTATTGAGCAGTGGCGGATGGAGTACAATCATCTGCGTCCCCATTCGTCGCTCGGCAACCTTACCCCAGAGGAATATGCCGCAAAGCTGGCCGGAAGTTACTAACATTTCACCTGGTCGAACTTTGGGGGCAGGTCAGTCTATATGTCACAACAAACTAACGTCACTGATAAGAATCCGATTAATCATCGGATTCTTGTTTTATTTCGACAGCCGCAAACCGTAGGCAACTATTCTTTTGCAGTAATTGCAACACTTTTTGCAA
>JAQVCV010000112.1 GCA_028689615.1 Bacteroidales bacterium | reverse complement strand
CATGAGATTCCTGCCTTCTTCAATACCTCTACTCCTGACAGTTGGTACCGCCTTACAGCGTGGATTTCGCTACATGCAGTTGAAGGTTGGGCGGACAAGTGGGCAAGAGAGGAATAGAATCTATGTGAGTGATCGTGGTTGGTTACCCATTAAGTTGTTCAATTTTTGTGGCCATTGGCTGGAAAGAAACCATAACTCAGATAGTCAACGCTCTCCCGATAGTCATATACTGTTTTTTGTTATTCTGCCTATGTGTTTCTACTTGATAATCAAAAATAATTACTTCAACGATGTTGTGCATGAAAGCTATCATTGCCTTCGTTTTTTTGTGTTACTTGCATTGGCACAAATAATCAATGTTGGAATTGAGGGTTGGTACCAAGTATCCTTGAATACAAAAAAGCCAGAAGGCAGACATACGTATAACGAGACCCACCATGATATTTCAGTAACTGAATTCACAAAGCGTCATTTGGGGATCTGGGTTAAGGAAAAAACCATCAACAGAGGTGATTCGGAAAGAGAGACATCAGGGCATAGACGAATAATGTTGTATTCATCTGAATTTTATAGCGCATCAAGATTGTACTACCAATGTGTTTCGATTGAATCTCCTGGGTATGGGGGTATTACTATTAAACTTAAAACTGGTGATACTCCCTGTATAAGAATTCCAGTGTTTACAAAGAAGAACTGGCTTAACTTTCAAACGAAAAGGATCTAATACTATAACTCCTAAATTGTTTTTCATTTAAACCTTTTAAAATCAAATTATCATGAAACTTACAGTATTCTATTCTCGATTGTTGAGAACATCCTTTTGGTGCTTGCTTCTCAGCATATTCTTTACTGTTAATGCACAGGCACAATCACAATCGTTTTGCACGACCCCGGCTCTGGCTATGTATCCAGAGTTGGAAGATGAATTGAAAAATGCCGATGCTGAAGGGCCTTTTTACCTGCGGATTTATGTACATGTTATCAGACGGGACGATGGAACTGGCGGACAAAACGAGGAAGGTGTTTTGAAAGCGCTGTCATATCTCGATCAGGACTACAATCCTCATGGGATTTATTTCGTCTGGGACTGCCAGATTGATTATATCGACAATACACTTATGTTTAATTACCCTGATATGGGTGGCGTTTTTACTATTAACAGGCAACCTGATGGTATTAACATATACCTTTTCGATGATGGTCCTGCGCCAATCTCGGGTAATCCTGGTTCGGGACATGCTGAAGGTGTCGGAAGTAATGCTTTCTTGATTTTCGGGAGTCTGGATGTTGCACCACAAAGTTCATTGATAAAATCACATGTTATGTCGCATGAAATGGGCCATTGCCTGAACTTGTTTCACCCGTGGGATGGACCTTCAGCTCCGACTTCTTATTGTACCGAGTTCCCCGACGGTTCAAATTGCGAACAATGTGGCGACCAATTATGTGACACTCCTGCCGAACCTATAAATGGATGTCAAAGAAATGTTGATACCAATTCCTGTACCTGGCTTGGATCTGCAATAGCTCCCAACGGGCAACCCTATGATCCTGATGAAACACTGTATATGGGCTATACTCATCCCAAATGTATGAGCCGGTTCACCCCAATGCAGATACAACGAATGTACAATTCCATAGTCAAACTGGATGTTTTGCAGGCATGTGTAGTGTCTGACCCTAATCATATCGTTACAGGGACGGTTGCCTGGAACTCTCCGTCAGTGGTTGCCGGCAATATCATTGTTGAACCGGGCGGGCAGCTAACAATTACCAATGAGGTGGCTTTTTACCCCCAAAGCAAAATCATTGTAAAGCCCGGCGGGAAGTTAATTGTAAACGGAGGAACGCTTACCAATATCCTTACCTGCAGGACCAGCCGGCTCTGGCAGGGCATTGAAGTATGGGGCAACAGCACTGCCCATCAATACCCCGATGCTAATGGGAATTACCAGCAGGGCTATGTTGAACTGAATAATGCTACCATAGAAAATGCAGTTTGTGCAATTGCTCTTTGGAAACCTAATGATTATTCAATGACCGGCGGAATAATTAAAGCTACTAATTCTTATTTCATCAACAATGCAAAATCTGTTCATGCTTGCTCCTATTCCAATAAGCATCCAGTGACTGGTAAGCCTACAAACAATATTGGTTTTGCCAGAAACTGCACTTTTGAAATTAACCAGTACTACAATCCGGAAAAGACATTCCACAAACATATCGATTTGGCACAGGTTAATGGATTTAGCTTTATTGGATGTGATTTCTCTTTGGCTTCCGGTGTTAACGGCACCAGTCTTTATAGCTTGGGCATAGCCTCTTATGAGTCAGCATTCTCAGTGTCAGCACCATGTACCAGTACAGTTTCACCGTGTACCGAATATGACAGGAATACTTTCTCAGGGTTTTATGCTGCCGTTTATGCCACTAACAACGGGTTGAATACTTATACTTTTACACTTAGCCGGGCCGATTTCTACAACAACGCTAAAGGTGTCTATATCAATGGTGTAAACAACGAAGCCATCCTTTTCTGCAACTTCAATCTGGGGCCTAACAGCGGCGACGATTGCGGAGACGGGCTATCTCCCTCTTATGGTATTGATATGGTAGGAAGCACCGGCTTTGCCATCGAAGAAAACGCCTTTCAGAAAGTGGCTAACGCCGCCCCCGGCGATTATACCGGCATCAGGGCGACCCTGTGTCTGTCGCCCGGCGACGACATCTATAAAAATGCGTTCGACGGGTTGGAAAGAGCGAATCTGGCACAGGATCAGAACAGGTTTGACTATAACGATGGAGCAACAGGTATCTCATACCTCTGCAACCAGAACAGGTTTAACAGGATGGACATTCATGTTACAGGTTTTCAAGCCAGCATCAGGGGCGACATAGGCAGTCCGAGTCTTGCCTCTGGCAATACACTCACCGATCCCGCTTTTGCCGAAGCCCACATCCTGAACCAGGGGACAAAAGAAATTTACTATTATTTCTTTCAAACCAATGTAAACGAGCGGTTGACAGAATATTCGGCCTATGTGATTCCAAAACCACTTTTGGCTACACAAAACCAGAACTTATGCCCGTCGCACTACGGCGGCAGTACCGGGGGCAACACAACCGACGACCTTGTGCTCGATGATGATATGCTCCAGCAAAAAGCCGATGAATATTCGCAAAATGTTTCTAACTACAATTCGGTGGCCGGACTTTACCAGCAACTGACCGACGGGGGTAGTACCGCGACTACAATAACAACCATCGAAACCAGTCAGCCCGACGATATGTGGAATCTGCGCGATGATTTGCTGGGTAAATCACCCTACCTTTCGCAGGAAACCCTGATGACGGCTGCCGATAAAACAGATGTACTTCCCGAGGCTGTACTCTTTGAGATACTCTCTGCCAATCCCGACGAGTTGCGTCGCCAGGAATTAATCGATTACTTGCGCAACAAACCCGAGCCTTTACCTGAATACATGATCGAACTGCTGGAAGTGCTAGCACAGGGGGAAACGGGCAAAACCGCTCTCCTTGGCCAGATGACCCGCTACTACAACGGCAGGGTACAGGCAGCCAACACCATTGTTCGCAGCCTGCTCCGTGATACCCTTACCGAATACGGGCAAATCCGAACCTGGCTTACCAATCTAGGGGGGCTTGAACCGGCAAAGCAGGTGGTGAGCACCTATCTTGCCGAAGCAAACTATGCTGCGGCCCTCGCCCTGCTTGCCGCTATGGACACTGACTATTCACTTTCGGGTGACGAACTGGCTACATTTAATGAATACCGCATCGTTACTGAGATGCTTGTTTCGCTCAGACAACAGGGGTTGGGCTACAACAGTCTCGATTCGGCCTCAGTGGCCCAACTCGTCGATTTTGCCAACAATTCAACGGGAGAAGCCCGCTACCTGGCGCAAAACATCCTGAACCAGACTTTCGGCCTTCACTATTGCAACTGCCCGCCACAACCCGGAACAATTACCCTTAAAGCTTCGAAACCGGCCTACCTCGGCCGCCTCGCGGAAGCGCGTGGCCTGACCATTGAAGCAGCGCCCAATCCAGCCAGTACCTGGACGGCTTTTGACTACGTGCTTACACCTGGAGAAACCAATGGTGTGATTACCATTACTGATAACCGCGGCAATACCCTTGCAACTCTGCCCGTGACTGGCAATCGCGGACAGAAAGTATGGGACACCCGCCAAGTGTCGCCCGGTCTGTACATCTACACCCTTACCTCCAACGGCCTGAGCCGTTCGGGAAAGCTGGTGGTAGAATAATTTTGACTATTATTGCAGGCGGCTACGGCCGCCTGCATTTTTAAAAAGGTGTAACATGATTAAACAATTGTTTTTTCTTTTCCTTTTTTTGTCAGCGATGACACCTGGTATCTGCCAGAATAAAGAAGAAAGCCCTTACCAGCTTACCT
>JAQVCV010000012.1 GCA_028689615.1 Bacteroidales bacterium | reverse complement strand
TGATGATGCTGCACCCCTCTTTTACATCTTCCGTGATGATGTCGCCGCCAAAGGGTATCACAGCTGTGTGCCGGATAATGTGATCCTGGAAAATGGCTATATCGGTGGTGCCGCCGCCAATATCAACCAATACAACTCCGGCTTCTTTTTCTTCGTCGGAAAGCACGGCTTCGGCCGATGCTATGGGCTCCAGAATGAGTTCTACAACTTCGAGCCCGGCCTTCCTCACGCATTTGTAGATGTTCTTTGCCGCAGCGGTCTGCCCTATAATGATATGAAAGTTGGCCTCCAGTGAATTGCCCAACATCCCTACCGGATGTTTGATCCCTTGCTCCCCGTCAATAATAAAATCCTGTGGAATAACATCAATCACCTCCTCGCCGGGATTCATGTTGAGGTTGTACATGTTGTTGATCAGATTGTCAATGTCTGGCTGAGCTATTTCGTCATCAGCGTTTCCTCGTATCAGATTCCCTCTGTGCTGCAAACTCTTAATGTGTTGGCCGGCTATGCCAACATTCACATATTTGATTTCTACACCCGATTTGGCCTCGGCTTCTTCAACAGCGAGTTTGATAGATTGCACGGTGTTTTCGATGTTCGAAACCATCCCGCGCTTCACTCCAATTGATTCTGTTCGGCCATAACCCAGGATTTCTATCTTCCCGTGTTCATTCCTGCGCCCTACAATGGCGGCAATCTTGGTAGTCCCAATGTCGAGTCCGACAATAAATACTTCGTGTGAATTCATAAGCCTGCTATTTTGAACAAACAATTTGATTTGCGAATTTTAAATTGATGGTCTTGTATTGATCCCATCCTTTGGTCTTTAGTATCTTATCGTAAAAAACTATCAGCTTTCCCAGTTTTTGCTCTAAATTCGAAGTGTCGCCCAGCACCACAGTGTGGTTGCCGGTAATCGGAATCAGCTCCAAATCACCGGTATTGTTAACAAAAATCTGCCCCATCATTGCCGATAGCAGTTTATCGCTACTTAAAATTTTATTGAGATATACAACCGACGAAAGCAGCGATTTTTTTTGTATTGAATCCGACAATGTGTTGATGTTTAGATTTTTGATGTATCTGGTTGTGATGTTTCCCGATGCCACCATCACTCTGGCCGGATGGCCGGCTCTGGTTGGAAACATCACACCGGTACGATCGATGTAGAATTGTTCTCCCCATTTGTTCACAACCCTTAAAACAGCTTCGCGTGGCCTGGCTTTGATGTTTAATTTGCCGTTAAGCGTTGGAAATACCGATGCTTCTGCAATCCAGGGGTTGCGTGTAATGCGCGACTCAATGGAACGAAAGTTTATATCGCCTAAACGTCTGCCTTCTACTTTGTTCGACGTTGACGTAACAACTGTCAGTATCTCCTTCTCGGTGATAAAGCTGCTGTTCTCGCTTGTTTCAACAGAACACTCTATCCCTTTGCACACCATTTTATTGCGACTTGCGCTGGCAAAACCAAGCACTACTCCTATCGAGGGTATAAGGAGTGTCCAGATAGCGATGATGCCAATTTTTCTATATTTCTTTGCGTGCATCATAATTATCGGAATTGAATAGTTTCTCGATTTCAGGAACCAAACGGTCGATATCGCCAGCGCCAATGGTGAGCAACAGACCTGGTTTTATTTTTTCGATTTCGTAAATCAGGTTTTCCCGGCCAATAACCCTGGTTCCTGGTTTCATCAGGTTTGCCAGCATGGCCGAATCCACGCCGGGGATGGGCAGTTCGCGGGCAGGGTAGATGTCGAGCAGAAGGCATTCGTCACACTGGTTCAAAGCTTTGGCAAAGCCTTCAGCAAAATCGCGGGTTCGCGAATAGAGGTGGGGTTGGAAAACAGCGGTTATCTTTTCCTCAGGAAACAGATGCCGCACCGAGTCAACCAAAGCGTTGATCTCTTCGGGGTGGTGGGCGTAATCGTCAATATAGACGTGCCCGGGTTTTACAGCTCGTATGTCGAAACGGCGACTGATTCCTTGGAATGTTTTGAGGTTTAAACGGATTTCTTCGTCAGAACATCCCGCTAGAAGTGCCATGGTGCAAGCCGCAATGCTGTTTTCAACATTCACCAGTGCCGGTATTCCGGTGCAAAGGTTGGTGATTGTGCGAAGTGGTGTTACCAGGTCAAAAGTGTAATAGAGGCCATCTTTCGACAGGTTCCTGGCATGGCAATCGGCTTTTGTATCGTTGAGGGAGTAAGTGTAAACGTTGATCTCGCGGTTGGTAATCGTAAGAGGCAGCCCCAATTTGTGGACGAGATAGCCGCCGGGTTTTATTAGGCTGGTGAAACTGTTAAAGCTGTCGAGCAGCGCCTGATGATTGCCATAGATGTCGAGGTGATCGGCATCGGTGGCGGTAATCACAGCAATGGTTGGAGTGATTTGCAGGAAGCTGCGGTCGTACTCGTCGGCCTCGGTCACCATCCAGCTACTGGCAGTGTTGGGGAGTAGCAAATTTGATTTGTAGTTTTTGGCAATTCCGCCCAGGACGGCTGTGCAACCCGTTTTTGAATTGTAGAGCAAATGAGCTGCCATGGTGGAGGTTGTGGTTTTGCCATGCGTTCCGGCCACGGCCAGCGTTTGCATCTGGTTGGTTAGCCGTCCAAGCATTTCTGAGCGTTTCATCATGGCAAACCCCTCTTTTTGCAGCCACTTCATCCCTTGATGGTTGGATGGAATGGCAGGGGTGAATACAACCAGGTCAACATCAGTTGGGATAAGCTTTGGATCGTCGGAGAAGTCAATTCCAATCCCCTCTTTTTGCAACTCATCTGTTAAAGAACTGGCGGTGCGGTCGTAACCAGATACTTTAACTCCGTGGTGGTTGAAATAACGTGCCAGGGCGCTCATTCCAATGCCGCCTATGCCCAGAAAATAGATGTGTTTGTATTGTTTCGGGCTTGTCATGGCTTTTGTTCCGTTAGGTTGATGATGTCGGTAGCTATAGAATGATCGGCCAGGGGCATGGCCATTTTGGCTAAAGCTTCTCCCAGTTTTGTCGCCCGTGTTTTGTTGACCGATAAATCGAGCAGCAACGCTGGCAAATCGTCGTGAATCCGGTTGTCGGCAACCATCAGCGCGGCTCCCTTTTTTACAAGGGCTTCCGCGTTGTGACGCTGGTGGTCTTCTGCGGCTGTGGGCAGGGGTATGAGAATTATAGGCTTGCCAACCACCATGAGCTCGGCAATGGCTATTGCGCCGGCGCGGCTCACGATAATGTCGGCAGCGGCATAGGCAAGATCCATTCGGTTGATAAAGGGATGAATGCTAACAACAGCGCCGGGCCAAACTTTTGCTGCCGATTTGGCTTCGTTCTCGAAGGCGGCTCCTGTTTGCCAAATCAATTGAAGGTTGTTGGCCTCCAGTGTGTCAATCATTTTTTTTATTGCCCTGTTTATCGAACGTGCCCCCTGGCTCCCTCCCACAACCAATATCGTGGTTGTTTGAGGATCAATGCCAAAGGCTGCCGCTCCTTCGGCTCGTTTGCCGGCAATTGCTACAGCTTCGCGGCGAATTGGATTGCCCGTTAAAAGGATCTTTTCTTTTGGGAAAAACTTTTCAAGCCCGTCATAGGCCACGTATATTCTGGATGCCTTGGGTGCCAAAAGTTTGTTGGTAATTCCCGGAAAGCTGTTTTGTTCTTGAATTGCGGTGGGTATTCCCAGCCACGACGCTGCTCTGAGAGTTGGACCGCTTGCATATCCGCCAGTGCCTATTACCATGTTTGGCTTGAATTTCATGACCATGCGCAGTGCCTTCACCATACTGAACAACAGTTTGAAAGGGAAACTTAAATTGGAAAGGGTAAGTTCTCGCTTCAAGCCGCTGATCCATAGGCCTTCAATGGGATATCCTGCCTGCGGCACTTTCTCCATTTCCATCCGCCCTTTTGCTCCAACGAACATAAATTGAGCATCGGGTCTAAGTTTTTTTATAGCATTGGCAATGGCAATGGCCGGGAAAATATGCCCCCCGGTTCCCCCGCCACTCAACATGATTCTCAGTTTCTGATCGCGTTTCATTGGGCTTCGGTTTGTGGGTTGCTACTAGATTGATCCGGATGGGCAATAAAACCGGGAGTGTCTTCCAGTTTTTGTTCTTCTTCTGTTTCCTGGCTGTAACGGCTTACGCTTTGTACTATGCCTAACGAAATGAGGGCAAACCAGATTGAAGTTCCTCCCATGCTCACCAGGGGCAGGGGTTGACCCGTAACGGGGAACAAATCAACAGCCACAAGCATATTGATCAGTGCCTGAGCCACGAGCCCCAGACTGAGCCCGAATGCCAGCAACATGCCGAAACCACTGGCTGCCTTTTTGGCAATGTTGATCCCCCTGTAAAACAAAATGATGTACAGAAGTATGACAAATGAACTGATAATCAGTCCGTATTCTTCAACGATGATGGCAAAGATGAAATCGGAGTAGGGGTGGGGGAGGAAATTTCTCTGAATGCTGTTGCCTGGCATCTTCCCAGTGATGCCACCCGAGGCAATGGCAATTTTCGATTGTTCAACCTGATAATTGGCTGCCTCTTTTTTCTCTTTGTCGTCAATCATTCCCAAATGCATCTCAATACGGTTGACCCAGGTGGTGGCCCGGGGGAGCAGTTTGGGCATGGTTCCGGCCAAAAGCAGCACCACAACAAAGCCCGCAAGAGCAATGCCTGCTGTTCCAGCGAGAAATCTGAACGGAACACCTGCAGCGAACATCATCACAGTACATATGCCAAAAATGAGTGCCGAGGTTGAAAAGTTGGCAGGGAAAATGAGCAGACAGATCATTCCAACAGGGAAAAGCACTGGCAGAAATCCCCGTTTCAGGTCGGAGAGGTAATCTTTACGGCGTGTGAGCTGGCTCGATAAATAGGTGATGATTACCAGTTTAGCCAGGTCGGAGCTTTGGAAGGTGAGCCCAATAAAGGGGATGGTGATCCACCTGTTTGCGCTGTTGAGGTTGGTGCCTCCAACAATGGTGTAAATCAACAAGGGGATAACCAGTATAATGCCTATGTAACTCATTTTGCTGTAATACCGGTAGGGCAAACGGTAGGCTCCATACATAAGCAGGAGACCTGCCGCTAAAATTAGCAGGTGTTTTAGCATATAAAACTCGGTATTGCCTGCCTTGTTTTTAAAGGCCAGCGATCCGGTTGAACTGTAAACAACCAATACAGAGAGTACCGACAACAGGAAAACAATGATCCAGATTGCGCGGTCGCCCTTGAGTTCAGCAATATTTTTTACATCCACCTTCATTTTCTCAGAATCAAAGTCTTTTTACTGCTTGTTTGAATTGCCTGCCTCTGTCCTCGTAGTTGTCGAATAAATCGAAACTTGAGCAGGCCGGCGACAGCAATACGGTATCGCCTTTTTCAGCCAGATTGTAAGCAGCCACTACAGCCTCCTGGGCCGTGGTGTATTCTTCTATGGTTTCAACCAGTTCGCCAAAAGAGGCTTTGATTTTGGAATTGTCAACCCCCAGGCAAACAATGGCTTTTACTTTTTTGCTTACCAGCTCGGTTAGTGAGCTGTAGTCGTTGCCTTTATCGCGGCCACCACAAATCCAGACCACCGGCTGGTGGATGTTTTCCAGTGCGTACCAAACGGCATTGACACTCGTAGCCTTCGAGTCGTTGATGAATGCAATTCCATGCACGTTGGCTACAAACTCCATCCGGTGTTCAATGGCTGTAATGTCTGACAGCCCCTCTTTGATAACCGGCTTACGGATTTGTTCAACCTTTGCCACCACACCCGCAGCCATCGAATTGCTGGTGTTGTGCCTTCCTTGGAGTGCTAATGCTTCTATCTTCATGCTAAAAATATCTTCTTCTATGTTTATTATCAAATTATTATCTTTAATCCAGGCTCCTTCTTTCCCTATTCTGTTTCCCAGGGTAAAAGGAATTTTTTTTGCCCTGATGTCCCTGTTTTTTAGCATCTCGCACGTCACTTTGTCGTCGGCATTCCAGATGAATGTATCTTTTTCTGTCTGGTTGCGTACAATCCGCATCTTCGATTCAGCGTACAGGTTAAACTGATTGTCGTACCTGTCGAGATGATTGGGTGTGATGTTTGTCAGAACGGCAACATCAGCCTTGAAATCGAACATGCCGTCGAGTTGGAAACTGCTTACTTCAAGCACGTAGCAGTCGTAATTGCAGGTTGCAACCTGCAAAGCGAAGCTTTGGCCTATGTTGCCAGCCAATCCTACGTTGAAGCCCGCCTTGTTGAGCAAATGCCAGATGAGAGTGGTTGTGGTGGTTTTTCCGTTGCTTCCGGTTATGCATATCAGGCGGGCGTTGGTAAACCGCCATGCAAACTCCAGTTCGCTTATCACCGGAATCCCTTTTTGGCGTGCCGCTGATGCCAGCGGGGCGTTTTCTGGAATTCCTGGGCTTTTGATAATCTCATCCGCGTTGAGGATCTTTTCAGGCGTGTGTTTCCCTTCCTCGAAAGTGATGTCATGATGTAAAAGAACTTCGCGATATTTTGGAGCCAGGGTTCCTGCATCGCTCAGGAAGGTGTCAAATCCACGGGTGTGGGCAAGGACGGCAGCGCCTGTGCCGCTTTCGCCTCCTCCCAACACCACAATGCGCGGTGTATTCATCTTTCATATTATTTAGGGTCTTTTTCATTTATCGCAGTTTGAGTGTTATGATGGTGAGCACAGCCAGCATGATCGCCACAATATGAAATCGTTGAACGATCTTGGGCTCTGCATATCCCAGCTTTTGAAAGTGATGATGAAGAGGCGACATCAAGAAAATGCGCCGCCCTTCTCCATATTTCTTTTTCGTGTATTTGAAATAGCTGACTTGCATTACAACCGACAGGTTTTCAGCCAGAAATATTCCGCAGAGGATTGGTATCAACAGCTCTTTTCTGATCATGATGGCCAACACTGCGATGATTCCTCCCAGGGCCAGCGAACCGGTATCGCCCATGAAAACCTGTGCAGGATAGGTGTTGTACCATAGAAACCCGATGCAAGCTCCTACCAGGGCACTGATGAATATGGTGAGTTCACCCGTATTGGGGATGTACATAATGTTCAGATAATCAGCAAAAATGATGTTGCCTGAAACCCATGCAAGTATCCCGAGGGTGGCTGCCTGAAAGGCCGAAACGCCTGTCGCCAGCCCGTCGATACCATCGGTGAGGTTGGCCCCGTTCGATACCGCCGTGATTATAAGTATCACAATGGGTACAAAAATGATCCATGCGTACCGGGCTGCCCCGCCACCTATCCAACTGATGAGTTTAGCATAGTCAAACTCGTTGTTCTTTACAAAAGGAATGGTTGTTTTGGTCGATTTGGTGCTTTCACTTGAAAACACCTCCTTGGCTCTGGCATAGGTTGCGTCGTTCATCACATTCACCTTTTCGATGTAGGCGTGAGCCGAGTTTTTTTCTTTGATGACTATATCGGGACTGAAATACATGGTAAAGCCAACTACCAGTCCAACAATTATTTGTCCCATGATCTTGAACCTGCCGGCAAGTCCCTGCTTGTTCTTCTTGAACACTTTGATGTAGTCGTCGAGAAATCCAACCATACCAAGCCATACAGTAGTAAACAGAATCAGTTGAATATAAACATTGTCGAGCCTGGCGAATAGCACTGTGGGAACAACAATGGCTCCCAGAATAATGAGGCCGCCCATGGTTGGTGTCCCCTGTTTCTGTTTTTGTCCGTCCAGACCCAGGTCGCGTACAGTTTCGCCAACCTGTTTCTTTTTCAAATACCTGATCAAACTCCCCCCAAATACCAACGAAATGAGAAGTGAGGTGATCACGGCCATGGCTGCCCTGAACGAGATGTATTGAAACACGCCCGCGCCGGGGAAATCGAATGTCTGGTCAAGATAGGTGAATAAATAGTAGAACATGATTGGTGTTATTCCTTGATTCCTAATGCGTTTTTTATCTCTTCCTTATCGTCGAAGTGATGTTTCACTCCATTGATTTCCTGGTATTTTTCATGGCCTTTACCGGCAATCAAAACGATGTCGCCTTTTGTAGCCAGGGCAACTGCCGTTCGGATAGCTTCGCGGCGGTTTTCGATGATGAGGGTGGTTTGGGCTAGTGCTTGGGTCAATCCTGCTGCCATCTCCGAGAGTATCGTTGTTGGGTTCTCTGTGCGTGGATTGTCGGAAGTTAGAATCAGTCGATCGCTGTTTTCGGCCGCAATACGAGCCATTTCAGGCCTTTTGGTTTTATCGCGATCGCCTCCGGCACCGGCCACGGTTATCAACCTCGACTGTTCGCCCCGGGCCTGGTTGATGGTGTTGAGCACGTTCTGCAAAGCATCGGGGGTGTGTGCATAATCAACTATGGCTGTTATGCCGCTGGCCGACCTGATGGTGTCAAACCTCCCTTCAACAGGTTGCATGGCACTGAGTTTCTCCAGAACCTGTTGCTTGTTTTGGTCGAGCAACAGGGCGGTGGCATAAACTGCGGTCAGATTGTAGGCATTGAATTGCCCTACCAGCCTGAACCAAACCTCGTTGCCGTCAATTTCAAGAAGCAAGCCATCGAGTAGATTTTCAACAACTCTGGCATGATAATCTGCCATCGTTTTCAAGGCGTAGGTGTTGTGGCTTGCTTTGCAGTTTTGCAGCATCACCGTTCCGTTTCTGTCGTCGGTGTTTACCAATGCAAAGGCTTGTGACCCCAATTGGTCAAAGAAGCCTTTTTTGGCTTTCAAGTATTCGGCAAACGTCTTGTGGTAATCAAGGTGGTCGTGTGTGAGGTTGGTGAATACTCCACCAGCGAATTTGAGTCCGCTGATTCTGTGTTGTACCACCGAATGTGAACTCACTTCTATGAAAGCATAATCGCATCCTGCCTCAACCATTTCGGCCAGCAGCGCGTTGATTTGTATCGGATCAGGTGTGGTGTGGGTGGCTTGTCGTTGCACCGAATGAATTCTGTTTTCAACCGTGCTGAGCAAGCCGCATCTATAACCCAACGACTCAAACAGGTTGAAAAGGAGGGTGGCTGTAGTGGTTTTCCCGTTTGTGCCGGTGATGCCAACCAGCCTTAGCTTTGCTGACGGATGTTCGAACCAGTTGCAGGCAGCCATTGCTAGAGCCTTTTGGGCATCGTCAACCAAAATACTGACAACGTTATTGTCTGACAACACGGGCTGTTCTTCTGAAACAATCGCGGTTGCCCCTGCCTCAACAGCCTTAGCAATATATTGATGTCCATCGGTAAGGGTACCCCTGATGGCAAAAAAGAGGGTTCCGTTAGTTACTTTCCTGGAATCGAAAGCGATGCCGCTTAACCTAACATCAGCGGGCTGGCCGATGGCCGTATAGGTTATTCCCTGAAGGATTTCGGATAAGTTCTTCATAATTCAGGTGTTGGATAGTTCAATGGTTATTGGTTTTGCATTCGAGGCTTTCGTTCCTGGTGCAACCGATTGTCTTTTTACCCTGCCACGTCCAACAATGGTAATTTTTAATCCTTGTTTTTCAAGCAGAAACACGGCATCACGAGCAGTCATTCCGGTGACATCGGGCACCAGGTGATCGGAATAGCGGCGGGGAGAGGTCTTCATGTGGTTGCCCGATCCTGAAACCATTACCCAGTCGGCAACACGGCTTGCTGTGTCGGTCTCGAAATCGAAAAAATTCCGGATTACCTCCACATCATCAAAACGGGCGCTGCGCATATAGGGCACAGTCACCAGTTGCTCTTCCTCCTGTTGCGATAAGGTGTCGGTTTCTTCCTCGTTGTGATTTCGGAGGCTAAGGTTGGTGGCGTATATTTTATCGGCAATCTCTCTGAAAACCGGTGCTGCAACTGATGATCCATAAATCAGACCTCCAGCCGGATTGTTTACCACAACGATGCACGAATAAGCTGGTTCGTCGGCCGGGAAATAGCCCACAAAGCTCGCATTGTAATTCTTCTTGTTGTAACGCCCGCCTTTTGCAATCTGGGCAGTTCCGGTTTTTCCTGCAACGGTATAGGCGCTGTTAGCAAAGGGTTGCCGCGCAGTCCCTTCTTTGACAACGGCTTCAAGAAGTTGACGTGCTTTCTTCAAGGTGGCATCAGAAGCTATCTTCTTGTTGATAACCACGGGTTCAATTGTTTGTGTTGTCTTGCCTGGCTCCCTTATTTCCGTTACAAACATGGGTTTCATCATTTTGCCATTGTTAGCCACAGCATTATAAAAGGTGAGTGTTTGTAACGGTGTGATTATAAGTTCGTAGCCAATCGACATCCACGGTAGCGACAGCTTTGACCATTTTTGATGATCGGTGTTTTTAATTGCGGGTGTTCCTTCGCCTTGTATCTCAATGCCCAAGGAGGTGTTAAGCCCAAAGGCGTAGAGCCGGTCGATGAATTGTTGTGGTTTCGATTTGTAGGCGTTGTAAATCATGCGGCTGATACCCACATTTGAACTGTGCGCAAAAGCTTCGCGTACCGACAGCTTTTCGCGGGGCATTGCATGAACATCGGTCATGTCTTTCCCAAAAAAGTTGAACGATCCTTTTCCCACCTCAAGGGTATCAGTAATGTCGATCTTTTGATCTTCCAATGCAGCCATGGTCGAGGCCAGTTTAAAAGTTGACCCTGGCTCGATGCTCTCTGCTATGGCGTAGTTGTAACGTTCGTCGTAACTCCCGTCGGGGCGGCGTTGCAGGTTGGCAATGGCTTTGATGGCCCCGGTTTTTACCTCCATCACAATCACGCATCCCTGTTCGGCCTGATGCGAGGCAAGGTGATTCATCAGGGCACTTTCGGCTACATCCTGCAAATGAATATCGATGGTGCTTACTACATCTTTCCCGTTTTTCGGATCAATCCGATCGTTATCGTTTAAAGGAATCCATTCTCCACCCGAAATTCTCTGCATCCACATTCTTCCTGTTATTCCCTGTAATTCATTCCTGTATGCTCCCTCAAGCCCTACAAACAGGTTCTCTTCTTTGATCTCGTAGCCAATGGTGCGTCGTGCCAAAATGCCGTAGGGCATTTTCCGGGTACTTTTCTGTACCAGTATAAGTCCTCCTTTGTTTTGCCCATCCCGAAGAATGGGAAGTTTTTTAATGTTGGCTACGGTGTTGTAATCAACATTCCTGCGAATAAGCAGATACCGGTTGCCCTTTTTTCGTTCGGCTCTTAGCCAGCGCTCATATTCCTGGACTGATTTGTCGCGGAACAGCTTGTTTAGCCCGGTTGAAAGGGAGTCGATTTTGGTATAAAACACTGAATCGGGGATGTTGGGCGAGGCAACATCCATTCTGAAGTCGTAGATGGGCACCGAAGTGGCAAGCAAAGTGCCGTCATCGGCAAGTATATTTCCTCTCACCGGCTCGATTGCACCATATTTTATCGTGGTTTTTTCTGCTTTCTCGCGCAGAGCCTCTCCTTGTACCGACTGAATATGAACGATTCTGATAAAAACGGTAATTCCTGCCAGCACCGCCAGCAGGTAAGCAACCCAAATGCGCTTGATAAAAACAGCTCTGGGGTCGGTTGCCATCAGCTCATCTATTTTCTGATCTTCGTTCAATTATCAGGTTTTATCGTGGATATTGTAGTTCGCTTTCTTTTACAAAGATTTTCTCGGGTGGTGCCACTGCTTCTTTAATACCCATCTCTGCCAGTTTGCGTGCAACCTTCGATTGTTTGGTAGAGTCGCTGTATTGCGATTTGGAGGCGATGTACTCGAAGCGGAGTTCTTTGAGCTCTTTTTTCATTCGGTTGGTGGCCCTGATGGTTCGTTCGGTGTAGAAATTATTAGCTATGTAAATCATCCCCAGCCCTGCCAGAAACAGGATAAAGGGGATCGTTTTCAAAGCCGATTCGGTGGTAAGAAATTTTCCTGTTGCCACACTTTTGAAAGCTCCCGGCTTCCTGGTAGTGGTTTTTCCTTGCGATCTGTTGTCTGCACGCGGAGGTTCGGGGGTCGCTTTTCGGGTGTTAAAACCAGTCATGCGTTCCTCCTTTCTGCCACCCTGAGGCGCGCGCTGCGTGATCGGGGGTTGTTGGTTTGTTCTGCCTCTGGTGCCGATAATGGCTTGCGGTTGATTGGTGTAAACGGGCTTATCAGATTTCCAAAAAAGTCTTTTTGGGGTTCTCCTTCAAAATTCCCGGTACGCGTAAAGTTTTTTACCAACCGGTCTTCAAGGGAGTGGTATGACATAACAACCAACCTGCCTCCTGGTATCAAGATATCGCGGCACTGCTCAAGAAACTCGCGCAAGGCTCCCAACTCGTCGTTTACTTCGATGCGTAAGGCCTGAAATACCTGTGCCAGAAACTTATTCTCGGTTTGAGGCCGTGTGAGCCCTCTTAAAGCTTCGCGCAACTGAGCGGTTGTAAGCAAGTCGGTTTCCTGACGTCGTTGGGTTATGCGACGTGCTATCTGTCTGGCGTTGTGAAGCTCACCATAAAGTTTGAAAACCATTGCCAGCTTCTCCTCTTCATAGCTGTTCACAATCCCGGCGGCAGTCAGGTCTTTCCTTCGATCCATTCGCATGTCGAGGGGGCCGTCAAACCTGGTCGAAAAGCCTTTGGAAGGCTCGTCAATTTGGTACGATGATACACCCAAATCAGCCAGGATGCCGTTGACTGGTGTCCCTTTAAAAAGCTTCAGATAGTTTTTCATGTATCTGAAGTTCTGCTCTATAAGAGTAAATCTGGGGTCGTTTAAGGCGTTTTGCCTGGTGTCTTCGTCCTGATCGAAACCAAACAAATGGCCTGTTGAAAGCTTGTCGAGTATAGCGCGGCTGTGACCACCACCTCCAAAGGTTGCGTCAACATACCGTCCCGAAGGGCTAATGGCCAGCCCCTCAATGCACTCTTCTAACATTACAGGTTGGTGGTATATCATTTGATTTATTATCAGGTGGTTTCTTCGCTTAAGATGCCTCCCATTACCTCTTCGGCTAATGCGCCAAAGTCATCATTGGAGTCGTCAACCGCAGCTTCGTATTTTTCTTTGTCCCAAATTTCAATTCTCGTACCCATAGCTGCCAACACAACTTCTTTCTGCAATTGGGCATAATTCATCAGGTCTTTCGGAATGAGGAAACGACCCGATGCGTCTAACTCCAGTGTTTTAACCCCTGCAGTGAATTTCCTGATGAACTCGATGTTTTTTTTGACAAAACGATTCAGCTTGTCGATACGAGCCATCTCTTTGTTCCATTCCGACATGGGGAACAGCTCCAAACATCGGTCGAACACGCTACGCTTGACCACAAAACCCTGATCCATGATCCCGGGCATCTGCTTTCGCAATGCCGATGGAAACATTATCCGGCCTTTGTCATCTGCCTTACATTCATGTACTCCGATGAAATTGAGCATTTAAACAAATTTTTTTCAAATATACGACAGATTTCCCACTTTGTTGCAGATTTCTCCACTTTCTCCCACTTTTGTTAAAAACTTTTCCCCTTTCAAGGGTGTTTTGGTGTTGGTTAGCTGTGCTATTTCATTGATAATGCGCTGTTAAATTGAAATAATACCTGGTGGGAGAGTAAAAAAATGAGTTGACCATTTGGGTAAATTTTTTTGGATTGAACTGACTATGAATTTGTTGAATTCTGGTTGCTATAATCATTACCTTTGCACGATTCTCCATATGGTCTTCAAAGGCATTGTGAAATCGATTAAAGAAATGAAAGATGATGGAATCGGCAGAATATCAGATGATAGATATTGATCGGGTGCTTGCTGAAAAGAATCCGCGATTGAAGCGGTTGCTGCCTCGTTTTCTCCTCCGATTGATTAAACGCATTCTGCATCAGGACGAGATTAACGATTTTATCATGCGTCACAGGCACCTTGAGGGGCTTCCGTTCGTAAGGGCTGTGCTTTCTGATTTTCAGGTAACTATAAGGGTTGTGGGCCAAGAAAATCTGCCTGAAGGGGGACGGTTTGTAGTCGCGGCTAATCACCCGTTGGGTGGGCTCGACGGACTTGCTTTGATGCAAGCTGTTGGCGATTACCGCCCCGATCTTGTTTTTCCGGTCAATGATCTGTTGTTGAATATCCCCAATCTCAGACCTTTATTTCTTCCTGTAAACAAACATGGTCGGAACATCAACTTGTCGAAGATGCTTGACGATACCTTTTCTGGTTCAAAAGCTTTGCTTTATTTCCCGGCAGGTTTGTGTTCGCGTCGTCAGGAAGGTCAGGTTCTGGATTTGGAATGGAAGAAGACTTTTGTAACAAAAGCCCGTCAATACCAACGCGATGTGGTTCCTGTGCATATTGATGGGGCTAACCGTAGTTTCTTTTATAACCTTGCCCGATTTAGGGTAAAACTTGGTATCAAAGCCAACATCGAGATGTTTTTCCTTCCCGATGAGATGTTCCGACAAAAGGGGAAGGTAATTACCATTACCTTTGGAAAGCCTGTAAAATGGAGTAGTTTTACTGCCAGTCGCACCGATCAGCAATGGGCGGCTCTTCTGCGAGAATTGGTTTATCGTTTGCACAATGATGCAGATGCTACTCTTGATACACTGTTGAAATAAAAGTTTTTTATGAGCCAGATAGATGCAATGAATGTCATTCCGCCTGTCGATCGCGATCTGATAGCGGCAGAACTTACCGAAGCCCGGTTTGTGCGGAATACGAATTATGGTAACCGACAAATTTTTGTTGTTACCCATCACGATTCTCCTAATACAATGCGTGAGATAGGCCGGTTGCGCGAGATCTCGTTTCGCGACGGGGGAGGCGGCACAGGCAATGATTTGGATATTGATGAATTCGATACTGCCAAAGTTCCATTTAAACAGCTTATAGTATGGGATCCTGATGATGAGGAAATTATTGGAGGCTACAGGTTTATCCATTGCAACGATATCGGCACCGATTTAAACGGGCGTTTTAAGTCGCCAACAGCCAGCCTGTTTCATTTTTCCGAAAAGTTTGTCAGGGAATACATGTCTCAAACAATTGAACTGGGCAGATCCTTTGTTCAACCCAAATACCAGGCAAGCTACAACATTCGAAAAGGGATGTTCTCGCTTGACAACCTCTGGGATGGCTTAGGAGCCATTGTAATCGACAACCCCTCTGTGCGCTACTTCTTTGGAAAAATGACCATGTACGCTCAGTACAATCCTCAGGCCAGGGACGTATTGCTTTTTTTCCTTCACCGCTATTTCCCTGATCCTGATAAATTAGTTGTTCCGTTCGAACCCGTACCTGTTCAAACCAACCCCGATGATCTGGCTTCCCTCTTTACCGGTAAAAATTATGAAGAGAACTACCGGATTTTAAATCATACCATCCGGCAGTTTAAAGAGAACATCCCTCCATTGTTTAATGCCTACATGAACCTTTCGCCTACTATGCGTTTCTTTGGTGCATCGGTCAACAAACACTTCGGGGAGGTGGAGGAATCGGGTATTCTGATTACCATCAACGATGTTTACGAGAAGAAGAAGTCGAGGCATCTGGCTTCCTATATTAAGAAAATCAATCTCAGGGGACTGAAATTACGGGTTAGGAGAAATCACAATAAATAATGCTGAAAATTAAGAACGCCGAGTTCATCTCAAGTGTAACTGCTCTGTCAAAGTGTCCTGAAGCGGTGATGCCTGAATATGCCTTTATAGGGCGATCCAATGTTGGGAAATCCTCGTTGATCAACATGCTTGTTGAAAGAAAAGGTTTAGCCAAAACCTCGTCAACTCCCGGGAAAACACAAACAATAAACCACTTTTTGATTGATAACCAGTGGTATCTGGCTGACTTACCCGGATATGGTTATGCCCGAACGTCAAAGTCGAAGCGTAAGGATTGGGTTGGGATGATCGCTGAGTACCTTCGTTTACGTCGTAATTTGTTGTGCACCTTCATCCTGATCGATTCCCGGATTCCGGTGCAGCAGATTGATGTTTCTTTCATGGAATTTATGGCTGAAAACGAACTCCCCTTTGTTTTGGCGTTCACCAAGACGGATAAAATGGGAAGAACAGAGTTGCAGCGCAACATCGATGCATATAAAAAGCATTTGCGGCAATCGTGGGACGAATTGCCGCAAATGTTTGTAACATCTTCAGAAACTGGTAACGGACGTCAAGAATTGCTTGGTTTCGTGGCTTCAACCAATTCTCTGGTCCCTCCCGAAGGTTTTAGGCAGGCTCAACAACCATGAGCAGGTGTCCTTTGGGCACCACCTGATCTACAGCAACCTCAATTGATTTTACAACGCCCGAAAAGGGACAAGTAAGGATGTTGTTCATTTTCATGGCAACCAGCATCAGGATTTTGTCGTCGGCTTTAATTTTTTGGCCTTCTTTCACGTAAATCTCTTTGATGTTGCCTGGAATCTGCGCAACAATGTGCGTTTGGGGTGGCGTTTTAACCTTGCGGTTTTTAAACCTCTCGGGGATAATGGTTTTATAACTGCCCATCTCAACATGCAGTATATCCAGATTTTCTATAGTAGGCATGGAGGTTTCTTCTGCGTTTTCTTTTTCCATCTGCAATCAGTTTTTTGATTATAAATTTGATTCGTTGGTTGGCGAAAACCATTAAAATGGTGGAATTCCATGTTTTTTCCAGGGACGCTGCTCTGCCTTGTTTTGTGAAATCTCCAAGGCGTGCATCAGAAAATGGCGGGTTTCGGCAGGTTCAATCACGGCGTCAACATAACCATAAGCTGCAGCAACGTAAGGATTTGCGAATTTCTCCTTGTATTCGTCAATCTTTTTCTTCCTCATTTCCTCGGGGTTTTCAGCTTCTACAATCTCTTTTCGGAAAATGATGTTTGCCGCACCCTCCGGTCCCATTACTGCGATTTCGGCTGTTGGCCAGGCGAATACAAAGTCGGCTTTAAGGTGGTGTGAGCACATGGCAATGTATCCTCCTCCGTAAGCCTTGCGTAAAATCAGGGTGATTTTTGGCACGGTTGCCTCGGAGTATGCATACAAAACTTTTGCGCCATGCCGAATCACGCCGGCATATTCCTGATCAACACCCGGAAGATAACCGGGTAAATCAACCAAGGTAACCAGAGGAATGTTGAACGAATCGCAATAGCGAATGAATCGGGCTGCCTTGTCGGAGCTGTCAACGTCGAGAACGCCTGCCAAAACCATGGGTTGGTTGGCAACGATACCAACAGATTGGCCACCAATTCTGCCAAATCCAATCACGATGTTGCGGGCAAATCGCTCCTGAACCTCCAAAAATTCACTATCGTCGCACAACGATTTTACAACATTGCGCACATCGTAGGGCTCTGCTGGGTCAACAGGAATGATCTCCTCGATCTTGTATTGCCTTTTCGGCGATTTTTTGGGGAAAGGCTTTGCTTTGTTTTCGTTGTTCCAGGGGATGAAACTAACCAACTGCTTGATTTGCTCAAAACAATGAGCCTCGCTTTCAGCAAAGAAATGGGCGTTGCCGGTTATTTCGGCCTGAACACGAGCACCACCCAGGTCTTCTTTCGAGATTTCTTCTCCCAGAACAGTTTTAATTACCTCGGGCCCGGTGATAAACATTTGCGAAATTTTATCCACAACAAATACAAAGTCCGTCAGGGCGGGCGAATAAACAGCACCACCGGCACACGGACCCAATATCACGCTGATTTGTGGAATAACACCAGAGGCCATCGTGTTGCGGAAGAAAATGTCGCCGTATCCTGCCAGGGCATTTACCCCCTCCTGAATACGGGCTCCCCCCGAGTCGTTGATGCCAATGATGGGCACCTTCAATTTCATGGCATGCTCCATGATCTTAACGATCTTTTTGGCATGGGCATAGCCCAGACTCCCACCTGCTACAGTGAAATCCTGTGCATAAATGCATACCGGATAGCCATTGATGGTTCCTGTGCCCGTGATGACTCCGTCACCAGGCAGGAATTTCTTGTCCATGTCGAAATCTTTGCCGGCATGTGCCACAAAGAGATCGTATTCATGGAACGATTTGGGATCAAGCAGGGCAAGAATACGCTCCCGCGCTGTTAATTTCCCTTTTGACTTCTGGCTTTCGATGGCTTTGGAGCCACCACCCTGAAGTGCTTCACGCATCCTCTTTTTGAGGTCCGACGTCTTGGAACTTAGTAACATAAGCGACGTTTTGGGTTAACTTTCAGATGAGTAAAAAACAAATTTTGCCACGATAGCGGCAAAATTAATCCATTTTAATCATACACCAACACTCTTTCTCGCAGATAAAGTTTGTGGGCGTTGAGGTTACAGAAAATCGGTGAGCCTTTATGTTTGGTTGTCTGATAGTATTATTTTTGTCAGGCAAAGAATTTTAATATTTTTAACATGAACATCGAATCGCTTCGCGATTATTGTATTCGTAAAACTGGTGTGACAGAATCGTTTCCATTTGACGCTACTACCTTGGTTTTTAAGGCATCGGGAAAAATGTTTGCATTAACTGACCTGGAAGGTCCCTTCTCCGTTAATCTCAAATGCGACCCTGAACTTGCTGTCGCGTTGCGTGAAAAATATCCTTGTGTCTCACCCGGATATCATATGAATAAAAAATTGTGGAATATGGTGTTGATTGACGGTTCGTTAACCGATGATCTGCTTTTTTCGTGGATCGATATGTCGTACGACCTCATAGTGGCATCGCTCCCTCGAAAACAGCGTGAACTGTTGGCTCAACAGGCGTGATCGCGATCGTGGATCAGCCCTTTTGATCGTTGGTGTTCTTTTTTACAAACATATCACCGACCAAGTACCCCATGACTCCTCCCCAGATTGTTGTCATCCAGGGGTTTGATGTTATTGGACAACCTCCGCTTTTGCATCCTATCTCTGTGTAATAGAGGTAGCCTCCTGCCAGCCCTGCAACAACACCAATCAGAGTCGGCCAGTATTTTTTTAATAAGTTTATAATCATTATTTTGTATTTAATTCCTTTAAAATTTGCAACAGTTTTTCGGCTGGTTGAATTCCTGAATACCGCCGGTATTCTTTCCCTTTATGAAATATGAGGAGCGTGGGAATGGAAAATATCCCGTATTCTGATGCTATACTCGGGTTGTCATCAACATTGATCTTGCCAACAAGCGCGCCCGCCGGGGCTTTTATTGCTACTTCATCTAAAATGGGTTCCATGGCTCGGCAGGGTGAACACCATGGGGCCCAAAAATCAACGATGACAATGTCATTTGAAATCAGCTTCTTAAAGCTCATCGAGTTTGTATGAATGGGTTTGTTTGTTTCCATGTCAAATATGTTTGTTTTTCAATATGTTCAAATATCGTTCCATGCCGAAATTTGGAAGTTAATGGGTAGTGGGTGGCGACAGAATGTCAGTCATTGGTTTTTCGTAATTTGGCCGTTTCATTTATTGGAGCCCTAAAGTTTGATGGCTATGGTGAGTATCGGTGAAAATTTATTGATTGTCAATGATGCAGCTGCTTTGGTATGGCGGTTAAGACACTATATGGCTGAGCATAGTGAGGTGGCTTTGATCACCGATGAAAATCTGAATCGGCAGGTTTTAACTCATTTGCCTACCATTGCCGGATTGTTTCCTCTTGATGGTGTGTTCGTTGTGAAACCTGGCGAGGTGTCAAAATCAATCACTCAGACCGAACAATTGTGTTTGTCGTTGATGAAGAGGGGTTTCGATCGTCACTCTTTAATCGTGAACCTTGGAGGAGGTGTGGTTACCGATTTGGGTGGTTTTGTGGCCTCTGTTTTAAAAAGGGGAGTTGCTCATCTGAACATTCCAACCACACTCATGGCCATGGTCGATGCTTCTGTTGGTGGAAAGACGGCCGTAAATTTGGGCCACGCCAAAAACCAGGTAGGTACTTTTCATGAACCTGTGGAGGTTGTCATCTGGCCCGGGTTCTTAAAATGGCTGCCAGAGCGGGAGCTCCTTTCGGGTTTTGCCGAATGTGTAAAGCACGGTTTGCTTCAAGGCGGGAACCATATAAAAATGATATCCAAAGGATTGCCCGACGATCAAAACCGGCTCGCTTCACTCATCGAGTGGTCGGTAAGGTTTAAGGCCAGTGTTGTTTGTGCCGATCCTTTTGAGAAGGATTCAAGAAAGATGTTGAACTTAGGCCACACTGCAGGACACGCGTTTGAGGCACTTTCAATGTCGTGTACAACCCCCTGGTTGCATGGCGAAGCCATTGCAGCCGGACTGTTGGTTGCACTTCAATTATCAGTGAGACTGGCTCATTTGGATAGCAGTTTTGCCTCATATTGGGAGAAGTTTCTTTTAACCAATTTTAATTTTCCTCCTTTTGAAGGAATTGATGCCGATCAAGTTGTCAGGATGGTATCGTTCGATAAAAAAAATGTCGGGCGATCGGCTCGTTTCGTGCTGCTTAAAGGGCCTGGCGTGCCAGTGCTTGATCAGGCTGTCCCCGACGATGATTTGTTCAATGCTGTTCGAAATGTTATGAGGCTTATTCATGGGTTATAGCTTGATAGAATACCATTGTGCCCCAGGGAGCTTCAGTGTGGATCTGCCTCTGTCTAAAAGCATTGCCAACAGGGCTTTGGTCATCAACCACCTTGCAGGGAACCACGTTTTTTATTCTGAAGAAGGCTTACCCGACGATGTTGTTGTGATGCAATCAGCTTTGAGGGAAGTGTGTATGGCTGCAAATCCGGGTTCAACCGTTGTTGTTGATTGCGGCCAGGCTGGAACAGTTGCGAGGTTTTTGCTTCCTTTTTTGGCTGTGCAGCAGGGCGATTTTTTGCTAACTGCTTCGGAGAGACTTCAACAGCGACCGTTTGATGGACTTAAAAGTGCTCTACGCCAATTGGGAGCCACCATTCTTGAACTGGGGCCTAGTGGTTGGCCTTTGTTCGTACGTGGAAGTCAGTTGACGGGTCGTGTAATTGATATAGAGGCCTCTACCAGCAGCCAGTTCGTTTCTGCCTTGCTGATGGTAGGCCCATGTTTGTTGAATGGTTTGCAACTGAGGTTGCTGGGAACCCCTGTTTCTGAGCCCTACATTCAAATGACTATAGCTTTGATGCAACAAGCTGGTGCATGTGTAGAGCGAACCGGGAATATTGTTCAGGTGAAGCCGGGAGGATACTCCGGATTTGAATTGCCAACCGATCGCGATTGGTCGGCAGCGGCACCCTGGTTCGAGTTTGCAGCATTGGTACCCGGAGTTAGCATTTCATTGCCAGGTCTGGCGTTTAACCATCTTCAGGGCGACGAGGCTCTTTGTTCCCTTTTTGGAGATCTGGGAGTGGAAATTACAACGTATAAAAATATCATAAGTCTGCGCCGTACATCTGATCCAAAGCCGCTCGAAGCTGTTCTGGATTTCTCCGCCTTTCCCGATTTGGCTCAATGTTATTTGGCTACACTTGTCGGACTCAATTACGGTCAAATGCTTAGCGGGCTAAAAACACTTCGCTGGAAAGAAACTGACCGGATTGACGGAATGCTCAGGAACATAGAATTGTTGGGCGGATGTCTTAAAGAAATTGAGCCTGATTCCATTTCTACTGCAACGCATAGCAACCTTAAACCCGCCTCATTGAGCATGCTCGACGATCACCGGATGGCGTTTGCATTGATTCCGTTAGCTGTTGTAACCAGGTATTTAATTGTTGATGATCCAAACGTGGTTTCCAAGTCCTATCCCCGGTTTATCGAACATATTAAAATGGCTGGTTTTTCTGTAAAGGATATTGAATCTCTGCCATACCATTCCATTGAATAAATAGGTAACTTTGCCGATTAAAACCTTTGTTCATGGTAGTTGATGTTTTTATCCCCTGTTTTATAGATCAGATGTATCCGCAAACAGGGATCAACATGGTGAAAATCCTTCAAAAAGCTAAACTGAAGGTAAATTATAATCCAAATCAAACCTGTTGTGGTCAAATGGCCTTCAACAGTGGCTTTATGGATGAGGCAAAAGCTATTGGAGAGAAGTTTATAAAGGATTTTCCCAACGACAGACCGGTTGTTGGTCCATCGGCTTCATGCGTTGGATATGTGCGGAATTATTATCAACAATTGTTTCATAATACTGCATTACACAACGAATACAAGCAACTAAAACGCAATATCTATGAATTCACCGATTTTATGGTTAATGTAGCTAAAGTCCTGGATGTGGGGGCGGAGTTTCCGCACAAAGTCACCTTTCATGATAGTTGCGCTGCTACCAGAGAATACGGACTTACTGATCAACCCCGGCTTTTGTTGTCGAAAGTAAAAGGTTTGCAATTGATAGAGATGGAAGAAAGAAGTGTTTGCTGCGGATTTGGCGGCACCTTTTCAGTAAAACACGAGGCAATTTCCGTTGCCATGGCAAAACACAAAGTTGAAAACGCATTGGCAACAGGAGCCGAATATATTGTTTCAACCGATGCCTCGTGCCTGATGCACCAGCAAGCCTATATCTCCAAAAACAATATTCCCTTAAAAACAATTCATCTGATTGATGTGCTAGCCTCAGGATGGGAGTAGGCTTTGGTGTTCTGCCAACTGATTTCTAAGATTTCTCCTGTTGGTTTTTTACAATTACTTTGCTTTTCCATTTTCCGGTTTTGTAGTAAAGCCAGGCTCCAACCATGCCAAGAAACCAAGCTACAGGTATTCCCCACCAAACCCCATGAATACCTATCACTCTTGATAATCCCCACGAAACAGGAATTCTGACAAGCCACAACGAAAGCAGGGTGATGAACATAGGAACAAGGGTATCGCCGGCACCTCTCATAACCCCGCTGATGATAAACATTGTTGAAAAGAAAAGATAGAAGCTGCTTACTATCAGCAGGTAATCTGAGCCGATGGAAACAATCTCAGGATCAGATGTAAACAGCCGCATCATCATATCGCTAAAAAACACTGCGGTGAGTGTGACAACAATTGATATTATGGAGGTCATTTTCAGGGTAGCAATAAGCCCGGTTCTTACACGTTCGTGCTTGCCAGCTCCCAGATTTTGGCCAACAAAGGTTGATAATGCAGCAGCAAAGTTCATTGCTGGCATCGATGCGAATGAGTCAATGCGGGTAGCAACCGTATAGGCTGCAACTGCAACCGTACCAAATTGATTGACAATGCTTAGCAAGGCTACCATTCCAAATGAAACAAAAGTTTGCTGAAAGCCCGTTGGTAAGCCAATGTTGAGGCTTTTCAGAAATATCTCCTTGTCGAAAACATATTTTCGAAAGTTGATTCTGATTATTTTATGGGTTTTATTAAGGTAAACTGCCATCGACAAAAAGGCACCAGCCTGCGCAATCACAGTAGCCCAGGCTGTTCCTTCCACGCCCATATTGAGCACCAACACAAAAAGCAAATCCAACCCGATGTTGATAAAAGTTGAGATGATGAGGAAATAGAGTGGGGTTTTGGAGTCGCCCAACCCTCGTAATACCGCAGCAGCACCGTTGTATCCAAACATGACTACAAAACCAATTATGTTTATGTTCAGATAACTTACAGCCTGTGGCATCACCTCGTTGGGTATGTCTATTAAAATCAGCAATTTCTCGCTGAATAAAAGGCCAATTCCTGTTAGAAGAACCGAGGAAACGGCAAGGAAAATCCACATGGTATCAATAGCTCTGGCAACTCTGTCAAAGTCTCTGGCTCCAAAGTATTGCGAAATTGCTATCGAAAAGCCCATCCCTATTCCAATAACAAAACTAACCAGGGCAAAAATCAGAGGGAAAGAGGCTCCCACAGCAGCAAGCGCTTCCTTGCCTATAAACTGACCCACCACTATGCTGTCAACAATACTGTAAATCTGCATAAAAACGTTACCCAAAAGCATGGGTAATGCAAAGCGGAAGATCAGCGAGCCTTCATTACCTTCAGTCAGGTTTTTCATTGGGTTGGCCTTTAAGTCTTAGTGTTTTCTTCTTGTAGTTTATAACCGCCTGCAACTGACCCAGCAGGTCGTTTCCAAAAATCCCGTCAATTGGGGGTAGATTTAGCAGCGAGTATGTGAAGTTGATGTTTGCAAGGTCGAGCAACAGAAAATCCTTTTCAGGGATTGCCAGGTATCCGAATGAAATATTTCCCAGTTTTGCTGTGCAATGCTCCGTTGTTTCAACATGAATGCCTGCTGATGGTTTTTCGTTGGGCGTCAGATCAGAGGGTTTGAAGTCGTGAAAAAGTTTCATGCAGTTTAGGTCGAACACGGTTTTGCTTGCCCCAGTATCCAGCAACATATTGGCTGGTTGGTTCTGTAGGTTTATTTGGAGCAAAAGATGAAAAGATCCGTCGTCAAAATTCAGTTTTCTGAGAGAATATCGTTTTCCTGCCAGCTTGATTGTAGTTTTTTTATAGTTAATGATGGCTTTAAGGGCTACCAGAAGGTCTCCTCCAATAATTCCATGTATCTCTGGCGCATAAATGGTTCTGAAAAGTTGGTTTAGAGGGTTCAGATCCATTAGAATGGATGTGTAGTTGTCGATTTTCTGATCGGCAATTTTGAAGCAATCGATGTGCAGAAGGAAACTTTGTATCTCTTGTCCAAGGCCATGTGCTTGTATTTCGGGAGCAAATTTTAAGGGCGAATTGCTTATTCCTCCTATACGGTTGTTGTCGAATACGGTTCGTGAAGCCCCTGAGTCAACTACAAGTCGCAGGGTATGGTTGCCCGCTTGTCCGTTTATCTGGATGTGGAAGCCGTCGTCTTCAACAGGTACATAGTGAAGTGGTACGTAGCTCTTCAATGGTTTAAACTGGCTTAATAATCGAAACTGCTTCCGCCCACAAACTCCCTCAAAATGCTTGTGGGGGGTATATCGCGTGAGCCAATGGTTCGGAAATAGGAAAGGAACTTCAACAACCGGTTGGCTTCGGCATACTCAGGTACATTTTGCTGTACTTCTTTGAGTATGGGTTCTGCAACGGTTTTCAGAACCGAAAGTTCATAAAACAAAGCAGAATTAAACATGGTATCGGCAAGTTCCTGGAAAGGGAATATGTAGGTTTCCTCGCCTTTTCTTACACTTTCCCATCGTTTAAGGGTGTCGAGAGCCGAATAACCTCTGTACTGATAATCCCTTACAATTCTTCTTATCAGCCGGTTATCGGTTGACGGTATTGGGTTCTGGGTATCGATCGAGATTTGGGTTAATGCTGAAACGAATACTTTGAATTTTTGAGAATTCTTGATGCCGGGTGTCAATTCAGGATTCAGACCGTGAATTCCTTCCACAATGAGCAATTCGTTCTGCCCGAGCGTTAGGGTGGTTCCTGATGGCTTGCTTCTCCCAAGGGTAAAATCAAATTTGGGCAATTCAACCGATTGTCCTTCAATCAAATTCTTCAGATCGTTGTTAAATCTTACAATGTCAATTGCTTTGATTGTTTCAAAGTCGTAATCGCCGTTTTTGTCACGCGGGGTTAATTCCCGGTCAACGAAATAATCGTCGAGACTTATCTGGCGGGTGCCAAATCCAAGCACCGAGAGTTGAACTCCCAGTCGCTTGCTGAATGTTGTTTTGCCCGATGATGACGGTCCGCTTATCAAAATCACTTTGACCTCATTGCGTCGTTTGAATATCTTATCAGCGATTCGGGCAACCTTTTTTTCGTGAAGGGCCTCAGCTACCTGTATCAACTCGTTGCCCCTGCGCGAAGCAATGGCTTTGTTGAGGTTGCCCACGTAGGGCAGATCGAGAATACTCACCCACTTTTTGTGTTCTCTGAAAATTTTGAAGAGTTTCTCATGACGCGGAACATCGGGCAGCTTGGTAGAATTGTTCCGGTCTGGAAGTCTCAGAAGCAGACCCCCGTTGAAGGGCATAAGGTCAAAAAATTTAATATAGCCGGTTGATGGAGCCAGGTAGCCATAGAAATAGTTGATGCTATCCGCTAATCCATAAACCGAAGTGTACATGTCGGTTCGTGTTTCGAACAGATCGGCCTTGTCGTTCATCGACATTTGTTTGTAGAGTGTAATGGCCTCCTCGGTTCTCACTTCGCGGCGGGAGAAGGGAAGATTGTCGGCTACAAGCTTCTTCATCTTGTTTTCGATGGTGGTGGCAACTTCTGGTTTCATTTCAAAACCAAGGTGGTCAAGCTCACAGTACCATCCTTTTGCAACAGAATGCTCGATGCGAAGGCGTGCTTGTGGCCACAATTCGTGAACCGCATGATACATAATGAAAGCCAACGATCTGGCGTACATTCTGTAGCCAATCGGGTGTGTCATGTCAATAAAGCGGATGGTTTTGGGCTTGTAAATGTCGTAGTTCAATTCACGTAACTTGTTGTTTACCAATGCACCAATTATTGGCTCTTTAAGCTTGATTTCCAGTTGACTGGCTACATCGGCCAGAGTGGCTGATTTGGGTATCGTGAGTTTGGTTTGGTTGTTTTCTACAACAATTTCGACGCTTTTATCGGGTGTATCCATTTGCATATCTGCTTTCTGTGGTTATCAATTTTCTGTCGGTGGCAATGGCGCCCCCGACAAAGATGCTTATTGCCTCCAACGAAACAAACTGTTCATTATTTCTTTGAGTGTTTATTGATTCTGATGACACAATCATTCAGATGTCGCCAAGCCCGAAAGCTGATTGTTGAAGAATGCCTGAATCAACCGAGGAAATAATATGTGACTGGTTGATTCAGGCATTTACACTTCGTATTTTAAGCGTTCTGGCTCTTTGAAAGCTGGTTTCGGGTGCTTTTAATAACCTCGTATTTCGATTTCAACTTCAGGAAGTAGTTTTCGATATACTTGTAGGAGAAAGCCGATATTGCCAGTGTCAGAACCACTGTTCCCGCATAGAAAACCACGTTAAACATGATATCGTTGGTGCTGAATAAGCTGTATTTCAGCATGTAGTTCAGTACTGTTATCATTGCTATGTTGTGGAAAAGATAAATGCCATAGCTTATATTGCCCAGGTAATTGTAGGTTCGGTTTTCCAATTTAACCGGGAATTTCGGATTGGTAGAGATGTTGAGCATCAATACAGCGGCAATGATTCCTTCTACGAAGGTGTGTCCATAGAAGTCAACTTTTATAAAGAACAAGTAAGTGTATATGATCGTGGTAACAACCACAACCCACTTGTTGTAAACAAAGTTGAGGATGCTCATCTTCTTGTGGAAGAACAGGTAGGCGCACAAAGCACCAATTGCCAGTTGGTCAACTGCAAATATCTCCCACCATTTTATAATGGTTGATAGTCTGTTGAGGGTAATGATTTGATTTGGAAACCACTCATAGTTCTCTCTATAAATTTTGAGTAAGACTTCTATCGATACTTTTGATGCTATAAAGAAAATCACAAAGGGTAGAAAGTAGTTTTTAAACAGTCTGGTCAGAAAAGGCCATACCAGGTAGAATTGTTCCTGTACGGCAATGGACCAAAGTTGCGAGATTCCAAGTACTGGTTGCCATAAGAACCTGGCAATGTTAGCCATCATGAAAAAGAAGAATCCGAATTTTAACCAATACCCGTCTTGAATACTCTCGTTAAAACTGACACCATAGTGATAGGGGATGTTGGTGTAGAGTGGTAGTAACAGAAATCCAAATAAAACAACTATCAAATAAACTGGCCACACCCTCAATACTCTTCGGGTATGGAATTTTCTGAGATTGAGTGTCCCTGTTTTGTTGATCTCGGCCAGAAACAGGTAGGTGATCAGGAAGCCCGACAGAACAAAAAAGATAATTCTCCCTTTGTGCCCGATGTTGTCGCAAAACATCGACAACCACAGATTGGGGTATTGATTGGTTGCAGGATCGTTAATCCACCATTTTGTTTGTTCAACATGATGAAAAATAACCGAAAATGCGGCAAAGAAACGTATCCCGTTTAACCCGGGGAAGTAAACTTTGCTGTCCTTGGATTTTTGAGTGGTTTCTGACATATGAGTCCCTTTAGGTTACTGATAATAAGGATTTTGTTTATGCGAAAAAAATGCAAATCATCTGGAATTGTTTTTTCAGAGAGCGTGCTAAGTTAAGGAACTTTTGATATTGTGAACCAGTTATTGTTTTTTTATTCTTCCCTTGTCGTGCAAAGCTTCTTTGATAAAGCTGGCTGTATATCCGATGTTTCTCTCTGCCAATTCTTCTGGGGTTCCCTGGGCTACTACGGTGCCACCTTTTATTCCCCCTTCAGGTCCTATGTCAATCACATGGTCGGCTACTTTGATCACTTCCATGTTGTGTTCAATCACCAGGATTGTGTTGCCTTTGCCAGCCAGCCTGTTGAGTACATCTATCAGAACTCTGACATCCTCAAAGTGAAGGCCTGTGGTTGGCTCGTCAAGGATAAAAAGTGTTTTGCCCGTATCGCGTTTCGAGAGTTCCGACGCCAGTTTTACCCTCTGAGCCTCTCCTCCTGAAAGTGTGGTAGAGGGTTGCCCAAGCTTGATGTAGCCCAATCCTACATCCTGAAGGGTTTTGATCTTGTGCATCAACGATGGGATGTTTTCAAAGAAATCAACAGCCTGGTCAATTGTCAGATCCAATACATCGCTTATCGATCTGCCTCTGTATCTCACTTCCAAAGTTTCTCTGTTGTAGCGTTTTCCCTGGCACTCTTCGCAAGGCACCATCACATCGGGCAAAAAGTTCATCTCTATTACTTTAACCCCGGCTCCGGTGCATGTTTCGCATCTACCTCCTTTCACGTTGAATGAAAACCGCCCGGGTTTGTATCCTCTGATTTTGGCTTCAGGGAGCATGACATACAGGTTGCGTATTTCATCAAATATTTTGGTATAGGTGGCGGGGTTGCTCCTGGGGGTTCGGCCTATGGGCGACTGATCAATCTCGATCACCTTGTCAAGGTTTTCCAATCCGGCAATCGAATCGTAGGGCAGGGGTTTTTTTTCTGACCGGTAAAAGTGCGAGCTCAGGATCGGGTAGAGGGTTTCGTTGATAAGCGACGATTTTCCGCTTCCCGACACCCCCGTGATGCAAATAAATTTCCCAAGTGGGATGCTGAGTGTTACATTCTTCAGGTTGTTGCCTTTGGCTCCTTTAAGAATGAGGTGGTGTCCGTTGCCGGGACGTCGAATCGCAGGTATTTCGATGTTTCTGATGCCACTTAGGTAGTCGCAGGTTAGGGTGTGGCAATGGTTCATGTCGGATGGCGATCCCTGGGCCACCACTTCACCGCCGTGCACGCCGGCTCCCGGGCCGATGTCAACCACATGATCAGCGGCTAAAATCATATCAAGATCGTGTTCTACAACGATCACCGAGTTGCCCACATCACGCAGGTCGCGTAGGGCTTTGATCAGCCTTTGGTTGTCGCGTTGATGAAGACCAATGCTGGGTTCGTCGAGTATATAAAGCACTCCTACCAACTGCGACCCAATCTGGGTGGCAAGTCTTATTCTCTGGCTCTCGCCTCCCGAAAGGCTTCTGGCCTGACGGTCGAGCGTAAGATACTCAAGTCCAACTTCGATTAAGAAACCCAGTCGGTTTTGAATTTCTCTGATAATTTCAAAGGCAATGGTACGGCTTCTTTCATCAAGCCGTTGGGGCAGTCGGGTAATGAATGTTTGTAAGGAAGTAAGATCCATTTTCGACAACTGGCTGATGTTGTATCCATCGATTCTGAATTGAAGCGATTCACGTTTCAATCGGTCACCATTGCACTCAGGGCATGTCTTTTTGTTGAGAAAACCGCCTACCCACTTTCTTACTGCCGGTCCGGCGTTTTCGTCGTTTTGTGCCAGGATGAAGTTTACGATCCCTTCAAAACTAAGGGTGTAGGTGTTTATTACGCCGTTTACCTCTTTTTTTACTTTGAAATTGTCGTCGCTTCCATACAGGATGGCATTGATGGCTTCATCGGGAATGTCTTCCACAGGGGTGTCGAGGGTGAAGCCGTATCTGATGCCAATTCCTTCGAGTTGATGGAAAATCCAGGTGTTTTTGTATTCTCCAACGGGTGTGATTCCCCCTTTTCTGATAGAGAGTCCCGGGTTTGGAAAAATTTTTTCAAGGTCGATCTCCGATATTTGCCCCAAACCGTTGCATTTGGGGCAGGCTCCGTAAGGGGAGTTGAACGAGAAGGTATTGGGTTCTGGTTCTTCGTAGGCTATACCGGTTGTGGGGCACATCAGGTGGCGACTGAAGTGGTTCACGGTTGTGGCGTTCTCGTCAACCACCATTACACTTCCTTTGCCTTGCCGGGTGGCGGCCTGAACTGATCGCACGAGCCGTGCTTTGTTGTCGTTATCGGCTTTAAGCCGGTCAACTACCAACTCGATGTCGTGCAGTTTGTACCTGTCGGTTTGCAACGTTGGTTTCAGTTCTATCAGCTCCCCGTCGATGCGCACTTTCATGAATCCCTGTTTTCGAAGCTGCTCGAAGAGTTCGCGGTAGTGTCCTTTCCTGCCTCTGACCAGTGGGGCCATTACCATGATTTTTTTGCCGTTATACTTTTCAAGTATCAACTCGATGATTTTCTCTTCGGTATATTTCACCATTTTTTCGCCCGTGACATGCGAAAAGGCTTCTCCAACCCTTGCATAGAGCAGTCGCAGGAAATCGTAAATTTCGGTTATCGTGCCAACGGTGGATCGGGGGTTGTTGTTGGTCGATTTTTGTTCGATGCTGATTACCGGGCTCAGTCCTGTGATTTTATCCACGTCGGGCCGTTCCATATTTCCGAGGAATTGCCGGGCATAGGCCGAAAAAGTCTCCATATACCTGCGTTGTCCTTCTGCATAAATCGTATCGAAAGCCAGTGATGACTTCCCGCTGCCGCTCAGCCCTGTGATGACTACCAACTGGTTGCGTGGCAGGGTGAGATCAATGTTTTTCAGGTTGTGAACACGGGCTCCAAATATCTGAAGGCTTTCTTCCTGCGAAACAGACGTGTTGTGCGAATCTTCAGATGTCATGTTCGGCAAAAGCTGATCGTTCATGAGTTCAACGATTGTTTTGTTTTTCGTTTACGTCTTCTCTGATCAGGGCATCGTAATCGTTGAAATTGCCTGTGGGGATTGCAATATAGTATTTTTGCCCTGATTTCATGTTCAAAGTGCTGTCGTTCAGCCATGGATTCATTTCGCGCAACAGCTTGTAGCTGATGCCATGTTCGCGGGCAAATTGAGGCAGGTTGTTAACAGGGTTGTTTACTTCAACCATTTTTACGGGTATCGGGGGGTAAAGATCTTCTTTTTTAAGCTGATAACCATATTTTTCGGGATGCTCAAAGATGAGTTTCATGGCTAACAACCTGTACACATACCTCGAAGTCTCGTTGTTGAGATAAAGCTCATAGAAATTGCTGGTGCCCTGGTGACGAACCACCCGTTTCATCCTTCCTTGTCCGCCGTTGTAGGAGGCGGCTACCATGGTCCAGTTCTGGTGTTCTTCAAACGAGTCAAGCATGTAAAGGCAGGCTGCCTCTGTCGATTTTCCGATGTGATTTCGTTCATCCACCCATTTGTTAATCTCGAGCCCATAGGCTTTAGCTGTTTCGGGTATAAACTGCCAATAGCCTCCGGCCCCTGCCGGCGATGTAACCACACTCAGTCCGCTTTCTATCAACGCCAGATACTTCAGGTCGTCGGGTATCCCGTGCTTTTTTAAGATGGGTTCGATGACAGGGAAGAACCGGTGAGCTCTTTTAAAAAGGAGCAGTGTGTTGGAATGCCAGTAGGTGTTGGAAGTCAATTCCCTCTCCAATGCCTCTCTTACGTAAAACAGGTTTAAAGGTACCTTCTCGCCCGCTAACTCAAGTTGATGGGGTAAAGGAACTGATACCACATTGCTGCCGCTGAGTTCGGTGAAGTTGCCGGCGATGTTGTCAAGGTGGGCAGGTGTAAGTGCCAAATGAATGACCACAATAGCAACGCCAGACACAATCAGTGCGATAACAGCAAGGATATGATGTTGTATTTTCATAAAAATCAAATTGTTAAACAGAGGCCACAGCAGTTTGATTGTGCCACCCTGTTTGGGCTGCAAAGGTAGTGAAATAGGATGAAGCAGGGGTTGCCGGTCAGCTTCTGGTGGCTCAGAACGGGGTTGTAAAGAGCTCGAAAAGCGGAGCTGTTTGGTCTTTAGCAGAGAGTATGGGATTCTCTATGCCCCACTTAATGCCCAATGAGGGATCGTTCCATCTGATGCTCCCTTCTGAGGGTTTGTTGTAAACGTTGGTGCATTTGTAGAAGAACACGGTATTGTCTTCAAGGGTCAAAAAACCGTGAGCCATACCTGCCGGAATCCAATACATGAATTTGTTCGATTCGGTGAGTACTATGGAGGCCCATTTCCCGTAGGTGGGACTCTCTTTTCGCAGATCAACCGCCACGTCGAGCACCGCGCCGCGCATCACCCTCACCAGTTTTCCCTGGGCAAACGGAGGGGCTTGAAAATGAAGACCACGAAGAACATTTTTCATGGATTTGGACTCGTTATCTTGCACGAAGTTGACGTCGATACCGGCGTTAACAAATTTTTCAAGATTGTAAGATTCAAAGAAATAGCCGCGGTCGTCTTCAAAAACCTGTGGTTTTATAATCAGTAAATCAGGTATTTCGGTTTCGATGATTTGCATAATGTATAAAGCTTTCTTGTTAAGCAAAAATAGTTGATTGTTTTGGGAAAACAGTTTTTCAATCAAATGTATCTCCAAAAAAAGTAAAAAGCTCATCATTTCTGATGAGCTTTTTGCTTTTATGAGGCTAATATCAAATCTTTACAATCTTTCTTAAAACACCTCCCTGTGATGTGGCTATTCTTAAATAGTACACGCCCGGGTTTAAATGTGTGATATTAAGCTCTATTGATTTGTCAAATGGTTTTGTTTCTTCTCTAAATACTATTGAACCCGACAGGTCAATTATTTCAATTTTGGTAATATCAGCATATTGGCATTCCAGACTCAAAACATCCTTCACCGGATTTGGATAGATTTTAATGTTTTGTTCCAGCGATTCTTCAAATCCTATGGTGTTGTCAACCGTCACTACCTTCGTTTCGCTGGTAGCTTCCCCACATTCATTGATGGCTGTTACGGTAAGGAACGCGCGTCCGATAGCCAGCCAGTTAACTGTAGCTTCGGTGCCGCTTGCTACAACTTCTCCAATCATTGAAGGCTCGATGGTCCACACGTAAGATATGGCTCCTGCTACGGGTTCGGTAGTGTAAAGCGAAGAAGGTGTCATGTTGATGTTTACCGAATCAGGTCCTTCAGGTGTGGTGGGTTGTAAGGGTACATCAACAATGCTCACTGTTACAATGTCGTAAACTACGTCTGTTCCGTCGTCAACAATCACCGTGTAGTCGGTTGTTGTGTATGGCGTTACAACCGGATTGGGTAAATTGCTGGTAAATCCGGCCGGATTGCTTGTCCAAAGGTAGGTGTAACTCCCTGATCCGCCCATGGCAAAGGCGTTGAGTTGTGACGATCCGCCGGTACAAACATTTTCAGGAGTGGCCGTGGCTGCTACTCCCAGGATGTTCGACTGTACGTCAACAAATATGTCGTCGGCCGCACTGCAGGTTGTGGTGAGGTCAGTCACGGTCAGGGTGAAGACAGTAGGTGTTGTTAAATCTACTGTTTGAGTCACCTGGTTGGATGGATTGGTAACCAGAGCTGCTGGTTGCCAGTCCCACAGGTAGTTTCCTGAACCCGATGAGGCGCCTCCTGTTAAGGTTGTTGATGTCCCGGGGGCAATAGCCTGATCCGGACCGGCATTTGCGGTTACGAAAGCTACATCAACCTGCAAGGTGGCAGGTGTCCCTGCTCCACATCCGTTGTAGGGTGTAACAACAAGGTTTCCTCCATTAAATCCGGTAAGTGTAGTAATTGTGGCAGTGCCCTGGCCGCTTAGTACGACCCAGCCTGCCGGAACGTCCCATTGATACGTTTCGTTGGCAGTTTGAGGTACCGAGTAGGTTTGGGTGGTTCCCGCGCAGGTATTGGTTGATCCAATTACCGAAGCAGGCTGGGCTGGGAGTTGGCTCAGCGTAACTGCGAGAGTCCTCTCTGGCCCTGTTCCGCAACTGTTGGATGGGAATACGGTGATGGTTCCTCCGATTAAACCGCTGTTGACCACTACGGTATTGGTTCCCTGGCCGGCCAAAATGTTCCATCCGTTTGGTACTACCCAGGTGTGGGTAACGCCAGGAATGGCTTCAACATTGTAAATCAAATTGGTGGATAGTTGGCAGGTGTCTGCAGGTCCGGTTATTTGCGAGGGTTGCGAGGGCATCACCATTGGGGTAACAGCCAAAGATGAGGGCTGTCCGTTACCACAAGCGTTCGACGGAGTTACTGTCAGATTGCCTTGTGATGTATTGGGTGTAACCACGATGGAACTTGTGCCCTGACCCGAAACGATTATCCAGCCCGCAGGGGTTTGCCAGTTATACGATACTCCTGGTTGGTTGAAAACCGAATAGGTCTGGTTCGACCCTTGGCAGGGGAATGCCGCACCACTGATGGTGCCTGGATTAACTGGAAGCGGATTGATGGTGATTACCAAATTGGTTGCCGTCCCGTTGCCGCAATTGTTTGAAGGCGTTACAGAGATAATTCCCGACGTGTTCCCAATGGTCGCATTTATAGAATTGCTACCCTGACCTGAGTTGATCACGGAACCAGAGGGAACAGTCCAGTCATAGGTGATGCCTGCAACCGCCACCACCGAATAATTTTGGATGGTCCCTTCGCATGGTGTAATCAGTCCTGAAATGGGGGAGGTGGCCTGCGGTGCGCCTGCCGGTGTTACTGCCAGTGTTCGGGGTGTTCCCGAGCCGCAATTGTTTGATGGGGTTACGGTAATGAGGCCTGAACCTGATCCTGTGGTAACTTCAACAGCAGATGTTCCCTGCCCTGAAACAATACCCCATCCTGATGGGAAGCTCCATTGATAGTTCAATCCTGTAACTTCTTCAACACTATATGCTTGAATAGAATTGACACATGGGTTGTTTAATCCTGTAATAACCGAGGGTTGTGATGGTACTGGTGATACGGTAACAGCCAGCAATTGAGGATTGGCCTGCCCGCAACTGTTTTCCGGCGTAACACTGATGTTGCCCGAATTCGATCCGGCAATCACCTGGATGGTGTTTGTGCCTTGTCCGTTGTTGATGATCCATCCCGACGGGAATTGCCAAGTATAGGTTATCCCTGCAACGTTATTCACCGAGTAGGTGAGTGTTTGTCCTTCACACGGGTTGTTGGGGCCCGTAATGGGCGATGGTTGAGTTGGGGGAATGATTGCGGTAACTGCAAGAGTTGATGGTAGTCCATTCCCACAGGTGTTGGAAGGTACTGCTGTAATGTTTCCTGCAACAGCTCCCACCGTTACTAAAATGCCGTTTGTGCCCTGTCCCGATGTAAGGATCCAGTCTGCCGGTACGGTCCAGTTGTAATCAACTCCGGTAACCTGAACAACCTCATAATATTCTTCATTTCCCTGGCATGGTTGAGGTTCGCCCGAAACAGCCGAAGGTTGGTCAGGAACTGTTGCAAGGGTAGTAGTGAGGGTTTGTGGTGTGCCTGCTCCACAGATGTTTGAAGGAGTAACCGTGATGTCACCACCTGCGGTTCCTGTGGTTACCGTTATGGTGGAGGTGCCTTGTCCGTTGGAGATTATCCAGCCTGTGGGGACAACCCATGTATAGGTAATGCCTGTTTGAGAAGCTACACTGTAGCTTGTCGAAATGCCGCTGCAGGGTTGTGCATTCCCCGAAATGGCAGCAGGCTGGGTTGGCAACAGGGTTGGAGTAACTGCTTTTGTACGCGCAGGCCCATTTCCACATTGATTGGCTGGAACAACCTGAATAATCCCTGCGTCGGTTCCCACAAGTACCGTGATAACACTTGTTCCCTGTCCCGAAACTATCTGCCAGTTGGTTGGAACTGTCCATTGGTAGGTAATCCCGGCAACAGATGTAACGTAGTAATTTCTTAAAGCTCCCTGACAGGGTGTTGCTGATCCCTGGATAGGGGTGGCGATGCCAGGTACCTGGCCAATTTGAACCTCTAAAGTGTCGCCTGTACCTGAACCGCAGGAGTTTTGAGGTGTTGCCACAATTGTACCGGCAGCAGTCCCAACTGTAACAGCAATCGAGTCGGTCCCTTGTCCGTAGGTTATAACCCAATCAGATGGAATATCCCAGTTAAAGGTTACGCCAGGAAGGTTGTCAACGGTGTAGCTTTCGGTATTACCGGTACAGGGGCTGGTGTTGCCTGCAACACCGGTAGCTGTGCCAGGAAGGCTTCTGATGGATGCAATCAGTACCGAGGCAGGTCCGGTGCCGCAGTCGTTGGTGGAAGCTACTTGTATGGGTCCTCCTATTTGGCCTACAGTGACGTGAGCCGAATCGGTTCCTTGTCCGGAGTTAATCGACCAGTCTCCTGGAACCGTCCATGTGTAGGTGTATATAGGATTTTCGATGACACTGTAAATCTGTGTACTTGTTTCGCACGGGGTGGCCTCTCCGGTAATGGTTCCCGGATCGGTGGGCAAGTCTTGAGGTTCAATTAATAACGAACCGGCAACGCCTGTTCCACAACTGTTTGAAGGGGTCACCTGAATTGTTCCACTGTTGATTCCGGTTCGGATAGTCAGATTAGGTGTTCCCTGTCCCGAAAGCATGGTGTAGCCCGAAGGGACTGTCCATACATAGGTCGTACCGGGAGTGGCTGCTACACTGTATGTTTTGTCAGAGTTTTTGCAAGGGTACTGATGTCCTGTAATGACCGGAGCAACTGTGGGAATCACAACCGGAGTCAGATTTTTTTGCGAGGGAATACCTGCGCCACAAACAGTTGAAGGGGTGACTTTGATGATTCCGGAAGTTGGTCCAACAGTGATAACCAGTGCATTGGTTCCTTGTCCGGAGATAATAGTGGAGCCTGCTGGAATTGACCATGTATAGTCAACTCCTGCTGCCGGAGTGACTGAGTAGGTTATGGTTGAACCATTGCACGGACTCGATGGCCCTGTGATGGGTGAAAGTTGGGCGGGAACACTCATTACCGACACTGCCAGGGTTCTGGCCGGGCCTTGTGTGCCACATTGATTTGATGGCGTCACGGTGATGTTGCCACTGGTCTCTCCTGTGGTTACCGTTACACTGTTGGTGCCTTGGCCGTTTACAATGGTCCATCCTGAGGGAAATTCCCATTGGTAAGTTGTGCCAGGAACCTGAGTAACCACATAATTTTGTGCAGTGGCTTTACACGGGCTGACATTCCCTACAATTGTGGATGGCTGACCAGGTGTGCTGTAGATCTGTACAGCGGCATTGTGGTAATAGTCTGCTGTTGGTTCGTCGTTCAACGGGGAACCGTTCTGGTCGATGTATTGACAGTCGGTTCCTCCATTTGCGGTATTGTTAAAGGAGAGTGATGCGCTGCTCCCTGTCAGCGTGAATTGTAAAACAAATAAGGTATCGCCATCCGGCAGGTCAACCGCGGTCGCTCCGGCCCAAATAGCATACAATTCTGCCAGGCCAATGGCCTGCAGTTGATAAGAAACGTTCAGACCAGGCAAATTTGGGTTTACCTGCGTGTATGTCAGGTAATCCAATTTCGTAGGGTCTAAATCTAAATGAAGAGCCAACCCTTTGATCTGGTTAAAGCTTGAAACTGTAACAGGGATCTCTACCAACCCGTTCAGGCAACTGGTGTCGTTCAAGGCTGTAGTCACGGGTGCGTTCTGACCTACAGCCAGGTTTCCCGAAAACACAACTCCTGCAACGACAATCAGAAGTTTAAGCATCAATTGATACATCTTTTTCATGACCTTGTTGTATTTAATGAACATAGAATTTCTTTCATAATTTTCGACATTCGTAGTTTATTGGTTTTTCGAATGTTAGACCAATGGCTGTTTATACGAAAGATTCTTGGAGAAGGTTCTGTTTTTTTAAAAAAAATTTGGGAATTGCTGTTAGGTGATGTGCATTTTGTTGTTTTGCAGTGCCTTTGCCATCCATTTTGTTTGCACCATTTTTTGTGCCAGATGCAGTAGTTCATCGTTGTTTTTAGCCGAACTCCAGCTAATTCTGTATATAAGTGAGTTTTGTTGTTGTTTTTAAATATTTTTAAATGAGTATGTTAAGATTTTTTATTCGAGTTTAGAACCGCTGAGTAATTTCGAAATATTTTTAACATGATTTTGCTTCAAACAATTATAAATGAAAGTCATGTTGCTTTTATTCAATTTTTGGAAAAAAGTTTCATTTGTGATCAAACAATTTTCATGTGAGGATGGTACAAAAAAAAGGAAGCAAACCTTAGTTTGCTTCCTTGACTAGGTGGTGGTAAATGCTTGTGCTATTCTTCTTTTAGTTTTCTCATCCTTCTCATCATGGCCATTACAAGTCCGGTAAACATGATGAATGTGCCAATCCAAACCAGGTTAATGTATGGATTTTCAACAACATGAAGAACAATAAAGTCGAGTCTTGTTTCAAAAAGCGACAGCACGATTTTTCCAGGTTGCTCTGATACCCTTTCGAAAACAACCTCCATTCCTGATTCTGATGAACGACCCGGAATTTTTTCTGCTATCCCATTCTCGACCTTGTACGACGTTTTCACCTGCTCCAACTTCCCATTTCCTCTGTCAATAAAGGTCAGGTAGGCTGTAAGCGTAATATTTTCTGGATCAACCTCTTTAGTTGAACTTTTAATTCCTACGCTGTCAACTCTGATTAAGACATTTTTAGCCACAAGGGTGTCTGATACTGCCACCTCTTTGCCACCAAGCGGAGTGGTGGAGCCGGGGTTGTCTTCGGCATAGGCAATGTAGGTATAGGTATCCATCATTAATTGACTGTAAGTGGCTGGGTTGTAAACGTAACCCATGCGGGTGTTCCTGTTTACGCTTGGCCATAGCTCGAACTGCTTCTCAACCAGGTCGCCGGATCTTTTAAGGAAGGCCACCTTGTAAAACGTCTCATTCCCTCTCAGGGTTGTGTCCTGATAGGTGATAAGGTAATCGGCCATCTCCAGCGTATCGCCTCTCACCAGCATGATGTTCTCACGATTGAATTTCTCATCACCCAAATAATATCCTGAGGTGTTGGTGCTGATGGTTCGCGTGTTGGAAAAAGTAAGCACCACCCCAATCAGGAAAACAGCCAGACCTGCATGCGAAACCATACCTCCCGGACTGATGGAGCGTCGAACAAGCATGATCGATAATTCGAATGATGTATATAAGGTGTATAAAGCCGAAAAAACCAGAGCAACATAAACGGGGTTGTTTATTGGGGCATGGAGGGTAAGCAGGGTAGTTACAACAGCGGCGAACCCCACAGCTATTCCCGACTTAACCAAGAACCGTTTGAGGTGGGTGCTCTTGTAGTGCATGTACGAACCTACGCCCATTGCCAAAAGCATAAGCACAGCGTAGGGCGATTGCCATTTGTTGTAATAAGCCACAACTTCTGTTGGCGGGGCTATCGACAAACCGAATAGTTTGTTCCAGACAGGTATTGAAGTGACAAACAAGATCTGGAAAGTTGCCAGCAAGACGACCAACGAGCCGGCAAACATCCAGAACTCGCGTGATGCCATGTTCTCGTTTTGGCGACCCGCCATCAGTTTATACTTTTTGAAAACAAGAATCCCGGGAATTATCAGGAAAGCCAACAAAGTTATGATTAGTTGTGTTACCATCCCGTTCTCTCCGAAAGAGTGCGCCGATGTTTCAGCCAGAATCCCGCTTTTGGTAAGGTAACTGGCATATAAAACAAAGAAATAAGCTGCCATGCTGAAGATGACAGCGAAAACCAGACTCGTGTTTTGTTTCCGCGCTACAAGTTGAAAATGCAGGGCCGCCACCAAAACCATCCAGGGAACCAATGATGCGTTTTCTACCGGATCCCAGGCCCAAAACCCTCCAAACGTCAGCGAAACATAAGCCCACATTCCTCCAAGAATAATCCCGATTCCAAGAATCAAAAGTGAAAACAAGGTCCAGGGCATCGCCGGTTTAATCCATTCTGTCGGCTTCGATCTCCACAATCCAGCAAAAGCATAGGCAAAAGGTATCAACATGGCCGCGTAGCCCAGAAACAAAATCGGGGGATGGGTTGTCATCCAGATGTTTTCCAGAAGCGGATTCAGGCCGTTACCGTCGGCTATCAGGGCCAGATAATCCGGATTGTTGAAAAAATCGGGCTGCGATGAACCCATCACGTCACGAAGCAATGCAAATGGGCTCTGTCCGATGGCAACTCCAAAAACATGAACTCCTAGTAAGGTCGATACTAAAAATACCTGCGCAACTGACACTATGGTCATTACCCTGGTTTCCCATTCGTGCCCCGTTTTTATGAGAATAAGCCCCAACAATCCCTGCCATAAGGCCCAAACGATGAAACTCCCCTCCTGGCCGGCTCAAAAACACGAAATGATATATTGAACCGGCAATTCACGCGATGAGTATTTATAAACATAATTATACTCAAAGTAATGATAGAATATCAGGTAATAAAGCGTTGCTGCAACTGCTGCAATAGCAGCCAGATGAACCATGTAAACAATTCGTGCCCATTTCCTGTAATGAAACCCTGAACGTGAGCCACGTTGCTTAACCGATTGAAAATAAAGCCATGCAGCAACAATCGATCCGATAAATGAGAGTAGAACCAGTATTTGTCCAATTGTTCCGGGCAGCAGATGTTCTCCGGTATAGTTTGGTATTGTCATAAAGAGGTATTGAAATATGCAAATATAACCAAATTGGATTATTCAAAGGATTGCTTCGATGGATATGAAGAAAACCCGATTAGAATCGGAATCTAAACAATCGCAAACCCGTTTTGGTTGAATGATGCTGTTGACCAGTCATTGCTAAGGAACCCGGTTAAGACCGGTAATTGATCGAACTCTTGTAAAGGCCTATCATTTTTTCTGAAACCACTTCTTGGCTAAAGTTCTCAATTGCATAACGGCGGATGTTTTTACTGTCGTATTCCGTATAATTCGACAACATGCAGTTGAGCGCGTTGAGCAATCCTGTTTCATTACCTGGTTCTACAAGGATGCCTCTTTCGGTGTTGACTATTTCGCCTACTCCCCCTACCTGAGTGGCCACTACGGGTTTGCCACATGCAAAACTTTCCAGAATCACAACTGGTTGATTTTCATAATTGCTAAACAAAAGGAGAAAAGCCGAATTATTCAGTTGGCGTGTTACTTCGGCTTCAAGTGCTATTCCTGGAAACTCGATAATCCGATTAGTCAGGCCCATTTCATCGCTCATTTCCTTGATTTTTTTCCAATCGGGACCGTAACCTACCAGTCTGAGCCGAAAATCGCTTCTGATTTCCGATAGTTTTTTGATGGTTCTTACGATTCCGCTTAAATTTTTTGAATTGTCTTCAAAAGTACTGATATGCAATATTGTTTTTATGATGGTTGATGGTGGAATCGTGTTATCGGGATGAAAAAGCTTGGTGTCAACAATATTAGGCAGAATCAGAAACCGTTGGTTGTTAATTTTACATTCCATCATAGCCTCTCTCAGATGATTTGAGACTGCCGTGATGGCTTTAGCCCGCGATGCTATAAGAGAAGTGATGCGCTTGCGAAAAAACCCGTTGTAGCGTTTCAGATTGGAATGGTACCTCGACCAGTGCTCTGTTATTATATAAGGAGTGCCCTTGAGCAAAAAAAGCATGAATGCCAGTATCGCGGGACGTGTTAAAACGTGAACATGACAAAGATCAGGCGGAGCTTCGGGGTACAGGAGTCGGTAACCTTGCAAAGTAGCTTTATAATAAGATACGAGCGATAACAACAGGTTGATGGGCCGATAAGATGTTGGCTTGTTGTTGTAATGAACACATAGAGTTTCTATTCCGTTCTTCCAATGGTGGTCAAAACGCAATCCAACTGGGAGCCCCTCGATGGGATGAACAAACAGAACCTTAACCGATACTTCGGCGACAAGAGACCGGGCATGCCGTTCCACAAACAGACCAAACATGGGATCTTCCTTGTAAGGATACCATCGGGGAAGAAACAAGACCGATAAAAATTTTTTTTTTTTCAAATTTCTTTGCATGGAAAAGGAAATGCAAAGGAAAGAAAAACCACGTTTACAGAAAAATTTTATGTAATGTAGTGGTATGTAACGAAAAATATCTATCTTTGCAGCCGCTTTAGGGTACGAGCCCTAACTTGCAAGAAATCACGGCTCAGGCCGTGAAAAGAAACCTGAAAAATTGGACAATAATAGGTTTCGACGCCCTGATAGATTGATACTATGAGGGTTAGGTGTCCGCCGGGCTTAAACGCTCTCTGGCAGCCTGCTATTATTGTCTCAATTCTTGTCCGGGTCCTCCGGTGCAGGCATCAGGTTTCGGCAAGTGACCGGAACCCCATCCTAAGGCCAGAAAAATAATCGTAACACATTGGTAATAACAAATTAATTTCTACCTTTGCACTCCCTTTTCGGAAGGTAAAAATTATTTGAAAATTTTTTAAACGTGTTGATATGCCAACAATTCAGCAGTTAGTACGCAAAGGCCGTCAGGCCCTGACTGACAAGAGCAAATCGCCTGCGCTGGACTCATGTCCTCAGCGTCGCGGCGTTTGCGTAAGGGTTTACACTACTACCCCTAAAAAGCCCAACTCCGCCATGCGTAAAGTGGCCAGGGTTCGGTTGACAAACCAGAAAGAAGTGAATGCCTATATTCCCGGTGAAGGTCACAACCTTCAGGAACACAGTATCGTGTTGATCCGCGGAGGTAGGGTGAAAGACCTTCCTGGTGTTCGTTATCACATTGTTCGTGGTGCCCTCGATACCTCTGGTGTTGATGGTCGTAACCAGCGTAGATCAAAGTATGGGACAAAACGCCCGAAAAAAGGTGCCGCTCCGGCAACCAAAGGGGGTAAACCTGCTGCGAAGAAAAAATAATCATTGATTAACTGACATTTCAAGCTTATTACCATGAGGAAAGCTAAACCAAAAAAACGCATCATTCTGCCTGATCCTAAGTTCAATGATACTCTGGTTACCAAATTTGTGAATAACCTTATGTACTCGGGCAACAAAAATTCGGCCTTCGAGATTTTTTATGATGCCATCGCTGTAGTTGCCGAGAAATCGGGTGAAGATGGTCTCGAAGTGTGGAAGAAAGCTCTCGCCAACGTCACCCCTTCTGTTGAAGTAAGGAGCCGTAGAATTGGTGGGGCTACTTTTCAGATCCCATCTGAAATTCGTCCTGCACGCAAAATGTCGATCGGTATGAAAGCCCTGATCAATTTTGCACGCAAACGTCATGAAAAAAGCATGAGCCATAAATTGGCTGCCGAAGTTCTGGCCGCTTTCAAAGAAGAAGGTGCTGCTTTCAAACGCAAAGAAGATACCCACAGAATGGCTGAAGCTAATAAAGCTTTCGCACATTTCCGTTTCTAAATCTTAAATCTTCACCCTTAGACCAAATTAATACAGAAAACATCGTGTCTGATAAACTGAAACATACCAGAAACATCGGCATTATGGCTCATATAGATGCGGGTAAAACCACAACTACTGAGCGGATTCTGTATTATACCGGTACCAATTACAAGCTTGGAGAGGTTCACGAAGGAACCGCTACAATGGATTGGATGGTACAGGAACAGGAAAGAGGAATCACCATTACTTCTGCTGCAACTACGGTTTACTGGGATTGCGATCAGAAGAAGTTTAAAATAAACATTATTGATACCCCTGGCCATGTCGATTTTACCGTTGAGGTTGAAAGGTCTCTGCGTGTACTCGATGGGGCCATTGCCGTTTTCTGTGGTGTGGGAGGTGTTCAACCCCAGTCAGAGACTGTTTGGCGTCAGGCCGATAAGTACAGGGTTCCGCGGATCAGTTTTGTTAACAAAATGGATCGTACAGGGGCCGATTTTTTCAACGTGCTCAACCAAATGGCCGATAAACTGGGCGCAAACCCAGTGCCCTTGCAATTGCCTCTTGGTCAGGAAGAACTCTTCACCGGCATTGTTGATCTGATCACCGGGAAAGCTTACCAATGGGATGAAGCTTCTTTGGGAATGGAATTTGAAGAGGTTGAAATCCCTGACGACATGGTGGATCAGGTGAAGGAATTTCGCGGTCGCCTCATTGAAGGAGCTGCTGAAGAGAGTGAAGATCTCCTCGAGAAATTTCTTCAAGATCCCGATTCTATCTCCTCAGAAGAGATCATCTCGGTTGTAAGAAAGGCTACCCTTGAAATGCGGATAACTCCGGTTCTTTGCGGTTCTTCGTTGCGAAACAAAGGTGTTCAGATGCTTCTGGATGCTGTCACCCGTTTCCTGCCAAGCCCTGCCGACCTGCCTGCCGTTACCTGCATCAACCCTTCAACTGGAGAAGAAGAGACACGCCAACCCGATCCTGACGGCCCGTTTGCAGCTCTTGCCTTTAAGATTGCAACCGATCCTTTTGTTGGTCGTTTGGCGTTTTTCAGGGTTTATAGTGGTTCATTCACTGCGGGAAGCGTTGTATTTAATGCTTCAACAGGGAAACGGGAACGGATAAGCCGTCTGATGCAGATGCATGCCAACAAGCAAAACCCACTGGAACGAATAGAGGCTGGCGACATTTGTGCTGCAGCAGGTTTCAAGGTTATCAGAACCGGAGACACTCTTTGCGATGAAAAGCACCCCGTTTTGCTTGAATCAATGGTTTTCCCCGAGCCTGTAATCAGTGTTGCTGTTGAGCCCCGGACGCAGGATGACCTGGAGAAACTGGCTCTTTCGCTTGCTAAGTTAACCGAAGAAGATCCTACTTTCAGCATGAGGGTTGACAGTGAAACCGGCCAAACCATCATCAGTGGTATGGGTGAGCTTCATTTAGACATTATCATCGATAGGATCAAACGGGAGTTTAACGTCGAGTGCAACGTTGGGAACCCGCAGGTGGCCTATAAAGAGACTTTGACCCGCCAGATCGTGCACCGTGAGGTGTATAAAAAGCAATCAGGTGGTAAAGGTCGCTTTGCCGATCTTCAATTCGAGATTGGTCCTGCTGATGAAGGGGTAACCGGGCTTCAATTTGTGAACGATCTCAAAGGGGGAGTCATACCTAAAGAGTATATTCCATCAATCGAAAAAGGATTCCAGAGCGCAATGATCAACGGTGTTGTAGCCGGTTTCAAGATCAACAGCATGAAGGTAAGGTTGATTGATGGATCAACACATCCTGTCGATTCAGATGCTTTGGCATTTGAAATCGCTGCCACTTACGGTTTTCGCGAGGCAGCAGCCAAAGCTGGCTGCATGCTGATGGAACCTGTCATGAAGCTTGAAGTTGAATGCCCCGAAGAATCCATTGGAGATGTTACAAGCGATATAAACCGTCGCAGGGGTCAGCTTCAACGAATCGAAGGACATACCAACCGCACCCAGATTATCGACGCCCTTGTGCCGATGTCAGAGTTGTTTGGATATGTTACTACCCTTCGGTCGCTAACATCGGGTCGGGCCAACAGCTCGATTCAGTTTTCGCACTACGAGATACTACCCGACGAAATTCAACGTCAGGTTTTGTATAAACTTCGGGGATATTATGTTTCTTAAGAATAATTATTTAAGTCTTTAAACTATACGAACGTGAGTCAGAGGATCAGAATCAAGTTAAAATCGTACGATTACAACCTGGTTGATAAATCGGCCGAGAAGATCGTGAAGACTGTGAAAACTACTGGAGCCGTGGTAAGTGGACCTATTCCGCTTCCCACCAACAAGAAGATTTTCACCGTAAACCGGTCAACCTTCGTGAATAAAAAATCGAGGGAGCAGTTCCAACTGTGTACATACAAGCGTTTGCTTGATATCTACAGTACTACCTCCAAGACTATCGACGCGCTGATGAAGCTGGAGCTTCCTAGCGGAGTTGAAGTTGAGATCAAGGTTTGATGAACTGCAGTGTGTAATAATGACAAAATTGTAATAACATGTCAGGATTATTAGGGAAAAAAATCGGGATGACCAGCGTATATGACGCCAATGGCAAAATGGTGCCATGCACGGTGATCGAAGCTGGTCCATGTGTGGTAACACAAATCCGCACAAAAGAGAAAGACGGATACGACGCCATTCAGCTTGCTTTTGACGATGTAAAAGAGAAAAGCGTCAACAAGCCCCTGATGGGTCACTTCAAGAAAGCCAACACCACTCCTAAGCGTATGTTGGCCGAGTTCACACGTTTCGAGGCAGAACATCGTAAGAATTACGGTGAACTGATTGGAGTTGATGTGTTTGTTGAAGGTGAATATATTGATGTATCCGGTGTGTCGAAGGGAAAAGGATTCCAGGGAGTTATCCGTCGCCATAATTTTGGCGGAGTAGGCGGTACGACTCACGGTCAGCACAACAGGCTGCGTGCACCAGGTTCGCTGGGTGCGTCTTCCTATCCTTCGCGTGTATTCCCGGGCATGAGAATGGCCGGCAGATTAGGAGGCAACAAGGTTAAAATGATTAACCTTCAGATTGTTAAAATTATCCCTGAAAAGAATATCCTGGTTGTAAAAGGATCGGTTCCGGGTTCAAATGGATCATATTTAAAAATTGAAAGATGGAGTTAACAGTTTATAAGATCAACGGCGACACTACCGGACGCACGATTGAACTGAATGATTCAATCTTTGGGATCGAGCCCAATGATCACGCGATCTATCTCGACACCAAACTTTATCTTGCCAACCAGCGCCAGGGGACACATGCTTCCAAAGAGCGCAGTCAGGTTTCGGGATCAACCCGTAAGCTCAAACGTCAGAAAGGTACTGGTGGAGCACGTTCGGGCGATATCAATTCTCCTTTGTTTGTTGGAGGAGGACGCGTTTTCGGCCCCCGTCCGCGCACCTATGGTTTTAAACTCAATAAAAAAGTGAAACAGCTTGCCCGCCGATCAGCCCTTTCATACAAGGCTGTGGAAGCTAAAATTACTGTTGTTGAGGATTTTAACTTTGAAAAGCCCCGCACAAAGAGCTACATCGAGATGTTGAAGAAGTTCAATCTTCTTGATAAAAAGACACTTTTAGTTGTTTCAGAATCAAATAATAACGTATATTTGTCGGCTCGAAATCTGGGGCAGGCAAAAGTCTCAAGTGTCTTAACGCTAAATACTTACGAAATTCTGAAAGCTCAGAATATACTGTTTGTCGAAAGTGCTCTACCGGTTGTTAATCAATTATTAGCTACCGAATAAATATTCATTAACCTTTAAAAGTCAAAGGAATGGACATCATTATCAAGCCGGTTATTACCGAGAAGATGACAACGGTTGGTGAGAAACTCAACCGGTTTGGGTTTATTGTTGATCATCGTGCCAACAAAATCCAGATCAAGCAGGCCGTGAAAGCACTTTATGGCGTAGAACCCGTGGCAGTGAATACGATTAATTATTTCGGAAAGCACAAGTCACGTTATACAAAGACAGGTTTCATTGCCGGCAGGAGTGCATCCTACAAGAAGGCAATCGTTACTTTAGCGAAAGGTGATACTATTGATTTTTACAGCAATATTTAAAGTAAATGGCTTTAAAGAATTATAAACCGACGACATCGAGCCAGCGCTTCAAGGTAATCAGCGCTTACGACGATATTACCGCCTCCACACCGGAGAAGAGTCTGTTGGTTCCCGTTCGCAAATCAGGCGGACGCGATAACACCGGAAAAATGACCATGCGCTATATTGGTGGTGGTCATAAACAAATGTACCGTATCATTGATTTCAAGCGCGACAAAGAAGGCATTCCCGCTGTTGTAAAAACCATCGAATACGATCCAAACCGTTCGGCTCGTATTGCATTGGTAGTTTACAACGATGGCGAGAAGCGTTATATCGTGGCTCCCAACGGATTAAAAGTTGGTCAGAATATTGTTTCTGGAAAAGGATCAGCCCCTGAGATTGGTAATACACTCTACCTGAGCGAAATTCCTTTCGGAACAGTTATTCATAACATTGAGCTTCGTCCTGGTCAGGGTGCAAAAATGGCCCGTAGTGCCGGATCTTATGCTCAACTTCTTTCCCGCGATGGAAAATTCGCTATCATTAAGCTCCCCTCAGGCGAAACCAGAATGATTCTTCAGGCCTGTAAAGCCACAGTTGGAATGGTTTCCAATACCGATCACAACCTTGAAGTATCTGGCAAAGCCGGACGTAGCAGATGGTATGGACGTCGTCCGCGAGTTCGCGGCGTAGCTATGAACCCTGTTGATCACCCCATGGGTGGTGGAGAAGGACGCTCATCAGGCGGACATCCCCGTTCGCGTAAAGGCAAACCGGCAAAAGGTCAGAAAACCCGCGCCAGGAAAAACGCCAGCAGCAAGTACATCATTGAAAGAAGAAAAAAATAAGATTAAATTAATTATCAGCTATGAGTCGCTCTCTCAAGAAAGGCCCCTATATCCACTTCAAACTCGAGAAAAAAGTGCTTGAAATGGTGGATTCCAATAAAAAAAATGTGGTCAAAACATGGTCACGGGCCTCTATGATATCACCCGACTTCGTCGGACAAACCATAGCCGTTCACAACGGGAATAAATTCATCCCGGTTTATGTCACCGAAAACATGGTTGGACACAAACTCGGTGAGTTTGCCCCCACCCGTACTTTCCGTGGACATGCTGGTAGTAAGGATAAAGGAAAAAAATAAAGCCACTGAATAATGGGATCTAAGAAACACATCAGAGCAGAAGCCACAAAAGAGGCCAAAAAGGGTCTCTATATTGCCCGCTTGAATAACTGTCCTACCTCCCCCCGAAAAATGCGTTTAGTAGCCGATATGATCAGGGGAGTTGACGTGGAACGCGGACTTGGTATTCTGAAATTCAGCACCAAACATGCCTCGATAGTAATGCGTAAGCTTTTGCTTTCGGCTATGGCCAATTGGCAGGTGAAGAACGAAGGTGCCCGCATTGAAGAAGCTGAATTGTATGTTCAGGAGATCATGGTCGATGGAGGCCGGATGCTCAAACGGATACACACAGCTCCTCAGGGTCGTGCCTATCGCGTGCGTAAACGCTCGAACCATATTACCCTTATTCTGGGTAATCGCAAGGAATTAAATGAAGCAAATAACTAACATTATAATCGTACTTGAATGGGACAAAAGACTAATCCGATAAGCCTCAGGCTTGGCATCATCAGGGGTTGGGATTCCAATTGGTTCGGCGGTGATACTTTCAACGTCAAACTGGCTGAAGACCATCAGATCCGCAAGTATTTGAATGCCCGTCTGTCGAAGGCTGGGATCTCGAAAATTGTCATCGAGCGTACACTGAAACTGGTTACCGTTACTATCCATACAGCCCGTCCGGGTATCATCATTGGTAAAGGTGGTCAGGAAGTGGATAAACTGAAAGAAGAACTGAAAAAAGTTACCAGTAAAGACATCCAAATCAATATTTCGGAAATCAAACGTCCGGAAGTGGATGCAGTATTGGTGGCCAGTTCAATCGCCCGTCAGATCGAAGGTCGTGTATCTTATCGTCGCGCGCTGAAGACCGCTGTGGCCAGCACCATGAGAATGGGAGCAGAAGGCATTAAGGTTTTAATTTCAGGCCGTATTGGCGGTGCAGAAATTGCACGTCGCGAACAGTTTAAAGAAGGTCGTACACCTCTTCACACCCTCCGTGCCGACATCGACTATGCTCATGATGAAGCACATACTACTTATGGCCGTATAGGCATTAAAGTGTGGATTTGCAAAGGCGAAATCTACGGGAGACCTGATCTTACCCCAAGTGCTGCCGTTGCACCTAAAGCAAAAATGCAGGGAAACAATCGTCCGGCAAAAGGTCGTGGCGGTCGTAACCGCAAGTAACCACCAAGTTGTAGAAAATTAATATATTACGATAATGTTACAGCCGAAGAAGACCAAATACAGAAAGATGCAAAAGGGGCGTATGAAAGGCATCGCCCAACGCGGTCATGAAATCGCGTTCGGATCGTTCGCTTTGAAAACCCTGGAGACATCTTTTCTCACCGGCCGCCAGATTGAGGCTGCCCGTCAGGCAGTGACCCGTTACATGAAACGTGAAGGTCAAATCTGGATCAGGGTATTCCCCGACAAGCCTATCACCAAAAAACCCGCCGAAGTTCGTATGGGTAAAGGTAAAGGTGCCCCGGAATATTTCGTGGCCCCGGTAACTCCCGGACGTATTCTCTTTGAAGCCGATGGCGTACCCCTCGAGGTTGCCAGAGAGGCCATGCGCCTTGCTGCCCAAAAACTTCCGGTAGCAACGAAATTTGTTATACGTCACGATTATAGCCAAGAATAATCCATCCAAATTATCAGATGAAACAGGAAGTGATTAAAGAGCTTTCGAACAGCGATCTGCTCGAAACCCTCGAAAATGAGAAAACTCAACTGACCAGACTGAAGTTGAACCACGCTGTATCTCCGATTGAAAACCCGAACAAAATAGGGGAATACAAACGGACCATTGCCCGAATTTTAACCGAGATGCGCAAACGCGAAAAAGATGCACAATCCAAGTAATATGAATATGGAAACCCGTAATTTACGTAAAGAAAAAATCGGCGTTGTGGTCAGCGACAAGATGGAAAAATCCATCGTTGTGATGGTTGAGCGTAGAGTGAAACACCCCAAATACGGGAAGTTCCTCAAGAAGACCTCCAAGTTCATGGCTCATGACGAGAACAATGAATCGCACACTGGCGATACGGTTCGCATTGCCGAAACCCGTCCGCTGAGTAAAGATAAATGCTGGAGACTAGTAGAAATCATTGAAAGAGCTAAGTAATTATGATCCAACAGGAAAGCAGACTGTCTGTTGCAGATAACAGTGGAGCCAAGGAAGTGCTTTGCATCAGAGTACTCGGTGGTACTCGCAAAAGGTATGCCTCGGTTGGCGACAAAATTGTCGTAGCCGTAAAACATGCAATTCCCTCTGGCAATATTAAGAAGGGCGCAGTAGCTAAAGCCGTTATTGTACGCACATCTAAAGAGATCCGTCGTGCCGATGGTACTTACATCAGGTTCGATGATAACGCTTGTGTGTTGCTGAATGCCGCCGGCGAAATGACCGGAACCCGTATTTTTGGACCTGTTGCACGCGAATTGCGTGAGAAACAGTTCATGAAAATTGTATCACTTGCACCTGAAGTGCTCTAAACTATTAATGCCAATACAATATGTCGAAATTGCATATCAAAAAAGGCGATACGGTAATGGTAATTACCGGCGACCACAAAGGGCAGCAGGGGAAAGTGCTCCGCATTGACACCGAAAAAATCCGTGCCATTGTGGAAGGCGTTAACCTGGTATCAAAGCATACTAAGCCCAACGCTAAAAATCCACAAGGTGGTATCGTGAAACAGGAAGCACCTATTCACCTGTCGAACTTGATGGTGATCGATTCAACCGGAAAACCTACCCGCATTGGTAGGAAACTCGACCCTAAAACCGAAAAATCTGTCCGTTATTCTAAAAAATCAGGGGAGGTTATAAAATAATGAATTACACTCCGAGGCTAAAAGAAAAATATGCCAATGAAATCGTTCCTGCTTTAACCAAACAGTTTGGTTACAAAACAATTATGCAGGTACCGAAACTGGCGAAAATTGTTTTAAACCAGGGCTTGGGTGATGCTATCGCCGATAAAAAGCTGATTGATGCAGGCATCGATGAGATGACTTCCATTGCAGGTCAGAAGGCTGTTGCTACCCGTTCGAAGAAGGATATCTCCAACTTCAAGCTTAGACGCAGTATGCCTATCGGCGTCCGGGTGACCCTGCGTAATGAAAAGATGTATGAATTTCTCGATCGTTTGATCGCTGTTGCTATCCCACGCATACGCGATTTCAGGGGGATCAATGAAAAAGGATTCGATGGCCGTGGTAATTACACCTTTGGCGTTACCGAACAAATCATTTTCCCTGAAATCAATATTGACAAGGTGGCCAAGATCAATGGAATGGACATCACCTTCGTTACCAGTGCTGCTACCGATCAGGAAGCTATGGCATTGCTGAAAGAATTTGGATTTCCTTTTAAAAATCAAAAATCATAAGATAAGCGTATGGCTAAAGAATCAATGAAAGCCCGCGAAGTCAAACGGCTGAAACTCATCGAGAAATACGCTGCAAAGCGTGCCGAGCTTAAAGCTGCCGGCGATGTAATCGGACTTCAGAAGTTGCCCCGCAACGCATCCCCTGTGCGGATTCATTATCGCTGTAGCATCACTGGCCGTCCTAAAGGCTATATGAGGCAGTTTGGAATCTCCCGTATTAATTTCAGGGAAATGGCCTCGCATGGCCTGATTCCCGGTGTTAGAAAAGCAAGTTGGTAAACATTTGATAGATTAAAGAATATGGTAACCGATCCGATTGCAGATTACTTAACCAGAATCAGGAACGCCGTTCATGCCAATCACCGGATTGTTGAAATCCCGGCATCGAATATGAAAAAGGCTCTGACCAAAATTCTGTTTGAAAAAGGGTACATCCTAAATTATAAGTTTGAAGATGAACCTGCCCCCGGAATCATTAAAATAGCACTGAAATATCACCCTGTAACCAAGATGAGCGCTATCCGCTCGCTGGTTAGGGTTAGCAAACCGGGCTTGCGTAAATATGCACAAGCCGAAAACCTCCCCAGAGTATTGAGTGGTCTGGGTATTGCAGTTATCTCCACTTCGCAGGGACTGATGACCGACAAGGAAGCCAGGACACACCACATTGGCGGTGAAGTTGTTTGTTACGTTAGTTAATTGATCAGATCAAGTATTATGTCAAGAATAGGTAAAAAACCAATCGATATCCCCGCCGGTACACAGGTAACTGTTGGCGCCGATAACTTTATCAAGGTTAAAGGCAAAATTGGCGAACTCTCACAGCAGGTTGATCCTCTGTTGACCGTTAAAATGGAAGGGACCCAGTTGATTCTTGAGAATCCCCAGCCTGAAAACATGGACCTTGCCTCCAAACACGGTTTGTACAGATCGTTGGTAGCCAACATGGTTAAAGGTGTCAGCGAGGGGTTTAAGGTGGTTCTGGAACTGGTAGGTGTGGGTTATAAAGCCACTGCTACCGGTCAGGTACTCGAGTTGTCGCTAGGCTTCTCTCACAACCTTTTTATCGAGTTAGCTCCCGAAATCACTGTGAGTACCGTAACTGAAAGAGGTAAAAACCCTCTCATTACTCTCGAATCATGCGATAAGCAACTCCTGGGTATGGTAGCAGCCCGTATCCGCGGTTTCCGTCGTCCGGAACCTTACAAAGGTAAAGGCGTCAGATTTGTCAACGAAGTTGTCAGAAGGAAAGCCGGTAAAACTGCTTCATCTAAATAATAACATTCTTAAATTTCTGGAAGTATGTCATTTAAAAGCAGAAAAGAACTCAGGAGACTCAAAATCAGAAAGAGTATTAGAAAAAAGATCTTTGGAACCCCTGAACAACCTCGTTTATCGGTGTTTCGAAGCAATCATGATATTTATGCGCAGGTAATTAACGACGTGGAAGGAAAAACCATTGTGGCTGCTTCTTCTATGAATAAAGAGATTGCCGCACAGAAAGTTACTAAAACCGACCAGGCTCGCCTTGTTGGAAAAATGTTGGCAGCCCTGGCTCTCGAAGCCGGTGTCGAGCGCGTAGTGTTCGACCGTGGCGGTTTCCTTTATCATGGTAGAGTGAAAGCTTTGGCTGATGCAGCCAGAGAAGGTGGTCTTAAATTTTAATCATCAGCTATGTCGAACGTTAATATTAAAAGAGTAAAATCGAGCGAAATCGAGTTTAAAGACAGGTTGGTGGCCATCAACCGCGTTACGAAAGTGACCAAAGGGGGCCGCACCTTCACCTTCGCCGCCATCGTGGTGGTAGGTAACGAAAACGGCGTAGTTGGATACGGCCTGGGCAAAGCCAAGGAGGTAACCGCAGCTATCGCTAAAGGTGTTGACGATGCTAAGAAAAACCTTGTTAAAGTTCCTGTACTGAAAGGTACACTGCCTCATGAGCAGACTGGTAAGTACAGTGGTGCCAAGGTTTTCTTGAAACCAGCCGCTCCCGGAACCGGTGTTATTGCCGGTGGTGCTATGCGCGCCGTACTTGAAAGTGTGGGTATTAAGGATGTGCTTGCCAAATCTAAGGGTTCATCGAACCCTCACAGCGTGGTTAAAGCTACAATAGATGCCCTCATGCAAATGCGCGATCCCATGACTGTTGCCCAATTGCGCGGTGTGAATCTGGATAAAGTTTTCAACGGTTAAATCTGAAAAATTCCTAGAAATGAAAAAACTCAGAATTACGCAAGTTAGAAGCAGAATTGGCCGCCCCCAGCGTCAGAAGCTTACGCTCGATGCTTTGGGTCTGCGCAAAATGCACCAGGTGGTTGAACACAATGATACTCCCCAAATCAGGGGAATGGTCAACAAAATCGGTCATCTGTTATCAGTTGAAGAAATCGAAGTATTGTAACCTTTTAAGAAAGTTCAAAAGATATGGATTTATCGAATCTTAAACCGGCAGAAGGGTCTGTTAAAACCAGAAAACGCATCGGACGTGGTCAGGGTTCTGGCCGTGGAGGCACTTCTACCCGTGGCCATAAAGGCGCAAAATCGCGTTCAGGTTATAGCTCGAAGGTGGGCTTTGAAGGCGGTCAGATGCCTCTCTATCGCCGCTTGCCTAAAGGTGGTTTCAAAAACCGCAACAGAGTTGAGTATTCAGGTATTAACCTGGACGTTCTGCAAAGTCTCTTCGAGGCCAAAGGCATTGCAACCTTTGATCCTGAAACCCTACACGCAAACGGGTTGGTTGGAACTACCGATCGTATCAAAATCCTTGGTCGGGGTGCACTTGAAGCTAAAATAGAAGTCAAAGCTCATGCCTTCTCAGCCGCTGCCATCAAAGCTATTGAAGCAGCAGGCGGAGTTGCTACTCAAATCTAACTGCCAATATGCAAAAGCTCATTCAAACCCTTCGGAACATTGCTAAGATTGAGGAACTGCGCAAACGGATCCTCTACACACTCGGTATCTTGCTTATATACAGGCTGGGTGCTTATGTAGTGCTCCCCGGAATTGATCCGAATCAGCTTGCAGCCCTTCAACAGCAATCCAGCGATGGATTGCTTGGGCTGTTGAATATGTTCTCTGGTGGAGCTTTCTCAAATGCTTCCATTTTTGCCCTCGGTATCATGCCTTACATTTCTGCATCTATCGTGATTCAGTTGTTGGGTATGGCTGTGCCTTATTTCCAAAAGTTGCAGAAAGAAGGCGAAAGCGGACGTAAGAAAATCAACCAGATGACTCGCTACCTAACCATCGCTGTTACTGCTATGCAGGCTCCTGCCTATCTGGCAAATGTGATCTCACAGCTTCCCGCTGAGGCTGTTTATCCGTTTGATCCTAACAGTACCGGTACCACAACCTTCTTCTGGATTTCCTCGATCATTATTCTGGTTTCGGGAACCATGTTTGTGATGTGGCTGGGTGAACGCATTACCGACAAAGGACTTGGCAATGGTATCTCTCTCATTATCATGATTGGTATCATCGCACGCCTTCCTTTTGCTCTCTTTGGCGAACTCGTATCGCGTATGGAACAGAAAGGGGGAGGATTGGTGTTCTTCGTTCTTGAAATAGCGGTTCTTATTGTTGTTATACTGATTACCATTTTGTTGGTTCAGGGTACACGCCGAATCCCGGTGCAATATGCGCGCCGCATTGTTGGAAATAAACAATATGGAGGAGTTCGCCAGTATATCCCTTTGAAAGTGAATGCTGCCGGTGTTATGCCGATCATTTTTGCTCAGGCAATTATGTTTCTGCCTCTGACAATTGCCGGTTTTGCTCAAAGCGAGACCTTAAGTGGCTTCTTTGCCTCATTTACTGATATTAACAGTTTTTGGTATAACTTTGTATTCGCATTGCTTATCATACTTTTTACCTATTTCTATACTGCTATCACTGTGAATCACAATCAGATGGCAGAAGATATGAAGAAGAATGGCGGTTTTATTCCCGGAGTTAAACCTGGCAAAAAAACTGCAGAATTCATTGATACAGTAATGTCGAGGATTACTTTACCCGGGTCGATCTTTTTGGCCTTTGTTGCCATCATGCCTGCTCTGGTAAGGTTAATAGGAGTAAATACACAGTTTGCTCAATTCTATGGCGGCACATCTTTGCTGATTCTTGTGGGTGTTGTTCTGGATACCCTGCAGCAGGTTGAAAGCCACCTGTTGATGCGTCATTACGATGGTCTGATGAAATCGGGGCGTATAAAAGGACGCTCGTCAGCCATCGGGATGTAAACGGATAAGTGGCTATGATTCATCTCAAATCGGAAGAAGAGATAGAGCTTATCCGTCAAAGTTCTTTGCTTGTTGGAAAAACCTTAGCTGAAGTTGCTCGTGTGATAGGTCCGGGCATCACCACCAAGGCGTTGGACAAAGTGGCCGAGGAGTTTATTCTTGATCACGGTGCCAAGCCTGGTTTCAAAGGTTATCATGGATTTCCCGCCACCTTGTGTGTGTCGGTTAATGAAGTGGTGGTTCATGGAATACCAAGTCATCGGGAATTAAAAGATGGCGACATCGTTTCGGTTGACTGTGGAGTGGTGATGAACGGATATTACGGCGATTCTGCCTTTACCTTCGCTGTTGGCGAGGTTGATGCAAAAGTGGTAGCCCTCGTGGAAACCACACGCCAGTCGCTTGAGCAGGCTTTAGAAAAAGCCGTTGCGGGTAACCGAATCGGCGATATAGGGTATGCCGTTCAATCGTTCGTTGAGGCGAGGGGCTACTCTGTAGTTCGCGATTTGGTTGGCCACGGTCTTGGACGTAATCTGCACGAAGCTCCCGAAGTTCCTAATTATGGCCGACGGGGAACAGGTGCCAGGTTGCAACCGGGTCTGGTAATAGCAATTGAACCCATGATCAATCTGGGGACAAAATCGGTTGTACAGGAGAGGGACGGTTGGACCATCCGAACCGCCGATCGGCTTCCTTCTGCACATTTCGAGCACGACGTTGTGGTTAGACAAGGACAAGCCGAGGTGCTTTCAACATTCGAATTTATTGACGAGGTTTTAAAATCGAGAAATTAAAAATTATGGCAAAACAGCCATCAATTGAACAAGACGGAACAGTAGTTGAATCGCTGGGCAATGCAATGTTCAGAGTGGAACTTGAAAACGGCCACCAGATCATAGCCCACATTTCCGGGAAAATGCGTATGCACTACATTAAAATTCTGCCCGGCGACCGGGTTAAAGTTGAAATGACACCTTATGATCTTTCAAAAGGCAGAATATCATTTAGATACAAATAATTCACAGGATAAAGACCATAGAACATGAAAGTCAGAGCATCTGTTAAGAAAAGAACCCCTGATTGCAAAGTTGTACGTCGTAAAGGACGGATTTACATCATCAATAAAAAGAATCCGAAGTACAAACAGAGACAGGGTTAATTAAGGCAAATAAATAATCAGGAGAATAAAATATGGCCAGGATCGCAGGTATTGATTTACCTAAAAATAAGCGTGGTGAAATAGGTTTAACCTATATTTACGGAATCGGTCGCAGTTTATCGGTTCAGATTCTTGAAGAAGCAGGAATCGATAAGAATAAAAAAGTTCAGGACTGGAATGACGATGAGCAGACCGCCATCCGTAATGTCATCAACGAAAAATACAAAGTTGAAGGGGCTCTTCGTTCAGAGACCCAGATGAACATCAAGCGACTGATGGATATTGGTTGCTATCGCGGAGTGCGTCACCGCATTGGCTTGCCATTGCGCGGACAAAGTACTAAGAATAATGCCCGTACCCGTAAGGGTAAGAAGAAAACTGTGGCCAACAAGAAAAAGGCTGCTAAGGGCTAATGTGTAAGAATTATAATAATAATTACAAAGGATAATCAGAGATGGCTAAAAGTCAGAAATCTGCAAAGAGCACTAAAAAAAGGGTCGTGAAGGTGGAAGCCACCGGAAGGGCTTATGTTAGTGCTTCTTTCAACAACATTATCGTTACCCTTACCAACAATGCCGGGCAGGTAATTTCATGGGCCTCGGCTGGAAAAATGGGCTTCAGGGGCTCTAAGAAGAATACCCCTTACGCTGCCCAGATGGCAACTACCGATTGTGCCAAAGTTGCTTACGACCTTGGTCTTCGCAAAGTTAAAGTGTTTGTAAAAGGCCCTGGCTCTGGCCGTGAGTCAGCCATCCGTACCCTGCACGGTGCAGGAATTGAAGTGACTGAGATCAAAGATGTTACACCTTTGCCTCATAACGGTTGCCGTCCTCCCAAACGCCGCAGAGTATAATTATTTGAGTTAATAATCAAGGGAATAGCAATAAACCCAATTCAACAATTTCGTTATGGCAAGATACATTGGTCCTAAGACAAAAATTGCACGACGTTTTAAAGACCCGATTTACGGACCCGATAAATATTTCGAGAAAAAGAATTTCCCTCCGGGAATGCATGGCAACTCGAAACGCCGGAACAAGCAGAGTGAATACGGTATTCAGCTTGCTGAGAAGCAGAAAGCAAAATATACCTACGGTATTCTTGAGCGCCAGTTCAGAAACCTCTTTGAAAAAGCTGCCAAAGCTCATGGTATTACCGGTGAAGTTTTGCTTCAGTATATTGAGGCCCGCCTCGACAATGTGGTTTACCGTCTTGGTATTGCCCCGACTCGCAGTGCTGCACGTCAGTTGGTCGGACACCGTCACATCACAGTGAACGGAAGAGTGGTTAACATCCCCTCTTACCGCCTCCGTCCCGGCGACATCATCGCTGTTAGAGAAAAATCGAAATCGCTCGAAGCAATTACAGATTCACTGGCCGGACGTGGTCAACAATTCAGTTGGCTGGAATGGGACAACACCATGATGACCGGTAAATTTATGAACCTCCCCCCTCGTGAAGAGATTCCCGAGAATATCAGGGAACAGCTCATTGTTGAGTTGTACTCTAAGTAATCTTTTGTTTGATCTGTTTAATTAGATAACAACCAGTATATGGCTCTTCTGACTTTTCAAAAACCGGATAAAGTGATCATGGTTCATGCCGACGACAACAAGGGAATCTTTGAGTTTCGTCCGCTCGAACCCGGATTTGGAATCACTATCGGAAATGCACTGCGCCGTATCCTTCTGAGTTCGCTCGAAGGATATGCCATCACATCGGTGCGTATTGATGGTGTTGATCATGAGTTTTCCTCGATCAAAGGCGTTGTGGAAGATGTTACCGACATTATCCTCAACCTTAAACAAATCCGCTTTAAACGCCTTGTAGAATCTGAAACCAGTGAAAAGGTTCACGTGGTAATCGGCGATCAGGATCAGTTTACAGCCGGAAATATTAACAAATTCCTATCAGCCTTTCAGGTTCTGAACCCGGGAGTTGTTATCTGTAATATGGAACGCTCGGTCAAGCTCTCCCTTGAGCTGACTATCGAAAAGGGCAGGGGATATGTGCCGGCTGAAGAGAACAAAGCTTTGAATGCCCCTATCGGCACCATTGCCATGGACTCTATCCACACACCCGTTAAAAACGTGAAATATACCGTCGAAAATTTCCGCGTCGAACAAAAAACCGACTACGAAAAACTGATTCTTGAAATCGTTACCGATGGTTCCATCTCACCCAAAGATGCCCTTAAAGATTCTGCCAAGATTCTGATTCACCACTTCATGCTGTTTAGTGATGATAAAATCACGATGGATCTTGAAGTAAAAGTGACCAATGATGACCTTGATGAGGGTTCGTTGCATGTGCGCCAATTGTTGAAAACCAAACTGGTTGATCTTGATCTCAGTGTCAGGGCTCTAAACTGCCTGAAAGCTGCCGACGTGGAGACGCTGGGCGACTTGGTTTCATACAATAAGAGCGATTTGCTCAAATTCCGCAACTTCGGAAAAAAGTCGCTCACCGAGCTTGAAGAACTCGTTGATAACAAAGGACTCGAGTTTGGGATGAAAGTTGAAAAATATAAATTAGATAAGGATTAATAAAAATGAGACACGGTAAGAAAGTCAACCATTTAGGAAGAACCAGCACGCACCGCAAAGCGATGCTGTCCAATATGGCCTCCTCGCTGATTCTTGCTAAAAGGATCACCACCACCGTAGCTAAAGCCAAAGAGCTTCGCAAGTACGTTGAGCCTCTCATCACTCGTGGCAAAGAGGATTCGATGCACAACCGCCGTATGGTTTACAGCTACCTCGGTAGCAAAGAAGCTGTTAACGAGCTCTTCCGCACCATCAGTGTGAAGATTGCTAATCGCCCGGGCGGATATACCCGTATCCTCAAAACCGGTAACCGACTTGGCGATGCAGCCGAAATGTGTATCATGGAGTTGGTCGATTTCAACGAACTCATGCTGGGTTCGCAGGAAACCAAAACCACCCGCACTACCCGCACACGCCGTAGCCGCAAAAAAGCCGACGCTGCTCCAGCAACTGATGCCGCTAAGGATGAATAAAACTGAATTGTTTTAAAGTTCATTGAAAAGGATGAGATGGCTTCGCTGTTTTATCCTTTTCTTGTTTAATCTTATAACCCTAAAATACAATGAGTCAGATAATTGATGTTCGTGCCCGCCAGATCCTTGATTCGCGTGGCAATCCAACCGTCGAGGTTGATGTAATAACAGAAAACGGCGTTCTGGGTCGTGCTGCAGTTCCTTCAGGCGCCTCCACCGGCGTTCATGAAGCCGTGGAGTTGCGCGATGGCGACAAAGGTGCTTTCCTCGGTAAAGGCGTTCTGAAAGCAGTTCAGAATGTCAATACTGTGATTAACGAGGAGTTGAAAGGGTATTTTGTTCAGGAACAGAACGAAATTGATGCCCGGATGATCGAATTGGATGGTACTCCTAACAAAGGGAATCTTGGCGCAAATGCTATCCTGGGTGTTTCACTGGCTTGTGCTAAAGCTGCTGCCCAGGAATCGGGTCAGCCTCTCTATCGTTACGTGGGTGGAGTGAATGCCAACACCCTTCCCATCCCCATGATGAATATCATCAACGGTGGTTCACATGCCGATAATTCCGTCGATTTTCAGGAATTTATGATCATGCCAGTTGGTGCCCCAACTTTTGCCAAAGCATTGCAAATGGGCGCCGAGGTTTTTCATAATCTTGCAAAAGTTCTTAAGAAAGCTGGTTATTCAACCAATGTAGGCGATGAAGGTGGTTTTGCCCCCAACCTCAAATCAAATGAAGAGGCAATTCAGGTTATTCTTCAAGCTATCGAATTGGCAGGGTATCGCCCGGGTGAGGATGTTTTCCTGGCTCTCGATCCAGCTTCCTCAGAATACTTCATCACCGAGGAAAATATGTACCACTTCAAAAAATCCACCGGCGAGAAGTTGACCCCTACTCAAATGGCCGATTTCTGGAAATCGTGGACCGACAAATATCCTATTATTTCTATCGAAGACGGTATGGCCGAAGACGACTGGGCTGGCTGGAAATACATGACCGATATTATGGCCGGAAAGATTCAACTGGTTGGCGACGACTTGTTTGTAACCAATGTAAATCGTCTCTCGCAAGGAATCGAAAAAGGAGTGGCCAACTCGATTTTGGTTAAAGTGAACCAGATTGGCTCTCTCACTGAAACCATCAATGCCGTGAACATGGCCTACAGGGCTGGCTATACTGCCGTGATGAGTCACCGTTCGGGTGAAACTGAAGATACTACCATTGCCGATCTGGCTGTTGCACTTAACACCGGTCTGATCAAAACAGGATCAGCAAGCCGTACAGATCGTATTGCTAAATACAACCAATTGCTTCGCATCGAAGAGGCATTGGGAAGCATGGCTATCTATCCGGGTAAATCGTATCGTTACGCCCGCTAAGCGCATTCTGTTTGAAAAGCAGGGGGATCCGCATAGCGGATCCCCCTCTTCTTATGTCTGCCAGTCAAGGTTTGCAGGGATTCATGAAATGGGTTATTTTTGCCATCCACTATGCTGTTTAATATGGAATTAATCGAAGTTAGAAGCCAACAGCAGGAAAGCCAGTTTCTTGATGTAGCCAGAAATATTTACAAAGATGATCCTCACTGGGTATGCACCTTTGATGCCGAAATAAATGCAATCTTTAACCCCTCCGAAAATACCTTTTTTCAACATGGTTCGGCTATCCGTTGGATTTTACGTCGCGATGATGAAATCATAGGTCGTGTAGCAGCCTTTGTGAATCGCAATAAGGCCTTTGGCTATGAGGTGCCTACAGGAGGAATGGGCTTTTTTGAGTGTGTCGATAACCATGAAGCTGCTTTTATACTATTCGATGCTTGTCGTAAATGGCTTATAAATCAAGGGATGAAGGCTATGGATGGACCAGTCAATTTTGGCGAAAACGACAATTACTGGGGCCTTCTGGTTGATGGGTTTACCCACCCGGGGTATGGTATGCCTTACCACAAACCTTATTACCGCGCTTTGTTTGAAAGTTATGGTTTCCAGGTGTATTTCGAGCAAATTACCAACCACCTCGACCTCACGGTTCCTATCCCGGGGCGATTCATGAAGATCGCTGAATGGGTTTTAAAAAAGAAACAATTTACCTACCGCCACTTTAACTTCAAGGAGGCAGACGGTTTCCTCTCCGATTTTAAGAGGGTGTATGATCAGGCCTGGCAATTTCATGAGAATTTTACCCCTATTGAAATTGAGAACCTCCGAAAGACTTTTCACAGTGCCAAATCCATTATTGATCCTGAATTGATTTGGTTTGCCTACCACGACAACGAACCAATTGGTTTCGAGATTATTTTCCCTGATATCAACCAAATCGTTAAACCTTTTAAAGGGAAGCTGAATCTCTTCAACAAATTGCGACTTCTGGCAGGGGTGAAACTGCACCGCTACAGCCGCGGCAGAATGATAATCATGGGAATTGTACCGCAGTACCAGCGTTTTGGTATTGATGCCGGCATAATTTACCACCTGCATCAGGCTATTCTAAAAAAGCCCTGGCTGAAAGAACTGGAGTTGAGTTGGGTGGGCGATTTCAACCCCAAAATGCAAGCTCTGCAAGTGGCAACCGGTTCGGTTTATGCAAAAAAACATGTTACTTACCGAATATCGTTTGAGGCCGAGAACCGCTTGCGACGTTCTGTCGTAATTTAGTGAAGCTTCGGAAAGCTGTTTCTTCGTCCTGAATCTTCCAAAACAGTTTCGATGCCAGCTTTCAGGAATCATCCTGCTGTAATACAGGGTTTAAAGATGGATTGTTTGGTCTGACAAACAGAGCAGGCCTTGGGATCGTTTGCCGATGACCTGGTTTGGTTGCAAAACGGTGATCATGGATTCATGGTTGCTTATTCCCCGATGCTAATGGACTATTTCTTTGAATTTCTACTGGCGGGTGAATCACAGTAGGTCATTTCATTCATGGATTATTGAAAAATGAGTTAGCCAGGTTGTAATTGAAACGGTTTAATGCTATACCGAATCAACTTGATTTTATGCACACGATAATTATTTCGGGCGTGCATGAGATCGCTGCGCTAGTTGCGAAAATAGCTTGCGTCTGGTGGCTCGGTACGATCTTCGTCCCGAGAGTGAAACGATTCGGGATTAACCGCCTCTAATACCGAAGGATCGGCACTTATAAGGCCCAAATGCTTCGCATTTTCACTAAGACGCGGTATATTTGAAACGTCAATACATCTATTGATGTGCATGTAATTGATTGAAAGAATGTTTGTTGGTGGTTGCCGGTTTGAAAGGTTAATTAAGGTTAATATTGTCTTTTTTTTCGATTATTTTTAAAACTGGCGGCAACTTTTAGCTGCTGTTGTTCGTCTGATGAATTAGGAATAACCTAATTGCATCTTTGAGGGTGCACCCGGTGAAAGGAATCGTCAAACGATTGGATAGCCGGGGACGGAGCTTGCATGAACCGTGTACTCCACGGGGTATAACAATGAATTTGATAACACTGTTGTCTGAATTTTTATTGTTAGCTGATTCAATGGCGTTTTCCGTGATTCACAAGTAACCATTATTTTATTGTTGATTTTCGGATGTTTTGCAGCGATTGCAAAAACGTCATGGTGTTATACTGCCGCATCGCAATTCATTGATGGTTAAGTTATTCCTTTGTAATTGAACACATTTATCCGGATCATCCGGTGTATTATTAATTTTTTTAAATAATCTATTGTTATGAAGAAGTATTTACTTTCTTTATTGGCTTCGTCGTGCCTGGTGCTTAGTGTTAGTGCTCAAACGGCTGTAAAAACAGATCGTAATAAAGTGATCGATCGAAAGGTGGAACGTACCGACGCTACTCCCAAGGAGTGGACCGGTTTAAAACCTGACGGAGTGAGGGCTGATATTTCACTTACAGATATCTCCTCTTCTATTAACATTTTTTCGGTTTTGGTTGCACAGCAACATTGCCTTATTTACAACCCCGAGCTTGATGCCCTCATGTTTACAAACCGAGGTAATACCGGTGTAATAGCTACTGGAAATGAGTTGGTGTCGTCGGTTTCAACAGATGATGGTGTTTCTTTTACTTCTGAAATTTCCCTTCCCGATGCATCCATATTGAGGAGGTATCCCAGCGGAATTATCTACAACCCGTCGGGTAACACTGATTTGGCAAATGCTTTCCGATTAATGGTCGGGCCACGCACCGAAAGCAACAACTGGTCGAAAACCTACCTGGGAAGCAATACCTTTGGCAACCTGTATGCCGATGAGAAGATGGTGAACAACACCACCGGCCACGACCTCATTGTGCGACATGGCCTTTCTGTTGATGCTGATGGCATTGCTCACATCTGTGGGATGGCTTACTCCACCAACAGTCAGAGCTACGTAACTTTTGGGCAGGGAATCGTGATGCGGGGTGTGTTTAATGCCACTACCAATCAATTTGAGTGGTCGGAGCAAACGCTTGCTCCAGAGGTCAATCATGCAAGCGATCAGACCTGGGATCTGGCAGCCTCCGATATCAACGTTGCCTTCTCTCCCGACGGGCAAATTGGTTATGTGACCTTCGTGGGAGCTGACGCCCGCAGTGGTGACGATTTGTGTGCTTATCAACCGATTGTTTATAAAAGTACCGACAGAGGGCTCACCTGGGAAATCATGGATTATCTTAATTTGAAGAACCACCCGGCTTTGGTTGAGTATTTACCTGGATTGAAACGCGACTTCTCGATCGTGAAACCCTCGGTTAGCGAAACCGACCTGGTAGTGGATGCCGATGGCAATGCTCACATCTTCATGTTGTGCAAAGGAGCTTCATCCGATCATCCCGATTCGTTGGGCTATGTTTACACGGCCGATATGGGAACTGTTTTTGAACTCTTCAATGCAGGGCAAGGCAACGATTGGTTAATCCAATACATCGATACGCTGCAGACCGATTATGTGAAAGCCGAAGAGTCGGGTTATGGTGTAGGTGACGATGCAGTGGGATGGGATCACCGTTTGCAAGCCGGTCTCTCAGAAGACGGAAAGGTTGTTTTTGCCACCTGGACCGATTCCGACAAGGAGTTTTTTGGTGTTGAAACCAATCTCTACCCCGACCTGTTTGGTTGGGCGCGTGATACTGAACACAACCGCTACACAGAAGTTGTTGACTTTACAGGTGGTTCAGAAGTATGGGGCGATAATTTCTTCCATTTCATGTCGCCAGTTGTTAAGAAAACCGACGATGGATTTATGATCCCCATTACCACAACCGATATTCATACCAACAACGATCCTGATCTTCCTGTTTTCCACAGATTTGTGCAAGGAATTTCTTTCGCTGATGCAGACTTCATCATTGATGGAGCATCGGAATATACCCCGGTCTCCTTCAATATCAATGTATTCCCTAATCCGGCCAACGATGAGTTAAATGTCACTCTATCCGGATTGGGTCAGCAAGATGTTGTGGCTCACCTTTACGACCTGACCGGCGCAAGGGTTGCAACTATGGAAAAGGGGAATGCTGGTTCTTCGACAACCCATTTTAGCTTCAATGTGAGCTCTTTGCATCAGGGGATCTATTTCCTCAGAATCGATGTGGAAGGGCAGTCGGTGGTTCGAAAAGTGGTGGTTGATTAAACAAATTCCTTTGGGATTACCTTAATATTTCATCAGGCTAATTCAGGACTCTTTTCATTCATTTACAGATTAATAGTCATTGATTCAGGAAGGTTTCCCGCTCAGGAAGCCCGGAAGAAGAACCCAAAACTTCTCCGGGTTTCTTGGTTTGTGTCGAAATATCGTTATTTTTGCAGACAGCTTCAGGGATGAAGCGCGCGCTCTAACCGGCGCATTGAGGAAACCTATTGTCTAATTTAATCTTACGTAAAAATGAAAAGAGTCCTACTCATGGGTCTCGTTTTGGGAATCGGTGTATCTGGTTTCAGCCAGTCACGTCTCACCCAGGCGACCAATCGCATGCAGCAAAGTCCGCGTGCACAACAGGATGCCGTAGTTCTGGGAACCCCGGTAAAACCGGTTCGTCCTGTACTTCCTAAAGCAGCTTTCGAGGTTGACAAAGTTACTATCTCGAGCTCGCTGAATATCTACTCGGTTTTGGTTGAGGAGCAGACCTGCGTGGCCTACAACCCCGATCTGAACCTGATCACCATGACCCACCGCGGTCATACCAATGTAATTGGTACAGGTAACGACCTGATTGCTTCCACTTCTACTGATGGTGGCAACTCTTTCTCCTCGAAAGTTTCGATACCTGCAACTGGTGGCAAAAACCACCGTTATCCCAGTGGAGTGATTTACAACCCCACAGGAAACACCGATCCTCAGAATGCTTTTCATGTAATGGCCGGTCCCTATACCACCAGCGCATGGGAAGGCAACTATTTCGCAAGTACCACTTTTGGTGGTGCCAACAGCGATGAACAAACAGTGACCACTCCTGCTGGTGGCGATTTGCTTTCACGCAATGGGATGACCATCGACGGAAACGGCATCGTGCACCACACCGGTTTGCAATATACCGGAACCAGTGGCCCCCTCACTTACGATGGCTACGTTTACAAAGGAACCTTCAATTCAACTACCAACAAGTTCGAGTGGACCAGCCAAACGCTTCATCCCGAAACTGTTGCCGGTAGCGACGGTGGTCATTACCTGAGCTATACCCAGATGAACACTGCCTGGTCGCCCGATGGTTCGGTTGGCTACGTTTTCTTTGTTGGTTCAGATGCCCGCGCTGGTGCTGATCGCAGTTCTTACCAGCCCATTGTTTACAAATCGACCGATGGTGGTGCCACCTGGGAGTTGATGGATTACATCAACCTGGTGAACCATCCCGAGATGGAACCTTACCTGTTCCCGCTGCGTCGTGAGTATTATGTTGGTGGTACTGTAAAACCTTTGTTCACCGAGACCGATGGTGTGGTTGATGCCAATGGCAACCTCCATATTTTCACACTTGCCGAAGGTGCCTATTCAGATCATATCGATTCAATCGGTTATGTTTATGAATATGAAAAAGGAGCCATCTTTGAACTCTATAATGAAAACCAGGGTAACAGCTGGACAGTTCATTACATCGATACCCTCGAAACCCGCGATGTTCCCAAAGAAGAGAGCGGATACGGAACCGGCGACGATGCTTTGGCTTGGGGTCATCGCATTCAGGCCAGCCGTTCTGCCGATGGCAAAGTGGTTTTTGCTACCTGGACTGATACCGATACCGAATTCTTCGGAACCGAGTTCAACCTCTATCCCGATGTGCTTGGTTTTGCCCGTCACCTTGATTATGGTGTAGCTGAAGTGAAAAACTTCACACGCGGATCAAATGTTTACGGTGAAGCTTTCTACAACTACGCTTCAGAAGTGGTGATGAACCCCGATGCCAATACCTGGCAGATTCCTTACACCATTACCGACATCCGCACCTCCAACGATCCCGGTTTGCCCGTGTTCTATTCATTCCTGACTGATATTAAATTCAATCTGAGTGATTTCCCCGTTGGCATTGAAGCTGTTTCGGGTGTTGTTAACAAAGTAGAAGCATTCCCCAATCCCACAACCGGCCATGTGAAATTTACCATCGATTTGGCTGCTGCCTCTTCGGTTGCTATCGAAATCACCAACCTGATGGGTCAAAAGGTTTTGGATGTGGTTAATCAGCCCGTTGCTGCTGGTTCGCACACCTTCACTGCCGAACTCAACAACTTGAAGGCCGGAGTTTATTTCTACAGCGTTGTGGCCGGAGAAAACCGCGTTACACGTAAACTCGTTGTAAAATAATTGATTAGGCGCCTTTTGGTGCTTTTTTGGCGGGAAACCCGTAAGGGGTTTCCCGCTTTCTTTTTTAGTGACGATTTGCAAACCGCAACAAAAACAGTTAGGAATTTGTAAGGACTTGAGAATTCGTTTTACTTGTAAGCAACTGAAAATGTGTTGTTGATGTGTTGAATTAAAAATTCTGAACAGATTTTTTTTTGGGGTTCTTGGCTGCATTGAAAAATTGTTCTATATTTGACTTTTCAGACAATGTGTTATTAAATTCATGTTAAACCCTAAAACCCACAAAGATGAGAAAACTCTTACTCTTAGGTTTGGCAATGGGCCTCGGCACAATCACAATGGCCCAAAATGCCGCAAATCAGATTGAAAACTCAGCCCGCAAACGGATGCAGGCTGTATCGGTACAGGATGCTGCCCCCATGGCAAACCCTTTACAGTACCAAAGTCCCTACACACCCAAAGGCGTTACAGATGTAGAGCCCATTGATCTTTTCTCTTCCCTAAATGTGTACACTCTGCTTGTTCAACAGCAGACATGTATTACCTATAATGAGGACATTGATGCTATCATGTTTACCGCTCGTGGACACACTGGTGTTCTTGGTACAGGTAATACTATTTGTACTGCTGTTTCTACTGATAAGGGTGCTACTTTCTCTTCAGCAGTTAGTGCTGATCCTCCCTCAGAAGGTAACAACAGGTATCCTTCAGGAGCCATTTACAATCCTGCCGGTAACACCGATCCTGCTAATGCCTTTATAGTAATGCACGCTCCTATAACTGGCGGATCAGGCTGGCTTGGTAACAACTTTGCTACTAACAACTGGGCTAACTCTGCTCCCTATCACGAATTCCGTGCTGCCAGCACCGCTGGTGATATGCTGATTCGTGGCGGCCTTGATGTTGACGCTAATGGCTATGCTCACACAGTTGCTGTTGAGTACACATCAACATATACTTACGGCAAAGGATTTATCTTTAGAGGAACATTCGACGCTGCTGCCGGGGGGTTCAAATGGACTGATCAAGAATTTGAAGTTCCTTGGTATTTTACCACTAGTGATGGCACTTATAATTTTTCTACCTTCGGCAATGTAGCTTTTGCTCCTGACGGAAGTGTAGGTTATGCTATGTTCACTGGTTCAGATTCACGCGCTGCTGGCGATGACCTGACTGGTTACCAGCCCATCATCTACAAAACCACCGATATGGGTACAACCTGGGAATTGATGGATATGCTCGATCTGAAGAACCGTCCCGAAATGATTGGTATGGGTCTGATGACCAATGGATTGTGGGAACGCGTGTGGCCTCTCCGCCGCACCTGGACTGCTGCTGAGCAAATTTACAAACCTTGGTTTGCTGAAGCTGACATCGTAGTTGACTACAACGGTGATCTTCATATTTTTGCTCTCTGTCAGGGAACCTATTCTGATCATCCCGATTCGTTAGGCTATACTTTTACCTATGACAAGGGAGCCTTATTTGAAATCTACAACGTCGGACAAGGTAACGATTGGTATGTACGTTACATTGATACGCTCGATACCCGCGACGTGGCTGCCGAAGAATCTGGCTATGGTGCCGGTGATGACGCTGTTGGTTGGGATATGCGCCTCCAGGCCAGCCGCAGTGCTGATGGAAAAGCTGTGTTTGCTATCTGGACTGATACCGACTTCCTGTTCTTCGGTGAAGAAATCAACCTCTATCCCGACGTTCGCGGCTGGGGTCATGATGTTGTTAACGGACTGTTTACTGATGTTAAAGACTTTACCAACCAAGGTGCTACTTATGGAGAGAACTACTTCATGTTTGTGTCGCCAACCTGTATCGATCACGGTGCTGGTACTTGGGAAGTTCCTGTAACCAAATCAGATATCCGTACAACCAACGATCCGGGTCAACCTGTTTATCACGATTACCTGAAAGGTGGCCTGAAAGGTACCGGCATCATCTTTGAACCTGCTGATTTCATTTACGGTGTAGGTGTTGAGCAAGTAGCCAACGTAAAAGAGATCGAAGCTTACCCCAACCCCGTTTCTGAAACCCTCACCATTGATGTGACTTTGAACAAAGCCGCTGATATGACAGTTGAAATGACAAACATTTTGGGTCAGAGTGTTTATAGCAACACTACCAAAGCCAATGCTGGTTTGAATACCCTGAATGTGAATGTTGCTAACATGCAGGCTGGCATCTATTTCTACAGCGTTGTGGTTGATGGTAAAAAATCGACCAACAAAGTTGTTGTTAGATAATTTTTCACAATACAAGTAACCAATTGATGAAGCCCCACCGTATGTTGAGGTGGGGCTTTTTCTTATAAATCTATAAAAATCCTATTGTTTATGAAACATCTTTCCATTCTCCTCGCGGTTGTGATGTTGGCAGGAACGCTAACGGCTCAAACCGCATCAAGAAAATCTGAAAACACAGTTCAAAAAGAACTTAAACAAGGTCTGGTAATGGATGCTTTGCCCTCAACGGCTGCTCCAAAGCCTTACCAGAAGCCTGTTACTCCTAAAGCAACCAACGATGTTGAACCTGTTGATATGTTTTCGTCGCTGAACGTTTATGGCATCCTTTACTCTGAGCAGACTTGTATGAGCTACAACCAGGATATTGATGCCCTGATGTTTGCTTTTCGTGGTCACACGGGTGTAGTAGCCACTGGTAACGATATTTGCGCTGCCATTTCAACCGATGGTGGAACTACTTTTACTGCAGGTTCGGCCGCTTCGCCCAACCAGGGAAACAACCGTTACCCTTCAGGAACAATTTACAACCCAACTGGTAACACCGATCCCGCTAATGCCTTCAAGGTTATCGCTGCTCCGGTTACCGATGGAACGAACTGGATTGGAACCAACTTCGCTACCAACAACTGGACAAACACCGGTCTGTACAACGAATTGATGAACAGTGTGCTGGGTAACGATTTGATGTACAGCCTCTGTACAACCCCCGGCGGTTTTGCTCATGGTGCATCGGTTGACTATGTTGTGGGTGGAACCGACTGCATTCCTTACATCTATCGTGGAACTTTTGATGCTGCTTCAAACGGTTTCAAATGGGACACCACCCGCCTCACCAAACCCTATTACTTTACAACCAGCGACGCTACCTACAATTTTGCTACCCGTCCTACCATCGCTTTTTCTCCTGATGGAACCGCTGGATATGCCATGTTTATTGGCTCTGATAACCGCGCTGATGAGGCCGATTTAACCAGTTACCAACCAATAATCTATAAAACCGTAGATGAAGGGGCTACCTGGGAGAAGATGGCTATGCTCGATCTGAAAAACAACCCGGTACTCGTTGGACAAGGATTGCTTCCAAGTGGTTTTTGGGATAGGATTTGGCCAATGTCGCGCACATGGTCGGCAACCGAACAAATCTACAAACCTTGGTTTGCTGATGCCGATCTGACCGTTGATTATAACGGCGACGTTCATATCATGGCATTGATAAAGGGTACTTTCTCTGATCATCCGGATTCTTTAGGATATACCTTCTCGGAGGAAAAGGGAATTATGTTTGAAATATACAATGTCAATCAGGGCGATGAGTGGTACGTTCGCTATATTGATACCCTCGAAACCAAGGATGTAGCTGCCGAAGAGTCGGGCTATGGAGCCGGATCGGATGCTATTGGTTGGGATCACCGTGTACAGGCCAGCCGCACTGCCGATGGGAAAGCTGTATTTGCTATGTGGAGCGACACCGACAGCGAGTTTTTTGGTGAAACCATCAACCTCTATCCCGATGTCAGAGGCTGGGCTCATATTGTTGACGAAGGTTTGTTCTCCGATGTGATCGATTTTACCAACCAAGGAGCCACCTATGGTGAGAATTATTTCATGTTTGTTTCGGGTACTGCCATTGATTTGGGTGATCACAGGTATGAAGTGCCTGTTTCAAAGTCGGATATCCGCACCTCCAACGATCCTGGTCAGCCGGTGTTTCACAGCTACCTGAAAGGGATCGTTTTTGACGGGTTCCCCTTTGGTGTAGGTGTTGAGGAGCGTTCGCTATCAGTTAATTCGCTTAATGCACGCCCAAATCCTGCTGCCAACCAGGTGAATATTGATGTTAATGTCACTAAAGCCTCAACCCTGTCTGTTGAATTTACCAACCTGTTAGGCCAACGCGTTTACCAAAGCCAGGTGAATGCCAATGCTGGTGCAAACAGTTACCCTGTAAATGTTGCCAACTGGCAATCGGGAGTTTATTTCTACAGCATCGTGGCCGATGGTCAGAGGACCACTAAACGTGTTGTGATAAAATAATTTGCTTTTAAGTGATCTTATGATTACTTTAGTCCCGCCAATCCGATGGCGGGACTTTTTTGTTTTGCTGTCCTCCAAATCTAAAAAAAATGAAAAGAGTTTGTTTGTTTGTTGTTGCATCCCTTTTGGGATTCACCCTTGCCGGTCAGCCGGTTTCACGCATGGTTCGCAACTCCGGAGCCTTGCCTTCGGCAGGAGTTTCTGCCATGGAGCCAATTCCTTTAAACCCTGTTCAGTTGCCCACGCAACCGCTCTTCCCGTCGGGGGTTTCCGACATCGTGCCTGTGCCGATGTTTTCGTCGGTGAATGTGTTCAGTGTACTTTACCCTGGCCAGCATTGCCTTACCTACAACGAGGAGTTGAACGCCATCGTGTTTGCTTTTCGTGGAAACCCCAACGAGTTGGGGAGTGGTAACGAGATTTGCACTGCTGTTTCAACCGATTTCGGAACATCGTTTACAGGTTCGGTTACCGTTCCTGTTCTTGAAGGAAACAATAGATATCCATCGGTGGCGGTTTACAACCCTGAAGGGAACTCGAGTCCCGATGCCGCCTCGAAGCTGGTTGCCAGTTCCATCAACGATGGTACGGCATGGCAGGGGACCACCTATGCTTCAACGCACTGGGACGATGCGGGGCTTCATCACCAAACAAATGGGTTGACCTATGAAAACAATACCCTCATGAGTCTCATCACCGTGGATGGGGGGCTGGCTTTTGGTGTTTCGGTTGATTACAATACCGACAGAACGGAGTGCATACCTATGGTACATCGCGGGGTTTACGATGCTGCCAACGACCGTTTCGATTGGGACACGATCCATCTGCCCGTTCCCTTTTTCAGAGCTCCCTCCAGTCAGCAACTGGAGTTTCTTCCTTCGCCGGTTGTAGCTTTCTCTCCCGACGGATCGGTGGGGTATGCCATGTTTATCGGCTCCGACAGCCGCGCCCTGCTCGACGATCTGACCGGCTACCAGCCCATCCTTTTTAAAAGCACCGATCAGGGAGTATCCTGGCAATTGATGGAGATGCTCGATCTCACAAGCAATCAGGTGCTGATTGGCATGGGGCAATTGCCCAACGGAAAATGGGCCTGGTTGTGGCCCACTGCTGCCCCATGGAACAACCCCCAGCCGGTGTTCAAGCCTTGGTTTGCCGAGTCGGATATGGTAGTGGATATGAATGGTAATCTTCACATCATGGCACTTTGCCAGGGTTTGGCAAGCGATCACCCCGATTCAATCGGGTTCACTTATGAATTTGAAAAAGGGAGCATTTTCGAGTTTTACAATGTCGCTCAAGGGGAAGAGTGGCTTGTGAGGTATATTGATACCCTCGAAACCCGCAATGTTGAAGCGGGTAATGGAGGCTGGTACGCTGGCGACGACATTGGCTGGAACCACCGGTTGCAGGCCAGTCGCACCGCCGATGGCGAGGCTGTGTTTTGCATGTGGACCGATACCGACAGGGTGTTCTTCGGCGAAGAGATCAACCTCTATCCCGATCTAAAAGGGTGGGCGTTCAGCGTGGCCTATGGTGCTACATCCATTGTGAAGAACTTTACCAATTCAACCGCTACCTATGGAGCGAATTTCTTCGGTTGCGTGTCGCCGGTTGCTCATAAGGCTGGTTTTTTGGAGTATAATCTGATCACCTCTATTACAGATATTCGTACCAATAACGATCCCGGATTGCCGGTGAATTATTACTATCTAAACAATATTGGATTCGAATATTCTGATTTCTTTGATGCCATCGAGGAAGTTGAAACATCTGTTTCATTCCGTTTGATGGAGAATCCGGCTCACGGCCAGCTTCACTTTCTTATACAGTCAGCCACCAACAACAGGTGCCAGATTGATCTTCGCGATTTGTCAGGAAAAGTCGTTAAGCAGGAGTATCTTCAGTTTCAATCGGGTGAGAGTACTTTCCTGTTGGATGTTAGCGGGATTTCACCAGGGCTGTATTTATGCAGTCTGCACTGCAATGGCAGGCCAGTTACGCGCAAGGTAATTGTTCAATAAGCGAGAAATCAGAAGATAAGGCCTGAACTATAGGTCGGGTTTTATAAAGCAGTTGTTTTGCAGAGCATTCGTCATGGTGCATCGTTAACATGTTGCACCATGATGTGTGTAGAAGCTCCTGGTTGCTATGCAGATGTGTTTGGGGAGATTTGCATTGTTGAATTAATTGGATTCTTTTTTTTTATGGTTGTAGATCATTCGCAGCAACTATTTTTATTCTTCATCCGTCCTAATCATTGAAAAGCTCCTGAACTCATGACTGAGCCCGATGACCTTATTCTGGGTTGCAAACGAGGCAAACTCATAGCACAACGCAGGTTGTACGAAAAGTACAGCCATGCTATGCTAGGTGTGTGTCGTCGCTACTCACGCAGCGAGGCTGAAGCCGAAGATGCGATGATTAATGGGTTTGTGCGTGTTTTTGAGCGCATTGGCGACTATCGGGGTGAAGGGTCGTTTGAGGGTTGGATGAAACGGATCATGGTGCATGTGGCCGTGGATATCTTCCGTCAGGAGCAGCGCTACTCAGGGCATGTGTCGCTCGACAATCCTGATATGAAGAGCATTGTATGCAACCCGTTTGAACAGCGCCTTGAGGTTGCCGATTTGATGGCGCTGGTAGAGTCGTTGCCAGAAGGGCAACGGGTGGTTTTCAACCTTTATGCTATTGAGGGTTATAGCCACAAAGAAGTTGGTGAAATGCTGGGTATTAGCGAGAATACCTCTAAGACCCAGTTGCTGAAGGCTCGAACAACCTTGCGAAAGAGGTTAAACGGGTCGGTTGTTTTGAAAAAAAATCACGATGATGATACAGTTTGATGACATAGATGATCTTTTTCGCGAGGCTGCCGGGAGTTACGAACTCACGCCTCGCGAAACTGCCTGGCGGCGTCTGAGGAGGCAACTTCTTTGGCGCAAGTTGAAGTTGGCAATTGGGCTGGGGGTGGCCATGCTTTCTTTGTTGTTGGTTTTCATTCTTGCCCTTCCCGGCGATGATGGAGCCTCGGCTGTGGCTACCAAAAATCTGCTCACCCCTGAAGTGGTGGAGCAAGTTGCTGTCAATTCTCAATTGGATCAAAGTATTGCTGCTGACAACAACGGAGGGGATGTTGTGGCCGCAGCTTCTGTTGGTCAGCAAAGCGAAAAACACTCACCCGGCGGTGTTTCAAGCGGTCAGGGATTTGTTGCAACCGATCAGGCCCGTGTGAATGAGAACCCTTCGTTTGGATCGCGCAGGGTCTTACTAATAACTCCTATGCGTTTGCTTGAAACTCGGATTGAAATGGTATTGCAGTCTGGAAAAGCACCGGCAAAGCGCACGCTACCTGAGGTTTTGCCTCCAACCGGCGACAGCGTTGATTCGACTTTGCACCGTGTTTTGGGATTCGAGGGTTATACAGGTCTTGCCTTTTCACAGTTTTCGGGGTTTGAAGCCGGAACAACAGGACATTTGGAGTTGCGCGATCAAGGGAGCTGGTTGTTGGCGCCTTCTGTTGGGACAGGCTTGCGTTATCAGAAAGGCAACTGGTATGTTGCGACTGGTATTGCCTGGAAGCGGATTGGACAAAAGGTTGATTTTAACCTCACCACCAACGACCTTGACAATCAGTTGAGTTATTGGAAATATGATACAACCTGGATTTATATCTACGATCCACCTTTTTATGGGGAGCCGTGGCCCGCTTCGGTTGACAGCTCTTTTGTAGCAGTTTTTAAGAAGCAGTCTTACTCGGGAGTTTTGGCTGTTGACTATCTGAGCATCCCATTGATGGTTGGTTATCGCTTGCGCGAGGGGGGAGTGTCGGTTGGGGCAGGGTTTGGTTTGCAACTCTCTCTTCCTGTGGGTTACCAAGGGAAAGCCCCTAACGCGGCTTTGAGTCAGCTTTTGGAGGCAAAGGCCGAGATGTCGCATCAGATGGATGTTGGATTTCGCGTGGAGATGGAGGGTGCTGCACTTTTTCATCGGAGGTATTGGTTTTTCTTCCGTCCTAATGCTACCTTTGGGGTGTCGAATCACACGGGAGGAGAAAGCGGGCTGAAGTATCGCAACCACTCGTTGGGTGTTGATGTGGGAATCAGAATAGATTTTAATCCATGAATTCATGAGAGCACAGAGTGCCACAATCGTTTTTCTGCTGAGTCTGCTGGCCGCAATGGGTCAGCAGCAGGCCGGGAAATGGTATTTTGGTGACAGTCTGTCGCTCGATTTTCGGCAAGGGGGTGTTGTAGCGCAGGTCAACAGCGCCATGTTTGCTCCTGAAGGTTGTGCCACAGCTTGCGATATTCAGGGCAACCTTTTGTTTTATTCCAACGGCCGTAAAATATGGAACCGCAACAACGTGGTGATGGAGGGTGGCGACACGCTGCGCGGGGAGGCCGATGTCACGCAGTCGGTGCTTTGTTTGCCCGAGCCTGGGGATTCGCCCAGGTTGTGGTACGTGTTTACCAATTCCCCCAATACTTACAGGAGGCTGAGTTACTCGGTGGTTGATATGAATGCCGCGGGAGGTTTGGGCGCCGTGGTGGTTCACAACCAGCCTTTGATGCAGGGGCCTTCGGAGCGACTGGCAGCAGTGAGCCACTGCAACGGCCGCGATGTTTGGGTTGTGGCCCACAGGCAATCCAACAACCGCTTTTATTCCTTTCTGCTTTCTGATGAAGGGGTTGCCTCGCAGCCTGTTGTAAGCGATCTTTTGCTTCCTTACGATCTGAACGGGAGTGGCTACCTGAAGGCATCGCCTTCGGGTCGTTTTATGGCAATGGGAATGCGTTCGGGGAATGTGTATCTGGCGTTGATGCTTTTCGACAACTCCCGGGGCGAGCTGAGTGAGCCTGTTCTGTTTTCTGTTGATGCGAGTATGCCCTACAGCTATTGTTATGGACTTGCTTTTTCGCACGACAGCCGTTATATGTATGCCGGTATAGGAGGTGAGCAATACCGCATTATGCAGTACGATCTGGGCACCCTGCCCCGCAGCGATATCCCTTTGACTGGATACAGGGTGAGCCTGGGAAATAATTACGCTCTTCAGGAGGCGCCTGACGGTCGCATCTACGTGGCCCAGGTGAATGCTTCCTGGTTGGGATGTGTTCTTCATCCCGAAAGAGGCGGAGCGGCGTGCGATTATGTCCCCAACCATCTTTTCTTGGGGGAGAATCGTTGCAAACAGGGGCTTCCTTCCTTCAATCAAAGCATCTTTTCTCGTCCTTCGGTTTCCAATCGCGCTTTGTGCGAGCATCAAGAGGTGAGTCTTCGCCTGACAGGCAGTTATGTCATGGATTCGGTGGTATGGATTCCCGATTTTTTGCACAATCAGCTCGAAAAATATACAACCGAATGCGATTCGCTGGTTTTCGCTTTCGCGACCGAAGGTGAATACCTCGCCGCGGCCTTGCTTTGGCATTGCGGAAGGGTTGATACAGCTTTTGGGCCGATCAGTGTGGCAGCCGCTCCCGAAGTGGATTTGGGTGTCGATACGGTGCTTTTTGAAGGGCAGTCGCTGTTGCTGTCGGTTGGAGTTGTGGACAGTTGTTTTTGGAACGACGGTTCTACGGAGCTGCAACGATGGATAAGCCAACCCGCTACCTATTGGGTAACGGCCTACAATGGGGTGTGCAGCGGTTCTGATACCCTGGCAATCAGAAACCAGGTTGCGCCAGTTTTTCTTCCCAATGTGTTTACGCCCGATGGCAATGGTTCAAACGATGAATGGAAACCTGTTTTTCCGGCCGAAACAAGTTATTCGGTTTCGGTATTCGACCGTTTTGGCGCTTTGGTAGCTGAACTTGCCAATGGCATGGCCTGGGATGGAACCTGTGGCGGATCGCCCTGCGCTGAAGGGGTTTACGTGTGGGTGCTTCAACGCGAAGCCCAGCAGCCGGTTTATGGATCGGTGATGGTGATCAGATGATAAAAAAAGGAAAGTTTACGATGATGAAATACAAACGGTTTTGGCTGGCTGCTTTTTTTGTATTCTGTGCAGTGTTTAATGTTGCGCAAGCTCAGCACGACCCCCCTGTGGTTGTAAACGATACCGTTTTCATGCAGTTTGGCGAGAAACAATGGGTGAACCTGCTGGCCAACGATTACGATCCCGACGGCCTTCCTCTGCGACTCTTCAACTGCCCGTTTCCCAACAAAACCGACAGTTCGGTGCTGGTTGATATGAGTGCCTACCGGTATATGAGTCTGGCCGGTGAGGTGCGCTTCCGTTACATCGTGAGGCAATATCCTGCCAATGGAAGCCCGGGACGTATCGGAACAGGATTGCTGGTGGTTCATCTGACCAATCGGGGTGTTGATTCGCTGCAAGGGGGGCAAATCAAGGCTTTGGTAACAGTAACCGACGGACAGTTTTCGATGTACAACGATCAGCCCTTGTTGCCCGGAGAAGTGATTGATCCCGGGTCGAACTGCACCTACAATTATCCTGATAACAGTTCTTTGGCTACCTTGTTTACTCAATCGCTCTGGATTGGCGGGTTTGATGAGTCCAACCGGTTGCATTTCTCAGGCGAGAGGTACCGCCGCAAGGGAAGCGATTTTTGGGCAGGTCCCTTGTCGCTCAGGGCTGATACCGTGACCATAGACAGTTCTGATGTGTTTCGCTACCATCGAGTCTGGCATCTGAAAGCTCCTGTTCTTTCACGTCATCTGGCTCAATACCAGTGGCCGGGTTACCAGATGCCCGAAGAGATTGCTACCTGGCCGGCTCATGGCGACACCCTGAAAGGCGAAAACCGCTACCTGGCACCTTTTGTTGATGTGGATGGCGATGGGATTTACAAACCACTTCAGGGTGATTACCCGTTGATGCGCGGCGATGAAGCCATCTGGTTCGTTTTGAACGACAGCAGAACCCTTTCGCGCGAATCGGCTAACAGTCTTCCTCTTGGCGTTGAGGTGCAATGCATGGTCTATCTTTTTCATTCGGATACCGACAGCGCGCTGGCCAATTCTCTTTTCTTTCGCTACACACTCTTCAACCGAAGCCTGACCAACTACCACCAGGTGTACCTGGGGCTGTTTGCCGATTTCGACATCGGTCAGTCCACCGACGATTTCGTGAAATGCGACGTAACCCGCGGCAGCATGATAGGCTACAACGGCGATGCTGTGGATGGCGATGAGCTGGTTGCCGGCTATGGCGACAATCCACCCGCCCAGAGTGTGACGATATTAGGAGGCCCGCTATTGCCGCCCGACGGCGAGGACAACGAACCGGGAGGTTGCAACAACTCTTTGAATGGTTGCGGCTTCGGTGATGGTAAACCCGACAACGAACGGATAGGGATGAGTCGCTTCATCTATTTCAACAACGGCAGCGCGGGTTATATGACCGACCCCGACAGCGCTTCTGATTATTACAACTACATGAGGGGTATGTGGCTCGATGGCTCGATGGTTGAATACGGAGGGCATGGCCATTATGGTACTGGTGCTTATGGCCCTTCGTGCCGCTACATGTATCCCGATGAATCGGATCCTTTGTGGTACGGAACAGCCTGCGAACCTCCATTTGGTCCTGAGAAATGGACCGAAGAGATTGCCGGCAACCAGCCTGGTGATAGAAGGGGGCTGGCCACCATGGGGCCTGTGGAATTGCCCGCCGGGGGTATTCAATTGCTCGATTTGGTTTTGGTGACTGCACGCGGAGGAGAGGGAATGTCGTCGTTTGGTGTGTTAGAGCAACGAATAGACACCCTGAGAAAGCGATTTTTGCAGAACCCTGATCTTTTCGGAGTTAATCTCTCGCTGAGTGTTCCCACGGAAGGAAACAAAGTCTCAACTGCCGTTTATCCCAATCCGGCCACGCGCAGCATCAGGGTTGAGTTGCCACATGGATTCGGCAAGTTTCAGATAAGCAATGCACAGGGGCAGTGGGTGAAGCAGGGTGAAATGACTTCGGAGGGTGTTGTTGATGTTGAAATGCTGATACCAGGGCTCTACACCATCGTCTTCACCGGAAAACAGGGGAGGATCACGGCCAGGTTTGTGAAGTTGTGAATGGGCGACAGGTTACGTTGACAAGGGAGAAAAAAATCGGATTCGAAACTATGCCCCAGTTTCCAGGATAGATTCACCTTCTTTTAAAATAATGGTGATGAATGGGTTTGTGTCCTCGGTTGCATTGGTGTTGAATGTGTGCAATTCAATCAGATAATAACGACTGAGAAGACGTCGGATAGGTTCGTAATCAACAGAAAGGCATCCGGTGAACCGAGCATCCCAAACCGCCAGGTCGATGTCTGAGTCGTTGTGTTGAATCCCTTTTACCATTGAACCAAACAAGATCGCTTTATCGGGTTTATAACCCATCAAACCCAAATCGGAAAGGAAACTTTTGGCTGTATTTATTGCATCTGCTTTAGTAACCATTGATAGATTTCTTTTGCTTTTTCAATTCTTGATTTTGTGTATGAAAAGGTGCATTTAGACCTAAAGGCATGAAGAAAATCAGGGTAGCGTCCCTCAATATTCCAAGCATTCATTACCGATAGTTCTTCCAGATATTCTTCGGGGACAATCAGGTCAGTTTGTTGGATAATCTGATTGAGATGGTGAGTGCGAGGAGGAAAATTAGAATCATTGGGCCTAACCCAATGAGCCTTACATGCTTTCTCGAGCATTAGATGACAAGTGAAAAGACTGTACATAAACTGTCCTCCATGGAACAGGATGTCAGCCGACTTGTCATCTTCAGCAGCAGAGCTAAGCCAATATGCGATATGTCCTGTTTTATCCACAATTTTAATCTTTACTACAAAAGTAAGTAAAAAACAGCCTTGTTGCTCAGTTTGTAAATGAACTTGCAAAGTGTTGAAAATTTTTGGAAGTGCGGATGTAGCTTTTTTTAGCACTTATAGGTTGTTTTTTTAGTTATTATATGCAACACTTACAATAAGATTGCGATTTCTAGGCTGTATGTTCTTAGAGGATAAGGAAACACTATTTGTTTTTTGATGGACTATTGTCCGTTAGATATTGGAAACCACTTATGTTCAACGGTTGTTGAACACCGGTTACCAGCCAACAGGATGTTTTGCGTTACATTTGCAGTCTAAAAACGATTTGCATGTTGTGGAACGAAGTGATTTCGCTTATAAGGAAAGACATACGGCTTGAGCTGCGCCAGCGATGGGCACTCAACGGCATCCTGCTCTATGTATTTTCTACTGTTTTTGTTACCTATCTGGCTTTCTCGGGGCGAATTGATGCTGGCCCGTGGAACGCGCTGTTTTGGATCATCATGTTGTTCGCGTCGGTGAATGCCGCTTCCAAGAGTTTCGTTCAGGAGAACAACGCCCGCCAGTTGATGTATTATTTTCTGGTGAGCCCACAGGCTGTAATTCTGTCGAAAATACTCTACAACCTGCTGCTGATGATGGTTCTGGGGTTGATGTGCTACGGGGTGTTCGTGCTGTTCATGGGCTCGTGGGTGGTCAACCAGGCTTTGTTTGTGGTGGCTTTGTTGCTGGGGAGCAGCGGATTTGCCGGTATCCTTACCATGGTGGCTGCCATTGCCGGCAGATCGGGCAACAACTTTGCGCTGATGGCTGTATTGAGCTTCCCCCTGGTGCTTCCTTTGCTGCTGACCCTCATGAAGGTATCGGCAGCTGCCCTCACTCCCGTTGCTTTTTGGTCGCATGCCGGAAATTTGCTTGTGCTGGTGTTGCTCAATGCATTGGTGGTGGTGTTGGGTTGGGTTTTGTTTCCCTACCTGTGGCGCGATTGAACCTATACCCCGATTTTACTGTTTAAATCCATTCAATACCTTCTGGGATGAAAGAAAACCTTTGGAAATGGATCGGCGGAATGCTGATCATTTACTCGATAATAGCGGGACTGCTGATTGAGGTACCCGATCTTCCGGTGATACACGAGAGCATTCGCAACTTGTTTTACCATGTTTGCATGTGGTTTGCCATGATTGTAATCATGGGGATTAGTTTCGTGAACAGCCTGAGTTTTCTGCGCACTTTCGATTTGCGTTACGATACTATGGCTGCCGAGGCTGCCCGAACAGGTTTGCTGTTCGGATTTTTGGGGATATTCACCGGTATGATTTGGGCCAAATTCACCTGGGGCGACTTCTGGGTAAAAGATCCACAACTGAACGGGGCTGCCGTTACAATTCTCATTTATGTTGCTTACCTGGTGCTGCGCAGTTCGATGGACGAAGAGCAGAAGCGGGCTCGAATTTCGGCAGTTTACGCCGTTTTTGCATTTGTGCTGCTGATAGTTTTCATCGGAGTGTTGCCTCGGATGTCGGAAGGCTCAATCCATCCCGGGAAAGACGGTAGTCCTGGTCTGGGAGTTAATGGCCTCGATTCAACCATGAGGCTCGTGTTTTACCCGGCCATTGCCGGATGGATTGTTACAGGTGTGCTGATCTGGAAGATAAGGGTGCGGCTCAGCCGCCTCAAAGAACGCGTAGCTGAATTGCAGGATTGATTGAATAATAGAATAATTGTTGTCCATGGAAGATAAAATGTTTGTTGTTGTGCTGGTGATAGCGGTGATATTTGCCGGCCTGTTTGTTTACCTTCTTTCGCTCGATCGCCAGACTAAAAAGCTGGAGAAGAGGGTGGAAGAACTCGAACTCGAAAAACAACCCCCGACGGTTGAAAAAGAATAATTTGTTTTTTTACTGAAGATGAAGAAAAAGCACATCCTGCTAATACTCGTGATTGTAGTGGCTATTGGAGTGGTGATCAGTACTTTTGCTGATGCTTCTACCTACTCCGATTTTTCGGAAGCTGCACGCAATCCCGGGCGCGAATACCACATTATAGGGAAACTTAATCTCGATAAGCCAATAGAATATGATCCCATGGCCGGCGATCATTTCTCGTTCTACATGACCGATGCCAACGGGATTGAGAAACGGGTGACCTACAGCGGAGCCAAACCCCAGGATTTCGAGAAATCGGAACAAGTGGTGCTTGTTGGTAAAACCGATGGCGATGAGTTCAGGGCCAACAGCTTGTTGCTCAAATGCCCCTCGAAATACGACGACCAGGAGAAACCCGAAGGTTTTGGCGAGAAGAGCTTTGAATCGAAATAACCTGGTTCCTTTCCACTCTTACCTCATTTCCTGATCGGCCTTTCAGAGCGATGAACCTCTTCTGGCGGGTTCTTTTCGGCTCAATTCTACTGTTGATTTTCTCAGTTTTGTTTCAGATCCGTTTTACCCGGGTTCTGAAGCTGTGCTTAGTGGTTTTGAAATGTCTTGCACAAGGTGCCCAAATGGTATGCCCAAAGTGCCGAGTGGCGTCTCCGGGTTCTGAAAGGGTTTAACCAAAGTGGAGAAGTGTCATGCCCAAGGTGTCGGTATCGTTTTCCCAAAGTGCCGAGTGGCGTCTCCGGGTTCTGAAAGGGTTTAACCAAGTTGGAGATGTGTCATGCCCAAGGTGTCGGTATCGTTCTCCCAAAGTGCCGAGTGGCGTCTCCGGGTGCTGAA
>JAQVCV010000111.1 GCA_028689615.1 Bacteroidales bacterium | reverse complement strand
CCAAAGCCAAAGCCAACGCCAAAGCCAACGCCAAAGCCATTGAAAGAGGGAGTCTCCTGTAATGATCAAGAAACAAAACAAACAACCCGAAACAAAACAAACAACCCACCACCCCACAAAACACCGCGACCCTTTGTCAGAAACCAGAAACCAGAAACCAGAAACCAGAAACCAGAAACCAGAAACCAGAAACCAGAAACCAGAAACCAGAAACCAGAAACCAGAAACTTTCCCTATCTTTGCACCCTGAATTGGAACAGGTTTTTTGAATATGAGAAACTGGTTGGCCATAGCAGCTATGTGCTAACTAAAAAATATACTACAATGGAGATCTTCTTTACATCAGAATCGCTTCGCATCCTCCTGACGCTCCTCATGGCGTTTCTTATATGTTTCTTTTCGGTGCCTATGGTAGTAAAGGCAGCCCGTGAGAAAAAACTGGTTGACGAACCCACCGAACGCGGTTCACACTCCCGCAGCGTACCCACTTTGGGTGGAGTTGCCATTTTTGCCTCTCTCATGATCTCGTCGCTTATCTTCCTCAACATCTACAAATTTCCCGGACTGCAATACACCATCGTCGGGCTCATCATCATCTTTATGCTGGGCATCAAAGACGATTTGTTGGTGTTGTCGCCGTGGAAAAAACTCGTGGGGCAACTCGTGGCTGCTTACCTGGTAATTGATTTCGGAAACACGGGCTTCACCAACCTGCATGGTTTCGCCAGCATTCACGAGCTCCCCTCCAATGCTACCCTTTTTCTGAGCATGTTTGTGATGGTGGTCATAATCAATGCCTTTAACCTTATTGATGGAATCGACGGTTTGGCAGCCGGCACGGGCATCCTTTCAAGCCTCACGTTTGGCGTGTGGTTTTACATGTCGCAAACCTACGAGATGGCTGTTATCAGTTTCGCCATGGCCGGCTCGCTCATAGCCTTTTTCATCTACAACGTTTTTGGTCACCACAACAAAATTTTTATGGGCGATACCGGCTCCCTCATGCTCGGCTTCCTCATGTCGGTGCTGGTTATCCAGTTCAACGAAATCAACATCAACGTCATGATTCCCTACGCGGTGAAATCGGCTCCTGCCGTATCGGTGGCCATTCTGGCCATCCCGCTGTTCGACACCCTCCGCGTGTTTACCATCAGGGTCATGCACCGTCAGTCACCTTTCAGAGCCGATCGACGGCACCTCCACCACCGCCTCCTCGATCTGGGTCTCAACCATCTGCAAGCTACAGGGGTGCTGGTAGCCGCCAACGGTTTGTTTATAGCTGCGGCCTTTTTCTTGCAGGCAGTGCTTTCCAACGTCATCCTGGTTGTTTTTGTCCTCTTTGCCATGGCGGTCGGCCTCTCCATCATCCCCACCTGGATCTACCGCCGTCGGCTTAACCGCGCAACCCTTCCTCCAATGCCCGGGGCAAATCCCATCCTCACGCAAAAGGCCGAACCTGTGTCGGTGAACTGAGCTTCTTGTTGTTAAAGTGCTGATAATGTTATCCTTGTTTTGGTGGGATGGCTCATAAGCTTTTCCCCGCCTTCAACTCATCTCCCATACTAAAATCTCTAAACAAATGAAAAACGCCCCCTTGTTCCTCATCACCCTGCTGGTGGCTCTGGCGGCCTGCTCCGAGAAATCGGAAGAGGTGAACCCTCAACCCGTTGCTCCCTTCTCCCTCACCCTTCAGATCAGCGAGCAGTACATCGCTCCCAACGACTCCCTCTGGTTCATGGTGAGTGCCCCCGATGGGAGCTTCCTCGACGGACGCTGGCAAAAAGGGCCCGGCACCCTCACCTTCGCCGCTCCTTCGGGCACCACGTGGCCCGAACAGGTTACCTTCACTTATGGTTCTTTCTACCTGTGGAACAACATCAGGTTGCCCCGGTTGCAATCCATCTTCCAAATCCCCGCGGGTGTTTATGCACTCGAATACGACAATTATCCATCTTCGCAGTTGGTGGAGGTGGAAATGATCCATGTACCGCCGCTCCATCCCTACAAATGGAGTCTGATAAGCAACAGGAACTCTTCTTCCCGGTTTCAATATCTTTCTTCAGGCAGCACCCGAAGACTCTCTGGCAGTACTGCCGCGAAGGAGTGTTATGCCAAAATCGTCACCGAATCGGGCGAACCGCGCTATACCTACACCACCGATCTTCCCGCCAGTGGCAGCTATACCCTCGACCTGTCGAACACCCTGCCTTTGCAAACCAAAACCATCGCTTCATCGCTGTTGCCTTCCTATATTCAACTGTATGCAATCCCCGGGTACGCCTCGGGTGACTATGCCAGTTTCTTGATTGATTACACGAACAACGAGTCTTCGGTTAGCTACCCTGATGGCGTTGCTTCGCACTTTGCAACGTATTGGAGTGCTGAGGATGCGACTGCCGGTTGCGATTTTGTTGGTTACTCCATAGGAGCCATACCCGATGCCCTGGTTCCCTTTAACGGGCATTTAAACATCGTTTCAATGGCCTATCCGCAACTCTCGTGGCAAAAAGCGGGCGATTTCGATGTGGTGTCAACATTTTGGAGCTACGTGGTTACTCATCAAATGGGAAGTGCCTCGGTCTGGTGGTCGTCGAGAGCTCCGGGTGCAGTCACCTCGCTCGTGATGCCCCTGATGCCCCCTGCGGTGGCTGCACAACTCGGCCTTGATGTGAACTTGTTTGACTGGGTGACAGTGAGTGGTTTTGATTACGACGACCCCTTCGTGTACAGCGATCACGTGAAGAGGATCTTCAGTGCGCTAAACTCTGACAAGCCTCGTGGATATAAAGGGGTAAGGACGAGCATGGAGTTAACTTCTTCCAGTCTGGTCCCGCAACCCGAAGTCTTTTTACCTTCGTCACCCTGGTTTCATTTTGAATAGAAGGCTTTGATACGTTTTGTACTTGTTTTGTTGTGGATTACGCTGCTGTCAGGCTCACTCCGTTCGCAGGGGTGCCACCCTCCTGACCCGTCGGGTGAGGGTCGCCCTTTCATGGTGGATGTGGAGCATCTAAATGTCAGCATCGCGTTCAGGGAAGACTCGGGCGTGGTGGTGGGTCGCGCTGAGCTCCGCTTTACAGTGTTGCCGACGCTTGGCGATTCCCTGGTGCTTACTGCTCCGGGGTTTACCGGTGTCGCTGCACAGTTGGACGGCCTTCCGGTGCCTGCCGTCATCCGCGGGGGCAAGGTGGCTCTGCCCGTCCATTCACTCAAATCCTTTACTACCCACACGCTGGTGATCAACTACCGGTCGGTACCCGCCGCCGGGCGCGAAATCTGGTTCATTGGCTGGACCGATACTACCCACACGAGGCGACACCAAATCTGGTCGCACCGGCCTGCAGGCTGGATCCCTTATCCCGATGAACGCGACCACGTTACGGCATCCCTTACCATAGTCTTCGACACGGCTTACCAGGTTTTCGCCAATGGCGAGTTGCAGGAGTGCACCCTGCTTCCCGGTGGGAAACGCCAATGGCGTTATGCCATGACGCGCCAGCACCCCCTCTTCAGCACCTGCCTCGCCATCGGGCGCTACCAACACCGCGAGCTTGCCGCCGCCAACGGAACACCCCTCGAGCAATGGTTCTATCCCGACCTTCCCAACCGCGTGGATGCCACCTACCGCCTCTCCCCGCTGATGTTCACCTTCCTCGAAAAAGAGCTTGGAGTGCCTTATCCCTACCAGCTTTACCGCCAGGCTCCCCTCACCGACTACCCCTTTGGTGCTATGGAGACCACCACTGCCACGGTGTTCAACGACCGCTACCTCGTTGACTATTCAACGTCCGACAGCAACGCTTACCTCAACGTCAACTGCCACGAGCTGGTACACCAGTGGCTGGGCAACTACGTGTCGCACCTCAACCCCCGCGATGTGTGGATTACCGAGAGCACGGCTACCTATTACGCCAAACTTTTCGAGCGGGAGGTGCTGGGTCACGATCGTTACGACGACGAGCGCCTCGATGAGCTCCTTACCCTGCAGCGAAGCGCGCAGGCAGACTCCTTCCCCCTGGCTCACTCGCGGGGTGGGGTAGGGCGCTGGTACGACAAGGGTTCGGCGGTGCTGGGTCTGTTGCGCCACGAGTTAGGCGACACCGCCTTCAAACTGGGGATGCAACTTTACCTGACCCGTTTTGGCAATTCGATGGCCACCAGCCACGATCTGGTTGAAAGCTTCGAACTGGCTTCAGGCCGCCCGTTGAAACAATTCGCCGACCAGTGGATTTATAGCGGATGCGAACCCCGCATCACCGTGCAGCACCTTAAAAAAGGCAATGCCTCATTCGTCAGGCTTTCGCAGCATTTGCCTCATGCTTACCGATCGGTCCCCTTTGTACTCAACACCCGGCTTCTCATCGGCTTCCCCGATGGCTCCTACCGTCTGATGCCTGTCACCCTCAGCTCCTTCGATACCCTCGTACCCCTGCCCGACTACGCATCGAATGCTACCACCCTGTTGTTTGATCCCGATCGTTTGCTGCCCGCCACCATC
>JAQVCV010000072.1 GCA_028689615.1 Bacteroidales bacterium | reverse complement strand
GTCAATAACACCGGATCTGTTCGTAGCATTACTCAAAGTGTTGGCGAATTTCTTGAGAGCTATGCTATTGGTGTTATTACTCCCGGAAGATTAGGCGAGTTGGTGAAAGTGGGTTATCATGATGGTACCAATCACAAAGCTAGAAGTGGTGTCAGTATTTTAATAGAAAGGGGGCAAGATTTTGGTTTTTTTTTAATTTTTGCTGGTTCTGCTCTTGCCTTTGGCCAAATGACCGCTGTTAGCCTGAGTTACGGTTTGATTGTAATAACTGTTGGTGGACTGGCAATAGGTGCTTCAATGTGTTTGGGAGCCAATGCTAAGGCCAGTAAAATGCTTCACAGATGGGTTCCTGCCTTGTTTGATGGGAATACCCTGTTTGGAGTTCCGGTTGTGGCAAGGGTGGGCTTCATATCCTTGTTTAGCAATATAATTACTTTTTTATCAAGTTATTTTTTGGCTTTGGGGATTGGACTCCATGCTGGTTTTCTGACAATTAGTGGTGGTGTTGCTTTAGCCGGATTGTTGAACGCAATCCCTGTTACAGTTCTGGGATTGGGAACCAGGGAAGTGACTTTTCTTTATGTTTTTAGTGATTACCCTCAAGCTTCTGTGCTGGCTTTTTCGGGTTTAATGTTAATTGTAGTGCAGATTGGAGGAGGTGTAACAGCCATGCTTATGGGACACGTTGCTCTTTTTTTTAGCAAAAGGATTCGTTAGAAAAGTTTTTTAACTTCTCTTTTCATTGTTATGCAATAGCAGGAATTTCTGATGGTTTCCCTGCTATCGCACTCTTCAATTTCTCAGTTATTGGATCTTATTCTCGTTTAATTCCTTGTTATACATAAACAGGGCATCAAGATGGATCATCGAATCAACAGAAATCTTTTTCAGCCGGGCTTTCTCTTCAACCTGCTTCATCCATGTCGGGCTGGAATTGATGTAATTAACTATCTGATCGAGTCTTTTTTTCTTGGTTAGCTCGTCTGTTTTTTCTTTACTTTGTTTTACTACTGTTGGTTTGTCATTTGTGTAATAGATACCTTTTTTTGCATCTTCGTAATTCGGGCTGATCAGGCTGTAGTAATAATCCCACCCGGGTTTTAGATTTAAAAAACTTATCCAATAGGCTTCTTTGGTCATCGCGTTGAAATGTATATAACCCTTGAAATACTGATATGACTGGAAAAGATTTAGAAATACCATGAATAGAATAAGAAGGCCTGATGCAATCTTAATCCATGTCCTTTTTTGTGAAATCCATTGGATAAAAATTGCCAGGCCAATGGCAAATACCGGAAATGCTTCTATGTATCCACGGCAGCCCAGCCCCCCTGCAAACCACCAAGCCCACCACGAACTGGTAACAAAAATGTAAACAACTGTGAATACAAGCAATGCCGTGAAAAACGACCGATGAGTTTTCCACGAAAGGATGATCCCCGTAAAAGCAAGTGCGATAATGGGAGTGTAAACCAACAATCCTTTTCTGTAGCTAAACAATTGGTTGAATATTTGTGGATTGTTGAAGAAGAACGATCCACCCGATTCTCCGTAAGAGTTTATCAGGAATGATCCAGAAATCATTTTCCAGTATAAAAATTGAGGAATCCATACTATAAATGCCAGGCCTGAAATAACCACAAGATGAAAATATCGCTCAATAAAAAACCGGAATCGTGCTTTTACTTCTGCCAGGCTCGAAAGATTAAATAGCAAAAGGAATGGTGCCATAAGTATATTCGTCGGCCTGATCAAGGTTAACAACCCTGCCAGGAGCCCAAGATAAACAGCCCACCGAATCCGCTTTTGGGAATACCATTGATGGGTGACGTATAAGATTATACTTGTGATAGAAAAGGAATAGCCATGAGACATAGCTGCATCCAAAGTAGAAAACTCAAACAGGTTTGTCGCGTAAAATATTAAACCAGTAGTTAGCAATGCTATGTTATTGCTGAAATATTTGCTAAGAAACAGTTGCAGGAAATACATCCCAAGCAATAGATACACCAAAGAGGATGCTAAAATAGCTATCCAGTAGGGCTTTGAATAGCCATCAGCGATTCCTCCTGTCAAACTGGTATAAGCATGTGCAACGAAGAAAAAGGGTGAATACATGATAGACATGCCCATGCTGGTTCTGATAAGGTAATTCCCGTTTTGTAGCGTGTCTGCCCATATTTTGTCGCCAAACTTATGCGGATTTACATCTAAAAATTTCAAACTAACATCATGGTATATAAAAGCTGCCGGTAAATATGCATAATAAGAAATCACATCATTCGATATGACTTTAAAGGGTGGTTTCTCTCTTTCAATTCGTAACTGAATTACAGCGACAATAAGAGCAGTTACGGCCAGAAAAAATGCAACTTTTTTGTTTGTTTGTCCAAATGTATTCATAGAATCTAACGATATTACCAGTAATTGGAGTTGATTTGTTTTTTGTTAGTAAATCGGTAAAGGATTTTATTATAAATGGGCAGAGGCAATCTCAGACTTCTGATTCACCAGGTATTTTCTGTCAATCAAATTGTATTTCAAGATACACCACATTGCCCAAAACCCGTCTTTAGCTCTGATTTTTTTCCCTTCTTCGTAGGTTCTTCCATAGTAGGAAATGCCCACTTCGTAAATGCGTATCCCCTCGAAACGAGCTATCTTGGCGGTTACCTCCGGCTCAAAACCAAACCTGTTTTCTTTAAACCTGATTTTTTTCAGGTATTCCGACTTGAATAGCTTGTAACAGGTCTCCATATCGGTGAGGTTGAGGTTGGTGAAGGCATTCGAGAGCATGGTCAGGAATTTGTTGCCTATGCTGTGCCAGAAAAACAAGATTCGGTGGGGGTTCCCTCCCATGAACCTGCTGCCGTAAACCACATCGGCAAACCCTTCCAATACTGGTTTGAGCAGCTTGGTGTACTCGCGCGGATCGTACTCGAAATCGGCGTCCTGCACTAAAATCCATTCGCCTTCTGCCTCTTCAAAGCCACGGTGCAGCGCGGCTCCTTTCCCTTTGTTGGTGTTTTGAAGGATCAGTTTTACGTTGTATTGCGGATGGGTTTCTATGAAGTTTTCGACCTCTGATGCCGTCTGGTCTTTCGAGGCGTCGTTAACCACCAAAACCTCTTTTCTGATGCCATCGGGCAGGGGTGCCTCGCATACTTTCAACAAGAGCCCGGCAATGGTGCGCTCTTCGTTATAAGCTGGTATTACTATGCTTAACAAATTCTTTTTCATCTCTTATGCGTCAAAATAAACCCGTTTTACACGCCGCGATATTCCGGTTAGCACCTCGTAGGGAATGGTGTCCATCACTTCGGCCATTTTTTTAATGCTGTCGGCTTCGTCGAAAAAAACCACAGGGTCGTTTTCTCTGGCTTCGGTCAAATCGGTCAGATCTACCATGCACATGTCCATACACACGTTGCCTACAAGGGGGGCCATTGTCCCGTTGATTCTGACGCTGAACCGTCCGTTTCCAAGGCTCCGCGTGATGCCATCGGCATATCCAACCGGTACAACTCCGATGCGCGAGGGGCGGGAGGCTACAAAGCGCCTGTTGTACCCCACGCTTTCGCCTTGTGCAATGTTTTTTATTTGCGACAGATGGCTCCTCAGGGTGTTCACGTTTTGCAGCAGGGGTTGGTCAACAGGATCAGGAGCAATGCCGTAAAGCCCTATTCCCAGCCTTACCATGTCGTATTGGGCTTCTGGGAACCTGCTGATTCCTGCCGAGTTGAGCAGGTGCCTGATAGGGGTGTAGCCTAGCCTGTGGGTTATGTGGGTCACGGCTTTCTCGAACCGGCTGATCTGGCTTTGGGTAAAGGGGTCGAGTGCCGGGTCGTCGGCAGCGGCCAGATGCGAAAATACCGATGCAACACGCACTAAATGGCTCTTGGCAATTACAAAATCCAGAACCTGGTCCAGTTCTGCTTCGTCAACTCCCAGGCGGTTCATCCCGGTCTCAATTTTCAGGTGAACGGGCAGGGGGTGGCTTGTGGTTGCCCCTTCGCATAAGGGCTGCATGAGTTTTTTGAATTGGGTAAAGCTATACACCTCCGGTTCAAGTTGGTAGGCCATAAGCGACAGGGCAGTGGTGTTTTCGGGGTTCATCACCATCACCGGGGTGCGAATGCCTGCTTTGCGCAACTCAAATCCTTCGTCGGCATAGGCCACGGCAAGGTAGTCGATGTGGTGGTATTGCAAAACGTTGGCTATCTCGAAGCTGCCGCTTCCATAGGAGAAGGCCTTCACCATGGCCACGGTCTTTACATCAGGTTTGAGCTTTGAACGGTAAAAGTTGAGGTTGTGAATCAATGCAGTCAGGTTGGTTTCGAGAACGGTTTCGTGGTTTTTTTGCTGAAGCCGTGCCGTGATGCGCTCGAAGCCAAAGGTGCGGGCTCCTTTTATCAGGATTGTTTGCGAGACCAGGGGTTGCCGTGTGAGGCGGTGCAAGAATTCTTCGGTGTTGCTGAAAAACTCTGCTTGCTGGCCGAAGAGCCTGCGGTTGCGGCAAAGGGCCTCTCCAATGCCAAAAAAGAAGTTGATTTCTCTGGCTTTAAGCAGTTTTGATATTTCGGTGTAGAGCTCCTCTTCGGGGCGGTTGCTCTGCTGGATATCGCTCATGATCACCGATCGGATGTTGTGCTGCTTTTGTTGGTTCAGGAAATCGAGGGCCACTACCAACGAGTTGATATCGTTGCTGTAGCTGTCGTTGATGAGGGAGCAGTTGTTGATGCCTTCGCGCAGTTCCAGGCGCATTTCTACCGAGGTGAGTTGTTGCATGGCGCGCTCTGCGGCATCGGCTGCATAGCCCATAACATGCATCAGGGTGATGCAGTGGAGGCTGTTTTCGACAGAGGCGTTGTCGGAAAAAGGGATTGAAAACCTGCGCGACACGGGCTCGGCTGATGCATCCCGAAGCTTGTAGCTGATGGTTGCTCCATGAGGCGTTTTCACGATGTGTTCTACCTTTAGGTTGCATTCTTCGCCTGTGCCCCAGGTTACGAGTTTCTTAGAACGGTAAGGTTCGGTGGTGGTGATGAGCTGGTGAATGGTGTGGTGATCGAGGCAATAGATGATGGTGTGACAGTTGGCAAACAGTTTCAACTTCTCGGAAAGTTTCTCGTCGATCGAGCTGAAATTGGCAGCGTGGGCATTGCCAATGTTGGTGATGATGCCAATATCGGGTAAAATCATCGGTTCGAGTTTCTCCATTTCCCCTGGCATCGAGATGCCTGCCTCGAATACGGCAAGGGTGTTAACGGGGTTTAGGGTCCAGATGGAAAGGGGAACGCCCAGTTGCGAATTGTAACTCTTGGGGCTTGAGGCCACCCTTTGAAAGGGGGAGAGCAACTGCACAAGCCACTCTTTGACAATGGTTTTGCCGTTGCTCCCTGTGATGCCCACCACCGGTATCTGGAATTTGCGACGGTGGTATCTGGCAAGTTGTTGCAACGCGGCAACCTGATCGGCAACTTTCAGGAAGACGCAACCGCGGGCATTTTCTGGCTCCTGATACAGGTTCGATACCACGAAAGCTTTCACCCCTTCGGCGAGCAACTGGGGGATGTAGCGGTGACCGTCGTTGCGGTCGGTTTTGATGGCAAAAAACAGGGTTTGGGCACCGAAAGTGAGTTGCCGGCTGTCGATGAGGATGTTGCTGATGAACAACCCGTCGCCGTTACCTGCAACCACGGCTCCCGTGGCCTCAGCAATTTCTGCAATCGAATAGGTTAGCATGGTTTATTCGTATTCGCTGTGGTGGGGCTGAGCCACTTTGAGGGGGTTTTGGGTGAGTTCGCGCCACTCCTGCCGGTTGCGGTAGATGTCGCAGGCAAGGTAAAGGGCTTGCCGCATCGAATCGCCATTGGCGGCATTGGTCCCGGCAATCTCGAAAGCGGTTCCATGGGCCGGCGAGGTTCTTACCAGTGGCAGTCCGGCTGTGAAGTTTACCCCTTTCCCGCTTGCCAGGGTTTTGAAGGGGAGCAACCCCTGATCGTGGTACATGGCCAGAATGCCATCGAAATGGGTGTAGCTTCCCGAACCAAAGAAACCATCGGCGGCAAAGGGGCCGAATACGAGCATGTTTTTCGATGCCAGCTTTGCTATCACCGGTTTGATTGTTTTTTCTTCTTCCGATCCCAGCAAACCGTTTTCGCCTGAATGGGGATTGAGCCCCAGAATTGCAATTTTGGGTGATGGGATTCCGAAGTCCTGTATCAGTGAGTCGTGCATCATCCTGATCTTGTCGGTCAGCAATTTTTCGGTGATTACACCCGGGACTTTTTCGAGGGGGATGTGTCCCGTGGCCACCCCAACCCTGAGGTTGTCTGAAACCATCAGCATGAGCGAGTCGCGGGCATTGAAGCGCCCGGCCAGATACTCGGTATGTCCGGGGAAGTTGAATTCTTCTCCCTGGATGCTTTTTTTGTTGATGGGAGCTGTTACAACCACGTCAACTGAGCCGCTCTTGATGTCCGATACGGCCTGATTGAGGGCCAGCAGTGCCATTTCGCCAGCCGCTGCATCCTGTTTGCCAAATTCAACTTTCACATCCTGTTCTGATACCGAAACGAGGTTGATCTTGTTTTTTTGAGCCTGTTCGGCCTTTTTTATGGTGTTGATGTTGAGCTCGGGCAGGCTCAGTGTTTTGCGATGGATAGCCAGCGCTTTTGGGCTGCCGTAAATTACAGGTATGAAGAGCTCCAGGATCTGGGGGTCTTCCAGAGCTTTCAAAATCACTTCGAAGCCAATGCCATTGGTGTCGCCCTGGGTTATGGCCACTTTGATGCTGGGGGCAGGCAGGCGGAGGTTCGATTCAAACCTGTCGTATGTTTCGTTATTGCTCATTATTTTTCTGTTAGGGGGTGGAGTTTGTAATGGAATTAACTGCGTGTGGCGGGTGGTACTGACAGGGTGCGGGCCAGTTCGGCAAGCAGCCTCACAGCTACTCCGGTAGCTCCGGCTCCCCTGTAGCTGTCGCGTTTGTCGAGAAACACGGGGCCTGCTATGTCGAGGTGTATGTAGGGATAGCTGGTGAAGTGAGCCAGAAACTTGCCGGCTGTGATGGCTCCTGCATCCGGACCGCCTATGTTTTTCAGGTCGGCAATGTCTGATTTGATTTGCTCGTCGTAGGCTTCCCAAAAGGGGAATTCGGCTATGCGTTCGCCGGTGGTTTCGCCGGCTGTTTTAACCATTTGCATGTAGTTTTCGGCGTTCTGGTGCATGGCTACTATCCCGTGGTTTCCAATGGCGCGTGAAGCGGCCCCGGTGAGGGTGGCTGCATCAACCACCAACAGAGGGTTGTAGCGTTTGGCCCACGCCAGGGCGTCGGCCAGAATCAGACGTCCCTCGGCGTCGGTGTTGAGCACTTCCACGGTAGTACCGTCAAACATGGTGATAACATCGCCGGGCAACAGGGCGTTGCCGTCGGTGCGGTTGTCGGTGGCCGGAATCAATACTACTACTCTGATGGGTAACTTGTTGAGGGCTATGGCCAGAAGGGCTGAAGCTACCGCAGCAGCTCCTCCCATGTCAAGTTTCATGTTGTCCATGTAGGTGCCTGTTTTCAGGTTCATCCCTCCGGTATCGAAGGTGACTCCTTTGCCTACAAGAACCAGGGGATCGGGGTTCACGGCGTTTTCGGGATGGTAATCCATGGTGATGAACACCGGCGGATCAACAGAGCCTTTGTTGACGGCCAGCAGTCCGCCCATTTTCAGCGATTCGATCTGCTTGCGGTCAAGCACATCCACGGCGATTCCTGCCTGGTTGGCCTCTTCGGTGATGATGGCGGCCAGCCTGGTGGTGTTGAGGAAGTTGGCGGGAGTGTTCACCAGGTCGCGGCACAAATAAACGGCTTTCATGGTGTTGAGGAGGGTCTCTGTCTGCAAGGGGCTTACCTGGGTGTTTTCAACCACGATCTCTTCCAAAGGGTGCGGTGACCCGGGGAGGTTCGATTTGTAGGGGGCAAACTGATAGGCTCCCAGCATCATCCCTTCGGCAAAGGCCAGGGTGGCCTGTGCCAGGCCGGGTTCGCTGCGAAGAACAAGGCTCACGGTTTTGTCGTCTTTGGCTTTCTTTTGGGCCAGATCGCCTGCCCGCCTGCATTTTTCGAGGAGGGTGGCTTCGGAAACCGAGGATGCGGTGATGTAAACGGCCACTGTTTTCACGGGGTCGAAAAGCCAGATTAGTTTGTCGTTGGCATTGGAGGCCTCCTGGCTGAAATACCCGAGGGTTGCCCCTTCAAGTGGCAGGAGGCTGTTGGTCCATTGGCTGGCGATGTAAACTACAGCCTGTCTGTTGGTTTCCGGGCAGGTTGCCCGGTTGCTTATGCGTATCATAGGGTTCTGAGGTCGGTGTGAAGTATTTGCAGAGGGTTAACGTGTGGTCACCTTCCGGCATTGTTTGCAAAGGTAGTAATATTACCTTTGCTGTGATTTATGAATACCTACCACCTTCTTAATGATGCCTTATCGGGCCGGTGGCTCACCACAGGCGAGGCTGTTTTTCTGTTCAGGGAGGCTCCGCTCGGAGTGCTCATGCAGGCCGCTCACACCCTGCGGCAGAAAGTTCATCGGGGCAACCGGGTGAGCTGGATCATCGATCGTAATGTGAACTATACCAACGTGTGTGTGTCGGGATGCAAGTTTTGCAATTTCTTCCGCTCGGCCCGTCACGCCGAGAGCTACGTGATTGATTTCGATGATTTGTGTTCCAAAACTGAGTTGTTGTTTGCTGCCGGCGGGCGTCAGCTTCTTTTGCAGGGGGGGCTTCATCCGCAACTGGGACTTGCCTGGTACGTTGATTTGTTCAGGGCTTTGAAGCGGCGGTTCCCGTTGTTGAAGTTGCACGCGCTGGGGCCTCCCGAGGTGATGCACATCAGCCGGATGGAGGGGCTTACTGTAGAGCAGGTTCTTGTCGCTCTGATGGAGGCCGGCCTCGATTCGTTGCCGGGCGCGGGTGCCGAGATTCTTACCAACAGGGTTCGTGGCTTGGTTTCGCCGGCCAAATGCACTGCCGACGAGTGGCTCGGGGTGATGTACGAGGCTCACAAACTGGGTCTTACAACCACAGCTACTATGATGTTCGGGCATCTTGAATCGGTGGAGGAGCGGATGGAGCACCTGGCGGCGTTGCGCGACGTTCAGCACCGGAAACCCGATGGCGCGGTTGGGTTTGTTGCCTTTATCGCCTGGCCGTTTCAAGACGAAAACACCACCCTTGCCCGGCTTGCCGGCCGGAGGTTTCGTACCACGGCCGATGAGTACCTGCGGATGGTGGCAATCAGCCGGCTGATGTTGCCCAACATTGCCAATATAGGTGCATCGTGGCTTACTGTCGGGGTGGGAGTGGGGCAGGCAGCGCTGTGGGCCGGAGCCAACGATTTTGGCTCGGTGATGATGGAAGAACATGTAGTGTCGGTAGCAGGTGCACGCCACTCGATGGATGCTGCCGGCATGGTGCGGGCCATTGCCACAGCGGGCTTCGAGCCGGTGTTGCGCGACCAGCAGTTTCGTTTCTACGACGCCGGTTACGACAATCCTTTGGCTTTGTAATGAAAAGGGGGCGGTTGTTTATCGTGCTGCCAGAAACCGTTTCAAACCACGCATAATCACGTCGGTGGCTCCCAGGTTGCGCTCGATGTAATCGAGGCAGGCACGGTGAGCCTGGTGGTAGAGGTACTCGTCGGTGGCTACTTTGTTAAATATGTTCTCGAGGCATTTGGCTGAATTCACGGGGAATGCCCCGCGAAGCCTTACCAAATCGATGGTTTCTCTGAATTTCTGGTGGTTAGGTCCGAAGAAGAGGGGCAGCCCAAAAACAGCTGCTTCGAGGATGTTGTGTGTGCCCACTCCAAACCCGCCGCCTATGTAGGCAAAATGCCCGAAGCGGTAGAGTTGCGAGAGCATCCCGATGGAGTCAACCACCAGCACACGGGCTCCGGCGGCTTCGTCGGGCGTGGCTTTGCTCAGGCGCACGGCCTGGTTGGCGAAATCGTTGACCAGTTGTGTCACGCGGGGTTCATCCACCTCGTGTGGTGCTATCAGGAGCTTGATGTGGGGTGTGGCTTTTCGCATCAGGTTCAGAAGCAAGGCTTCATCGGGAGGCCAGGTGCTGCCCGCTACCAACACCTTGCTGCCTGCCGCGAAAGCCTCGACCACGGGTTGGCTGAAGGGTTGCGAAGCCACGGCTTTAACGCGGTCGAACCGCGTGTCGCCGCTCACCATCACCTGCAAGAGTCCGGCGTGGCGCAACACGGCTCCCGATGCTTCGTTTTGAACATAGAACCGGCTGACCATTTGTAGCTTGCGCCGAAACCAGAATCCATACCATCTGAAGAAGGGGTGACGCGCCCTGAAAATGGCCGAAACCACCACGATGGGTGTTTCGCGGGAATGGAGTTCGCGCATGAAATTGAACCAAAACTCGTATTTCACGAAGATGGCTGCCACGGGTTTCACCGCTTCCACGAAAGCTTTGGCGTGTGAGGGGGTGTCGGAGGGGAGGTAGAAAACCCAATCGGCGCCCTGGTAGTTTTTTCTGATCTCGTAACCTGAGGGGCTGAAGAAAGTGAGTAAAATTTTGAGCCCGGGGTGTTGAGCACGTATGGCTTCCATCACGGGTCGTCCTTGCTCGAATTCGCCCAGCGAGGCGCAATGTACCCACACCACCGGCTCGTTCACCTGGCTGAAGGTGTCCGAAATCTGCTCGATGAGCTGGTGTCGCCCCTCGATCCACAGGCGGGCTTTGGGGTTGAAACGTGAAGCTGCCTTCACGGCAGCGGTGTAGCCATTGATGGTCTGATTGTATAAAAACATGGTAACGCTAAGCGATCAATAAAAATAGTACTCTTTGGGGGCGCGGCCGTAAAGGGGTATGATCCAGCCAATTTTGAAGCCTGTGAGCAGGTCCGAACGCGATTTGTCGTCTTTCTTCATCAGGTCGAAGTCGTAATCGCGCAACGAGCGGGTCCAGCCCTGGTTCAGCTCGAAACCCACCATGAAGTTGAGCATCCGGTGGTTGCTTAGCATCATGTAACCCAGTTTGAGGTTGATGGCCGGACCTCCGGTCAGTCGGTCGTAACCCTTGCGGTAGTCGCCGGCAAGTTGGGGCGCGCTGTTGTCGAGGTTCGAGATGTAGATGTTGTGCTGCAAATAGCCAAAGCCGGCCGTGATAAAAAATCCGGAATTGGGATTGGGCCCGAGCCACGGGAAGAGTTTTCCAACCTTGGCCCATGCCGAGAAACCGCGTTGGGTGATGCCTATGATGGATGGCTCGCCGTTGCCGTCGATGATGATGCCGTTGCTGTTTGTGATGAGCTTGAAAAGGGTGTCGGCAATCTTAACATCGTCGCCGAAAAAGAAATTGGCTTCGGCACCCAGCAGCCAGTTGGAGCGGGTTTTGTACATGAACCCTGGCCCGGCACTGAAACTGACCCCGTAACGATCGGCCATGTCGCCTCCCGGAAATTGCATCCCCAGCCCGGCATAGAGCATCGAGGTGGCAATTGCTGAATCCTGAACATTTACCTGAGCTTCCGATCGGGGAACGAAAACAATTGTCAGGCAAAGAATAAGAGCAAGTGTAAAGATTTTTTTCATCGAACGGTGATGGATAATTGGATTTTATACGACCTCTGTCGCCAAATCGAACGCAAAAGTAGTCAATTCAGTATGATTTGAAACCACCACCGCGCAACTCGTTGAAAACATTGGTGGAACCGAGCCTCGCGCATCGCGGTTGCTCGTTTGGAGATGCTGCATTTGCCTGCATTTTCTCTTCAGGTTTATCCTCGGCAGGGCTGACAACGGTTTTTCTTACAGCTTTGATCTTTTGGGTTAACCGCGCGAAGTGCTCCGAACGGGTGTTGAAGCATTTCGATAACCATCTGATTTGTTCAAACCATCTGCCAAACTGTTCAAACTGCAATCCAAACAGATCGCATGGGTTGCCAAACTGTTCAAACCGCCAGCGGAGCTGTACATATCTATCGCGGACTTGTACGTTTCATCAGCGGAACTGTTCAAACCGCCAGCGGAGCTGTTCATATCTGTCGCGGACTTGTGCGTATGAGCAGCCTAACTGTTCAAAGCCCGGGCGGAGCTTTACACATCTGTCGCTGACTTGTGCGTATGAGCAGCGGAACTGTAATAATGGGCAGCAGAATGCTTCGATGCTCAATCTCGGCAGTGCAAGGATGCTCCAAAACAATTTTAGGGAAAAACGCGACGGATCAGGTGGCCCGCGCGATGCTTTGCCGGGTTTGCTCGGTTGTTCCGATGGTAAGCCGATGCTTTTTGCTGGCTCCGAAAACCGTTGTTCGGAGCCGGATGGGAGAGGTGGTGATCAGCCGGATGATAAATTTGTTGCACTCAGTCGCTTTTTTGAAAAGAGGGGAGCAGCCAAGGGGATTTCTTTTTTTTGTAAGCATTCAACAAGGCCTCTGATAGGGCAGCAGCTATGGGAGCGGCGGATAATTCATATCTTTGCGCCTCGAATAAATAACATTTCATTTCTAATAACCTTTCCATGAAAAAGATACAGATGGTTGACCTGAAGGGTCAGTACGAGAAGATCAAGGCCGAGGTGGATCACGGGATTCAGCAGGTGATTGATTCAACGCAATTTATCAACGGTCAGGCAGTGAAGGATTTCCAGGCCGATCTGGAGGCTTACCTCGGCGTGAAACACGTGATACCCTGTGCCAACGGCACCGATGCTCTTCAGGTTGCCATGATGGCCCTCGGACTGAAACCCGGCGACGAGGTGATCACTTCCGATTTTACGTTCGTGGCCACCGTTGAGGTGATTGCCCTTCTGGGGCTCACCCCTGTGTTGGTTGACGTTGATCCCGAAACTTTCAACATCGATCCCGCTGCCATCGAGCGGGCCATCACCCCGAAAACCAAAGCCATCGTGCCGGTGCACCTTTTCGGGCAAGCTGCCGATATGGATGCCATCATGGCCATTGCCAACCGCCACAACCTCTTCGTGATTGAAGACAATTGCCAGGCCATTGGTTCAACATTCACCTCGGCAGAAGGCTGGAGCAAAAAGGCCGGAACCATAGGCCACGTGGGATGCACCTCTTTCTTCCCCAGCAAAAACCTGGGCTGCTACGGCGACGGCGGTGCCATCTTCACCAACGACGACCAACTGGCACATCAGCTTCGCGGCGTGGTGAACCACGGCATGTTCGTGCGCTACTACCACGACTACGTGGGGGTCAATTCGCGCCTCGACAGCATCCAGGCTGCCGTGCTCAAAGCCAAACTCCCCCACCTCGACGCCTACTGCGCCGCCCGCCTTGCCGCTGCCGATTTCTACGACAAAGCCTTCGCCAACCACCCCAAACTCCGCACCCCGGCACGCTTCGCCAAATCGAGCCACGTGTTCCATCAATACACCCTGGTGAGTCAGGATGTTGACAGGGCCGCCCTCATCGAGTTCCTCGGCTCGCACGGCATCCCCGCCATGATCTATTACCCGGTGCCTCTGCACCTGCAAAAGGCCTACCTCGACCCCCGCTACAAAGAGGGCGATTTCCCGGTAACCGAAGCCCTGTCGAATACCGTATTCTCGCTCCCCATGCACACCGAACTCGACGAAGAACAACTGGGCTTCATCAGCTCCAAAGTACTCGAATTCCTCAACCGCTAAGCCATGGAAAAAGAGTATTTCGCGCATGAAACTGCCGTGATCGACGAGGGTTGCTCCATTGCCAAAGGGGTGAAAATATGGCACTTCTCGCACATCATGTCGAACTGCACCCTGGGTGAAGGTTGCAACATCGGGCAAAACGTGGTGGTATCGCCCGGGGTAGTGCTCGGTCGCAATGTGAAGGTGCAGAACAACGTTTCGATTTACACCGGCGTGATCTGCGAAGACGACGTTTTTCTGGGCCCCTCGATGGTGTTCACCAACGTGATCAACCCCCGCAGCGCCGTAAACCGCAAATCGGAATATGCCCGCACCGTGGTGAAAAAGGGAGCCAGCATCGGAGCCAACGCCACCATCGTGTGTGGTCACGACATCGGCGAGTTTGCCTTCATCGGAGCAGGTGCCGTGGTTACCAAAGACGTGCCGGCCTATGCCCTGCTGGTGGGCAACCCCGCCCGTCAGACCGGCTGGATGAGCGAATACGGCCACAAATTGAAATTCGATGCCGACGGCCTCGCCGTCTGTCCCGAAAGCGGTGAGCAATACCGCCTCGCCAACGGACGCGTGAGCAAGATCGGCTAACCTTAAAAATGTTAGCATCAGATGGATAAAAAAGTGTTGAACTTTGGCCTCACGGGTGCCGCCGGCTACATTGCCCCCCGCCACATGAAAGCCATCAAAGAGACCGGCCACAACCTGGTGGCTGCCCTCGATAAAAACGACAGCGTGGGAATCATCGACAGTTATTTCCCCACTGCCGACTACTTTCTGGAAACCGAACGCTTCGACCGGCACCTCGACAAACTTCGCCGGCAGGGTGAACGGAAGATCGACTACGTGAGCATCTGCTCGCCCAACTACCTGCACGATGCCCACATCAGGCTGGCCCTGCGCAACCAGGCTCACGCCATCTGCGAGAAACCCATCGTGCTCAACCCCTGGAACATTGATGCCCTGCAGGAGATAGAACGCGAAACCGGTTGCCACATCTACAACGTGCTTCAACTCAGGCTGCACCCCTCCATCATCGCCCTGCGCGACAAGGTGAAAGCAACCCCCGCTGACCGCAAATACGACATCGACCTGAGCTACATTACCTCGCGCGGGAAATGGTATTTCATGTCGTGGAAAGGCGATGTGGAGAAATCGGGCGGCGTGGCCACCAACATTGGTGTGCACTTCTTCGACATGCTCACCTGGATTTTTGGCAACCAACAATCGGGTGTGGTCAACTACAGCTCGGCCGATACCGTGGCCGGTTTCATGGAACTGGAACATGCCCGCGTGCGCTGGTTCCTGAGCATCAACGACAGCTATTTGCCCCAGGCCGTTCAGGCCAAAGGGCAACGCACCTACCGCTCCATTACCGTGGAGGGCGACGAGATTGAATTCTCGGGCGGCTTCACCGATCTGCATACACTTACCTACCAGGACATTCTCGGAGGCGGCGGCTACGGTCTGGCCGATGCACGCCGCAGCATCGAGATGGTGTACGACATCCGCCATGCCGCTTCAATTGGTAAAAATGGAGAATACCACCCCTTCCTGAACCAGGTGATCTGACCCCGGACCAGATGGTTGCTGACGCAACCGCACCCATAAAAACACCCTGCCCCGTAGCCAACTTCCGCCACGGGGCAGCTTGCTGAAAGGACCTTTCGATCTTTTTTTTTGCCGACAACCGTTTGTTTGCTTCACTTTCTTATCTTTACCGTGTCAGATCATTTTGCTGATGCCGCAAGGGGCGGCGCGCACTCACAAAACAAACAAATTATTGAACATGAAAATATTAGTAACCGGCGGAGCAGGCTACATCGGATCGCATACCGTGGTAGAACTCCAGAAGCAAGGCCACGAGGTGGTGATCGTGGATAACCTCTCCAACTCGAGCATCGCGGTGCTCGACAACATCGAAACCATCAGCGGCATCAGACCACAATTCGAGCAATTCGACCTGGTTGACCAGGCCCGCACCGCCGACTTCTTCGCCCGCCACAACAACATCAACGGCATCATCCACTTTGCTGCTTTCAAAGCTGTGGGCGAATCGGTTGAGAAGCCGCTGCTCTACTACCGCAACAACCTTCAGTCGCTCATGAACATCATCGACGGCATGAAGTCGAACGCCATCCCCTACTTAGTGTTCTCGAGTTCGTGTACCGTGTACGGCCAGCCCGACGAACTCCCCGTGCGCGAAACATCGCCCATCAAAGAAGCCTTCTCGCCTTATGGCAACACCAAGCAGATCAGCGAAGAGATTATCCGCGAGAGCGTTGCAGCCTACCCGGGCATCGAAGCCATTGCCCTGCGCTACTTCAACCCCATCGGGGCACACGAGTCGGCGCTCATCGGCGAGCTGCCCCTGGGAATCCCCAACAACCTCATGCCTTTCATCACCCAGACAGCCATCGGGCTGCGCGAAGAGTTACGCGTGTTTGGCAGCGACTACAACACCCCCGACGGCACCGCCATCCGCGACTACATCCACGTGGTTGACCTGGCCCTGGCCCACGTGGTGGCCGTTGACCGACTCATCGGGAAAAAGACCAAAGCCCCCTTCGAGGTGTTCAACCTCGGGACAGGCAACGGCCTCTCGGTTCTTCAGGTGATCAACTCTTTTGAACACACCACCGGTCAGAAACTCAAATACCGCCTGGTGGATCGCCGCCCCGGCGACGTGGAGCAGGTGTGGGCCGATACCACCTTTGCCAACAACGAACTGGGTTGGAAAGCCCAAAAAACCGTTGACGAAATGACCCTCTCGGCATGGAAATGGGAACTGGCCCTGGCCGAAAAAAAACAAAACCAATAGCCCGCCATGAAACGCTTTGCCCTTTTACTTACCGCCCTATGGATGGCATCCTCGCCCGTCGCTGCTCAGGATACCCTCACGGTGGTGCAATACAACCTGCTCAACTACGGAAACTATACCAGTTACTGCTCGCAGGCAGTAAACCCCGTGGCCGATAAGGATGAATACCTCAAACTTATAACCGACCAGCTTCGCCCCGACATCTTCTCGGTTAACGAGCTCTCGCCCGACGGGGGCTTTGCCGACCGCATCCTCAACAACGTGCTCAACCGCGATGGCGAAACACGCTACGCGCGAATCATTGTGCCCAACTACGCCGGCTCCGAATTGGTGAACATGGTTTACTACAATACCCAAAAACTCGCTTATTGTTCGCAGGTGGTGGCCCAGTCAACCGTGCGCGATATCGACGTGGTGAAATTCTACTTCCGTGGCAGCGGATTGGAACAGGGCGATACCGCCTTTGTCAACTGCGTGGTGGCCCACCTGAAGGCCGGCGAAGCAGCATCGGATGCCGCCGAGCGTACCGCGATGGTGATGAATGCCCTCAACTACATGGATCAGAACCTTGCACCGGGCAACTACCTCTTCATGGGCGACCTGAACCTCTATTCCCACACCGAAGGAGCCTTCGTGGCACTCACCGGCAGCTTCGGACCCAACTGGACCTTCAACGATCCGGCCGACAGGGTGGGCGAGTGGCACAACAACGATCTGTATGCATCGGTCCACACCCAGTCAACCCACACATCGTCGGGCTGCTGGGCATCGGGGGGCATGGACGACCGCTTCGACTTCATTCTGGCCACCAACCCCCTGATCAACGGAACACAACAGGTGCAGTATGTTCCCGGAAGCTACTCCACGTTGGGGCAGGATGGCCAACACTTCAACAAAGCCCTCACCGACGCTCCCGCGCTCCAACTCCCTGCCGATCTGGTAAATGCCCTCTACACCAACTCCGACCACCTGCCCGTGTCGCTCCGCCTGAAGGTTGATCAGTCGCTCGGCGTGGAGCAAGCCAACGCGGTAGAATGGTTCGCTGCCGTGGTTGCCAACCGCCAGCTCCGCCTCAACCTGAGGCTCCTCAAAGCAACCAGCCTCCAACTTACCCTGCACAACCTTCGCGGCGAGCAGGTGTGGAGCCAACCCCTGAGCGCCGCAGCCGGCAGCCAGTCGTTCGATTTCCCTGTCGGCTCGCACCTTAACGGACTGTTTCTCCTCTCCGTTACCTCCGACGATGGCCGTCGCACCACACGCAAAGTGATGTTCCTGAATTAACCAATAGAAACTAAATACCTCAGAATATGAAAAAAATCCTGATTACCGGCGGCGCGGGCTTCATTGGCTCCCACGTGGTGCGCCTGTTCGTGAACAAATATCCCGATTACCACATCTACAACCTCGACAAACTCACCTACGCCGGAAACTTAGCCAACCTCAAAGACCTTGAGAACAAGCACAACTACACCTTCGTGAAAGGCGACATCGTTGACGATGGGTTTATTCAACAACTCTTTGCCCAACACCAGTTCGACGGGGTGATTCACCTCGCGGCCGAATCGCATGTTGACCGCAGCATCGCCAACCCCCTCGAATTCGTGATGACCAACGTGGTGGGAACCGTCAACCTCCTCAACGCCGCCCGGCATTTATGGAAGGACGACTATCAAGGGAAACGCTTTTACCACATCAGTACCGACGAGGTATATGGAACCCTGGGCGAAAGCGGCTTCTTCACCGAAACCACCGCTTACGATCCCCACAGCCCCTATTCGGCCTCCAAAGCCAGCAGCGACCACTTCGTGAGGGCTTACCACGACACCTACGGCCTCCCCGTGGTGGTGTCGAACTGTTCCAACAACTATGGGTCGTACCAGTTTCCCGAGAAACTGATCCCGTTGTTCATCAACAACATCCGCCACAACAAACCCCTGCCGGTGTATGGCAAAGGCGAGAACGTGCGCGACTGGCTGTGGGTTGAAGACCATGCCCGCGCCATCGACGTGATTTACCACCAGGGGCTCAACGGCGATACCTACAATATTGGTGGCCACAACGAGTGGAAAAACATCGACCTCATCAGGGTGATGTGCCGCGTGATGGACCGCAAGCTGGGCCGCCCCGATGGTGAGAGCGAAAAACTGATCACCTACGTGAAAGACCGTGCCGGCCACGACCTGCGCTATGCCATCGATTCCACCAAATTGCAGCGCGAGCTGGGCTGGAAACCCTCGTTGCAGTTTGAAGAAGGGATCGAGAAAACCATCGATTGGTACCTCTCCAATCAGGAATGGCTCGACAACGTAACCTCCGGCGACTACCTGAAATACTACGAACAACAGTACGTGACGCGGTAGGGGTTTTTGAGGGGCGAGAGGTGAGAGGCGAGGGGTGAGGGTAGGTTTTCATCGAGGACTACCCTTCACCCCTCTCTTATGAATGTGGAACGGTACTGTTCAATTGTACAACTGCATTTTGCGAAAAAAATGGAGCTAAGCTGCCAGGCGAAGGTTTAAAGACTACCTATTTGCATTAATCGCCTGTTTGGTTTAACCGTTGGTGGCATCTGCCGGTTTATTTTTCACTTAATCGGTTTTCAATGTCCATTCGTTGGTGTAAAATTCTGATAATTTCTACAGTATCCATTTTCTGGTCAATTCTATAGAAGATAATGTGTGATTTTACCCTTGAACGGTAATATCCTTTCCTGACAGCACCGAAGTCAAAACCAGAATCAGGTTTCAGTGCAATGTATTCAATTTCGTCCATGATCAGGTTTATGTATCTGTCAGCTTGTTCAATTGACCAGTTTTCGAAAGTGTAAAGCCAAATATTCTCCAGGTCTTGACTTGCTGAAAGACTGATTTTATATTTCATTGTTTTTCAAGTGTTTTTCGTGAATACTTTCAAGAAAAACTGCTCGGTCGAAATCTTTCACGAACCCTGACTTTTCACCTTTTTTTAATTCCTGTATCAGTTCAGATTTCTTTGTTTGTTCATATTCGAAAAGCCTGAGCGCGGCTCTGATAACCTCACTTGCTGTAGCATATTTACCAGAGGTAACCTGCTGGTTGATGAAATTATCAAAATAGTCCCCTAATAATATTGATGTATTCTTTGCCATATATTTTTTTTACAAAGATACTAATTATTGGTATGGCCGGCAGTTGTTTTTTCGATTGGCAACCGCTGCCTGAAGAGGGCGGTAAGTTGAGCCTCTTTTTCCGGTGGCAGTTGGTGTTTTCTGATCCCTCTGATGGCACCTTCGATGGCCAGCAACCGGTGGATGCAGGCATCAGGGAAAAGGGTTTTCGTTCGGGTGAATGTTTGTTCGGTTGCCGGTTTACAAAGCTGATTCACCGATTCCGACCGGTTGGAGTTCCCAGAGGTGAGGGCAGGTCTATCCTTCACTCCTTCCTTTTGACTGTACAACAGCATTGTACGACTGTACAACGGCACTGTACGACTGTACAACGGCATTGTACGACTGTACAACGGCATTGTACGGCTGTACAACGGCACTGTACGACTGTACAATGGCACTGTACGACTGTACAACGGCATTGTACGACTGTACAAGGGCATTGCACGACAGTACAACGGCACTGTACGATCGTACAACGGCACTGTACGATCGTACAACGGCACTGCACGATCGAACAACGGCATTGCACGACTGTACAACGGCACTGTACAAAGAGATCCCGATCAGGGGAGAGGAGTGTTGGGCAATCAACTGCTGCATTCTGGTTTGTCAGCGGGTCAAAACCAGTCTTTTTACCGTTTGGGTTCCGTTAGCGAGTTTGATTTGCACCAGATATACTCCATTGGATGTTTTTGACGGCAGGGTAATGGTGGTTTTGTTTGCCGTGGTGTTTTTCAACGACTGGTTGTAAACAGGTTGCCCGATGAGATTAAGGATGGTGATTTCCGTCATGCTTTCCGATGTTTCCAACACAAAACAACCTGAAGAAGGATTGGGGAGCATCTCAAATTTTTGCTCGGGCGATGACGCAGCAACTGCTACTGAACACACCTTTTCTGATGGAAGCGAGGCCGATGAAGCGTGGGGGTTTGTGGCTACCACAGTTACTGTGTAACAATAATTCAACGGATTGGCAACCGAATCGAACAGAGAAGTGTCGGGAGTAGAAAAGGAGGTGATGGAGTCCTCCCCGTCGTATCGGGTGATAAGGTATTGACGGTAGTTCCAGATGGTGTTGCACGTTTTGGGGACCCAGGTTAGTTGGTTTCCCTCTGCTGATGCAGTCACTTTAAGGTTGGAAACAGGCAGGTAGCGCAATCCGATGGCGATGTTGTCGAGCAGCCACTCGGGGGTGGTATCGCCATCTATAGCAGCCGATTCAAAGAAAAGCCGTTCGCACCAGTCTTTGCAATGTCGGATGTAACTGAAATGTTGCCAGTTGCTGTCGCTCGTCGCGGCAATGGTATCGCATATATACACCGAATCGCGGTCGGCAATTCGGAACACGAATGGGCTCTGGCTTCCGGGACTTTTTCGGCATTTCAGGTCGAACGACACCAACCGTTCGGTGCACTCTTCGATGAGTGAAGCAAACGTGGAACTGGGAAGTGTGGGGTTAAGCTCCTGTAGTTTAACAAACGAGTTAAATCGGCAAACAGGTTCTCCGGTTGCCGGGTCAACAGCCACTTCTACAGCATTTGGGAAAGGCTGCACGGGCATCCAGCTATTGAATGAGAAATTCGTACTGTTCCAATTCTCTATAAATGGGAGAGGAGGGCCAATGAAAAAAGAGGCCATTGCATGGTTTGATGTGTCAGATTCGACAATGTTTCCGGTTGTGGTGGTGTACACGGCAGTAAGGTAGTAGTCATACAATCCGCAATCGAGAAACATATCGTAGTATTGGTTGATGGCGCTGTTGATGCTGTCGAGCAGTTCGCCATTTCTGAAGATTTTGGTGGCGACATGAGTAGCATTTGCGGTATTGGAGGCAGGAGGTAACCAGGAAAGAAAGGCGACTTCCCCAAGAAGGGTTAGCTGCAAATTGGTTGGTGGTTCTGGAATAAATTTTTCTGGCGCAAGAGGGGTAAAGGCTACAACCTGTGTGGCCGTGGTAAAGAAGAATGAAAGTATTGCAACAATTGTTTTCATGGTTGAGGGGGATTGAGTAATGATTCTACTACAAGACTCAGTACAATGGAAAGGGTTGCCTCTGCAATACTGCTCTTTCTGCCAGACAGTTTAATCAGTTAAAGCCTGTCTTGCAGGATGAACCGGGTTACTCCCGT
>JAQVCV010000071.1 GCA_028689615.1 Bacteroidales bacterium | reverse complement strand
TAGTTTTAGGATGATTTCAGTAGAAGATGAACCTCTGACGATACTTTTTGGTCGGGCAAAGCATGGCAGTAGCAATCCCGTTGATCGGTCAGTTGGGGTATTGAATTTTCAGTTGCATTCAACCACTAATATGCACGCAAAAACATTTTTACGTCAAACGGTTGTTTTTGTGCCACCATGGCCTCTGGTGGTGAGTAAAAAGGATGTATTAAGCTGGCTACCGGATGTTTAGTTTAACACGGCGGATAAATCATTGGGCAGATAGTGCTAATTTCAGGGTCATCACATGAATAAGCTTAATAGCGGTCTGACTGGAATATGTTTAGAAAGGCCCAACGATTCATGCACCAACCGTTAAGTGTAAAATGCAGTCAGGTCATATGAAATTTCCTACATCAGAAAAACAGCAGTATCTTTGTAAACATTATGTGGAAAGAATTAGAACTATTAAGAAAGGAATATCTTGAACTAGGGTTGTCAAGAGCTATTGATTACGAAAAATTTACGATGATTTCGATTGTGTACAACTCGACAAAAATTGAAGGATGTTCACTTACGGAAAATGATACAAAATTGTTGTTGCAGAATGATTTAACTGCAAAAGGGAAACCTTTATCTGACCACATGATGGTTAAAGACCATTTTGCAGCTTTTATGTTTCTTAAGGATATTTCAATTCAGAAACAAAAGCTTAGCATTGACTTGATTAAGCAGGTTGCAGGTCTCGTAATGAAAAATACAGGTAGTATTGTGAATGCGATGACAGGTTCATTTAATACTTCATTTGAAGATTTGCGCAAAGCTCAAGTTTATGTTGACAAAAAATATTTTCCTGATTTTGCTAAGGTCGAGAGTTTATTGATAAAGCTCATTGATAATGTCAATCAAAGATTAGATGAAGTTGTTGGAAACGAGACAATAAAGTTATCCGCTGATTTACATTACAATTTGGTTAATATTCATCCTTTTGGCGATGGAAATGGAAGGACATCTAGATTGATGATGAATTATATACAAATGTACCATGAAGAACCCTTGATTAAAATATTCACGGAAGATAGAGCAGAGTATATAGAAGCATTGAATCAAACAGAAGAAGAGGAAGATATTTCAATATTTAGAGACTTTATTTGTAGCCAACAGATTAAATTTTACAAAGCAGAATTGCAAAAATTTAAACAAAAAGATAAAGGATTTAATTTAATGTTTTAAAAGCACTTTGCGCAACCAAGGGCACTTAAACGCGCTGGCATGCCCGAACATATTCGTGAAAACTACACTACCAAGCCAACACCCTTTTGATAGTCCCGAGAGCAAAGCGACTATAGTCCCGAGAACGAAGTGATTCTGGATTACCTTCGGTGAGAAAAGTTAGCTTCGCTGAGAATAGTTCAGGATTACCTTCGGTGAGAGCAGTTCGGGACTACCTTCGGTGAGAACAGTCAGCGTTGCTAAGAACGGTTCGTAATGTAAAGCTGTCGGGAAGTCGCCTCTTAGGGCATTTGGTTAGAAAGAGCACCTGCCGATTCGCAGGTGTTTTTGTAGGTGTTCAAAAACAAACCAGCCCGTTACAAGTGATTGTAACGGGCTGATTTTTCCAGAGCCGATGAAGGGACTCGAACCCCCGACCAGCTGATTACAAATCAGCTGCTCTACCAACTGAGCTACATCGGCAAGGTTGCTCTGAAACCGGCGGCAAAATTATAAAATAGCAACGAGACCACCAAACAATTTAAACATATTTATTTGTTTTTGATGTTTAGCAGAAATTGACAAACTGCGGTCGTCAAACACCATTTTTTCTACCTTTGCACCTTTAAGTTTGAACCTGAAAAGAACGAACACATTAACTGTATGCCTTTCAGAATTATAGTTCTTGCCAAACAAGTGCCCGATACGCGCAATGTTGGCAAAGATGCCATGAAAGCCGATGGAACGGTGAACCGAGCTGCCCTCCCGGCCATTTTCAACCCCGAAGATCTGCATGCCCTCGAGTTGGCTCTCAGAGTGAAAGACCAAGTAAAGGATGCCGAAATCGTTATCGTGAGCATGGGTCCGGGTCGCGCTGCCGAAATCATTCGGGAAGCCATGTACCGCGGTGCCGACAGCGGCGTTCTGGTAACCGACCGCAAATTTGCTGGTAGCGATACGCTTGCCACGAGCTATGCTATATCGCTGGCGGTCAAAAAACTGGCTCCTTTTCACCTGGTGATTGCCGGGCGTCAGGCCATTGATGGCGATACCGCTCAGGTGGGTCCTCAAACTGCCGAGAAACTGGGAATTCCGCAGGTTACGTATGCCGAGGAGCTGGTGAGTGTTGACAACAAACAAATTACCATCAAACGTCGCCTCGAGAGGGGCATCGAGGTGGTGAAATCGCCGCTGCCTGTGGCCATCACGGTTCACAGTTCCGCGCCTGTGTGTCGCCCGCGCAATGCCAAACTGGTTATGAAATTCAAGCATGCCCGCACCGTCACCGAGTTGCAGGAAGAGACAAAAGACTACACCGAACTGCGCCACGATCGTCCCTACCTTAATATAGAGGAGTGGTCGGTTGATGACATCCAGGCCGAAACCGACAAACTGGGTCTGTCGGGATCGCCCACCAAGGTGAAAAAAATCGAAAACGTGGTACTGCAACGCAAAGAGTCGAAAGTGCTCACTGCCGACGAGAAAGACATGGATCTTTTGATGCAGGAACTGATTGCCACCCACGTAATTGGCTAGTTTTATTTGTTTCAATCTAAACCTGAATTACCGTGAACAACGTATTTGTATATTGCGAAATCACCGAAGAGGGTCATGTGGCCGAAGTGAGCCAGGAATTGCTCTCGAAAGGACGTAAATTAGCCAACGACTTGGGTATTGGTCTTGAGGCAGTTGCTATCGGAACGAAACTCGATGGCATCGAAAAAGAGATACTCCCCTACGGTGCCAACGTGGTGCACGTGGCCGACGACAAACGCCTCTTCCCCTTCACCACACTGCCCCATGCTGCCATTCTGGTTAAACTGTTCGAGGAACAGAAACCCGAGATAGCCCTTTTTGGTGCCACATCCATAGGCCGCGACCTTGCACCACGGGTGGCCTCGGCTCTGAGATGCGGTCTGACAGCCGATTGCACCAGTCTTGAAATTGGCGATCACACCGAAGCCAAAGCCGGCAAAACCTATAAAAACCTGCTCTACCAAATTCGTCCCGCTTTTGGTGGCAACATCATTGCCACCATCATCAACCCCGATACACGACCCCAGATGGCTACCGTGCGCGAAGGGGTGATGAAGAAAGAGTTGTGGCCGGCAGCCTCCAACCCCGTCGTCAACAAAATCGACGTGGCTAACTATGTCAGCGACGAGCATTTTGTTGTAAAAATTATCGAACGGCATATCGAGGCACAAAAAATCAACATCAAGAACGCCCAGGTGATCGTTGCCGGAGGTTACGGAGTGGGATCAAAAGAAAACTTCAACCTGCTTTACGACCTGGCCGATGTGCTGGGAGCCCAGGTGGGAGCATCGCGCGCTGCCGTTGATGCCGGTTACGTGGAACACGAACGACAAATTGGACAAACCGGCATTACCGTACGCCCCAAACTCTACATTGCCTGCGGAATAAGCGGTGCAGTGCAACATCGCGCCGGAATGGATCAGGCCTCGATGATCATTTCCATCAACACCGATCCACAGGCACCTATCAATCAAATTGCCGACTACACCATCATCGGGCAGGTTCACGAAGTGATTCCCCGGATGATTAAGTATTACAGGCAGAACAGTAAATAGGGACAGTAGCGTAACACCTTAATTTGAAAGAAAATGGCAAATTTTTATACCGATAACAAGAACCTGAAATTCCATCTGGCTCACCCCATGATGGAGAAAATTGTACGCCTGAAAGAACAAAACTATGCCGACCGCGGCAAGTACGATTATGCCCCTGTAGATTTTGAAGACACCATCGACAGCTACGACAAGGTGCTGGAGATCGTGGGCGAAATCTGTGGCGAAATCATAGGCCCCAATGCCGAATCGGTTGACCACGACGGTCCGAAAATAGTTGACAACGAGGTGGTTTATGCCCCCGGAACCCAAAAAAACCTGGATGCCATCATCAATGCAGGGCTCTTCGGGATGTCGCTGCCACGTGAATACGGCGGTTTGAATTTCGCCATGGTTCCCTATGTAATGGCTGCTGAACTTGTTTCGCGTGCCGATGCAGGGTTTGCCAACATTTGGGGATTGCAGGATTGTGCCGAAACCATCCACGAATTTGGATCGGAAGAGATCAAAAACGAGTTTCTTCCCCGTTTCCCCAAAGGAGCCACGGCTGCCATGGATCTAACCGAACCCGACGCAGGCAGCGACCTGCAGGCCGTGCAACTTAAAGCCACATGGGACGAACAAGCCAAAGTGTGGCGCCTCAACGGAGTGAAACGCTTCATTACCAACGGCGATGCTCATGTATCGTTGGTGCTGGCCCGTTCGGAAGAGGGTACCACCGACGCCCGCGGCTTGTCGCTCTTCGTTTACGACCGTGTGCATCAAGCCGTTACCGTTCGTCGTATCGAGAACAAACTTGGTATCAAAGGATCGCCCACCTGCGAATTGGTGTTCAACAACGCACCGGCAAAACTCATTGGCGACCGGAAGATGGGGCTGATCAAATACGTGATGTCGCTGATGAACTCGGCCCGCCTGGGCGTTGGAGCTCAATCGGTAGGGATTGCCGAAGCTGCTTACCGCGAAGCCGTGAAATATGCTCACGAGCGCGAGCAATTCGGCAAAGCCATCGTGAATTACCCTGCTGTGTATGAGATGCTCACCTGGATGAAAGTGCGCACCGATGCCATAAGAAGCCTCCTTTACGAAACAGCCCGTTTTGTTGATGTTTACAAAGCTTACAACATCATAGCCGAAACACGCAAACTAGAGGGCGACGAAAGGCAGGAGTCGAAAAACTACCAGAAACTGGCCGACGCTTTCACCCCGCTGCTGAAGCTCTTCTCGTCGGAGTATTGCAACCAGATAGCCTACGACTCGCTGCAAATTCATGGTGGCACCGGCTTCATGAAAGATTTCCCCATCGAGCGAATCTACCGCGATGCCCGAATCACCACCATCTACGAAGGAACCAGCCAGTTGCAGGTGGTTGCTGCCATAAGAGGAGTAACCAGCGGTGTGTTCCTGAAAGTTTTGCGCGACTACGAAGCACGCGCGGTGCATCCCGAACACGAACCCCTTCGCCGTGAGCTTGTAAGGATGACCGACCGCTACGAGCAAGCCGTGAAATACATCGAAGATTTGAAAGACAACGAGTACACCGATTTCCATGCCCGCCGTCTGGTTGAGCTGGCCGGCAACATCGTGATGGGCTACCTGTTGCTCGACGATGCCCAGCGCGACAACACCTTCGAGCGTACTGCCAACATCTTCATCACCCGTGCCAACACCGAGAACCTCCAGCACGAAAACTACATCCGTAATTTCGATCCAAAAGAGCTGGGCGAGTTCAAAGCAGTTTTTGAAGCATAAGCACAAAATACAACCTGCACATGTGGCTTGTTGTGCATGTGCAGGTTTTTTTATAAGTTTGGTCCAATAATTCACCTTCTATGCGTTTGCCTGACAAAATCCGATCAACATTCATAGGCTGGATACACGGGAAATACAGTTTTAAGTATATTAATTACTTCAAAAGCAGAAAACTGTGGACTCCGAAACCACCCTGTGTTAAGAGTGAAATGCAGGCACTATTCCTTCCATTCTTCCAAAAGCCCAAAAATTCGGCCTTCTTTCAAACCGAACGGACGATACATTTTGGCGATATCCCGTTTCAAACCCCGCTTGTATCGTTCCAGAAAGGACGACCAGCTCCCATGTGTTTCAGCGCCTTCATGCTCGACGAACACGAGATGAAGATTTTTGGTTATCAGGATAAATTCAACGGCTTTCAGGCGAAGGCTGCCTGGTTTTTCCTCAACCACGCCCTGGTTATGGGAGAGTACCAGTTCAACCTTCGCGACGACGACCACACCCGCATCGTGACCATGCTAACGCAGGTTTTCGCCCTAACCGATGTGAATGTGAAAGAGAATTTTTACATTGAAGATGAATCGGGTACCATTATCTATGCCGAACGAAAAGGGGGTAAGTTTTTCCTCCGGTTCTTTACACAAGACAATTCGGAAAGGTACAACCTGATTGAGAAATGGATGAAGAAACAAATGAAGTAGTGCCATGAAAAAAGGCGACCCCCACGGGTCGCCTTTTCTTTTTCAAGTGTAGCGGCGCATCATGAACTGCTTGCTTCAAGCAGCTTCTCGCCCGAAGCCGGAATGATGCGAACCACTACATCGCTCTTTTCGCTGTCGAAATCAACCACAATCTGATCGCCCTCGACGATACGCGATTTGATAATCTCCTCGGCAAGAACATCCTCCACGTATTTCTGGATGGCTCGTTTGAGGGGTCGCGCTCCAAACTGTGGGTCCCATCCCTTTTCGGCAATGAAATCCTTGGCTTCCGGGGTTATCTCGATGCGGTAGCGCAACTTGCTAACCCTCTCGGTAACCGATTTAAGCTCGATATCAATGATCTTGTGAATATCGTCGCGTTCGAGATTCTCAAAAATGATGATGTCGTCGATGCGGTTAAGAAATTCCGGCGCGAACGATTTCTTGAGGGCGTTTTCGATTACCCCCCTGGCATAATCGCTTTGTGCTGCCTGACGAGCCGAAGTACTGAAACCAACACCCTGACCAAAATCCTTCAACTGTCGCGACCCGATGTTGGAGGTCATGATCACGATGGTGTTTTTAAAGTCAACCTTTCTGCCCAGACTGTCGGTGAGCTGTCCGTCGTCGAGAACCTGAAGCAACAAGTGAAACACATCGGGGTGGGCTTTTTCAATCTCGTCGAGCAAAACGATGGAGTAAGGTTTCCGGCGCACTTTCTCGGTAAGCTGCCCCCCCTCTTCATAACCCACGTAACCCGGGGGAGCCCCCACCAACCGCGACACAGCAAACTTCTCCATGTACTCACTCATATCAACCCTGATGAGGGTATCTTCGGAGTCGAACAGGTAGCGGGCCAGCACTTTAGCAAGATGTGTTTTACCAACACCGGTGGGCCCCAGGAACACGAATGTGCCAATAGGCTTGTTGGGATCTTTCAATCCGGCGCGGTTTCGGCGAATGGCTTTAACCACTTTTCTGATGGCATCGTTCTGACCTATGACGCTACCCTGAAGCTCATCTTCCATATTCACCAGCCTGTCCGATTCGTTCTGGGCAATGCGTTGCACCGGAACACCCGTAATCATAGCCACAACTTCGGCCACGTTTTCTTCAGAAACCACCTCGCGGTTGATGCGCGAATCTTCTTCCCACCGTTTGCGTGCAGCTTCCAGCTCGGCCTGCAGCTTCCGTTCCTGATCGCGGTAAGTGGCGGCCTCTTCAAACTTCTGACTGGCTATAGCCTTTGTTTTACGCACTTTAACCTCTTCTATTTTGGCTTCGATGCTCACGATGTCGGAGGGAACATGAATGTTTTTGATGTGCACCCTGGCACCGGCTTCATCAAGGGCATCGATGGCCTTATCGGGCAGGTAACGATCGGAAATGTAACGATTGGTGAGCGATACGCAAGCCTGAATAGCCTCATCGGTATAGCGTACCAGGTGGTGGTCTTCGTATTTTTCTTTGATGCGGTTGAGAATTTCCAGGGTCTCGTCGGCGGTGGTAGGATCGACCAGAACTTTTTGGAAGCGCCGCTCCAAAGCCCCGTCCTTTTCGATATACTGGCGGTATTCGTCGAGCGTTGTTGCCCCAATGCACTGTATTTCGCCACGTGCCAGGGCAGGTTTAAACATGTTGGAAGCGTCGAGCGAGCCACTTGCATTTCCGGCACCCACCAGTGTATGAATCTCGTCGATGAAAAGAATAATATCGGGGTTCTTTTCCAACTCGTTGAGCACGGCTTTCATCCGCTCCTCGAATTGGCCGCGGTATTTGGTTCCGGCCACCAACGATCCCAAATCGAGGGTTACCAGCCTTTTGTTGAACAAGGCGCGGGGCACCTGCCTGTTGGTGATGCGCAGAGCAAGCCCTTCGGCAATGGCCGATTTCCCGACACCGGGTTCACCGATGAGGATGGGGTTGTTTTTTTTGCGCCGGCTCAGTACCTGGGCAATGCGCTCCATCTCTTTATCGCGGCCCACGATAGGATCGAGTCGCCCCTCTTCGGCTGCTCGCGTAATGTCGCGGCCAAAATTGTCGAGCACCGGGGTTTTCGACTTGGAGTCAGTAACCTTTTTAAAAGCCGGATCGCGCTCCTCGTCGGCATCGTCATCGGAACTGCTGCCACGTGGAGCAACATCGCCACGGGGAGTCTCCTCGTTTTTTGATTTCGATTCGGGAGCCACGCCTGCCGACATCTCTTTCACCTCGCGAAGCAGCGATTCGTAAGTGATGCTGTAGCGTTCGAGGGTCTGACTCACCAGATTGTCGGAATCCTTGAGAATAGCCAAAATAAGGTGTTCGGTTCCAATAAGTTCACTTCTAAACTGCTTAGCTTCCAGGTAAGTGAGTTTGAGTGCTCTTTCGGCCTGCTTCACCAGCGGAATGTTTTCGGAACTGATAACGCGGGGATTGTTGCTGGTGATGGCCTTTTCGATTGATTGCCTGGCCTGACCCAGGTCGGCCCCGAGATAAGCAAGCACCTGAACGGCCAGCCCCTCACCTTCGCGAAGAATTCCCAGGAAAAGGTGTTCAACGCCAATATAGTCGTTTCCCAAGCGTACGGCCTCTTCGCGGCTGTAGGTGAGAACGTCTTTAACTCGTTGGGAAAATTTTGCTTCCATTTATTGAGTGTCTAATTCATTAATTCGTAACCATTTTCATGTTATAACGATCTTTGTTGCTTTAAATTGCTTCTAACAAAGCCCTTACAACAATCTGAGCTTCGCCGATGTCAAAAACCAGGCCATCTGCTTTGCCCTGAAATTATGTCACTCAAAAGTAGTACAGAAAAGAGCACGAAACCAAACCTAACGAAAAAACTTTTCAACAATGCACTGTTCATAAAAAAGCCGTGGTGTGGGTTGGCATTTTAACCAAAAAATCCGTACCTTCGTGTGTTCAAAATTAAAAACATAAACTATTGTTTTTCAATAAGTTTTAGCAAAACAGACACATGGAATTACCTGAAGAAAAAATTGTTCCGGTGAACATTGAAAACCAGATGAAAACCGCGTACATCGACTATTCGATGTCGGTTATTGTCTCCCGAGCCCTGCCAGATGTCCGCGACGGTTTGAAACCCGTTCATCGCAGGATTTTGTACGGGATGTACGATCTGGGCATCTTGTCGAACCGGGGCTATAAAAAGTCGGCACGTATTGTTGGTGAAGTATTGGGAAAATACCACCCTCACGGCGACTCATCGGTTTACGACGCCATGGTTCGCATGGCCCAGGATTGGTCGCTTCGCTACCCGTTGGTTGACGGGCAGGGTAACTTTGGTTCGATAGACCAGGACCCGCCGGCCGCCATGCGTTATACCGAAGCACGGTTGCGCAAACTGGCCGAGGAGATGCTAGCCGACCTGGACAAAGAGACTGTTGATTTCCAGCTTAACTTCGACGATTCGCTTGAGGAACCCACCGTGTTGCCAGCCAAAGCTCCCAACCTGCTCATCAATGGCACAAGCGGCATAGCTGTAGGGATGGCCACCAACATGCCTCCCCACAACCTGAAAGAGGTGGTGGATGGCACCATTGCCTACATCGACAACAACGAGATCACCATTCCCGAACTGATGCAATACATCAAAGGACCTGATTTCCCGACCGGAGGCCTCATCTATGGGCACGATGGTGTGCGCGAAGCCTATGAAACCGGGCGTGGACGCATCATCATGCGCGGGGAGGCTAAAATTGAACCCGAGGACAACGGTCGTGAACGCATCGTGGTGACCTCAATCCCCTACCAGGTAAACAAGGCCGAGATGATCAAAAAAACTGCCGACCTGGTTAACGACAAAAAACTGGAAGGGATCAGCGACATTCGCGACGAATCGGACCGCGACGGCCTTCGCATCGTTTACGAGCTCAAACGCGAAGCCAACACCAGCGTGGTGCTGAACAAGCTCTACCAGATGACCCCGCTGCAAACCAGTTTCAGCGTGAACAACATTGCCCTGGTGCATGGCCGTCCCATGACCCTCAACCTCAAAGACATAATCAAGCATTTTGTTGACCACAGGCACGAGGTGGTAGTGCGCCGCACCCAATACGAGTTAGCCCAGGCCGAGAAAAGAGCACACATCCTGGAAGGGTTGCTCAAAGCACTCGATCACATCGACGAAGTGATAGCCCTGATCAGGGCCAGCCGCTCGCCCGAAATCGCACGCGAAGGCCTGATACAAACGTTCCAACTCAGCGAAGAACAGGCCAAAGCCATTCTTGCCATGCGGCTTCAGGCCCTTACCGGCCTTGAGCGCGAAAAACTGGAAGAGGAATACCAGGAACTCATGCGCCAGATTGAGTACTACAAATCGCTGCTGGCCGACCAGGGAATGAGGATGGAGGTTATAAAAACCGAACTTCGCGAACTGAAAGAAAAATTTGGCGACGAACCCAAAACCGAGATTGAATACCGCGCCCAGGACTTCAAAATTGAAGACACCATTGCCGACGACAGCGTGGTGATCACCATCTCGCACATGGGTTATGTGAAACGCACCCTTTTGTCGGAATACCGCGTTCAGGCCCGTGGCGGCCGCGGCTCCAAAGGGAGCGAAACCCGCGACGACGACTTCGTGGAACACCTCTTTGTGGCCACCAACCACAACTACCTCCTTTTCTTCACAGAAAAAGGCAAAGTGTATTGGCTCAGGGTATTTGAAATTCCCGAAGGGTCAAAAACCTCGAAAGGAAGGGCCATTCAAAACCTGATAAACATTGAACCCGACGACAAAGTGCGGGCCTACATCAATGTGAAGAGCCTCACCGATGAAGAGTACATCAACAACAACTTCATCATCCTTTGCACCAGCCAGGGTACCATCAAAAAAACCTCGCTGGAAGCCTACTCCCGCCCCCGACAAAACGGTATTATAGCCGTGAACATCAAAGACGACGACACCCTGCTCGAAGCCCGCATGACCAACGGCAACAGCGTGGTGATTCTCGCCCTGCGATCGGGACGTGCCATTCGCTTCAACGAACAGAGAGTGAGGCCCATGGGCAGAACTGCTACCGGAGTTCGCGGCGTTACACTGGCAGGCCACGACGACTATGTTGTAGGAATGATTTGCGTTGACGGCAACGAATCGAACATTTTAGTCGTCTCTGAAAATGGGTTCGGTAAACGTTCGCTCCTGGAAGACTACCGCGAAACCAACCGCGGAGGCAAAGGGGTAAAAACCATGAACATAACCGACAAAACCGGAGCACTGATAGCCATCTGCGACGTGACCGATCAGGACGACCTGATGATCATCAACCGGAGCGGCATTATCATTCGCACACCGGTATCGTCGCTCAGGGTTTTAGGACGCGCCACCCAGGGTGTTCGACTCATCAACATCAAAGATGGAGACGCCATTGCCGCCATCACCAAAGTTGACGGTTATGTTGAAGAGGAGGAACCAACAACTGATAATACTGATTCACAAATAACTGACGACAACACAGCCACCACCGAAACCGATGGCACTGTTGTTGCAGGTGACGAATAAAACCGGGAGAGGGGCAGGTGAAAAAATCTGCCCCACAATCCCCGAACTATCTGCTGCTTTGTTTAATCATTTATCTTTGCACCACAATTTCAGAAAACCAAACGAAAAATTTTATGAAACGGATTACATTCATGCTGGCCCTGGTCATGATGCTGACCGCGGGCTTCGCGCAAAAGAAAGACAGAACCTCGGCTTATAATTATCACAGGAACGGCAAACTCGACAGGGCTGTGGAATACATCGAAAAAACCATCACCCACGAATCGACCATGAACGAGGCCAAAACATGGTTCTACCGTGGCAGCATCTACCTAGACATTGCCCTGACCGACAAGCCCGAATACAAAGCCCTATCAGACAACCCGCTGCAAGTTGCCTACGACTCCTATCAGAAAGCGCTCACCATGCCCGATGCCAAAGAGTTTATGCCCGACATCATGACCAACATGAACGTGATTGCTGAGAAATACTTCAACAAAGGGGTTGAGAATTATAACGGTAAAGACTTTGCTGCTGCGTCGATGTGCTTCCTGAAAGCCGCTGATGTTAAGGCTGAAATCGGAGTGGTTGACACTTCGGCCATGCTCAACGCCGTGCAAGCTGCCGACATTGCCGGAAAACCCGAAGAATCGATCAAAATTAACAACCGCCTGCTGGAAGCCAAAGTTAACAACCCGGCAATTTATGCCTCGCTTGCTGCCGCCTACCTGGCCATTAAAGATACAGCCAATGCCGTGACAACCACTGCCACCGGACGCTCGCTGTTCCCTCAGGATCTGGGATTGCTCATCTCGGAAACCAACATTTTTCTGGCGCAGGGAAAAACTGCCGAAGCCCTCAACAACCTGAAAATGGCTCTGGAGAAAGATCCTTCCAACACCTCGATCCTTTTCGCCCTCGGCGCCCAATACGACAACCTCGGGCAAGTGGAAGAAGCAGAAAAATCGTACAAAAAAGCGCTTGAGTTCAAACCCGATTACTTTGATGCTATCTACAACCTTGGCGCCCTCTACGTGAACCACGCCGCCCGCCTGATGACCGAGGCCAATGCCATCCCTATGGATAAAATCAAAGAATACGATGCCAAAAAAGCCGAAGCCGATGCAGCTTTGGAAAAAGCACTCCCCTATCTGGAGCAGGCTCACCAGATGGATCCATCCGACAGGAATACCATGGTGACCCTTAAAGAGATTTATGCCCGCAAGAGCATGCTCGATAAAGTGAAAGAGATGGATGCCAAGCTCAAATAAGCATCACCTGACAATATAAAATGAAAGCGATCTGACGATCGCTTTTTTTTATTCTCCATACATCAGGTTGCAATTAACAGATGCCTTTACGAAGAAAACGGTGTACTCGATAAAAATATCAATGTAAAAAATTCTGGAAGTAAAAAAGGGCATAATTTTGTTGCCGACAACCGGGAGGTTGTTCATGTACTTGAGAATTAACCGCCCCTTACTCTCTCGTGGGGGCGTTTCTTTTTATATGCAGAACACAACACGCTCACAACAACCAACAGCCGGGGCGATTTGACAATCCTCCCTGCTCATTTAACTACCTCTCAACACCATAAAGGAACCTACCGGAAGCATTTTGCAACCTTCACTCCCCTTCAACCTGTTTTTATACCCCCCAAACCGAATTTCCGGACATGAAAACCATGTTTTTCGCTGTGCAATCTGATTTTTCAACCATAAAAACCAAGAATTCAACATTCAAACCGGGTTTTTGATCATGCAAACCGGGTTTTTAGCAATGCAAACCGGGTTTTTGATCATGCAAATCGGGTTTTCCTGACTTCAACAATGCCACAACCCGATTCGCGCCGCGGGTAAGTAGAGCGACCAGAAGGCCGGTTATGCCGGAAACAACACAACGAAGCGGCTGCCCTTACCAGGAGAGCTTTCACAAAGCACCTCGCCATGAAGCACCGTAACCAGTTTTTTCACTATCGACAAACCCAGGCCCAACGACGATTCGCCTGCCGTGGGGTTCACCTTACCCCTCTGGTACCTGCTGAAAAGAGTTGGCAGTTCGGCGGGATCGATGCCAGGTCCCTGATCCTGAACCTCGAAACGGATGATACCCGGGTTGGCACTCAGGATTAAAACAATGGCCGCGCCGAAAGGGCTGTACTTGATGGCATTGCTAATGAGGTTATCGAAAATCTGAGTCACGAAACTGCGATCGCTCACCCCTGTCACCTGCTTCCCTACCGAAACAATGGCTATCCCCTTCTGCTGAGCAAACCCCATCAAGCCGTCGGTAACCTCTTTCAGAATCAGACTAAAATCGATTGGTTGCAGGTTGACCCTGAGTTGATGCGACTCGATCACCTCCACATCAAGAATTTGATTAACGATGTTCCTCATGCGCCCAAGGGCATTGTCGATAAGCCGCACACAATCCGCCTGATCGGTCGAGAGCCCGGCGGGGTCGTCGCGGAGCATCTCAACAGCACAGCGGCTGCTGGTAAGCGGATTGCGCAAATCGTGAGCAACCAGATCAATCAGCGCATTCTTCTCGGTATTGAGTTGCAACAACTCGGCATTTCGTAGCTGGATCTCGTTGAAACTCGAAGCAAGTTTCTCCTCCAGTTCGTTCATCCTTCTGCTTCGGCGGATCATCATTTTCATCACCGCGAAACAAAAAAGGGTATTGTTTTGAAGAATCGACAAAAACTCCCTCTTGGGTATCTCAACCAACAGGGTGTTAACTTTAGCAGTTACTGTGGCGGAGCGCGGATTATCGTCAACCAGCGCATATTCACCAATGAGGCTTCCGGGCTTCAGTTCCGACAACTCGTACTGATCGATGTGAACACTCACAACCCCTTGCGCCACTATAAACATAGAGTGGGCCTCATCGCCTTTTTCAAAAAGGACCTGCCGGGCATCAAGCGACAAAACACGGGCAGCACCCGACAACTGGTCTAAAACCCCGGCGTCAGCTCCGGAAAAAACTTCAGCATCAGCAATCCATTGCCCGAGTTGTTCCTTGCTAAACGTTGACAGAGCTTTTGTTCTCATCATAAAACCTGTTGTTAATCGCTGTTCTGTCTGGTAAAAGTAAGCCTGACCACGGCAGCCACCATAACTCCCCCGCTGATCCATTGCACCAACGAAAGGCGTGCACCGTTGATAAAATAATCGAACAACACTGCCGACAAGGGAAAGAACAACTCGCACATGGTTGCAACCACGGCCCTCACTTTTATCAAACCACTGTAATACAAAAATATAGCACCCGAACCGGTAGTAAAAGCAATGATCAGGAACACCGTCCACTGCCACGAACTGACATCAGACACAGATGAAGCAGATCCTTGAAAAAGAACCAGAAGGCTCATGATTGCCGCCGTGATTCCATAGCGAAAAAAAGTAGCTGTATGAAACGGCATGGATTGCACCGCCTTTTTGCTAAAAACCGTTGAACTGCCAAAAGCGGCTGCAGCCATCAGAGCGTACAACGAAGCCTGCAGCGTGTTGTCGGCACTCCCCAGACTTGGGAGGGTGAAACCAAAAGTAAGGGTATAACCGGCAGCAACAGCCAATGCAGCCCAAAGCAAAAAACCTCTGCTGATTTTCTCTTTCAAGACTACAGCGGCCAGCGTGATGGCAAAAACAGGCTGAAGCTTTTGCAACAAGACCACAATGGTTAGAGGTTTAAATTCCAGTAAAAAAAGAGCTTTCACAATGAAAAGCGTACCGGCAGCACCGCCCAAAGCAGCAATTAAGAACAAGTTGAGCCACTCGTGGAACGAAAACCGGCAGGCCCGTCGGTATTCTTTAAAAAGAAACACGTTCATAATCAAGAAAGGGATCAAGTGCAGAAGAGCCACCACCAGGCTGGTGTCGATTGATCGCAACTGAGGCGTCAGCACCACCCCGTCGAGCCCCCATAGCATGGCTGCAACACTGATGGCAAGACCTCCTTTCCATGAAGCGGGAATATTTTGCATTGTAGGGTTCGGTATTTTGAGCAAAGGTAGTTATTTTTGTGCGGTGTCACGCTACAGGCTCCCGTCGCGGGTCAACCTGACAATACCTATCGATGCATGAATTTGCTTTATAAAACCAAGCCCGACGGAAGGGTTCAATGCACACTTTGTCCGCACCATTGCGTTGTGGCAGAAGGAGAAGTTGGGCTGTGCCAGGTTAGGCAGGCCCACAAAGGCGCCATGCGGCACCGGTTTGGTTCGCGGGTGAGCGCGCTCAGATTTGACCCTGTAGAAAAGAAACCCCTCTACCACTTTCACCCGGGCTGGCAAATACTGAGCATAGGAGGCGTTGGATGCAACTTTCATTGCCCCTGGTGTCAGAATCATACACTGAGCATGGATACCGACGATACCTTTGGACTGAAGCAACCCGACCTCCCCCGCGAAGTGGTTAGCAAGGCTCTGAACAACAACAGAAACGCCGGAATAGCTTTCACCTACAACGAACCCGTGATCAACTTTGAATTTGTGGTTGAAACAGCTACCCTGGCTCAGGCCAGAGGACTTTCGACGGCCATGGTAACCAACGGCTACATCAACCAGGCCCCCCTGATGAAACTGATTGAAGTGACCAACGCCTTCAACGTTGACATCAAACACACAGATGAACCCGAACACCAGCGCTTAACAGGCGGCAAACTGAGTGAAGTGAAGCGATCGGTTAAAACCATTGCCAAAACCAGCCGTCACCTCGAACTTACCTTCCTGGCCATCACGGGAATCAACACCAGTGTGGAGCTGTTCGAGGAGCTTTGTAAATGGATTGCCGATAACGAGGGTTCACACATCCCCCTTCACATCAGCAGATACCATCCGGCATGGCAATTCAAGGCCCCTCCCACGCCAATGTCTGTTATCGACGAACTTACCGAAGTGGCCAACAAGCACCTGATGCATGTTTATAAAGGCAACGTGCATGATGATGATGAAACAAGCACCACCCGATGCCCCCGATGCAACCAGATTTTGATACAACGCCAGCATTTAGAAGAAGTAACCACCCATCTGAACCAAAATCGCTGCCCGTGTTGCGGATGGGAACTCTATGGCGTGTTTCAAAAAGAGGAAGCTCCGGGAAACAATAACCAGTCGCGGGAGCCGTTAGCCCCCCTGCATCGTTAAATATGAACCAGAAAAACGCAATTCGATGAACCTCTACACCCGTAAAGAACGGTGGAAATGGCTGCTGCTCATCACCTCGGTTGTTATCCTGGCCGGCACCTTGTGGTTTACCAACTCACTGGTGCGAAAAGTAGCCGCTGAAGAACGCAAAAACGTGAGACTCTGGGCCGACGCCGTTCACCGGAAAGCCACCTTCGTGCAATACACCGAAGCCTTTTTCAGGCAGTTGCAAAACGAAGAGCGAAAACGGGTAGAACTTTTGGCTCATGCCTACAATGCACTGGTTCAGGCCACCAACGAAGATGAGCTCTCGTTTTATCTCGAGATCATCAGCAAAAACACCAACATCCCTGTTGTGGTTACCGATGCTTCCAACCGCATCACCAACACCAAAAACGTTGATTTCGACAGCAAGAAAGTAAAATTCCTGTCGGATAGTTTGCTGGCAGAATTCTCAGTGTATCAACCTATCAAGGTAAACCTCGACGCCAAGACCTACATTCTGCTTTATTACAAAGACTCCAGACTGTTTTCGGACCTTCGCACCGTGCTTACCGACCTCAACCAGTCGTTTCTTGACGAAGTGGTGAAGAATTCAGCTTCGGTTCCGGTAATGATTCTCGACAGCTCCAACAAATTGCTTGCTTCGGGCAACATCGATTCCCTAAATCAGGCCGACACCTCGCGCATCCTTTCCATGATTGCCCACATGAGCGATGAAAACGACCCCATGGTAGTGGAGTTGGGCGAGCAAGGGAAAACCTACATCTACTACCTCAGTTCGGGCCTGCTCACCCAATTGCGCTACTATCCGCTGATCCAAATGGGCATCATCGGCCTTTTTCTTCTGGTGGCCTACGTGCTCTTCAGCACAGCCCGAAAATCGGAACAGGATCAGGTGTGGGTAGGGATGTCGAAAGAGACCGCCCACCAGTTGGGAACCCCGCTCTCGTCGATGATAGCATGGCTTGAACTGATGAAAATGGACGGGGTGAACCACCCTGCCATCGAAGAACTCGACAAAGATGTTAAACGCCTCGAAACCATATCGCAAAGGTTCTCTAAGATAGGATCGGTACCCAAACTCGAAAGCGTGAACATCACCTCACTTCTTTACCAGACCATTGACTATTTGAAGAAACGGACATCAAAAAAAGTGACCTACCAGATCAACATCGCTGAAGATCAAAACATCATGGTACCTTTAAACGCCGAATTGTTTGAATGGGTGGTTGAAAACCTGGTACGAAACGCCGTGGATGCCATGGGAGGTTCGGGCAGATTCACGATAGATATGATCGAATCGCCTCACCACATCATGCTCGACTTCAGCGACACCGGCAAGGGGATACCCCGCGGCAAATTCAGAACCATTTTCAAACCAGGATACACCAGCAAGAAAAGAGGCTGGGGGCTTGGACTTACCCTGGCCCGCAGAATCATCAGAACCTACCACAAAGGGAATATTTTTGTAAAATCGTCGGCTCCCGACAAAGGAACCACCTTCAGAATCGTTCTTAAAAAACCATGAGCGGAATCTACATTCACGTCCCCTTTTGTCGCGAGAAATGCACCTACTGCAACTTTTTTTCGGTGACCACCTTAAGCCGTAAGGCCCTGTGGTTGGAAACACTGCTAAAAGAAATTGAACTTCGGCGTCAATTTTTCGAAGTAGAAAACACCGTGCCCCACCCTATCGATACCCTCTACTTCGGAGGAGGCACCCCCTCGCTGCTGCTGACAGGCGAGCTGGAAACCATTCTCCGCACCATCAAAACCCACTTCAACCTGAGTAAAAACGTCGAAATAACGCTGGAAGCCAACCCCGACGACGTCACAGCAGAAAAGACCGACCAATGGAGTGAACTGGGGATAAACCGGTTGAGCCTTGGGCTCCAATCGTTCGACGACGAAGCCCTCACCTACCTCAGTCGCCGTCATTCAGCAGCCAGGGCTTTAGAAGCACTCGAAACAGCTTTAACCTCAGGCATCAACAACATTACCGCCGATCTCATCTATGGCGTACCCGGTTTGTCGGCCGACCAGTGGCGAAGCAACATCAGGATTTTGACCCGAAGCAAAGTGAACCATATCAGCGCCTATTCACTCACTGTTGAGCAAAAAACCACCCTCGATTTTCAGATCAGAAAACGAGGCATTCCGGCTCCCGACGACGAACAGGCAGCCCTTCACTACCAAATTCTGACAGAGGAAGCCACGGCTTCAGGATTTGAACACTACGAGATCAGCAATTTTGCCAGGCCGGGATACCGTTCGCAACACAACAGCGCTTATTGGAGCGGGAAACCTTACCTGGGACTTGGGCCGTCGGCACACTCCTACAACGGAACCCAGCGACTCTGGAACCCATCGGGACTGCAGAAATGGATTGAAGCCATGAATATCGACCCACCCCAACTTGAAGCAGAAACACTCACCCCGGTTCAGCGCTACAACGAGATGCTTATCACACAATTAAGAACCTCAGACGGGATATCAGAAAAAATGCTGGCACAAACAGCAAGCCCGAAACTGATCGAACATTTCAAAACAGAGGTTCAACAACATATTAACCAAGGAGATATTGAACTTGTGGGATCGTGTTACAGAATTCCATCACACAAACTGTTTACATCCGATGCTATCGTGATTAACCTGATGTATGCTGATTAACAACTATTTCTATCAGAAATTTTAAAAATAAAAACCAATCTCTTTTTTTCGTTTTTTTGCAGAATAAAATCAAGTGAACACCCTTATAAAGGAAGAAAACGAATATAATACTGAATCAAAATATTTTACGGATGCATATCTATCGTTTCAGAGTTTTGTGTGACGGGGTTGACGAATTCGTTCGCGAAATTGAAGTTGGCAGCCATCAAACCTTTCTGGTTTTTCTTTATTCTATCTACGAATGCACCACTTTGGAGCGCACGGGTGATGTATCGTTTTACATCTCCAACATCAGATGGCTCAAACTTAAAGAGATAGGACTGAACGAGCGGTCGGCTCCCAAAAATTTCTTCGATGATGAAGAGGAACTTCGTGCCGATGAACGTCGCCGCAAACTCCCTTTTACCTTGATGGCCAATGCCTTGATGCGCGACTTTATTGAAGATCCTCACCAACGGATTATTTTAGAGCATCCTGGTGGAGAGACCAGAATCTTCTACATCGAGCTGTTGAAAATTGCGAAATCGTCAGACAACATCTCCTATCCCAGGTGTGTGGTTTCCAAGGGCGAACTCCCTGTTAAGGTGCAGTTTATCGCCCCTGTGATGCCCGTGAAACCGGCAGCTAAGAAAAACACCCTCCTGGAAGAGCTCAGCCTGATGGCCCAAGCAACCGAAGAAGAACCAGATGAAAATGAAGAAAATGAAGAGGATACCGAAGAAGAAGCCCCCGATTCAGACGATGAGAGCCAACCGGAAGCCGACGAAGAGATTGACGACGAATTGATTGGCAAAGACATTGAAGAGATGTTGGGCGACGAAACCTTTAGCAAAATCCTCGCGGGGGAATCGCCCGAACCCAAAGCCAGAAGAAGCCATGGCGGAGGCCGCAAACCAAAAGCCAAATCGTATGACGATGACGACGATATACTTGCCGGTCTGGACGTTGATGACGAGGACGAAGGAGGAACTTACGGCAGCGAAACTTACGGCAGCGATGAGGAAGACTTCGGAAGCGGCTTTGAAATTTCAGGAGGCAACAACGATGACGATTACTATTAATCATTCAACTACCAAAATTAAGGGTGCCTGCAGGGGCCTTTGCTGCCTATGACGATTCACACGAATCAAGCACCCCTGCTTGTTGTTGTTTGCGGCCCCACTGCCAGCGGGAAAACATCGCTGGCAGTAAAACTGGCTCACCACTTCAACACCGTGGTTCTTTCGGCCGATTCAAGGCAGTTCTATAAAGAGATGCGAATAGGAACCGCTGTTCCCACCCCCGAAGAACGTGAAGGGGTAGAACACTACTTCGTTCAACACCTCTCGGTTCACCAACCCTACAATGCATCAGCCTATGCCGACGAAGCCCTGTTGTTGCTTCATCAACTGTTCCTCTCCCGCCGTGTGGTAATTCTGGCTGGTGGATCAGGACTTTACATCAACATGCTGTGCCATGGAATGGACCCCATGCCCGATCCCGAACCAGAAATCAGGAAACTGATCGACGAAACCTATAGCAAACATGGCCTTGAAGCACTGCAAGCCTGGATAGCCCGTCTCGACCCCGAGACTCATCAACGGATAGACCTCAACAACCCCAAACGTTTGCAGCGTGCCATTGAAGTTTGCCTGATAACAGGGAAACCATATTCGCAACAACGCACCGCCGTGAGGCAACCAAGATTCTTCAATATCCTGAAATTTGGCATGAACCGTCCTCGCCCCGAACTGTTTGAAAGAATAGCCCGACGAACTGATGCCATGTTAGCCGAAGGCCTTTTGGAAGAAGCCCGGGGACTGATTCCCTGCCGAAATCTCAATTCACTCCAAACTGTTGGCTACAGAGAACTTTTCGACCACTTCGACGGAAAAATATCCCTCGAACAAGCCATCACCGATATCAAAACCAACACGCGAAGGTATGCCAAACGTCAGATTACCTGGTTTCAACGCGATGAAGAGATCCATTGGGAACACCCCGACAACCTTCAAACGCTGATATCAAAGGCAGAAGAGTTGCTTTAACGAACCAACCCCAAAGCCCCAGTATATGAATAAAAACACACGAAATCTGCTTATAACCAACCGATTGCTCTGGGCAATGGCCTCGCTTGCCAAACTTTTCATTTGGTTTCTGCTGCTTTTTGCATTGGCACGTCTGATATTTATGGTGGTTTATTCACAAATGATCAACCAATCGGGGGCTTCATTCGTGGAAATTGCCGGTGCGTTTATCCACAGCCTCCGGCTCGATGCAGCAACAGCATGTTATTTTTCGGCAGTTCCCGTGCTGTTTTTCACCGTTTGGCTGGTAACAAACGGACGATGGATCAAAAACGGCCTGGTGGCCTATTCCTGGTTTTCAGCCATTGTGTACGGGTTGATGCTTGGCGGCGAATTGGGTTTATACGGAGAGTGGAAGACCAAACTCAACTACAAAGCCCTGCTCTACCTTCAGCACCCTGGCGAAGTATTCAACTCAACCGGCACCGGGCAGTTTGTTTTGTGGATAGCCGTAGTAGCTGCTTATGTATGGATAGCCACCACGCTG
>JAQVCV010000001.1:206387-224491 GCA_028689615.1 Bacteroidales bacterium | reverse complement strand
GGCGGTGACGGGCCGACTTGGGCTTTACATGATTACAGTGCTGGCCGGTACTTTCTTTCACGGTTTCATCACCCTTTCCATCGTTCTTAAAGGGGTAGCAGGCATTCACCCGATCACCCATCTGCGCAACATGTCGTCGGTATTGCTCACCGCCTTTTCAACTTCATCGAGCAATGCCACCCTGCCACTTACCATCAGCGAAATAGAAACCCGATCGAAGGTTTCGCCCGCCATCACCGGGTTTACCCTGCCACTTGGCGCCACCATCAACATGAACGGGACAGCTTTGTATGAATGTGTTGCTGTGATGTTTATTGCTCAGGCCTACGGCATCGAGCTGTCGCTGGTGCAACAGATGGTTGTGGTGGCAACGGCTTTGCTGGCTGCTATTGGTTCGGCAGGCATTCCCATGGCTGGCCTGGTGATGATGGCTATAGTGATGACTGCTGTGGGGCTGCCTCTGGAAGGTATCGGTTTGATTCTGGCTGTTGACCGGATTCTGGATATGTTCCGCACCGCGCTTAATGTTTACGGCGACACTTGTGCTGCTGTGGTAATTGCCAATTCCGAAGGGGAAATAATCGAAAAATAAATTCTAACACATCATTCAATCTTACATGCCATGAACCTGGAGAAATTCACATTGTTTACCGCGCTGTTGCTAATGGTTGCTGGCGGCCCGGCCACAGCAGATGAGTGGACAACTCCCTGCGAGAAAACGGCTTTTCGGGAAACTCCACGCTACGACGCCACCATCGACTTTTGCAAACGAATGGCTGCTGCTTCACCCTTGGTCCACTACACCACCTTCGGGAAAAGTCCTCAAGGCAGGGATCTCCCTTTGATGGTGTTGGATGTCAACGGGAATTTCGACCCCGCCTCTGTCAGAAAGTCGGGCAACACCGTGCTGTTGATCCAGGCCTGTATTCATCCCGGAGAACCTGAAGGGAAAGATGCCGGGTTGATGCTGCTGCGCGATATTGCTTTCAGGGAGAAGCACCGCCTGGAACTTCAAAACGTTACAATCCTTTTCATCCCGATTTTCAACGTTGACGGCCACGAACGTTTTGGCCCTTACAACCGCATCAATCAAAACGGGCCTTCGCAAATGGGCTGGCGAACTACCATGCAAAACCTCAACCTCAACCGCGATTTCATGAAAGCCGATGCTCCCGAAATGCAGGCGTGGCTTAAGCTTTACAGTTCGTGGCTCCCCGATTTCTTTATTGATACCCACACCACCGACGGTGCCGATTATGAGTACGTGCTGACTTATGCTTTGGAAGACAGGGGCAACATCGACCCCGCTTTAGGCGAATGGCTGGCTCGGAAGTTCACCCCTGCCATGGAAAAGAAAATGGAAGAGGCCGGTTTCCCCGTTTTCCCTTACGTGAGCTTCAGGCAATGGCACAACCCCAGGAGCGGTTTGGTTAGCAGGCCGGCTCCTCCAATGCTTTCGCAAGGGTATGCCGCCGTTCACAACCGCCCGGGATTGCTGGTCGAAACCCACATGCTCAAACCCTATAAACCGCGCGTTGAATCAACACTGGAAATCCTTCGCATTGGTATCCAAACGCTTCATACCGAAGGGGAAGAACTCCGGCGGATGTTTGCCCAGGCCGACCTGTCGGCAGCAACGGCGGCAAGTCGCGGACAGAAAATCGCTGTCAGATTTGATGTGTCGCTAACCGACAGCCTCATGGTTGATTTTAAAGGGATTGAATACCATTCTGAAAAAAGCGACCTGACTGGTGGCGAGTGGTTTATTTACGGCCACAACCCTCAATTGTTCACCCTGCCTATGTTTAACAAACCGGTTGTGACCCAGTGGGTGGAGTTGCCGCAAGCTTATATCATCCCGGTTGAATTTTCGGAGGTGATCGACAGACTCAAACTGCATGGCATCGAGGTGCAATACCTGCCTTCCGAAGCCACCCTCGACGTTGCCACCTACCGTTTCACCAATGTCAGTTTCCGACGAACATCGAACGAAGGAAGGCAAATGCCCTCCTATCAGACAGAACCAGTGAAACGAACCTTCGTTTTTGCTCCCGGGTCGGCTGTGGTTTTTACCAACCAGCGATCGTCCCGCCTGATTGCGCACCTGCTCGAGCCCGACGCGCAAGACTCGTTCATGTCGTGGGGCTTTTTCAACGCGTTTTTCGAGCAAAAAGAGTATTCCGAAACCTACGTTATGGAAAAAATGGCCCGCAAAATGCTCAGAGCTGATACCACCTTGAATCAAAGGTTCAATAAATTCATGGACGAAAACCCGACTCTGCGCGACAACCAATGGGAGCAACTCAACTGGTTCTATCGGCAAACACCTTATTACGACCAGCGCCACAACATCTATCCTGTTGGCCGCTTCGAGGGAGATGCAGCCTTGTTAAGGAAATTACTGCAATAAAACATTTTGAAACAAGGAAAAGCTTTCGATGTTGAAAGCACGCTATAAACCAAATTAAATTGTATGAAACGTGTAATTCTATTTTTTCTTCTGGCAGTTGCTCCCTTCTGGATGATGGGAAGCAAACCCCTTCGCAGTTTCGATGAATTGATGACAGCCCTTAAAGAAGGGAAGGCTGTGAGTGTGGTGATTGAATACAAAAAATGTCAGTTGATTTCCGACAACGAGATCGACGAAAAAGTGCCCGATGCTGTAGGAGGCATGACCCTTGCCACCTGGGAGTATTTTGCAAAAGGCTCTGTGAGAAACGAAAAAGCCTTTGTGGTTGCTTCTGAGTCGAAGCTGATTGAACGCCCGCGCGAAGAGGGGTATGTTTATAACTATGTTAAAATCAAGGTGAGCGACGACAACAAGGTAAAGGTTACTGCCCGTTACCTCGATGCACGAACCTTCGAGGTGTATATGGATGAGAATTTTTTCGGTCAGGTTGATGATGGGAAAAACGACGGAGCTGTCAGGTTTTTCGTTGAAGATTGACCCCATGAGCAGGGCGCTGCTTGCAGCGCACCGAAATCTGATTAAAACTAAAATTCAACCGGAAAAGGGGAGCCTTGGCTCTCTTTTTCCGGTTGGATTTTTTATGGGTTTTCGCCTCAGCGAAGCCAGAGTTTCTGTACCCGACGATGGTTGGGGCTGGCAATCTCGATAATGACGAGTCCGCTCGAAAGTGCACCGGCTTCTATTGCCATTTCCGATGCAACAGCTGCTTTATCCGCTTTTAACGCTCCGGCCATGTTCATCATCCTTACCCTGGTGCCTGTCTCAACCTCCCCGGTAAAACGGATCACGATCTTACGGGATTGCGGATTGTAGAACACCTTAGCATCTGAAGGAACAGCATCCGACTGGGTGTTGGTGCAAACAACCACAAAAACCTGAACCTCGCTGCTAACCGATTGCCCTGCGGAGGTAGCAACCACCGTGTAGGTGGTGGTCACCACCGGACTTGCTTCCGGACTTTGAAGAGTGGAGCTAAAGCCCGGCGGATCTGACGACCAAAGGTATTCAACCGGAGCAGTGGCACCGGTTACCTGGGCATTCAGCAGGGTGGTACTCCCCACGCACAACGTATCGTGGAAAGTGGTTGCCACAACACTCAAAGCCGACACTGCTTCGTTCACGGTGAGGGTTGAAGTTTTCGTAACGGGTTTGCTTACTGTAAAGGCCCCGTAAAATGTCACTTCGCCGGTACCTGTAGCGGGTGCCTCCCATTGAAAACTCCAGGTGGCCGGGTTGGCTGTGGTTGACGACGATTGGGTGATGTATTTCCCGCTGCCGTTGATCTCGGTACCCGTTCCGTTGATCAGAGTACCCAGCAAATCGCCGGCAAGATTTTGCGGCGATACCTGGAAACCCTTCCTCCCGCTGCCACTCACTGCAACGGTGATGGTATAAACACTACCCGGAGTGTAACCTTCGGGCGGTATGTCGGAGGTGATCCAATTCGTTACAGGTGCTGATGACCCTCCATGGCATTGTTGGCAATCTTTCATATCGGCAGGCGAACCGGTGTAACCGGCAGGTGAACCTCCCGGATAGTCGGTGCTATCGCCGCTAAAGGCCGATACCACAATTGCAATCAGAACCACGAAAACCAACAGTGCCAAGGTTGCAGTGAGCCGATAACCTTGTTTGAATTTCAGGACTTTTACCATAGCGAATAATTAAGTTTGAATGATGGAAGAGAAACCTTGTAGCCCCTCAGCACGATGCACAATTGGAACCAGAGCAGCATGCTTTAGAATCTGAATCCAATTTCAAATTCCATCTGACTCATTTGGAGTTCAATGGTTTGCGCCGGATCCATGGGATTTGGTCCGGTGAGTTTCTTGTTCAGGGCATAAACAAAAGCGAAGTCGAGCGCTTTGTTCCCAAAATGTTGAGTAAAGCCTGCTGTGATGTGGTTTTCAACAATGCCAGGAGCTAAAATGTTGAACATCACTTCGCTTTCAGGTACAGGGTTGTTGCCATGCGAGAAACCTACCCTGACATCGCTGTTCGGTGCCACTTTGTATTCAGCCCCAATCTTGAAAATCAGCATGTCTTTCCAACCAAAACCAGAGCCTTCGTCGTTACCCAATCCCACGTACGATGGATTGGGAACCAAACCGGTTTCTCCCATCATGTAAGGCATCAAAGCCTGAATGTTCATGGGGTTTCCGATAGATTTCACGCTGCTGTAGAAAATCTGCTTCACATCAAAGGCAACCACAAATTTTTCGTTGGGCTGCCAAGCCAGCCCTGCATTCCAGGTGGCGGGAACGTTGAATTTCCCCTGCTCGGCAAAAAGACCTGTATAACGCTGAAACTGCCCCATTACAATGGGAGTTTGAAACGTGGCACCAAAACTCAGGCACTTGGTAAGCTGCCCCAACACACCTATCTTGCCTCCAATGCCTCCGGCAAAAGGCTGGTCGTTGTTGGTAAGCCCTCCCGGGTTTTCCGACATCCCGAAATTGGCAAAAGCCTGAAGTCCGGTAGCTTTAAACGACTGAACAGCGGCTATAGCGGCCACACCCATGCTCCATTTTTCTGAAAGGGCGCGCGAATAGGTTATCGCCCCAAACATCTGCATCAGATTAACACCTGTGGGAGAAGTCACCCCCTCCATTGGATTCATACCTCCCGGCATCACAGGCCCGTCGAGATATTGCGCGTAGTAGGTTTTCGCGTTGTACTCGGTATTCATACCCCCGTTGCCATACAACGAAACGGCCAGACTGCTCACTTCGTCAAGCATAAAATTGGCTGCAAAAGAAGGCATCGGAAAAAGTTTGTTCTCGCTGGTAACTTTGCCCTCTGCCAGTCCAAATGGCGGCGGGAACATACCAGGCATGGGCATGGTAGGCGCTCCTGTAACGGTGTACGATCGGTCGGGACTGAACAATCCCAAAGCAACTCCGTAGCTGGTTCCAAGCCGCACGTTGCCTGCCGGATTGGATACCCCGAACAAAGAATTTCCGGCAAGTGCAACACCGGCTCCTCCCATCCCTTTGCTTCGGGTGCCGTAAGCAAGACTGAAGTAACCATCGGTTGCCAAAACCGGCATGGTCAAAGTCAACACGAAAATGAGAGCCAACAAACGACTCTGAAAAATAAACCTGCTGTGTTTCATAATTTTAAAATAATTAGGTTGACAAATAAGAAGAAATCATGTTTGATGCAAATATAGAGATATTAACATATAATTCACACGTCTGATCAAATTCATGCTGTGCCTGCGGCAATCTTCCTGAGGTTTTACTTCCACGGGTCAACCAGCAGCAGCCAGCAATTAAGGTTTCTTCAGTTTCCAGGCTGCAAGCAAAGGGATAAAAACCAAAGCCAATCCAACAAGAGCGGTGTTGAGCGCTGCTTTAGCCCCTGGTAAATGGTTGATTTTTAAAGCTACTGCAATCAACAAAAGGCTTGTAAAAAGTGCTCCTGAAACGATTGACAGTTTTTTGATTGTTGGCATATCGATGTGAAGTTTAAAAGGGCGATAATGAGTCGATTATGAAAAAACGTGGTGGAATTACCAGAGCGAACACCACCTGAAAGGGAAACAGGCATTGATAACCAACCTGTAAACCATTGTAAAGATAAGTATAAATAAACACAGTTAAAACAAAAGGGATGTAAAAAACTTTTCTGAGTCCTTATCGAAAACAGCGATCTTCTGGGCATTTTGAGTTGGAGGCAAAGCAAACCGGGTGGTAACTGACGGGCATAAAAAAAGCCGGTGAACAACAACCGGCTTATCAAGGGGAGTGCTTGTGCGTCAAAATTTTAATACACCGATTCAAATTGCCTGAGGAATCTGACATCGTTCTCGAAATAGAGTCTCAGGTCGTTGATTCGGTATTTAACCATGGTCATACGTTCTATGCCTATCCCGAAAGCAAACCCGCTGTAGGTTTTGCTGTCGATTCCACAGTTTTCGAGCACGTTAGGATCAACCATCCCGCAACCCAAAACTTCTACCCAACCGGTATATTTGCAAATATTGCATCCTTTACCGCCGCAAATGTTGCACGAGATGTCCATCTCGGCCGAAGGCTCGGTGAACGGGAAATAGGAGGGGCGCAACCTGATTTGGGTTTCGGCGCCAAACATTTCGCGGGCAAAAACAAGCAAGGCCTGTTTCAGGTCGGCAAACGATACTTCGCGGTCGATGTAGAGTCCTTCTACCTGATGGAACATGCAATGGGCACGAGCCGAAATGGCTTCGTTGCGATACACCCTTCCGGGAAAGATCTGCCTGATAGGGGGTTGGTTGTTTTCCATCGTGCGCACCTGAACCGATGAGGTGTGGGTACGCAAAGCTATATCGCCATGAATCTTGTTGTGTTCCACGAAAAAGGTGTCCTGCATGTCGCGGGCCGGATGGTCGGGAGGGAAATTAAGAGCTGTGAAATTGTGCCAGTCATCCTCAATTTCGGGACCCTCGGCTACCGTGAAGCCCATACGGGCAAAAATCTCGACAATTTGGTTGCGAACTGTCGAAATGGGGTGGCGTGTTCCTGCCTCTGCGAAATCAACCGGAAGGGTCAGGTCGTGCAATTCAAGGTGATGCCCATCGGTATCGGTGCTTTCGCGCAATTCCGCAACCTTGTTTTGGATGGTGTTTTTAAGGGTGTTAAGCATTTGCCCAAGCTCTTTCTTGTCGGTTGGAGCGGCCTTTTTAAAATCTTCAAAAAGGTCGTTCAACACCCCTTTTTTTCCCAGAAAACGGATGCGGAACGATTCAACCTGTTCGGCACTGTTCTCGGCAAATTGTTCCGCTTCATGCAGATATTGCTCAATTTTGTTTTTCATGGATATCGAATAACAATGGAATTAGGAACCGCCCCGGCTTACAACCGGTAGTGCGATTCTGCAAACTTCTTCTTATTTCAGGATTTCGATGGTCATACCCACCGGGCTGACTGGTTTATCGCCGGGGCCTGTTTTAACAGCAGCAATTTTATCGATTACCTCCAGCCCTTCGGTTATTTCTCCAAAAACGGTGTAGGTTCCGTCAAGATGCGGTGTTCCTCCAACTTCGGCATAGGCTTTCTTTTGGGCTTCGGTGAATTTCACTCCCATTCTCTGCTCGTACATGGCGAGCATTTCAGGTGTGAGCTTTTGTCCTTGTACCACATAAAACTGACTTCCTGAGCTTTTACGCTGGGGGTTCACCTGATCGCCCATACGGGCAGCGGCCAAAGCCCCTTTTTTGTGAAAATGGCTGGCATTGAATTCGGCCGGCACAGTGTAGCCGGGATCGGTGCGGCCATCTTTGTGGCCACCACCCTGGATCATGAACGAATTGATTACGCGATGCCAGGGGGAATCGGTGTACCATCCCTCTTTTACCAGTTTAACGAAATTGTCGCGGTGCAAAGGGGTGTCGTTGTAGAGCACGCCTTTCATGTCGCCCATCGGGGTATGAATTACGAATTGTGTCATCTTCTGCGATTTTTGCGCAAAGGTAGCCATTGTAAGGCAAACCATAAACAACAAGAGTCTGGATTTCATTTAATAATTTAGTTTTTAATAAGTTGAACAGAAATAGCGATTTTTTCCAGGGGTTTGTCATCCTTGCCTGTTGGTTGCCTGGCAATGAGGTCAACCACCTCCATCCCTTCTGTCACCTCGCCAAATACGGTGTAAAGCCCGTCAAGTCGGGGGAGCCCGCCGTTTTGAAGGTAGGCCCGGCGTTGCATTTCGGAATAGGGTTGCCCCACGCGTTTTTGGTGAAGGTCTAAAAGGCTGTCGGTTACTGCTTTCCCCTGAACGATATAAAACTGGCTTGAACTCGACTCTCTTCGGGGATTGACATCGTCCGATTCGCGAGCCATTCCAACCGCTCCCCTCACATGGCAAAGCACGGGGGTAACTTCAGCAGCCACGGTGTAGCCGGGGTCTTCACGACCATCGGGATGGCCTCCTCCCTGAACCACAAAGTGTTGAATTACACGATGAAAATCGGAGCTTTGAAACCATCCTTCTGCTATTTGCTTCAAAAAGTTATCGCGATGCAACGGGGTGGTGTCGTACAAGGCTATCACGATGTTGCCAAACGGGGTGATCACCTTCACCTTTTGGGTTGTAGCGGATTGCTGAGCCTGTGCGGCCCAGAATAGTCCCCAGAAACAAATGAGCAGTGCCAATGCGCGATGGTTCATTTTCAGCCTGATTTAGTCTGGCAAAAATAACAAAAAAGGCCGTCGCCTGTTACAGCAACGGCCCGGGCATTTACTCCTGTTCCTGTTAACCTATGGTAATCTGACGGGTTAATTTCACCTCTTCCTTCTTGGGGAGTTTAACCTTCAGGATTCCATGTTCGTAATCAGCCGAAATCTTCTCAGAATCAACTGTTTTTGGCAGAGTGAACGAACGGCTGAAAGTGCCATAAACAAACTCCCTGCGGGTGTAGTTGGTCTCCTCGCCGGCCTTCGTCTCTTTATCCGAGGAAATGGTCAGAACGTTGTTTTCCAAATTGATGGCAAAGGAATCTTTGGCCATCCCGGGAACAGCCAGCTCTATTTCAAAAGCCTCCTTGTTCTCCAAAATGTTGACCGCGGGCATGCAATCATACTGTTTGTTTGACAAGCGGTTTTGCTCTCCCTCGAAAAGGTTGTCGAACATGTCGGTAAAAGTGGGCAGGTTTCTCCAGCGTACGATAGTCATAGTTTTATCCTCCTGTATTTTAATTATTTATTATGAATTTTTTAAAAGTTTTACGGTGTCGGTTTTTCAATTTTTGTGCCGACAGCTGTTTACCCCCGGAATGCTCTTTTTTGTGTGTCATTTTGTCAATTTTTAAGAAATCTGCATGACACATTGTCATAATAAGAACTATTTTACCAGAATTGGGTTGTATGCTCCAGCCTTTATTATAAAGGTAATAACAGGATGAATTTGTATCTTTGAGCCGGAAAATAAAACTATGACGGGAGCTTCCAACATACTTTCTGCCTTTAGGTTTCGAAGGATAGCCATAGCGGTAGCTGTGGGGCTGGGGGTAGCCTCGTGGATGGTTTACCGCAATTTCGACGAGCAGGCTTTCAGGCAGATCAACTGGACCTACACTTCTTCAGTTTTTTTGTTTCTTTCGCTGGTGATGATGGTTATTCGCGATGCGGCTTACATGTACCGCATCAGATTGCTCAGCGACAACCAGTTGACCTGGCGCCAGAGTTTTCAGGTTGTCATGCTGTGGGAGTTCTCCTCGGCGGTTACCCCGTCGGTTGTCGGTGGTTCTGCGGTAGCCATGTACATCATCACCCGCGAAGGGATCAGCGCCGGGCGCAGCACGGCCATCGTTCTGATTACAGCCTTTCTTGATGAATTGTTTTTCGTTTTAATGGTTCCGGTGGTGTTTGTCCTTACAGGAGCCTCGCAGTTGTTCAAATCGGAGGGTGAGTACCTGTTGTTCAACACCCAATGGGGTACCGCGGGGATTTTCTGGTTGGGCTACGGGTTTATACTTTTCCTTATCGTCCTCATTTATCTCGGGATCTTCGTAAGGCCCCGGGCATTCAAATGGGTACTTATCAAAGTATTCTCGCTCAGGTTTCTCCGCAAATGGCGACAAAAAGCAGCCGATGCCGGTACTGATATCATCACCACCAGCCGCGAGCTCAAAGGACGACCTTTCCTGTTCTGGATCAAGGCATTCATGGCAACCTTCTTTTCTTGGACGGCCCGCTTCTGGGTGGTCAACATGCTCATTATGACGGTAGCGGTAGTCAATCCCGATCAATTTCTTATCTACGCGCGGCAACTCATCATGTGGGTAATCATGCTCATCAGCCCAACTCCCGGAGGTAGCGGTGTTGCCGAATACATTTTCAACGGGTTCCTGGGTGAGTTTATCCCCAATGGTCTGGCTCCGTCGCTGGGTTTGTTGTGGAGGCTTATAAGTTACTACCCCTACCTGTTTTTCGGAGCCATCATCCTCCCGATCTGGATCAGGCGCGTTTTTTCAAAACACCATCTGCAAACCACGGGTCAGATCTCGGTTGAGGCGTCAGAAAAGTAGAAATCTAAAAGCTGCCGTGCTGCCTCGTAGGAGCTAATCTGCCTGTTGTCAACCATCTGAGCCAATGCACGTGCTTTCTCTTCTATCCCGGTGTGCTGGTAGAACCGGTCGCGAAGTTCCTGTTCAACCGTTTCGGTCATGATTTTGCGCGATTGTTCCAGGCGCTTTTGGTCAAAATACCCGTTTTGTTTCACCAATTGAAGATAATCAGACACCATACCCCACACCTTGTCGATGTTCTCTTTCTGCAAAGCCGAGCAAACATCCACCACCGGATTCCACCCCGAAGGCTGCGGCGGGAACAGATGCAACGCATTCTGATATTCGGCCTTGGCAAGATTGGCTCTTTGACGGTTGTCGCCATCGGCTTTGTTGATCACAATGGCATCGGCCATCTCCATGATACCCCTTTTTATCCCCTGGAGCTCGTCGCCGGCACCCGCCAGCATCAACAAAAGGAAAAAATCGACCATGGAATGAACGGCTGTCTCCGACTGCCCAACTCCCACTGTTTCAATTATGATAATGTCGAAACCCGCGGCTTCGCACAAAACAGCAGTTTCGCGTGTTTTGCGGGCAACCCCGCCAAGCGAACCTGCACTGGGCGAAGGACGGATAAAGGCATCGCGGTCGGTGGCCAACTCCTCCATGCGTGTTTTATCGCCAAGAATACTCCCTTTCGATCGTTGCGAACTTGGATCGATAGCCAAAACGGCTACCCGATGGCCTTTCGCGGTAAGAAACCGGCCAAATGCTTCGATAAAGGTGCTTTTGCCAGCACCAGGAACGCCGGTAATTCCCAATCGCAGGCTCTTGCCGGCATGGGGCAGACACCGCTCAACCAATTGCTGAGCCAAACGGTGATGATCGGGAAGCGAACTTTCGACCAACGTGATAGCCTGACTTAAAACGGTTCGGTTGCCCTGAACAATCCCGTTAAAATACTCCTCGAGAGGCAACAACGTTTTGCGCCTGCGAAGATTCCTCACATACTCGGCATTCACTGGCGAAGGCTGTTCAATCCCCTCATTCACTTTCAATGCCGATTCAAAATAGCGTTCTTTCCCTTCCATATCAAAGGATTTTTGCAAAGGTAGGGCAAAAATTCTGGATGGCTCCGCGCTTTTATTGATAAAAAGTTTTTACCTTTGCAGTCCGTTTCCACGGCCAACACTCTCCGTAGCTCAGTTGGTAGAGCAGTTGACTCTTAATCAACGGGTCATAGGTTCGAGCCCTATCGGGGAGACTACAAAATCAGTCCGTTACACACGTTGTAACGGACTGATTTGTTTTTGAAAACCTACAAAAACACCTGCAAACCGGCAGGTGCTTTTTCTAACCCCTGCTCAAACATCAACCTGTCTTACGCCCTTTTCAATTACTGTGCATCTGGTGTGTTTTTCAGATAAACCACCCTCTGTGGAAAAGGGATGTTGATGCCGTTGCTTTTAAGGGCCTTGAATACTTCTGTTCTGATGTCGCTTTTGATGCTTTCTACCCTGAATACCTCGTCGGTGTAAAAAAACACGGAAAATATCAAGGCAGAGTCTGCAAAGTCTTCAAATCTGACAAAGGGTTCCGGGTTTTGTAAAACCTGTTTGTTGGCCTTTGCCACCGATGTCAAAATTGAGGTTAAAAGGGGAATGTCGGTAGCATAATCAACCCCAAGGGTTACTTTAAATCTCGACGATACTTCGCTGTGTGTCCAGTTTGTTACGCTGCTGCCGGTAAGTTGCGAGTTGGGGAGGATGATGTAGTTCTCATCCCTGCCCTGAACTGTTGTTGTTCTGAAGTTTATTTCCAAAACTTTGTAAATCATCGAATTTACCTCGATGATATCGCCAACTTTCAGGGTTCCGTCAACCAGCAGAATGATGCCTGATATAAAATCGGTGAACAGATTCTGCAATCCGAAACCCAGCCCTACCAGCAGGGCTGCCGATCCGGCCAGAAGCACCGAAACATTAAATCCAAGGAGTTGCAGGCTTGCTATAAAGGCAATGGTAACAATCAGGTATTTGACCAGCTTCGATATCGCGAATTTCTTTGCTAAATCCAACGAGCTCGATTTGTAAATCAAACGTCGGGTAACAACCAGCACGGCCATCGCCAATCCTATAAAAACCACCACGCTGACTAAATTGTGGAGTTTCAGGGAGTATGCTCCCATTTCAAAAAGGGTGGTTTCTGCATAGTTTTTCATGACTTCGCTTTTGAAAGTGGCAATCCACAGTGTGTACAATAGTTTGATGATTCTCCATTTTCACTGCCACATCCTGAACAGGTGATTTTTTTATCGGTCGATCTGGATATTTCTACCGTGATGATTCCCGTTGGTACGGCTATGATGGCATAACCAATGATCATGGCAAATGAGGAGATGAATTTACCCAAAACGGTGTGGGGCACTATATCGCCATAACCTACCGTGGTTACGGTGATGATGGCCCAGTAGATGCTTTGGGGTATGCTCGTGAACCCGTTTTCTCCGTTTTCTACCACATACATGATGGTGCCCAGCAGTACAACAATGGTGAGTACCGTTGAGAAGAATATGCCAATCTTGTACGACCCTGCCTTAAGGGCCCGTAACAAAACCATTGCCTCACGGTTGAACCTTACCAGTTTCAGAATCCGGAAAACCCTCAGCAATCGCAATATTCTCACAACAAGCAGGTAATGGTAGCCGTAAAAGAACAAACTGGCATAAGTAGGCAGAATGGCCAGCAAATCGACCAACCCCCAGAAACTGACCACATACCTGAAGGGTTTGGGGCTGATGTAAATTCTCAACAGGTATTCGATGCTGAATAGCAACGTGAAGCCCCATTCAATAAAATGAAAGTGTTCTTTATAGTTTTGGTTCAGCAACGGAACGCTGTCGAGTATGGTTACAAAGATGCTTATCAGGATGCACCACAGAAGTATAACGTCAAACCGTTTACCCGCTTTGGTGTCGTTCTCGAAAACAATCTGGAAAAGGGAGTGCTTATCCATCAGTTTGTTTGTCAAGGTTGATGTTGAATCGGGGCGGGGTATAGTCGCCTGGCAGGTAATTGGCAGGTATGGTGGTGGTGTTTCCGTCTCTGGCGGCACGGTAATGGGGCGACATGATTTCGATGCCCCGCTCGTTGCACACGTCCTGAATATTCTGATGAAGGCTTGAATAGAGGCTGGCCTGTTTGCCGGCTTCGCGGGTATAGCCGTTTATTTGGTACGAAACATAAAAGTCGTCGAGGCTGGTTTGCAAAACAAAGGGCTTGGGTTCATGAAGAATCCCTTCGGTGCGCAAGGCGGCTTCAATCAAAACCTGGTGCATCTCCTTCCACTGAACATCGTATCCTATGGTTACCGTGGAGTGAACAATCAACCCCTGCTCCATGGCCGCGCTGCTGTAGTTCACCGTGTTGCCACTGAGGATCGATGAGTTGGGTATGGTAACCACTTCGTTTTTCGGAGTAAGCAGGCGGGTCACCAACAGGGTCTTTTCAACCACATCGCCGGTCACCTCCCCAATTTTTATCCTGTCGCCAATTTTAAATGGCCTCATGTAGGTGATCACCAGGCCGGCTACCATGTTGGCTATGGCCGACGACGATCCCAACGAAAACAAAACGCCGATAAAAACCGATACCCCTTTGAAAATATTAGAATCTGAGCCCGGCAGATAGGGAAAAATCAACACGAACATGAAGGCCACCAACAGAAACCTGACAATGCTGTAGGTTGGCATGGCCCAATCGGCGTGAAACCCTGATATCTTCAGCTTTTCGGCCTCTATTTCATGAAAAATATACTTCACAAACCGTATCACATACTTCATCACGACATAAATAACCAGGATGCTGAACATGTTGGGCAGGTAATTCCAAACCGCTAGCAAAACTTTTTTGAAAGGCGACCAGATCAGTTGAAACAGCGCGTCGGCCCAATCGCGCGAAAAGGGGAAAATGCTGAACACGATGGGCAGGGTGATGTAGAGCAACAACGCGTAAACAAACCACCGAAGGGTTTTCACAGAAAACAGAACTACCTGCATCTCCTGTTCTGCCGTCAGAAAGGTGTAGTCTTTGTACGACAGGTCTTTTAACCACTGCTCTTTTTTTAGGTTGATGTAATCCAGCAACTTTGAAGATCCCTTCCCTATCAACCTGAAAACGATTCCGGCTATAACGATCACTACAACAACCCACGCGATTCTGATGAGCAGTTTTACCCAACTGTTCTGATCCCTGGCTGTCACCACCGAGCTCTGTATCTTTTTCGCGAACACCAGAGCCAGCTCTTGCATGGTTTTTCCATACCACAAAGCATCGGTTTCTGAGATGCTCATCACAATCATGTCGCCATAAACAACATCGAAATTGTTCTCCGATTTCACAACCTGAAGGGAATCAATCTTTAAATAATCGTCGTCGTAGAGTTTGCCAATTTTTACACTTATGTTCTTTGCCCTCTCATGGGGCATCGATGATCCAATCTTCGTGTAAATCACGAACAAAGTATCCTTCAGGGGGCCAACCACGGGGTAGCCTCTTACAACGTTTCTGAGCGAATCTATCCGGGCCTTTTTCTCTTTGATCCGCTTCACTTCGCTGGCTTCAATGGCTTTAATCTGAAGCAACAACTCCTCTTTTTGGAGGTTGTCGGTTGTTCGTAGTTTCAAAAGCTGCCCTTCCAGCTCAGCCTTTTTCAGGGAGTCGGCAACTCTCAGTTGCTCCACTTCTGCAAGTTTCCTGCTGTACTCCTGCAGCACAACATTGTTGAGCGAGTCGTTTCCGCGGTTGGTGGTATCGGGCTGACCAAAGAGTGCCAGCCCCGGAACCAGCAAAAGTACCCATAGGGTTTTGTTTATTGATAGCGCCATGTTTCAATTCCTAGAGGAGCAAATATACTACATATTCGAATCTATGAGCCAATTACTCCTCATTGGGTGAGGTATGAGACTGCGTCAGCCCCCGGTTGTGTGTGGCTGAGTATTCCTCATACAACGCCCTGCATTGTGATTGGTCTGACAAATACCTGCCCTTGCTTCGCTGTTCCTTAAAATAAGCATAACAGCCCTTGTATGTTTCGTCAAAAAGATCCAGCCAGGCCTGGTCTTGATACTCTGTCACCCCCAGTTCTTTTACCCGCATCAGGATCAGGATGGTTTCATACGGCCCGTCATCTGCCCCTTCTTTACTCACCAACAGCGCGATCTCCATTTCATCATGGTCAACGGACACAATTTGCCCGGCCAGGTAGGTGTTCACAGCAGTTGGGGCAATAATCGGCAGGTCTCCTTCAGCGTCAACTAGATGAAAAACCACCCGGGTGGTTTCAAAATCAAAGCGGAGGGGGAATACGAGTCTGTCGTGATCCACCGCGTCATGATTCTTCGCTGCCACTGTACAAGCAAATAGATGTGTCTCAAAGTCGTTCAGTACCAAATAGAATTTCGTATCGGCAATTTCCGACTCGATAATCGGGCTGTCATGAAGCACCCCGATGTATTTCCTAAACAGCCCGAGCCGGTGTGCCCAGCGGTCGGTCATTCTTTTGTTTGCTTCAAACAGTGAAGCGTTTATGTCCTCATCAATAAAATAGTAAGCCAGCAGAGGGGCTGCCTCTTTGATGTTTTTTACCATGCGTTTCGCGACAGATTGTATTAAAAATTTTATATCGAATCGGCTTGATTTTATGCACAAAATAATTATTTCGGGCGTGCATGAGATCGCTGCGCTAGTTGCGACTTTTCTATAGGTCAAGCCTCTCGGTACGATGTTCGTCCCGAGAGCGAAGCGCTTCGGGATTAACCGCCACTATTGCCGAAGGGTCGGCACTTATAAGGTTAAAATGCTTCGCATTTTCACCAAGACGCGGTATAGGTACAAGCTTGAAGCAGCCAAAGGTACGGTTTTCTGTTGGGTGCAATAATCTATTGGATTGCCAATCGCCCGTGCCCTTATTTGCGGTTGTTGCCTGCCTCTTTGTTTGGGTCGCTCAAAAGCTCTTTGGGTTTGTCAGCTACCTCTTTACCGCCAAAGCCCTGATCACAACAGCATCGCCCTGGTGGTAGTCTCCTTCGTTGATTGCATAACTTGTCTCTTCCAGTATCTCTTGATGCATGGTTTCCAAATCGGCTGCCAATGTCTCTTTATCATAAAGCAGATCCATGTTTTTCGGGCCGCTGGGATTGCCAAAATGTTTTTTCGAAAAACATTCCATCAACAACACGCCTCCGGGTTTCAGAAATCCTATAAGCCTTTGCATCACTGCTTTTCGCTGGTGATCGGGCAGATGCAAAAAGAATACCGCAACGGCATCAAAGTGGTTTTCGGGATAGTTGATGCTTAGGGCGTCGCCTGTTTGGTAATGGATGGCAACCTGGTGTTTGGTTGCCAGTTTCAAGGCCTTTTGCTGCCCCCGCGTGGTGAGGTCGAACGCCTCAACCTGCCACCCGTGTCGGGCCGCGAAAACCGCGTTGCGCCCTTCTCCCTCGGCAGGAAGCAGCAAAACACCCGGTTCGCGGGTTTCAATAAATTGCCTGAACCACGCGTTGGGTTCGGTTCCATAGATGTATTCTTCTGAGCTGTAACGCTCTTCCCATATTTCTTTCATATCGCGTCTGATCTTTAAATTCCTAATTCCTATCTGGTACCCACGGATGTCGGTATTTGAACTACTTTTGCAGGCTTCAAAGCCCCACCTTTTGCTTAACGTTTTTTTGTCGGCTTTGTTTCTTCTTCACCGCATTCTCAATGGTTATGCCTTCACTCTGGACGCGCAATTTCACTCTGCTTACCCTGTCGGGATTTCTTCTCTCGCTGGCTTTTTACATGCTTATTCCCACGCTCCCGGTATTTCTTGTCGAGGGGCTGGGAGCTGCCGAAAGTCGCGTGGGTTGGATCATCGCCATTTATACCCTGGCGGCGCTCCTGGTGAGGCCGGTAGCAGGTTTTGCTGTCGATATTTATGGCCGGAAATACATTCTGCTCATCTCGTTGCTCCTTTTCGCGGTGTTTCTGGGGTTGCACCTGTTGGCTCACACCATCACCGTATTGCTTTTTCTCAGGTTTTTACACGGTTTGTCGTGGGGCGTAACCACCACAGCCAATTCCACTTTTATAATTGACATCATCCCTGAGCAGCGTCGTGGTGAGGGTATTGGCATCTATGGTCTGGCTGTCCCGCTGGCTATGGCTGTGGGTCCCCTCGCGGGTTTGTGGCTGATGGGGGAGGGGCTCTACAACCGGTTGTTTATCACTGCAGCCGCGATTGCAACAGGCGCTTACCTGCTGGCTCAATGCATCCGTTTTCCTGCCTTCAGGCCCCATGTGTTGCCCCGTTTTACACTGGCACGGCTTTTCACTCCCGAAGCTTTACCTGTGAGTCTGATCATGTTGGTGATCATGGTCAGCTACGGTGGAGTGCTTTCGTTTATCACCCTTTACGCCTTGGAATTCAACCTTGGAAGCGCTGGTGTCTTTTTCTCGGTCTATGCTGTTGGTCTCACTTTATCGCGACTCGTTGCCGGTCGCATTTTCGACCGTCAGGGACCAACACGCATCACCCCGGCGGGGTTGGTTGCTTTATCGGCCGGACTGCTCGTGTTGTGGCTCTGGCAGCAACCAGTCGGGCTTG
>JAQVCV010000001.1:0-206377 GCA_028689615.1 Bacteroidales bacterium | reverse complement strand
TGGGTATTGTGTTTCCAACCTTCCAGGCTATGATCAACAACCTTGTTGAACCCTGGCGCCGGGGTGCCGCCAACTCCACCCTCTTCACCGCCCTCGATCTGGGAATTGGTACGGGTGCTGTTGTTACAGGCTATCTTGCCTCTCTTGTCGGACTTTCGGAAGCCTTTGGCGCACTCGCGGCAACTTCCATCTGCGGACTCCTGCTTTACTTCCTCATCGCTCAACCCCATTACCTACGCCACACCCGACAGTAATCTGTTGGTTTTTTGTTTGTTGAGTTTGTTTGGTTTTTGTTGGTTGTTGAATTTGGTAGGTTCGTTTGGTTTGGTTGATTTGGGAAACTGTTCAGAAATATGTGTCAAAATATAAATAACGAATGAATTTGACACATGAAAAAATTAAGAGAAGGACGACAGAAGCAAGTTAGGCAAACCGCCCCTCGCAGTACCCCGATGTCAATTGCACGATGGTACAAATGAGAGCATCGTTCAATCTATTTCACTTCCGGGATGGAAGCGCATTTCAATTCCACGATGGTACAAATGAGAGCTAGAGTTCAACAGCGTCTTTTTCTGAATGTTACGAGATTTCAATTCCACGATGGTACAAATGAGAGAAGAAATGCAGAAACCTCCGTGGAAGCTTCAAGAAATTTCAATTCCACGATGGTACAAATGAGAGAAGGGCGGCCGGATTGCTCCGGCTGCCCCTGCGGGATTTCAATTCCACGATGGTACAAATGAGAGTGTGCTCGTTCTGGTTCCGCTACGGCGAGGTTTACGAATTTCAATTCCACGATGGTACAAATGAGAGAAGTCTTTTTTCAATCAATGATTTCCATAACTCTAAATTTCAATTCCACGATGGTACAAATGAGAGTTCCCGTCCGTGTCGGTCGAAAATCGGGTTTTGGTATTTCAATTCCACGATGGTACAAATGAGAGGGTAACACGGCTACCGTGCTAGTGTTAGCAATTATTATTTCAATTCCACGATGGTACAAATGAGAGCATCAAATCAGGCTCATTTTTAAAAAATGAGCAGAATTTCAATTCCACGATGGTACAAATGAGAGACTGACCAGTCCATGTTTCTAAGTATTTGTAAATCAATTTCAATTCCACGATGGTACAAATGAGAGCAGACGAAATCGCCTCTTTGGGAATATCCGTGCAAATTTCAATTCCACGATGGTACAAATGAGAGCGGAATGGGACGAAACAACCATTTACAATTCCTTAATTTCAATTCCACGATGGTACAAATGAGAGGGGGCGCTTTGGTATTGAAGGGGCTCTGCTGAAGGTATTTCAATTCCACGATGGTACAAATGAGAGGTTCCTTTTTAAAGAAATTGCCCGTTGCAGACTCATTTCAATTCCACGATGGTACAAATGAGAGACTAAGTTTTGTAACGCAAGAAACTGTTGATCTTATATTTCAATTCCACGATGGTACAAATGAGAGCTGTGTTTCATCGAGGGAGTGATGACGCATCTGCAGTATTTCAATTCCACGATGGTACAAATGAGAGACTCGTGTATAACGCCTCCTTCGAAGATATACCCCTCGATTTCAATTCCACGATGGTACAAATGAGAGCTCTGCAAAAAGGGATATGCTAATCATATCAATCAATTTCAATTCCACGATGGTACAAATGAGAGAGCCCTGTAAAATGTTCGGTTCAAGTACAAACTTATTTCAATTCCACGATGGTACAAATGAGAGTCGCGGCTACGATATAGCCGCCCTGGTGGCCAGGTTATTTCAATTCCACGATGGTACAAATGAGAGCGGCAGGAGTGGATCCTGTCGGGAACAGTGAGCCATTTCAATTCCACGATGGTACAAATGAGAGCCTGGTAGCTGAACGATCCAGAACGGATGGTTATGCTCATTTCAATTCCACGATGGTACAAATGAGAGTGATTCCCGACATTGGGTATTCAAATGCCCGGCATGATTTCAATTCCACGATGGTACAAATGAGAGTCGTGGTGTACCCCAAAACGAACACCTACAAATGCTTATTTCAATTCCACGATGGTACAAATGAGAGAACGCCTGCCCAGATGCCCCTCGTGTCGTTTATGAATTTCAATTCCACGATGGTACAAATGAGAGTATGAAAACTCATGAAAAGTTTTATAGACCAGCAATATTTCAATTCCACGATGGTACAAATGAGAGGAGGACGCAACGAATACGCCTTCACTATTTATGCCGATTTCAATTCCACGATGGTACAAATGAGAGATCTCGTTCGATAGATCTTCCAGGGTGTAACCATGCAATTTCAATTCCACGATGGTACAAATGAGAGAATTGATTGCTATATTTTTCCAGGTTTGCTACAATCATTTCAATTCCACGATGGTACAAATGAGAGTCTGCAATAAGCTGGGCGGCTGTGCGGTTGTCAACCTATTTCAATTCCACGATGGTACAAATGAGAGTCTCAAGATACTAAACGTCGGTATCTTGAACGTAGATTTCAATTCCACGATGGTACAAATGAGAGGGAATCGTACCAGAACCCTCCTGCCGAAGCCACTCCCATTTCAATTCCACGATGGTACAAATGAGAGAATCATATCCAGATTAATCTCACAGGTTGGTATTGTATTTCAATTCCACGATGGTACAAATGAGAGCCGAGCCGGAGTGGAACTACCTGGGAACCTACGGAATTTCAATTCCACGATGGTACAAATGAGAGCCTCAGGCCGATATTTCGCTCACGAAAATACTTGGACATTTCAATTCCACGATGGTACAAATGAGAGCTGAGCTGCTCCTTTGATATTACCTGCAAGAAGCAATTTCAATTCCACGATGGTACAAATGAGAGAAACGGGGAAGAAGGAGAAAAGGAATTTTTTCCGAATTTCAATTCCACGATGGTACAAATGAGAGCGACAACGAGGGGTGAAGCCCCATTCCCGATGTCGATTTCAATTCCACGATGGTACAAATGAGAGAGGCTCCATCCTGAAAGCTCCTTGCCCATTCCACCATTTCAATTCCACGATGGTACAAATGAGAGATTTCAACTCCTATTCAGGAAGTAGAATAACAATCAGATTTCAATTCCACGATGGTACAAATGAGAGAGGATAGTAGATTATTTCCTCCCGCCTGTTGATCGCTATTTCAATTCCACGATGGTACAAATGAGAGCGATTCAGCACCCAAACATATTTATCGCAATACTTGATTTCAATTCCACGATGGTACAAATGAGAGCTCTGCAATAAGCTGGGCGGCTGTGCGGTTGTCAACCTATTTCAATTCCACGATGGTACAAATGAGAGTGCAATAAGCTGGGCGGCTGTGCGGTTGTCAACCTATTTCAATTCCACGATGGTACAAATGAGAGGGCAAGAACGAAACCATCGATAAACCAGGGATCGGGAATTTCAATTCCACGATGGTACAAATGAGAGTCTGCGACTTCGCGTAATTTCTGAAGGCTATTGAATTATTTCAATTCCACGATGGTACAAATGAGAGGCCTTTTCGGGTTGGAGATGGAAGATTTGGAATATAATTTCAATTCCACGATGGTACAAATGAGAGCCTGTGGGGGCAACCCAAGTCCCGAACCATCCAGAATTTCAATTCCACGATGGTACAAATGAGAGGGGTGAAGCTAAACCCGATGAGAGGCAACCAAAACCCATTTCAATTCCACGATGGTACAAATGAGAGCCCCGTTTGGGGTCAATTCCATGCGATTTTTTTTCAATTTCAATTCCACGATGGTACAAATGAGAGGCAGTGCTTCCTGGTAATCTTCTTCACTATCGAACACTATTTCAATTCCACGATGGTACAAATGAGAGCACCAAGTTAGGCCAGTGCTTAATTGAATTGTTTGATTTCAATTCCACGATGGTACAAATGAGAGCGATCCATGCTAGCGTAACACCCTGCACCTCCAACCCATTTCAATTCCACGATGGTACAAATGAGAGCCATATTATCCAACCTTTTTATATTTTTTTGATCCAATTTCAATTCCACGATGGTACAAATGAGAGATGGTTAGGGTGTTTAAATAGTTTTTGCATACAAACATTTCAATTCCACGATGGTACAAATGAGAGTCCCGCCGATCGTGGCAGCCCGAACGGGTAGCCTTCGAATTTCAATTCCACGATGGTACAAATGAGAGTGCTTTGGTGCTTAAATCACTTAAAGTAACCAAACAATTTCAATTCCACGATGGTACAAATGAGAGCAGCCCGAGCTGCAATTGATTTTCCTCTTTGGTCAATTTCAATTCCACGATGGTACAAATGAGAGGTCGCCCGATCCTTTGAGCCTCGAGAGGGTGGGCATTTCAATTCCACGATGGTACAAATGAGAGAACGCGATGTAGCCGGCAACTATTTGCGACACGTTCATTTCAATTCCACGATGGTACAAATGAGAGCCGGTGGCGGTGGCGAAGGGGTGCGAAAGTTTGCCGAATTTCAATTCCACGATGGTACAAATGAGAGCCGCATCGGGATGGGGCAAAAATCTATTGCCTGGGATTTCAATTCCACGATGGTACAAATGAGAGCAACGTTACGTTTAAGTTCGTGTTTGTCAGGTTCGAGATTTCAATTCCACGATGGTACAAATGAGAGAATGTTTAGCACACGGGCATGGGCAACAACTCCCGCATTTCAATTCCACGATGGTACAAATGAGAGGCAAACCGCCGGTGTGGCGATCGAGGGGAGTAAACCATTTCAATTCCACGATGGTACAAATGAGAGCCGTTAACGACGTGGCAAAAGTAGCCTTATTTTCAATACTATGCAACAGGTCGAAGAACTTTTTTGGCCGCTTTTGGTCGTCGGTCGGCAATAACGGGTTTTTACCCGGCCTTCGACAACTTTACAACAGGTCCTTATTTTCAGCAGGTTGGATGTTTTGCCCGGGCGTCGCCAGGATCAATTCTTCCGTTCTGCTTCCAAATTTTGCCCAACCGACAACTTCCATCGTTCTGGCCGGGGGTGTACGCGCTGTTTGTCTGTCACTTAACACCCAATTCGATGTGTGAAGCGATGCAATTCTGCCGGTGACCCTTCGATCACCGGCAGCAGCGCTATTCGGGTTGCCTTTGGCATCCTCTGTGGCAATCGGGGCTCAATGCCTTAAGCCTAATATCGGTTGCTACAGATTGTAACCCTTCGGCAATCAATGAGCATTTCTGCGCACTGGTTGCAAAGGTATCAAATCTGTGACAACAATTGGGCTAACAACTTATCGGCTAAGCCTCATTGTTGCGGAGAGGATGCGGCAGGAGCCTCGGGTTGGGGCAATTCATCTTTAACCGAGGGTTTGGGCAGCATGTATTTTTGCTTTTTGGCCTCGTCGGTTTTAAAGATGACTTTAGCAGCCTTTTCAATGGCTACCAGCTTGCCGGCAAGAGAGTTCAAGGCAGCAGTACGGGCCTCGGTGATCACGCGGCGGTCTTTCTTGGCACCCTCGTGCAGGTTGTCGGCCTGCCTCAAAGCATCTACAACGCCTGCGAAGCCATCAACCACAGCCTGGCTGCATCCAACGGCAACCAGATCGTTTTTGTTGGCAGCCAGTATGTCGCACAGTTGTTCCATGAATCTGATGAAACCGGCCTGCATCCTCTTGGTTTTGGTGATAACGCCCACCCCGAACGATTTTTGCATCGATGGGTTGTCTTTGTAGGCTTTCTTCACGAAAAAGAGGATGGTGCGATACTCGTCGAGGCAATGTTCGTAGGCTGCATCGAAAGCTGCGCCCAGATTTTCCTGATCCTTGCGTACAAGGTAGTCGGGTTTGTAGCTTCTGACTTCGTTGAGGAGTTGACGAATCTCGGCGGGGTAGTTGGCCGTGATGGTTGAGTCGAAGGCGGTGAATGCCGCCAGATCGTCGGGAAGCTTCAGCTCCATCACTTCGCCGGCCTGAATGAGGTCGGCATCGGGGATTTGAAACAATCTTCTCTTTAATTTCATAAAAAAAAGTGTTAAGTGGTTAATAATAAAAGAAATTGTTGGGTTGTGATGATGATAATCAGCAATTAGCATCTTATGGTTATGAGTTTACTAGCTAAACTCTTTTCTTTTGCATGGCTATTTGTTTAAACTGAAAGTTTAGTCTTTTTTTTAAAGTTTAATTAAACTACAGCTAAGCAATTATTTGGGTTAACATCGGTATCCTTGAATTTTCATGTCGCTCCAACCAAATCGCAAGACAATCTGCTTCATTTTTCAGACGCTGTGATGTAATTGCCAGATGATCTGCTTTATTTTCCAGACGCTGTGATGTAATTGGCAGATGATCTGCTTCATTCTTCAGACGTTGCGTTGTAATTGCCAGATGATCTGCTTCATTTTTCAGACGTTGCGTTGTAATTGCCAGATGATCTGCTTCATTTTTCAGACGCTGCGATGTAATTGGCAGATGATCTGCTTCATTTTTCAGACGCTGTGATGTAATTGCCAGATGATCTGCTTCATTTTTCAGACGCTGCGATGTAATTGCCAGATGATCTGGTTTCTTGTAGTTTTGATTCACAACATTTAGGTTTTGAGATGATGCGTTTCGGTTTTACAGAGCAGTATTGTAATTTAAATTTTCGCAGGATAGATTTTGATAGAGTAAGTTCGATTTACATCTAAAATATTTGGTTTGCAATAACTTTTTCCTCCATTTTAATTTGAAGACCAATTTTTTCATCATATCTTCTATCAATAATGTAAAAGGAATGCTCTTTCGCTTTTTCCTGATAAAGAAAGGGGTATGCGCAAGAATCAAGATGAATATCTTGTTTAGAATGAAGTGCGGCAAACATTTGCTTTCGAATTGTTACCTTGAGGGATTCTGCCTTAATAAACTGCTTATTCTCAAGATAGTTTACATACTCATTAGTTAGACAGGCGGGTAGAACTTTTATTCCATCGAATTGATTTTCAAAATCTTCCTCTCTATGCTTGTCATAAATAAACGGTGATAATGAATTCCATACAAAATTACTTAGATGATCAAATACTCTTTCGAAAACTTGTTTATCTTGCAAATTCCAGCATGGATAAACTTCATCAATATAGTTTTGTAAGTTTTCCTCATGCAAAATACCATCGTTGGAATTTTGAATTCTTCGTAAAATGGTTAAGGTATCATCAATTACTTTTGAATTCGAGTATATGTACTTATCATTATCATTTCGCTCCGTAAAAACAAAACAATCACATGGTGGACGGTAGGTATTCCCAATTCGGTGCCTATTTATTCTGCCAAATCTTTGTAGAAGAGCATCAAGTGGTGCCGGCTCCGTAAATATGACATCATAATCAATATCTAAACTAACCTCAATAGCCTGAGTTCCTACAAGAAGACGTACACCTGAATCCTTCAGAGTAGCTTCATGACTGTTTCTATCCTTTTGATTAAATGATCCATGAAGTAAAACACTGTGGTCGGATTTTAAAAGAGCAAATATTCTCTGAGCTTGTTCTACCGTATTGCAAACCACAAGAACTTTTTCCCCGTTATCAAGTCTATCTTGGATTAACTCAATTTTGCTTGAAAGTAAACCTTCTAGAACTTTTACTTTATGGCGAAGATAAGACTTGTAAAGATTTTGATCTGCACAAATTTCAATGTAATCTCCAATGGCATCAATTAATTCCTTTTTTAAAAATGTAGGTAGAGTTGCGGTCATTAAGAAAACCTTGCCATTAAGAAAAGAAGTCACAAATTTAAGTAGAACTTTTATCTGTGCGATAATTTTTGGATCATAAGCATGAATCTCGTCAAATATAAAATACCCTCCAGCCATTTCGAAGATTCCTTTTTCAAAGCCCTTTAGGCCAAAAATTGATTTTATTAGTTGAAAAGGAGTTGCCACCTTGATTGCGGGCAAAAGAGCTCTAAATTGTTCCTTTAATTCCTTTTTTAACGTTTCGTTTTGTGCACTATATTTTTCATCTCCAAAACGATTTTCTATATATTCCGACAGTTTGCCATGAAGAACACCAACAATTTCATTGTTACCATTCATTTTGTTGTTAAGCCTTTCATACATGGCATTTATTGATGCAGTATATGGCAAGATGTAAAAAGTTCGACCTTGCCCCTTAATTTTTAAATGGTTGTGGAGCCACATCAGGGATGCCTCCGTTTTTCCTGATCCAGTTGGTGCTGTTAGAATAATATTTCCTTCCGTTGTGGATGCCAATAATTGGTGATGATAGGGATTCCACGTAGTGTTATAAAGAAAACTAAAATTTGATTCACCGAAAAGGGTAGTTTCAAAAATTCCAGCAGATGCTGCATGATCACAGTGTTTTAAAGCACCAGCTAACAGTGTTAATTCAGTAAACTTTATATCTTCTGTAGTAATGGAATTATTTAGATAATTGAAAATATGATTTTTAGATAATCCTAAAGTTCCTTGTGTTATCTTCAAATTATATTCCTTAAATATTTCAGCTATGTATCTTGTATTTAATCTTTGTGTTTCTTCTTTCCAATCCAGTTTTCCTTCCTCTCCAAATGCGAAATCTTCCTCACCACTTTTATATCCATGAACAATATTTTGGTGCAGGAGTGCGAAATCCTTATGATGACCTAAAATTATCAAATGTAATAACTCTTTATCTGATTCCGATAAATCAAGTAACTTAACAAAGGCGGAGGAAAATAATTCATGTCGTTGATGGTACCAACGAGATTTTTTACCTTCTAACATTTTTTGAAATTCATTATGAGCCTTCCCAAGATCATGTAATACAATGCCTATTTTCAGAATACTCCAAAAATGTTCAGCATCTGCAATAGGAAGCCGCTGAAAAGCCTTCTGCAGTGAATTCATAAATAGAAGACATTCTGCAATATGTTGTTTAAGAGAAACAGGAGGTCCGGATTTTGCCCAGACCTCCGGTTGTGATTTATTCATAATCTTAAATGATGAAAGAATAGATCGCTATCAAATTCATTCAGATTGGATTTATATCCAGTTAGATTTGAATTAATTGGATTATCGTATGATATTACAGAAAATGGTTCTGTTCCAATATTTTTCCTAGGAATAGTATTAGTAAAATAGCGGGGTAGCGCCTGTATTACACCAGGGAGATAGTTGCCATTGAAGGGAATAACTTGACCAGCCAATTTAGCATTCAGCACAGTATCTATTTCAACCTCCTTTATGCTTTCAATTCCGGCTAGATCACTACTTCGTCCCAAAAGCAGAGGATACCTGGGATTGTAAAAGTAATCAATAATTTCATTGTCAGCAAGGAACAGATATAATTGGCAATCATATAAAAATTCTCTTTGGATAACATTTGGAATCGCTATATTACTTGGAGATATCCCTGATTTAGTACGATGCAGAGAAATCTGATAAATGGATTCCAGGTCCACAGATTTCATTGAATATTCAAAATAGTATCCAAGTGAGATTTCTCGATTTTGAATATAATACCCAGCGGCCGCGTTTATAAGCCCCATAATCGTACTAATCGGTGGAACATCAAGTGTTGGTTGAAAAGCGCTCATCAGATTTGGAAACCTGAAACTTGAAGTCCATGTGTTTATCTTTATACGAGTGGCCTTCATTATTCTATCTGTGATTTCATTTGTTCACAATACTGATCTATAGCTTCATTAACTGATAAAACTTTCACTTTAGGTATATCTGCAAGCTCATTCAATGAGGCCAGATCGTTTCCTATTTCATCCATAAATCCGCTTCTTCGGCCTATATATATAGTTCCTTGAAATGATTCTTTGTAATCCTTCAGCACCTCGATAAGTCCTTCAAAATTAAATACAACCTCTTCATCACGTTGCCCTTTGCTTCCCACAATATGACTAAATGGATGATTTCCGGTATTCGTGGTGGCAAGAATAATGAATTTTGGAGTAACATCTCCCATGTTATTTGTTTGCATAGCTCCACCAGCAATATTCTTTAGAGCAAGAATCGTATCTACGGCTCTTTTTTCCCGTATGTGCTTCGGAAGTTGTATGAGTTTTTGAGGCATTCCATTCGAGGCTTTTACGAATGGATCATCAATTTTTATAGCATTTTCCGCTATTGCTTTTTCTTGAAGAGCTATGGATAGATTCTTAAATCCTGTACGATTGTAATTCGAGAAAGCTCCAATCATTGAAAGGTCTAAACTAAACATCCCCTTCATTATCGCACTATATTCTTGTTTCTCATACGGAACAGCATCGCCCTCCTGTCTGGCCATACTTGACCAATTTTGCTCAGGGCGAACACTTGCCGCTGAAATTATGGCCGAGTTTTTAAGTGGTGAGATCCTGGTAACCGTCACATTTGTCATTTTAATACTGCCTCGTTTATCTTTTACCGGCTCTCCATTTTCATTTAGTTCAGCATCTTTAGCCGCCCTCATGTATCCGAATACATCATCATCCGGATAACTGACCGGATCGGCATTTGTAAATGCAATTTTGCCTTCTCGAATGATTGGAGATAATGTCCATCCCAAATTTTTTTGTAATGCTTCTCTCCACCAGAAGCGCCATGCTTGTCCTGAAACATATACATAACTTTTGCCATTTTTTCTGATAGTTTTGGTGGCAATGGCATTGTCGTTGTTACTTTGAGTGTTTTTCCCGGCATTGTTTAAGGCAACAACATCTACATCAATTAAAATAAATCCCTGTGTCTTTAAATTTTTCATAGTTCTTAAAAATATTAATCAAAATTATTTTCATTTTCTTGTTCAACAGTCAGTTCGATTTTTAATTCGTCATCTATTAGTTCTCTTTCATGTAGTTCCTGATAGATTGCTATTAGAAGCAAGTCTCTGATTTCTGCCCAGTAAGATCCATCTGGGAATAAGTAATTCACATATTCTTCGAGACTTATAATTGGGCTTTCATTTCCGTCAGTATAATTTGCTGAAATGATGTCTTTAAGGATAAATCTTCTGAGTCCTGAAGCATTTTTTATTCCATCTAAGGATTTAATCCTTCTTTTGATAGTGTCGGCATTCTCTTCTCTTACTAAGAAGGAAGCCAACTCTTTGATTTTAATAATGGTTTCTTTTTTCATACCAATGATATTTTGTTGATAAATGGATACTATATCGAAATTAAATGAATGTTTTCTGATCCAGAACAAAAAGTTCTTTCTGATATTCTCATTATTAAGCAATTTTGATAAAATAGTATTATTCAAATGCTTATACTCATCTTTCCGAATAACATCATTTGTATTTACCTCTGAGGATTCAAATTGCTCAGTTAACGAGTTATAATGAAAATTTTTGAGAATTTTATTGGAATAATGCGAACGAACAAATGAAAGCCAATCATCTTTAAACCTGGGTTGTAAACATGTACTATAGAATCTAAACACCTTCGCTGGTACCTTATAAATTTGTAATTCAGATTTTGTTATGAAGTTTGAGCAATGATACAACGATAGCGAAATATCCTGCGATATATTTGGTGTAGTTATCACAAGATGATCGATAAAATCGAAGAGTGCATTAGGTATTAAAGTAAAGTCCGATTTTAAAGCTCCTATATCCTCCGCATCAGTTATTTTTCCAATTCTATCAACATTGGCTTTGCAATTTCTTTGCACAAATATTTTCGTCACCTTTTCATTACTTCCGTGTAGCAGCATAATTTTGCCCTGGAGTAGGATTGTAGCTAATGGGACAAAAAACATCCTGATTGCTATTTCTTTTGACATCTTCAGCCCTTCGTCGAAACTATGATGAAAGTTAATAAACCCTCCTGAACCGGCAAGCATTAAACTTTCTCTTCCAAGGCTATAAAGTTTTGTTTCGATACCACTTATCCGACAGAAGCCAAAATCTGAACTTTCGCTTTCATCCAGAATGCCTCGAAACAGTTTTAAAGTGCCATTAATTCTTTCTTCATCTGTCTTTATAGATGTATTGGTAATCTTTGAACCATGATAGTAGCTGTGCAATTTTCCTTTCCAAGCACCTATATATATGTCTTTTGTTACATATTCTATAAGTTCCATTATGTCTTTTTGAGGATGCTCTTTCATAAGGTATTCAATCACAAAACCACCTGCATCAGCAAAAGGATCGCCTGTTGGTCGCGTTAACCATTCTATGCTAACTTTTTTATACTCAATACTCATGTAATGTTCTGAAATATAGTGTTTAAATAAAAATTTTGCTTACTTAATTGCCGCCTCTCTCCCGGATGATGCTTTACCTACACCATCCGCAACTTAGCTGAAGCGCAACGGGATGCTGATCGCTGCATCTGGCTGAAAGGCCGGAGGAATGATGAGGAACCTATGATTGATCCGCTGTAGATACATCGGTTTTTATGTTTTTTTCGGCGGCTAAGTTAGTTACTCTTTTGACATTGTCAAGCGTTTTAACACAATTTTTTAATTTTTTTCTTCAACATAACTATATGTGTTTGTTAATGTGCGTCTTAGAATTGTTGATTCTATTTAGGTATTTTAATTCCTAATAATGAGACTATTTGTCGTTTCACTGTGATCTTAATTTCTATCGGGCTACACCTTATTATATAGTGTAGCTTTATCAATCCGTGGACTATTTCTCATAGTAGGTTTGCTTGGTCTGTTTGTTTTCTTGAGCTCGCCCCTTGTCACACCCTTCTTGTTTGTTGAGTTCGTTGAATTCGTTTTGTTTATGGGGTTCTGCACCTGTCATCGCGTCACGAAGTCACCTCTTCACCCTGTCACGGGGTCACCCCATTGCCTCACCCCTGTTCCCTTGTTTATTCGATACTCCATTTCCCTCACAAAAACACATCCAACCGGTTGCGATCCACCCCCACAATCTCTTTTTCGAGCCATTTCTCTTCACGACTTTTAAAAACAATCAGACTGTCGGTTGTTGTATCCATTACCCCTTTGGCTTTAACAATCAATTCCTGAAGCTTCACCTCAGTAATGCTTCCTTCGAATACAGAGTTTTGAATCCAATTGAGGTATTGACGACACAACTTCAACATTTTACCCACCCGTTTCTCTCCCACATCGTACACCAAAACGACATACATATTTTTTCATTTTTATGTTACCAATACATCTTAAAAGGTTTGTATTCTTCAATCTGCATAATGTGCTTGATGAGTTTGTAGCATTCAAGCCGCATGAGTTGTTTGAAACTCACGTTGCGCTTAAGGGTGCGGTGCATGAAAGTTTCGTTGAGCCTCTCTTCGAATGCCTGCATAAAGGTTTTCTTCCCCGATTGCTTCAAAAACAGTCCTCCCAGCTTGGGCTCAAAATCGGCAGGACCTATCTCCTTCTTGTTGATAACCCTGAAGATTACGCGGTCAACCAGCACCGGCTTGAAAATTTCGCTGATGTCTAATGCCAACGAATAACGTCGGTCGCCTGGAACATGCAAAAAACTAACAGCGGGATGAAGTTGGGTTTGATGAATGGCTCTCAAACACTGAGAATAGCAAACCATGTTTCCAAAGCTGATCAGCGCATTTACTTCATCGCGGGGAGGGCGACGGCTGCGCTCATTCATTGAAAAGCTATTAAGAATTAAGTTAAAAGCATCGTAATAAGACTGCCTGATATTGCCTTCGGTTCCCATAAGCGAAGCAATGTCGGGGGCATCACCAACAGTATCAGCCAGGTTGGCAATGGTTCTTATAATCGGCTGAAGGTCTTTCCCTCTGTTGTCATAATATTTAAGATTCTTAAGAATGTTAAATGCAGCTCCCTCGATAAACCTTCGGGCAATGGTGAGTCGGCGATCGTTGTCCAACGCTGCCTTTACCTGCTCTACTACCATCCTGCCCGAGATAAGCGAATCGCGTGGGATGAAACTTCCGGTGTAATTTTCATAATAGTCGAAGAAATGGACGGTGATGTCGTTTTTTCCTAAAAAATTGTACAAGGCTGAATTGGCATCAAGTGCTCCAAAAACGTAGAGCTGATCGGTATTTTCGACAGGGAGAAACTTTGGTGGACCCTCTTCGCCTTGTTCATTTACCGGAGTAAATTTCAACGTATTATCGACTCGCGACATACGACCCGGGTTAAGCAAATAATAGGTCTTTTTCATACGCTATTCCTGATTGATTAATAGTTCTAGAGAAATGGTTGTATGCAAATGTATTTGTGTCTTGGCTTCTATTCCAAATCTGATTCACCCGACCAGCAAAAATCGTAATAGGAGCAATTTTTGCATTTGGTACGGGCAATGGTTTTGGGGCATTGGGCATTGCCTACAATGGATTGTATATGGTGGCGGTAGGCTTCAATGGTCAGGCGATCGGGATCGCTGAGCACCACTTCCCGGGTTATCCTTAGCCGGGGATATTCCAGCAAGCCATAGCGGCAGTCAATTCCGGCATTTTGCAACACGAAAATATAGTATTTCAATTGCCATTCGTGAGCCTCCTCATGGCTGTCGCTTTTCTTCACCTCGTGAATCACCTGCTCTTTCGGATCATAAAAATCAACTTTTACCCCGTTAATCTCAATTTCTTTAAATTTCTCAGGCCGATGGGTATAGGTTGTTTCATGTATCAGCGAACCTTCATAAACCAGATCGCTGGTGTGTTCCATCTGAAATCCATTGGCAAACAGCCACAATTTTCGATGGCAAATCAAATAATAGTTGAAGTGGGTTCCGGTAATCGTCATGGCTTAATTCATTTCACTTTCAGCAACGAGTTAAATTGACATGGAGCTTATTTCAGTCAGGTCCAATGCAATCTTTAAGCAGCAAATTTAATAAGTTTGATTTGCAATTGATAAGCAGTTTAGAAAAACTACTCCGTCACCCTTCGCTCCCTCCTTGTATCAACCAACCAATTCAGCCCAACCATGCAAATACGCCAACAGCCAAAGGCCAACAGCCAACTGCCGTTCCCAATCACCCCACCTCCACATACCCTGCAAAGGAGTTTTGTTCGCCGAAGCCTGTCCAATAGCCTATTTCGTGCAGCGCAAGGGGAGCTTCGAGTTCAAAGGTGTAGGTGTATCCAATGACGATAATCGGGCGTTGGCCGTCGGGTCTGATTACCGAAAAGGCACGCTTTTGCGCTTCGCCGATAACAACGAACCGGAAAGGGGCATCAGGCGCGAGGGTCAGGGGTTGCCCTTCGGTTTGCATCGCCACCGCGAGTTTCTGCCGCAGGTTGCGATGAAGCAATTCTTCATACCGTACATCAAGCGGCGGAAGGAACTGCTCGTGGCGGTGAACCTCTCGATCGCGAACCGACACAACCACGGGCACAACAGCCCTGTACACCATCTGGTCGGTAAACACCGGATCGGGAAGTCGCTCCACGCTTTTCACCACCATGTGCACAGTGTGGCCATGTTGCGAAAGGGTTATTCGTTGGTTGGCAAAAAGCCCTTGCACAAACTTTTCGCCCATCGGAATTTGCAAAGTCGAAAAGGTAAACTGAGCTTCATGCGACAGGATGCGCAGCGCCTTGTGCCGCGCTTCATACACCGATTCCTGAAACCGGAAAGGGGAGAGCGTGAAGAATTTAAACCTCTTGTTGCCATCGGCAAAACCTGTGTCGTGAAGCCATTTGCTGTAAGTTGCGTCGCCCTGTTCCATCACACGGTAAACAGCAGCGGCAAGAGCAAAACGGTAGTCAACCGGAAACAGAACCGGTTGGGATTGATTGAACGTAAGGGTGATTCGAAAACGCATGATCTGGGTTTTAGATCGTAAAAGTACGGTTTTGGGGAATACAAACTGTTTGTTGCCAAACAATCAACATTCACTTCTCTGGAAAGCAAATTCGTCATTACGCAAACACCCTTGCTTGTTCTCTATGCCGTAAGCAATTCTGTCGCATCCCCACAATCAACGTGATTTTTTCGGCAACCTGCAACGTCGTTGTGAGGGTGTTTAAATCGGTGTAGTGTTCGTTTCTGTTCCACGACTGGTTGATCTCCACCAGCACCTTGCATTTGTCCAGAGGGCAGTGGGACAGGTTGAAGCGCAACTCAAAACCGCCCTTGGGTGTTGCACCGGTCACGGCATCGGGTTAGGGATGTTGGGCATCGGGCAAAAAGTTTCCGGCACTGTTTTTTTGCCACGATTGTGGCCCCAATAAAGTAAAGCCGAAGGACGATTGATGGCGCCTGGCATCAAATCATGCTTAAACACCACTTTGCCAATGGATTTGGGCGCGAAAATGGTTTCCACAAGTTTGCCTTCGTAGGTTTCAACCCAGACGGCCATTTCAGTCGAGCTACACCCTAACCTATCGTGTAGTTTTATTTCAATCCATAAGATTCTCTTCTTGTTTGGGTTGCATGTGTTTTTCCCCTTCACTTCTCCTCGCCTCCCCATCACTACCCGGGACGCCCCTCTTCCGATGTCTATCCCCTTGTCCCCCTCTCCGCCTCTCGCCCCTCGCCCCTCTCTCCCCCTCTCCCCCTCTTCTCCCTCCCCCTCCCCCCTCTCTTTTGCTTTTATCCTCCAACCCGCTATCTTTGCACTCATGTTGAACAGTCACCAGTTTTTTGCCTCGATCCTGCGTTGGAGGGTTCGCCACATCAGCGAGCGGCAGTTTATTTACATAGTGAGTCTTTTGGTTGGTATTCTGAGCGGTCTGGCCGCCGTTTTACTCAAAAACACGGTTCACTACACCCACTATTTCCTTTCCGACGGCTTCCATCTCGATCAGGGCAATTACCTTTACTTTGCTGCACCCCTGGCTGGCATCCTCCTTACCGTTGTCTTTGTAAGGTATTGGGTGCGCGACAACATCAGCCACGGTGTGAGCCGTATCCTTTATTCCATTTCGCGAAACAACAGTTGCCTGCGACCTCACAACACCTATACCTCCATCATTGCCAGCACCCTTACCATTGCCTTTGGCGGCTCGGTGGGTGCCGAGGCCCCCATCGTTCTCACCGGAAGCTCCATCGGCAGCAACATTGCCCGGATGTTTCGCCTGAACTATAAAACGGTAACCCTCATGGTGGGATGTGGTGCTGCTGGTGCCATTGCCGGCATTTTCAAAGCCCCCATCGCGGGTTTGGTTTTCACAATCGAGGTGTTGATGCTCGATCTTACCGTGGCTACCATCATCCCGCTGCTTATCAGTGCTGTTACCGCATCGGTTGTCTCTTATTTTTTGCTGGGAAGCAGCGTGATCTTCACCTTCAACATCCACGAGCACTTCACGCTGTTGCGCATCCCGTGGTACATCGTGCTGGGAATCGTGTGCGGGTTGTTCAGCCTCTATTTTACCCGCGTCTCTATGTTTATCGAGCAATGGGCCAAACGTTTCACCAATTGGCCCATGAAAGCCATCGGCGGGGGCATCATGCTTGGCATCATGATCTTCTTTTTCCCTTCTCTCTTTGGCGAAGGTTACGAGGCTTTGCAACTGCTCATGAAAGGGCATGGCGAAGACATTGTCAACCAGACGGTTTTTAGAGGGGTGGCCTCCAACGAGTGGTTTTTCCTGGGTGTTTTGCTCATGATTCTCCTGATGAAAGTGGTTGCAATGGCTGTTACCAATGCTGCCGGAGGTATTGGCGGTGTGTTTGCCCCGACCCTCTTCATGGGTGGCGTTTGCGGTTTCTTTACTGCCCGCCTTCTTAACGTAACCATCGGCCTCGATTTGCCCGAAGCCAATTTCGCCCTGGTTGGAATGGCAGGAATGATGGCCGGTGTGATGCATGCCCCGCTTACAGCCATCTTCCTTATAGCCGAAATCACAGGCGGTTATCAATTGCTCACCCCCCTTATGATTACCAGCACCATCGGCTACCTCACCATTCACTACTACGAACCCTACTCCATTTATACCAAGCGGCTGGCCGAACGCGGCGAACTCATCACCCATCATAAAGATAAAGCCATACTACAACGCATGAAAGTGAGCGACCTGCTCGAAACAAACTTCAGCACTGTTACAATCAATATGAAACTTGGTGATTTCGTGCAGGTGGTTGCCCGTTCGGAACGAAACATTTTCCCGGTGATTGATGCCGACAACACCTACCTCGGGGTGGTGTTTATGAACGATGTGCGTCACATCCTGTTCGATCATTCACAATACGATAAACTAACCGTGGGCGAATTGATGTTTATGCCCGATGTGAGCGTATCGCCCGATGATTCGATGGAAGACGTGGCCCTGGTATTCCAAAAAACTGCCCACTACAACCTCCCCGTTATCAAAAATGGCAAATACGTGGGATTCGTTTCACGTGCCAACGTATTCTCAAAATACCGCCGCCTCCTCAAAGACTCCTCCGACGATTAACAAAAGGGGAGAGGCGGGAGGCGTCCCGGATAGTGATAGGGAGACGGGAGGCGAGAGACAAGAGATGGGATGATGGGTGAACCAAAACAACAAATCGAACAAACAAAACAAACAAAACAAACAGAACAAACAAGACAAACAAAAAAAATCATTTTTTGTAACATTTGCGTGGGTTAGTTCTTCAAACATAAGCATCCTATTAATCGAAATGTTATGAAACATGCGTTGTTTGTTTTCTTTCGTCAGTTTCGCCGTCGCCCGGTTATACACCTGATCAGCATTGGCGGTTTGGCAATCGGGGTGGCTATTTTCACCCTCATCATGTTGTATGTTAAAAAGGAGTTCGACCACGATCGCGATGTGCCTCATTCGCAACGCATCGTGAGGATGGAGTTTGGCGATTGGTGCGTGTTGCCTCCTGCCATCGGATCGTATCTGAGCAACCGCACAACCGGTGTGGAGCAGATATGCAGGTTGCTTTATCAAAACAACCTCGACGTGGTTTCCGATAGGAAACACTTCAGAATTGATTACGGAGTTTGTGTCGATTCCACCTTCCCGGCTATGTTTGGACTGAAATTCCTACAAGGCAACCCGGCCACAGCACTTGCCGACCCAACCAGCGTTATCCTCACCCAATCCACTGCCCTGAAGCTTTTCGGCACCCAAAACCCTTTGGGTAAAACCCTGGAGATGCCCCGTAAGGTGAGTGTTACCGTGACTGCCGTGGTGGCTGATGCCAACAACATCCACCTGCATTACGATATGATTATGCCCATCAGGTATGTAACAAAAAGCATCCGACCCGATTTCCTTGATAATTTCAGGGCCAGCAATTTCCCAACTTACCTGTTGTTGGCTGAAGGTGCCAACCCCAAAGCTGTTGAAATGGCCATTGCTGCCGATCTGAAAAAAAATATTTACCACGATGAGTCAACCGACGACATCGGCTTGCGTTTGCGTCCCCTCAACGAAATCTATTTTTTCAACACGGCACAATACGAGGCCGGCGCACGTCACGGAAACCTCGAAGTAACCTGGGTGTTGCTGGCTGTCGGGGTGCTGATTCTATTGCTGGCCATCATCAATTTCATCAACCTTTCCACTGCCGAGGCCCTCGGACGGGCTCGCGAATCGGGACTTCGCAAGATTTTAGGTGCCAGGCGTCATAATCTATTGGGAGGATACCTCACCGAATCGTTTTTCATCAGCTTGCTCTCGGTGATGTTGGGGCTTACCATTGGCTGGTTGTTGTTGCCCTGGTTCAACACCCTCAGCGGATCGTCCATTTCGCTGTCCATCCCCTGGTACCTGTTGCTGCTTTCGCCGTTTGTTCTTAGCATCCTGGCAGGCATCGCCCCGGCTTTGGTTCTGGCCTCGTTTAGTCCGGTGCAAGCCATGAGAGGCGCTCTTGTGAGGGGCAGGCGTGCTGCCACGTTGCGCACAGCTCTGGTGGTAACCCAATTTGCCATAAGCATTGCCCTGATTACCGCCACCGTGATCGTGTGGCGTCAGTTTCATTACCTCAACACCAAAGAGATGGGCTTCGACCGCCACGGGGTGGTTCACTTTCCCATAAGAGGCGATGTGTGGAAACATGCTGCCGAAATCAGGAACCGTTTCAAACAGGAAGCCCTCATCAGCGAAGTGGCTCTGTCGCAAGGGGTGCCCGGGTCGATGTTCAACACCGAAACACACACCATCAACAACCGCGAAATCCCTTTCAGAATCATGCAGGTTGATCCCTGGTTTGTTGATGCTATGGGAATCAGAATCGTGTCGGGTCGCAATTTCGACCCTGCTGTTGAAGCTGATAAAAAACAACGAATCCTGATCAACGAAACTGCGGCCAAGGCTATCGGCTGGGAACAGCCACTCGGGCAAAAATTCACCAAGAAGGAGGGTGGCTGGGCTTTGCAGGCTGCCAACCCCGAGGTGATCGGGGTGATGGCCGACTTTCAGTTTGACGGACTTAGCGAGCCTGTAAGGCCACTGGTTTTCGTTTTCGACGATCGCAACCTGAGTTGGGCAACCCTGCGCTTCGATCCCCGCAACCAACAGGCCGTGCTCGATTTGGCCGCCAACGTTTGGAAAGAGTGGGAGCCGGTTTACACGTTCGATTACAAGCTGGCTGGTCAGCTGCAACAAGACTCCATGCAGACCCAGGCGCGCCTGGCCGATGTGTTTGTGGCTCTGGCTTTGGTGGCTCTGCTTATTGCTGCCCTCGGGCAATTGGGTATGGCTGGCTACGTAACACGCAAGCGGATGCGCGAGATGGCGATCAGGAAAGTGAATGGTGCCACCGAGCAGGGACTTATGGTGTTGCTGTACCGCAGTTTCGGACGCTGGGTTGTGGTGGCCGCCCTGGTAGCCGTTCCTTTGGCTTTGCCGCTGGCTCAACGTTGGCTCGATTCGTTCCCCTACCATGTCGATCCGGGATGGATTGCCCCGCTGATAGCTCTGGCAGTCACCCTGGTTGTTTGCCTCCTGACCGTAACATGGCACGGTATCAAAGCAGTTGTGGCCAACCCCTCGCAAGTGCTTCGCTGGGAGTAGCTAAGCACCGCAGTGCGTAACTTCGCTCTCTGCATCATGCAATGAAACCGGTGCTATTGGCACCGGTTTCATTGCAACAAGCAAACAAAGCAAATATTCATGAAAAGGCCATTACCCACAGACTAATAGAAATCGAGCCAGCGGATTATTCATAAGTTCAGTTCTGTTTTAACAAGGATTTATTGGAGAAACCAAACCAACTCCTGACTTCGACACATTTTCAATCCTAATTGTATAATTCTTTTATAAACAATTATTTGTAAATTGAAATTTATTCAATCGGGTGTCCTGGCATCCTTTCGAACCAGCAATCTCCATTCATTAGTATCGGATTAAGCTTCTACTTTCTTTGCCCAATCGGGCGCAAAGAAAGTAGCAAAGAAACGCCCTCTTGATCCGCTCAGATATTTTTGCCAGAATTCTAAGAAATGACCTCCGTTGCGCAACCCGAGCCGTTCGGGCAATTCTCGGCAGACCTTTTTCTGGAAGCAAGTGCCCTCACTCGCGGGTTGCTTAGGCTACCCCTTATTCCCAACGGCGGGTTGACTACGGTCATTTCAAGAATTCTATGGCAAAAATCTCTGATGCTCCATGCAAAGTTAAGTGTCACTGCTTTTTGGTGGCAACAAATCCTAAATGATTCAACAATAGATAAATTGCATCAATATTATTGATAGTGTATTTGGGTGTCCCTATGTCGAAGTCAGGAAAGGCCATTACCCACAGACTAATAGAAATCGAGCCAGCGGATTATTCATAAGTTCAGTTCTGTTTTAACAAGGATTTATAGGAGAAACAAAACAAATATTCATGAAAAGGCCATTACCCACAGACTAATAGAAATCGAGCCAGTGGATTGTTCATAAGTTCAGTTCTGTTTTAACAAGGATTTATAGGAGAAACCAACCAAACCAGAAACCAGAAACCAGAAACCAGAAACCAGAAACCAGAAACAAGAAACAAGAAACAAGAAACCAGAAACCAGCCCCCCCCTACCTATATCCCTTGATAAACGGGTGCACGTTTTTTTCGCGGAAGCCCAGCGATTCAATCAATTGGCGGGCCTGCGACAGCCCCAGGGTTAGCTCTTCGGGGCGGTGCGCGTCGGAGCTTAAGGTTATGGCAATGTCCATTTCCCTGGCTCTCTTGAGTAAAGTCATTCCCGGGAAGAAATCGTTGCTGCGTCCCTTGTAGAGACCACGACTGTTTACTTCGAGGATGCTTCCCGCTTCTTTCACCTGCTCCAGCATCTGTTGGGTAAGAGCCACATACCAGGGTTCGTCCTCGCGGAAATACCGTCCGGCATTGTGCATCTTTATCTTGTCGGCATGTCCAACGATGTCGGGGCGTTGGGTGGTCACCATTTCTCCCAGCTGTTGGTAGTAGGCTGTTACAGCTTTTCTGATGTCGCCGTCAAACAGTTGGGCCAACCCGTCGTCGTAGGTTTGTTTTTCAGGGCCGTCGATAAACCACAATCGATCGTCGTGAGCCGGTTTTACCAGATGCACCGATCCGATCAGGTAATCGAGACACCCTTGCTGCCGGAAGCTGTCGAAGCTGCTGGTGATTCCCGGAATATAGTCCACTTCAAGTCCAAGCCATATCTTGAGCGACTGTCCGAACGAACGGCGTACCTCGAGCACTTCTTCGCAGTAGGCACTTAGCTTTTCTTTTGGGATGGCGAAACCATTGCTGAAAGGCACCGGGGCATGACCCGAGAAGCCTAATTCGGTGAATCCTGCTGCCACGGCTTCGCGGGCATATTCGGCAGGTTTGGAGCTGCCATCGCAATAGTAGGTATGTGTATGATAGTTTGTCATGAATTCGGAAAAGTTACAACAATCAACAATTGGCAGGGCTAAACGTTTGAAGCCGGATCGCGCCAGTCACCATTTTTTTTGATCAGATCTACCAGTGCATCGGCGGCCTCCTCTTCGTTTACCGATTGCCGGGCAACCACGTCGCCCTTGAACAGGGTTACTTTGCCTTTGCCGGCTCCTACAACGCCGTAGTCGGCACCGGCCATCTCACCCGGACCGTTCACGATGCACCCCATCACCCCTATGGTGAGTCCTGTGAGGTGGCTCGTGGCTTTCCTCACTTGCTGCACCGCCTTTTGGATGTTGAACAGTGTTCGTCCGCACGATGGACACGAGATGTACTCGGGTCGGGTGAATCTGAGGCGGGTGGCTTGCAGCAGGTTGAAGGCGGTAGCAACCACGGCACTTTGCTCAAGCGAGCTGTTTTGCAACCAGATTCCATCGGCAAGTCCGTCGATGAGCAACGATCCCAGCAGTGCCGAGGCTCCTGTTGCAAATCGGTCTGAATCGGCGATGCTGCTGTTGTGGCTGATCACTACCGGAGGCGCTTCGGGTTGTTCGCGCCACCTGGTTATGGCAAGCCTCACGGCAGGTAGCTGAGCAACATCGTTGAGGCTGATTATGCAGGCCCTGGTTTGGGGTGTGGCCGTGGCTGCTTTGCCGGGTTCCAATACCAGCGCGTGATCAGAGGTTTGTTTCTCGGTTGCAGGGTTGTGCAGCAAGGGGAGGGCTTTTCCTGATGGTGCTATGATCTGTTGTGGCATCTTGTTGCCGGGGTGCATATCGGCTCCGTCGCCGCCAATCACCAGAACCGGTTTGCCCCCTCCGAGTCCTTCCCATTCGCGCGACAGGTAGCGGTGAAAAGCGAACGGATCAATTACAGGCAGGTCAACATTTTCTTCGGTTGCCCCGGATGGTTTTGATGTTGCCGCGAAAATTTTTTGGAGTTCGTGGGCAACAGGAAGTTCGTTCTCGGGCTCTTCGGTAAGCGAAACCCTTATGGTGTCGCCAATTCCGTCGGCCAGCAGGGCCCCGATGCCTGCTGCCGATCGCACGCGGCCATCTTCGCCTTCGCCCGCTTCGGTCACCCCCAGGTGCAGTGGATACACCCGGCCACGTTTCACCAGTCGGGCTGCCAGCAGTCGGGTGGCTTGCACCATCACGCGGGTGTTGCTCGATTTCATCGAGAGAACCAGGTTGTTGAATCCGTAGCTTTCGCAAATGTCAACAAACTCCAGGGCTGCCTCTGTCATTCCCAGCGGTGTATCGCCATAGCGGTTCACGATGCGTTCCGACAGCGAGCCGTGGTTGCTGCCAATTCGCAGTGCGGTGCCGTATTGTTTGCACACTGCAAGCAGTGGGGCCATTCGGCGAGCCATCTGCTCAAGCGCTGCATCGTAGTGGTTTTGGGTGAATTGGGTTTGGGTGGCGCGACGGTCGATGTAGTTTCCCGGGTTGATCCTCACCTTTTCTACCAGGCGTGCTGCTACCAAAGCGGCCTCGGGGTTGTAGTGTATGTCGGCTACCAACGGAATGTCGAAGCCGCGGATTTTCAACTCTTTTTTGATTACCGCCAGATGTTCGGCTTCTCGAATCCCGGGCGCGGTGATGCGCACCAGTTCGCAGCCGGCTTCAATCATCCTGATGCTTTGTGCCACCACAGCTTCTGTGTCGAGGGTGTTCACGCTGGTCATCGATTGAAGCCTCACGGGATGGGCACTTCCAAGGGCAAGGTTGCCAACTTTTACTTCAAGCGTCTCCAGCCTTTGGGGAGTGCTCCGGTAGAGAAAAGGGTAGTTTTGCACGAGCAATTTTTCGACAAAGGTAGCGAGAGATATTGGTTCAGTAGCGAAAGCCTACTACCGTCACGTCGTCGGTTTGGTCGTGGGTGCCTTTCCACTGGTCGAAGGTGTTTTGTAAGGCAGCTTCCTGATCATCAGGCGTAAGGAGGCTGGTTTGCTGTAGAAAATGGCGCAGCCTGTGTGTCATGAATTTTTTCCCTTGCTGACCGCCAAATTGGTCAGCATATCCGTCGGTCATCAGGAAAACGTGATCGCCTTTTGATAGCTGAAGTTGGTGAAGTGTGAAAGGGTTCATCCGGTCGTGAATTCCCACCGGCATCTTATCCCCTTTTACATAGGTAAGCCTGTCGGAATCTGGAGAGTCTGTGTCAATATTCGCTGGGTTCATGGTGTTGGATGGTCTGATGATGAGCAGCGGCGAGTTGGCTCCGGCAAACCAAAGGTTGCCTGTAGAGGGGTTGAATGCTATCACCGACATGTCCATCCCTTCTTTCTGCTCATTCCACAATCCGGTTTGACTGAGAGCTGCAACTATTTCGGTTCTAAGGTCAGCAAGAATTTGATGTGGCATGGCCGACGGTTTCCTTTGAACGATTTCGTTGAGATACGACATTCCGAGCACGCTCATCATTGCTCCCGGAACACCATGGCCGGTGCAATCGGCCACAGCAAGGAGGATGGTGTCGTTTAGCCGTGTCGCCCAAAAAAAATCGCCTGAGACCACGTTGCGCGGCCTGTAAAAAACAACTACCCCGCCAAATAGTGCTGCAAGTTGCGACTTCGTGGTGAGAAGTGCTTGTTGAATGCGAAAGGCGTAATCAATGCTATCTGTAAGCTGATGGTGTATTTCTTCGATCTGGTTTTTTTGCTTGATTACAATATCGCGCTGATGTTCAATTTCGTCGCGTTGCGCTATGATCTCTTCTTTTTGTTGGGTTATTTCGCTGTTGGCCTTAAGCAAGGCCTCGTTGCGTTCGGTGATGAGCTTGTTGGCGGTTTGTTTTTGTGCCAAAAGCCGCCCAATGGCTATAAGCGATACCGACACCAGTAGAAATCCGGCCACGACTGTGTAAATGACCCATTGTTGTCGTTTGACGAGGCTTTGTTGCAGTGCTTTTTCTTTTTCAAGAGCGTCAATTTCCAGTTGTTTTCGTTCTGTCTGATATTTCGACTCCATCTCGCTGATGGCTTGTATTTTAGATGTTTGAAAAAGCGAATCGCGCAAGTTGATAACCACTTCGGCAAATTCGAGCGCTTTGGCATGATTGCCTGTCATGCGGTAAACTTTCATCAATTGTGTAGAAAGTTTTTCGAGTTGATGAACCGATTTCATCTCTCTGGCGAGGTTATAGGCCCGAAGGCTGTAGGTTAGAGCAAGGTGGTAACCCAATGTTCTTGCTGGTGTATTTTCGGGCTGGCGTTGCGCTGTCTCAATAGATAATGCTGCCAGATTGCCGAGCAGGAGTGCTGTAGCATCAACATCACCCAACGATTCAGCTACTTCAAGAGCTTGCTGATAATGGTTCTGGGCCATTGCATAATTTCCGAGCATATAGTTGGCTACACCCAGGTTGGTAAGGCATGCCGATTCACCTTGTTTGTCCTGGTTCTTGCGGCAAAGGCCAAGTGCTTTGTTCAGGTAGCTTATGGCCTCGTCGTAACGCTTAGTCAAATTGTAGGCCTGTGCCATGTTTGTGTATGATGCTTGAAGTGTGGCCGGGTTGCCTGCCCCGAGTGCCATTTTCAGGGAGAGGGTATAATAGCTGATGGCTTTTGTGAGGTTATCCCTATCGCTGTGAAGGTTCCCAATATTGGTGTAGTTTCGTGCCACACCATCCACATCACCCCGGGCTTCATCAATCGCCAGGGATTTGAAAAATGCTGCAAAAGCCTTGTTGTCATTGCCTTTTTCGCCATAGAGAATTCCAAGGCTGGTAAGTGCCGAAGAAGCTAGGGCTGAATCGCCCGCCAACAATGCTGTACCAACGCTTTTTTCAAACAGGGCTATCGCTTCGTCGCCCTTGCCTTCCTCCCTCAAGGCTGTAGCCAGGCAATTGTAGGCTTTCCCTTTTTCAGTGTCATTTCCCGATAACAGTGCAAATTGAAGCGCTGTTCTGAAGATGATTACCGATTGGTTGGTTTCACCTTGTCGCAATTGAACGATCCCCTCGAAGCGCAGGGCTTTTGACATCAACGCCCGGAAGGTATTCTGGCGCCCCTTGTCGCGGCAGCTGTTAAGAGCCTTTTTTGCTGTCTCTGCAGCATCCCTGTAACATGCCAGCGCTTCTGCCGGGTTTCGATTCTCAATCTTGTCGCCTAAGTCTAGCAGCATGGCTGTTTTGGCGCTGTCGTTGAGCTCTTTCTCGATCGATTTTCGCAAGAGGGCAATTTGTTCTGGTTCAGTATCCTGTGCCCACATTTTTATAGACAAAAGGCTTAGAAATAGCAACAGCTGAAACGAAATGAATTGCTTTATCATGGTTAATCAATATTTTCCTTAAGGAGGTAAATGTACGCAAAAACTGCTTTATCACAACTTGTTATATTTTTGATCACAACAGAATGCTCTTTTCGGCAACCGATTGATGAAATGGCAACAATTGTGGGCAGGTTGGAAGGGTGCCGGCAAGGGTTCAGATTGGGGTTAAGCAGTCTCTGTTGTTGAAAGAGAGAAGGTAAAGGGTTGGGTTGTAAGGAGAGGCATTCCGGCATTAATTTCCAATTGGTGTTTCGTATGTTTTGATTAGGTTTGCATTGCCGTATGAAAGCTCCTGGTAATTTTTCTTTTCGGTTGATATTGATGGTGATGTTCGTCATCATGATGGTTGGCTGCCGCCAGGTGAGGCAGGCTCAACGCGATATTTATCGCCCGGTGGTAACAGCTCCCGACGGACCTTTTGAGGCCGATAGCACCCTTCCCGAACCTTATGAAACCGGCAGCAACTCCACCGCAACTCTGTTCAAGGCCATCGATGGGTGGATTGGGGTACCCTACCGCTACGGTGGTACAACCAAATCGGGTGTCGATTGTTCTGGTTTGGTGATGAACGTGATGCTTGAGGCCTGGGGTCTGCATCTAAAAAGAAGCTCTATCGAAATGATGAACGATATTGATCCCATTCATAAAGACGATCTGCAGCCAGGCGATCTTGTTTTCTTTAAAATTGGCGGTCGCCAGGGCTATCACGTTGGAATTTATACCGGACAGGGGAGGTTTGTCCACTCCTCAACCTCACGGGGTGTGATGATGAGTGGCTTAGACGAGCCCTACTACATAAGGCATTACCATGCCAGTGGACGAATAAAAAGACCCTAAACCATGAAAAAGCGTGAAGCACTCCTGGCTTTAACCATAACCAGTGTTTTATTTGGTGTCAACTATTCGGTTGCCAAAGGGCTGATGCCTCATTTCGTCAGCCCGCCCCAGTTGATGATTTTCCGATTGAGCGGCACCCTGCTGGTGTTGCTCCCCTGGTATTGGATGAGGGGGGCAGAAAGGGTAGCCCCATCCGACCGGTTGAGGATGATCCTGAGTGGATTGACAGGCATCACGCTCAACCAGGTCTTTTTCTTCGAGGGGCTGTCGCGAACCTCACCGGTTGATACCAGCATCATACATACCCTGAGCCCGATGATGGTGATGGTGTTTGCCCTGATACTTATAGGCGAGCGACTTACCTGGCGTAAAGTTGCAGGCATGGCCATTGGTGGTGCTGGTGCTTTGTGGCTGGTGGTGCTGGCAGGTCAGTCGGCAACAGTGGCTGGAACTCTTACGGGGAACCTGCTGATATTGCTCAATATTGCCTGTTATTCGCTCTATCTGGTCGTCGTCAAACCGCTCATGGCCCGCTACAGCGCTCTCACTGTCATGACCCACACTTTTGCCTGGGGATCGTTGTTCGTGTTGCCTTATGTGGCCGGTTCGTTTCCATCTCTTACTTTCAGCCATTTTACAACCGGAGCATGGCTGGCACTGCTTTACGTGGTCTTCCTGACAACCCTTACAGCGTTTTCGCTCACAGCATGGGCTTTGCAACATGTAAGCGCCACCGCTGCCGGTTACTTTATTTACCTTCAGCCTGTTATAGCTTCTTTGGTGGCCTGGATGGCTTACGGCGAAACACTTACTGCATCGAAACTAAGTGCCGCGTTGTTGGTGTTTTCAGGGGTGTTTCTGGTGATATACAAGCCTAAAGCAGGTGCCGCAAAGGTATTAACATCCACTCGCGAAAACGGGTAAACCAGCCTCTATTTTTCCACGCATCGATGTCGAAAGGAACCGTATCGGCCACAGTACCCGATACATGATTCAGCAGCAACTTCACGATGTCGTTGTCGGTGCCAACCATCATCACTTCATGCTGGAATCTGAAGCTGCGGTAATCGAAATTGGGCGATCCCATGGCGAAGGTTTTGTTGTCAGTCATGAGCAATTTGGCATGGAGGTTTGCTCCTGTGTAGAGCAGGAACCTGATCCCTTCCTGATGCAGGGGTCCCAGGTAGCGGTTGCGCAGCAGATCAACTATCCCCACATCCGAGGTTTGCGGTATCACCACGTTCACTTCAACACCTTTTTTTGCAGCGTTGATGAGGGCTTTCCGAACCAGGAAACTCGGGAGGAAGTAAGGGGTCTCGATCACGATGTTGTGGCGGGCATTTTTGATGAGCCTTATCAGACGTTTTTTTACAGGCTGAAACGTGATGGAAGGTGTGTCGCGAATAATCTCAAGGTCGCGGAAGACGAGGGTGTTTTTCATCTCTGCCGGAATCTTCAGGTAAGGCCCTAGCTCATACATCTGGTTGAATATCTTTTTGAAAGTCAGGGCAACCGGTCCGTGTAGCCTCAAAACGAGCTCGCGCCAAACAATGTTGTAGTCGGTAAGATTGGAAGATCCGATGTAGCTTATTTTGTCGTCGATGATCACCAGTTTGCGGTGGTTGCGGCGGTGGCTCCTGGTGAAAAAATCGGGAGAAAACCTGATTTTTTCATGAAATTTCACTTCACCGCCGGCTTTGGTCACAGGGGCAAAAAAAGCATCGCGGGGCTCGGTTCCCCAAGAGTCGAGCAGGAGTTTTACTTTTACTCCCTGACGGGCTTTTCGGGCAAGTGCATCGCGGAACCGACTGCCGATGGCATCGCTGCCGAACCGGTAAAACTCCATGAAAATAAACTGATGAGCCTTCTCAATGTCGTTGAGAAGGGCGTTGTAATACTTCAGCGTATCGTCAAACAGGGTCGCTTTCACGTGGGTGGGGTTTGGTGAGGGCTAAGGTAGCAAAAAAGTAATATTGCTGCACGTTGGAAAGTGGAGAAATTGTGTTTTTTTTTGTTCTGTGTTCGTAAACAATCTGGATGCAACACTGCTTTGCTGTGTGTTTTTCTGATATTCAAGCAGGAAGGTTGTTGTAAAAGGTGCAGGTGCCAATGTTTCGTTTTGTTGGCGTGGGAGCTGTGTGGTTAATGTGTCGATGCCAGACGAGCTGCCAATACCCCGTCTTGCTGGGTGGGAGTGTCGGTAACCACAATATCGAAAAGGTAAAGGTTGCTGTTGGCCGAACTGAGACGCAGGGTTGTGGGCTCGTTGGAATTTACTTCAATGGTGAAGTCTCTTGCCGGGGAGCTTATGGCCGAAAGCGTGGCTACATCCACCCATTTTTGCCCTGCTTTGCGTTGAAGTTTTACCGATTTACCGCTGCTTATCGATCCTATTCTGAAACTAACGCTTGATACCGAAGGTAGCTCGGGCAGTTCAACAATCCCGCAATAAGCTCTCACCACCACGCACCCTGCCGAACCTGTGCCTTCGGCCGAACAGGTTGGCGAAACGCTGCATCCTGTTAGCCTTATGGTGGCCTGGGTTTCGTTTAATTGAACGGGTTGGTTGTAGTTTCCAAACGATACACGCTCTGTCCAGCCTTGGATGTCTTCCCTGATAACGACTTTTTGAGCGGGAAGATAACCTTCCAGCACAAAAATCATAGTGATTATCAGGTATAAGGCTTTCATTTTGCAAATTTGGAGTCCTTTTGGTTTGTCGGGAGACAACCCCTCGACAATCTTGATTCCAATTATTGCAAAGATAATCCAAAATTTAGAGAAATCAACATCGCGTTGATTTTTTTTGGAGAAAAGGCATCACATATACAGGGAGTTGTTACCCGTTGCTTCTCATAGCCTCCACGGGGTCGAGTTTTGAGGCCGACCAAGCTGGGATCAGGCCGGAAACAAGTCCGATAAAGGCGCTGACCGACAGGCCTAAAACTGTGTTTTTAAGGGTGAGGAACAGCTCGAAGTCGAAACCATAGGTCACCAAAAGGGTGAGCAACCAAATAATGAACAGTCCGGCCAGGCCACCCATCAGCGCTAGCACAACCGATTCGGTGAGGAATTGTGTGAGGATAAAATAGTTTTTAGCTCCCAGGGCTTTTTGAATGCCGATGATGTTGGTGCGTTCTCTGACGGAAACAAACATGATGTTGGCAATTCCGAATCCTCCCACCAGAAGCGAGAATCCGCCAATCACCCAGCCAATAATGGCCAGGGCATTGAAGAATCCGTCGAACATCTGCGAGATAATGCTGATTTCGTTGATGGCAAAATTATCTTCTGCTCCGGGTTTCAATCGTCGGATGCTTCGCATCACACCAATCAGTTCATCTTTCAGTTCGGCACGGGTTACCCCTTCGCGAGGCATCACAACAATGGTTCCATCGCGATCGAAATCAAGCAGGTTGCGGGCAAAATTCACAGGTATTACCCCTTGGTCGTCAAGACTCTCGCCAATGGCATTGCCCTCTTTTTTCAACACCCCGATTACCTCGAGCTTGCGCCCGAAAATTTTTACCGTTCGCCCAACTGCTTCTTCATCCTTAAAAAGATTCCCCGCCAGATTTCCCCCTAAAATAACCACCGGGCGGCCGGTTTGCGATTCAACAGGTGAGAAATAGCGTCCTTTGGCGAATTCCATCGTGCGGAGTTTGTCGTAATCGTGAGAGCAGGCAAGCAAGCCTACATCTTCAACGGTTTTGTTTTTATATTTAAACGATGTGTTGGTACCCAGAAGATAAGCTGCTGCTCCTGCGGCAGGCGTACGCTCTACTATTTGGTTCATCTCGCTCAAAGTGGTATGTGGCCTGTTGATGTATTTCCACCACGGGTAGTTGTTGTCCATGCTCCAGGGCCATTTCTGGATGTAAAGCACGTCGGTACCCAGCGAGTTGATGCTCGATCGCAACTGGTACTCCAGCGAATCGAAAATGGTGAGTACCGAAATGACGGAGAAAATGCCAATGGTGATGCCCGATAAGGAGAGCACTGTGCGAACCTTGTTCACGCGCAACTCGTGGAGCGCAAATACTAGACTTTCGCGAAGCAGCCTGAAAAATATTTTCATATGGAAACAGCAATTAACAGAAGTTATGACGCAAACCTACCCATTTTTTTACAAAAAGCCGAAATAAAACTGCATGTAGTATCTTTGGCAACTCTTTTGCCCAATCACCATGGTTTCTTTAAGGTGTTTGACGGCATCAGTGTAATCAGTTTATTGCTTTGTTATGAATACTCCACAACCCTATTTTGATTTCCTTGTTCAGTTGGCTGCCAACAACAACCGCGAATGGTTCGATGCCAACCGCCCCCGCTACAATGCACTGCGTTCAGCAATATTGAACATCACGGGCGGGATTATCAGCCAGGTTCAGCGCTTTGATCCCTCTGTGGGCGAGGTGTCGCCTGCCGATTGCCTGTTTCGCATCAACCGCGATGTGAGGTTTAGCAACAATAAAGATCCTTATAAAACCCATTTTGGCGTATTTGTGGCACGTGGAGGCCGAAAAAGTCCTTTTTCGGGTTATTACCTTCATCTCGAACCCGGTGCATCTTTCATTGGCGGGGGGCTTTACATGCCTCAACCGCCTGTGCTAAAGCGTGTCAGACAAGAAATTTTCTACAATTTCAGCCAGTTTGAGGCAATTGTGAAACACCCCCATTTCGTGAAAATGTTTGGGGGCTTGAGCGATATGGGCGACAGGTTGGTGAGGCCGCCCAAAGGTTACGATGCCAGCTTCGAAGGGATTGACTACCTGATGAACAAACACTTTGTGGTTGGATACGCTCCAAAACAGGAGGAGTTTGCAGGGGCTGATCTGGTAAAAACAGCAGTTGAAATCTTTCGGATAATGAAAGATTTCAATGCTTTTCTGAATGTGGCTGTGGCTGAAGGGTGAAGTTGAACGGTTCTGGCCACCCGCGGAGTGGTTGGCCACTGAAGCAATTATTCGTCGAGCAGGCTTACCCTGAGCATGTTAAGAGCTGCTACCGTGGCTCGAACGATGTTTCTTTCGCGGTTGTCGCCAAACTGGAATTTGGCAGCCTGGGTAGCTTTGGGTCCCGAAACAGCAATCCATACGGTTCCTACGGGTTTTTCGGGTGTACCACCATCGGGGCCGGCAATGCCCGAAACCGACAGGGCCCAATCGGTATGGAGCAACTGCCGGGCGTTTTGGGCCATTTGTATCACCACGGGTTCGCTCACGGCGCCGTGCTTCTCAAGGGTCTCTTTTTCAACTCCCAGCACTTGTTCTTTCACCTGGTTGGCGTAGGCTACAACCGATCCCTTGTACCACGATGAACTGCCTGGTACTGTGGTGATGCGCGATGCTATGGCGCCTCCGGTACAGCTCTCGGCAGTGGCCAGGGTTTGTCCATGCCTTAGCAGCAGCCTTCCTGTTACCTCTTCGAGGGTATCTGGTTCCTCGCCAAAGATGTACTCAGGAATCAGGGTGTAGAGCTTATCAACCAGCGAGGCTACCTCGGAGGTGAGTTTCTCTTCATGGCATCCGCGGGCAGTGAGCCGCAGACGAACCATGCCTGGTTGGGGAAGGTAGGCCAGTTTGATGTAGGCGGGAAGCGAGTTTTCCCAGGTCTCGATGCGGGCTGCCAGAAACGATTCGCCAACACCGGTGGTGAGAATGGTTCGGTGAACAACCGATGTCCCTTTGTTCCGAAGGCGGAGTGCAGGCAGCACATGATCGGTCATCATTTGTTTCATCTCGAAGGGAACCCCGGGCATCGACACGTAGATGGTGTTCTCTTTTTCAAACCACATCCCCCTGGCGGTGCCAACGGGATTGGGAATGGAGTTGCATGCCTCGGGCATGTCGGCCTGACGCAGGTTGAGCTCGGTCATGGGATAACCCCTTTTTGCAAACAAAGCTGTGATATCGGCCAGCGCATCCTGATCGGGGGCTAAAACAGTGTCGAAAAATTCGCACAGGGTTTGCTTGGTAATGTCGTCGCGGGTTGGCCCCAGGCCACCGCTGATAAGCACAACCCGGGCGCGGTTCCCTGCTTCTGTCAGCGCGTGAAGAATGTGAACCCTCGAATCGGGGATGCTCGTGATCTGGCGCACATCAATACCAATTTTGTTTAGTTGTGTCGCCATCCAGGCAGAGTTGGTGTCAATCACTTGTCCAATAAGCAGTTCGTCGCCAATGGTTATAATTTCAGCTTTCATAAATTCGGTTTTAAGGTTGCAAAGATAGAGATGAAAGGGGGTTGGTTGTTCGCTCATGCAGGGGTTCTTTTTGATCAGCCCGCCTGTCGCGGCCTGGTTCCTTTTTGCGGAGTGAGCAAAAAAGAGGGGGGCTTATTCATTCCTTTTCCTATTTTTGTGGTGCATGGATAATGAACCAACAACAAGCTGGCTGCTGTTCTGGGTGGCGGTGTTCCTTCTGCTGATGCTCGTAGTTACCCTACGGCACATCAAAGGGGGAACACTTGAAGCCTACCTGGTGAACAACCGCAAAACGGGATTGCTTCCACTCGTGCTCACCACCCTGGCCACTTTCGTGGGAGGTGGAACCAGCATGGGGCTTATTTCGATGGGATATCAGGCTGGTTTTGCGGCCACCGGCGTCGGGGTGGCTTATTTCCTGGGCTTCTTTTTGTTGGCCTGGTTTGCACCCAGGATCAGGCAGGCTGGTGTAAGGTACAGCATCTACTCTTTCCCTCAGTTTCTCAACAGGTCTTACGGCATTCACGAATCGCCTGTATTTGCCCGTTGGTTTTCGTCGGTTGTGACCGGAGTTAACGTGTTTATCTTTTTCTTCCTTCTTGCTGCTCAGTTTGTTGGTATGGCTTCGCTTTTGAAATATTCCTTTGGTATTGATTATCTGGCTTCTGCTGTTATTTCGTGTCTTATCGTCATCGGTTATACCGCTATGGCCGGGCTGGCAGGTGTTATAGTTACCGACATGATTCAGTTTGTGATGATTGTGGTGATGATGGTAACCATCTTCATCCCTGGTATTTGGGCTGATACGCACGGATTGGATTTGGTGAGCAGCCTTCCTGAACCAATGCTCAACGGCACGTCGTTCGGACTGGCGTTCTTAATAGGGTTGCCTCTTTTTATTGCCCCGTCGGTACTTGTCAGAATGGATATCTGGCAGCGGTTGCTGGCAGCGCGATCGGCTAAGGTGGCCCGCAAAACTGCTTTGTGGTCCGGATTCGGGATGCTCCCGTTTTACCTTGTTTTCCCATTGGTTGGTATGGCGATGCGCGTACAGGGCGGTGCTGACCTGAACCCCGACGATTCTACTTTCTTTTTTATCAGCCGGCATAGTGGGCATGGTTTGTTTGCCTTTGCTGTGGTCGGGCTTCTCTCCGCCCTGATGTCTTCGGGCGACAGTTTTCTCAACATCATTGCCATTTCGGCCATCAACGATCTGAAAGGATGGAGTCGTAAACCTCTTAGCCGGGAAAGGTTTTTCTGGGGGGTGAAACTGGCAACCATTCTCTTCGGGTTGTTGGCTCTGCTGCTGGCCCTGGTTAGCCCCGATATTGTAAACCTGATGGTGGTTGGGCTGGGAACCATCAGCATCTTTGTTCCGGTCACCTTGGTCGCACTCACCCACAGCAGCGCAACCAGATATCGAAAAGTTGCCCTTGCCAGTATCCTTTCTGGTTTTGTGGTTAATGTGGTGTTTTTTGTCTGGGGTGTTATAAGTACCAACGGACCAGAACCCAAATCATCGTTCGTGCCGGCCTTTATCGTCGCTGCCCTGGTGATGGGCGTGGGTTATATCGCCAAACGAAAATCAGGAAAATAGGGTTGTTTTATGCAATTGATGTAACAAATTTAACTATCTTCGTATAACCTTCCCATACTCATCCATCCAAACTATACCAATAAAACCGATGACATTGAGAAACAAATTGTTCAGAGCCACTTTAGGGCGAAAACTGATGGTGGCTATTGTAAGTACCACCCTGGTTATTTTCGGAATCGTGCTGATTTACGTGGGAGTCACCAACCGGCAGAGAGCTGTTGATTCGGCTCATGCACTTGTTGATGCACAGGCACATGATTATGCCGCCCAAACCACCAGCACCCTCAACGAGTACATGAACGCCGCTCGTACCCTTGGCCTGGTTTTTTCGCGCTACGAAACCATCCCCGAACCTAACCGTCGCGAGGTGTTTATGGCCATGATGTACAAGAGCATGAAGGAAAACCCATCGTTTCTATCGGTCTGGACTCTTTGGGACACGCTCACGATCGATCGTCTCGATCATCGGTTTGCCCGAAAAGATGGCAGCACAAGACTCGGGAATCTGGCTGTAACTTACTACCGCGAAGGGGATAACATCCTGCTCGAAAAGTGGAATCCCGATGCAGTCCTGTTTCAAAGCGACTATTATACCATTCCCAAGCGAACGCTCCGGGAAACTGTTTTGTCGCCCTACAGCTACAGTTATACAGGCAGGGTTGAAGACGCCGTTTTGCAAACAAGCATGGTGGTTCCTATTGTTGTTGACGGGAAGTTTAAGGGGGTGATAGGGATCGACGTCAGTCTCGACAATTTTAGAGAAGAGTTTGAAAACCATAAGCCATTTAAAACCGGATTTGCTTTTTTGACGTCCAACGATGGCTGCCTGGTTACTTTCCCTCAACAAAACCTCATTGGAAAAAACATTAGAGCTGTCGATTCGGCCATAGTCGATCAACTTGGCTTCCTCGATCATATAAAAAAAGGCGACCACCATTCGGTTACATTCGACGATACCTTTACCGGTGCTGAGGCCTACATCACTTTTGTGCCTGTGGGTATCGGAAAGATTCACAACCTGTGGTCGGTAGGTGTGTTGGTTCCCACCTCGTCCATCACCCAGAGGGCCAACGATGCCTTGTTTAATACTTTTCTGGTTGGGGTGATAGGCCTTCTGCTGATGACTGTTGTTATCTCGTTGGTAGCCCGCTATATCAGCCGGCCATTGGTGAAAACTACGGCTGTTCTCAACGATTTGGCTGCCGGAGTAGTTGACCGCGATCATCCTTTGGTGATTTCAAACAGCGACGAATTGGGTGTCATGGCAAAAGCACTCAACAAGCTCTCGGCCAACCTTGCTGCTGCTGCTCAATTCGCCAAAGCTGTGGGCGAAGGCCACGAAGGCGTTTCCTACAATTTGCTTAGCAAAAACGATCTGTTGGGTAATGCCCTCGTGAAAATGCGCGACAACCTGGCCCGTCTCAACAAACTTAATTCAGAAAATATCTGGCTCCAAACCGGTGTTGTTAAAATCAACGACGCCCTGCGGGGCGATAAGTCGATGGAGCAACTCGGATCTGATTTGTTGGTAGAGCTGGCCGACCTGCTTGGTTTTCAGGCTGCGGCTTTGTACATCAACAAAGAGAACGATCAGCTCACCCTTACAAGCAGTTATGCTTTTAGCCACCGCAAGTCAGATGTAAATCGTTTTGCCTTTGGTGAGGGGTTGGTTGGGCAGGCTGCCATGGAGCAGAAAATGATTGTATTCGAAAAAGCTCCTTCCGATTTCATCCTTATCCGCAGTGGAATGGGCGAAGCTTCTGAACAGTTTGTGGTGGTTATGCCCCTGGTTCATGAGAAAGTGGTTGCCGGTGTTATCGAAATGGCATCCACTTCCCCGTTCGATCCTGTAAAATTAAAGCTGCTTGACACGGTTGCCGAAGGGATGGCCATCTCATTGCAGGGTATCAGGGTGAAATGGGAAATGAAACACTTGCTCCTGCAAACTCAGGAACAGGCCGAAGAGTTGAGGGTGCAACAAGAAGAACTCCGTGAAGCCAACGAGGAACTCGAAGAGCAGGCAAGGGCTTTGAAAGAGTCGGAGCAAAATCTTCAGGCGCAACAGGAAGAGCTGCGGGTAACGAACGAAGAACTGGAAGAAAAAACACACCTGCTCGAACAGCAAAAGGCGGGAATTGCTGTTAAAAACCAGGAGTTGCAAAAAGCAAAAGAGGAGATTGAACGAAAAGCTGCTGATGTGGAAAGGGCAAGCAAATACAAATCGGAGTTCCTGGCCAACATGTCGCACGAACTGCGTACGCCGCTCAACAGCTTGCTGATTTTATCGCGAAGCCTGGCCGATAACAAGAAAGGAAACCTGACTCCCGACCAGACCGAGGCTGCCGAAATCATCAACCACAGCGGCAACGAGTTGCTTAGTCTTATCAACGACATTCTCGACCTGTCGAAAATTGAAGCCGGACGCATGGATATCAATCCTGAACATATGGCGGTGTCGGATCTGTTGCATTATGTACGTCGCTCTTTTGGCCATCAGATTGAAGCCCGTAACCTTAAACTTGATTTGCACCTATCTGAACAGGTTCCCGATACCATGCTTACCGACAGGCAAAGGGTAGAGCAAATAGTTAAAAACCTGATGTCGAATGCTGTTAAGTTTACTCCTCACGGAACCATCTCTTTTTCAATTGCCGTTGCGAAACCACAAAACCAATTGCAAACTGAAAACCTCAGAACCAACGGCGCCATAAGTATCAGTGTTGGCGATACCGGTATTGGCATCCCTCCTGAAAAGCAACTGGAAATCTTCGAAGCTTTCAAGCAAGCCGATGGCAGCACTTCGCGCAAGTATGGCGGTACGGGTCTGGGGCTTTCCATATCGCGAGAACTGGCTCGCCTGCTGGGTGGCGAAATCGGTCTGGAAAGCAATCCGGGGCAGGGTTCTGTTTTTACCCTCTATCTTCCGCTTAACGGCGAAATAAAACCTCTGGCTCAGGTTGCCAAACAAGATCCCGAAGAATCATCGGCTCCACAGCCAATTGCCGGCAACCCCAAACCCGAACCCTTCAGGCAAAGCATGAGTCACCTGGCTCCGGATGTGGAGATTCCTAAGCCTGCCGTGCTGCCCGATAAACCCATCGACAGGATTCCCGACGATCGCGAGAGTTTACTTTCCGGAGATAAAGTCATTCTGATTGTGGAAGACGATACCAATTTTGCCCGTGTTTTGGCCGGTGAGGCACGCGGGAAAGGGTTCAAAGTGTTGGCAGCTCCTACCGGGGAAGAGGGAATTGAACTTGCTACCAAACACAAGCCGGCTGCCATTATCCTCGATATCAACCTCCCGGGTATCGACGGATGGACCGTGTTGGATCAACTCAAGCAGAATCCTGACACCCGTCATATCCCGGTTCACATGATGTCGGCCTACGAAGAAACCATCGATGCTTTCCGTAAAGGTGCCATAGGTTACCTCACCAAACCAGCTCAACCTGAAGCACTCGAGAAGGCTTTTGATAAACTGGGCAGCTACGTCAACCGAAAAATCAAGGATCTTCTGCTGGTTGAAGATGACGCGAACCTTCAAAAAAGCATCCGGTCGGTTATTGGCGATCAGGGAGTAGCCATAAGCTCTGTTTCCAGTGGTAAAGAGGCCATCGACAAAATTAAATCGCACCACTTCGATTGCATGATCCTTGATCTGGGTCTGCCCGACATGTCGGGGTTTGAATTGCTTAAACAATTGCGACGCGATCCATCAGTCGAAATTCCTCCCGTAATTGTTTATACCGGCCGGGAACTTACCCGCGAAGAAAATTCCGAACTTCACAATTATACCGAGTCAATTATCATCAAAGGGGTTAAATCGGAAGAACGACTCCTTGATGAAACTGCACTCTTTTTGCATCGGGTTGTGAGCGAACTTCCCAGCGACCAACAACAAATCATCTCCTATTTGCACGACAAAGACAGCATTTTCAGAGAAAAGAAGATACTGATTGTTGATGACGATATGCGCAACGTGATTGCCCTTACAAGGGTGTTGGAAGACAAAGGTCTGGATATAAAAGCGGCCGACAACGGCAAAAACGCTATTCAAATGCTCCAAAACCATCCGGATATCGACCTTGTTCTGATGGACATCATGATGCCCGAGATGGATGGCTATGAAGCCATTGGGAAGATCAGAGAAGACAAAAGATTTCGGAATTTGCCTGTAATTGCTCTAACGGCCAAGGCTATGAAAGAGGATCGGGCTAAATGCATCAACGCCGGAGCCAACGATTACATCTCCAAACCTGTGAACGTGGAGAAGCTCATTTCACTGATGCGCGTATGGCTATTCAAATAAACCATCTATGACTCAAAGACCACAAATTCTGATTGTTGACGATAAGCTTGAGAACCTGGTTTCGCTCGAAACCGTCCTCGATGGCTTTGATGTGAACTTCGTAAGGGCTCTGTCGGGCAACGAAGGGCTGGTAAAAGTGTTGAATCATGATTTTGCTTTGGCAATCATCGACATACAAATGCCCGGAATGGATGGATTCGAAACCGTTCAACTGATGAGGCAAACCCGACAGGCTCAGTTTCTTCCTGTAATCTTCGTTTCGGCAATCTATAAAGAGGAGTTTCATGTTGTTAAAGGGATTGAAAGCGGTGCCGTCGATTTTATCAGCAAACCAATCGATCCGCGTGTGTTGCGCGGCAAAGTAAAGGTTTTCCTCGAACTCTATCACCAAAAGCAAGAGTTGGCGCGTCTGTTGCGCGAGAAGGAGTTTATGAACGAAGAACTCAAAGCGGCAAAAGAGAAAGCCGAGACGGCTACCAAAGCCAAATCGTTGTTTCTGGCCAACATGAGCCACGAAATCCGAACCCCGATGAATGGCATCATTGGAATGTCGGAACTCTTGTCGCAAACAAATCTCGACGACGAGCAACGCGACTACCTGGGAACCATTCTGGTTTCAGGGAAAAACCTCCTTTCGATAATCAACGACATTCTTGATTTCTCAAAAATTGAATCAAAGCAGATCGATCTGGAACTTATCCCGTTTGATTTACGCACCGAAATTGAAGAGGTTTTGAGGATGTTGCAGGTAAACGCTCAAAACAACGGCGTGGTGCTCGGCTACAGCGTCAGTCCCGACATTCCCGAAGCCCTTTTGGGCGATCCGTTTCGCCTCAAACAGATTTTGGTCAACCTGATGAACAATGCCATTAAGTTTGCTCCAAATGGTAAGGTGGAGGTGAATGTTGTGTTGCACAAAGAGGGGGAAAACACCGTGAAGGTGATGTTCAGAGTGGTTGATACAGGGATTGGCATTTCTACTGAACAGCAGGAGAGGTTGTTTAAATCGTTCTCGCAGGCCGACCCTTCAACAACCCGCAAGTATGGCGGCACCGGCCTGGGGTTGGCCATTAGCAAAAGCCTTTGTGAAATGATGGACGGACAAATTGGCGTGGAAAGCAAATTGGGACATGGGTCAACTTTTTGGTTTACTGCTACATTTGAAAAAATATTGCACCCCGCTCAAGTCTCTCTTCACGAAAAGCAGTTTGTTGCTCAATCGCCCTTACAACTCAAAATCCTTCTGGCTGAGGACAATCCCATCAACCAAAAGGTGGCCGTTATCAATCTTAAGAAAAACGGGCACTCGGTTGATGTTGCCGTCAACGGAATAGAGGCTCTCAATATGTTTCGGAAAAAGAAGTATGATCTGATTCTCATGGATGTACAAATGCCGGAGATGGATGGAATAGAGGCAACCCTGAAAATCAGGGAGGACGAGAAGAAGCTTCAATCACACATCCCCATTGTAGCCATGACAGCCAACACCCTCGAAAGCGATCGCGATGTTTGCTTCGAGGCCGGAATGGACGATTTTATTACAAAACCATTTAAAAACGAACAGCTTACTGAGATCATCAACCGCCGTTTTCACCTTTAGTCCCCACAAGCCCCATTGCAATGCTGAATCAATACAAATGGCCTGGCAAGACCATACTTATTGCCGAAGATTCTGAAACAAGTGTTCAATATTTTTCCGCGGCACTCGCCCACCGTGGTCTCAATATACTATGGGCCTCTAATGGTTTTGAAGCCGTAAAGCTTTTCAGGGAAAATTCTGAAATAGAGCTTATACTGATGGATTTGGATATGCCGGGCATGGATGGCCTTGATGCTACCCGGGTCATCAGGGAAACTACCTTACGGTTGCCCATAGTGGCACAAACTGCCCACGTGCTGCTTGCCGATTCGATGGCAGGAAACGCGGCAGGATGTACTGATTTCATTACAAAGCCTGTCTCCCTCGATGTCTTGCTGTCAACCATCGATAAATATTTAAACCCCGCTGATAACTGCAACAGTGATTCTGAGTGAGCTACCGACTGATGATGCCAGGTTTATGGCCGAGGCCTTAAAGGAGGCTAAACTGGCCATGCAACACAACGAAATCCCTGTTGGTGCTGTGGTGGTTTTTCAAGGGCGCATTGTAGCCCGCGGGCACAACCTCACCGAGAAGCTCAACGACCCCACAGCCCACGCCGAAATGATTGCCATTACAGCGGCAACCCATGCCATGGGCGGTAAATACCTCACAGGTTGCACACTTTATGTTACCCTCGAGCCTTGCGTGATGTGTGCCGGAGCTTTGGGGTGGTCGCAAATTGGATCGGTGGTGTATGCTGCCTCCGATCCCAAAAGGGGTTTCCTTGCTTTTGCACCAAAGGCACTGCACCCAAAAACAATTCTGCGGCAAGGTCCTGGTGGCACCGAAGCCGCCAACCTGATGAAATCCTTTTTCGCCGTCAAACGATAACCGCCCTTACGGCTTTCATTGAACAATAAAAACCCCGGAGCTATCGCAACCCCGGGGTCAACACAAAAGAAAGTATAAAAAACGAAATGTATTCTGCGACTATTTGCCTTGCTCGGCACGCTTTTTCTCAGCAAGCTTCTTGAGTACATCCTCCTGAACCGCTCTGGTAACTGGCATATACTGGAAGAACTCCATGCTGTAGTTGGCACGTCCGCTCGACAGGTTTCGAAGCGAATTTGCATAACCAAACATCTCAACCAGAGGCACAAATCCGTTCACCTTCTGCGACCCTTTGCGGTGGCGGCGCATCGATTCAATACGTCCGCGACGTTTGTTGAGGTTACCCACGATGTCGCCGATGTAATCGTCGGGTGTGTTCACTTCAACCTTCATTACAGGCTCCAGCAACTGGGGATCGCCTTTCATGAACGCTTGTTTGAAGCAGATCGATGAGCAAATCTGGAAGGCGAAATCGGAGGAGTCAACCGGGTGGAACGAGCCGTCGAGGAGTGTAACTTTCACATCAACAACAGGGAAACCGGCTAAAACGCCGTCCTCGATGGTCTTCATAATACCTTTGTTTACCGAGGTGACGTATTCGGCGGGGATAGCACCTCCCTTGATCCGGTCAATAAACTCGTACCCTTTGCCAGGATTGGGTTCTACGCGCAATACCGTGTGGGCAAACTGGCCTTTACCACCCGATTGTTTCACGTGGCGGTAAGTCGATTCCTGTTCTACTTGCAAAGTTTCGCGGTATGCTACGGCGGGCTCACCCACAACCACTTCGAGTCCGAATTCTGTTTTCAGACGGTCCACAATAATTTCAAGATGCAGCTCGCCCATTCCCGAAATCACGGTTTCTTCGGTCTCTTCGTCGTAACGAACTTTGAATGAAGGATCTTCGTTGGTGAGTTTGGCCAAAGCTTCACCAAGCTTGCTCTGGTCTTTGCGGGTAGCGGGGTTTATTTTCAACTCCACCACACTGGGCGGAATGTGGATGGATTCGAGGTGCAGAGGATGCTCTGGATCGCAGAGGGTGTCGCCGGTTTTGGTGTTTTTCATCCCGATAAGGGCCACAATTTCGCCGGGACCTGCCACGGTTACCTCTTCGCGGTCTTTGGCATGAATGCGCAGGATACGGCCAATGCGTTCGGGCTTGCCTTTGGTGCTGTTTAAAATGCCCATGCCGCTCTTCAGCTCACCCGAGTAGATGCGGATAAAGGTTTGTTGGCCAACGTAGGGATCGTGAATCAGTTTGAATGCTATAGCAGCGAAAGGTTCTTTGCTGCTGGGCTTGCGGCAACGGGTCTTTTCCGGATCGTCAATGTCGTGTCCTACCACGGCACCTTTGTCGAGAGGCGAGGGGAGGTAATCGATCACACCATCCAGCAGCAACTGAACCCCTTTGTTTTTGTAGGCAGCTCCGCAGAAAACTGGTGTGATGCTCAGTTTGATGGTGGCTTCACGAGCCACCCGTTTCAGCAACTCGGTTGGCACTTCCTTGTCTTCAAGGAAAAGTTCCATGATCTCTTCGCTGAAATCAGAGAGAGCTTCGGCTATGGCCAGACGGGCTTCGCGTGCTTTCTCTGTCATATCGGCAGGGATGGGAATCTCTATGCGGGTCTCTTTATCGAAGTTGTAGGCTTTTTGCTCAACAACATCGATGATGCCGGTGAAGTCGTCTTCAGCTCCTATCGGGAGCTGGAAAGCCAGTCCGTGGGCGTCGAGGTCTTTGTTGAGCTGGCTGAGTACTTCGTAGAAATCGGCACCCGTGCGGTCCATCTTGTTGATAAAGGCGATGCGGGGCACCTTGTAGCGATCGGCTTGGTTCCAAACGGTTTCGCTCTGGGGTTCCACTCCGCTCACGGCGCAGAAAAGGGCAATCACACCATCCAGAACACGCAACGAACGTTCTACCTCAACTGTGAAGTCAACGTGCCCCGGTGTGTCGATCAGGTTGATCTGGTAGTCGTTCCATTGGCAGGTGATGGCTGCCGAAGCGATGGTGATGCCGCGCTCCTGCTCCTGCTTCATGAAGTCCATAGTGGCTTGTCCGTCGTGGACTTCGCCTAATTTGCGGGTGACTCCCGTGAAGTATAGGATTCGCTCCGACATGGTGGTTTTTCCGGCATCGATGTGCGCGGCAATACCGATGTTTCTAAGTTTTGTCAATGGCATAAATGATCGTCACTTTAACGGCAGCAAAGGTGCGAAACCCCTGTTAACTGCATTTTAACTTCACATTAACAAACGGCTGAAAAAAAGGTTTTCAATGCTAAGAAATTCATTTTCAACCAAAAATTAATGTTTTTCCAAAAAAGGGTGCAAAGGTATGGATAATTTCGATTTGAAAAGGATGTTGCTTGTTAAATTTTTTCTATTCATGACGAAGTAGTTGATTAGTTGGTTTTTGTAAAAGGAGTATTGTTCGCCAATCTAAAAATTACTCATTCGTGTTTGATGGGGTTTTGAACCGGTTGGGGGTGGGTTGTGAGTTGAAGGGCATCGGAGCTGGGGCAGCCGTAGTTGTCGATAATGTTGACGCTCACCTGGGTAACCGATGGCGTGCCGGTCGAAGTCCAGGTGTCGCCGTGGGAGCCGTCGTGCCAGGTGTAGCTTTTGTAACCTTCGCCGGCATCGAAGGTTACCTGGGTTCCCTCGCACACCGCCGTGTCGCTGCCAATTTCAACAGGGGTGAAGTTGTGCAGCACAATTTCGGTGCGCTGAAGGTTGGTGCCGGCGCAACCCACCTGGTTGGAGAGGTAGATAAAGATGTTTTCGTCGCCTTCGGGCAGCCCGTCGTAAACGGGTACGATGGGAATGGTGACGCTTACCTGGTTAGGGAGAAACATCACGCTGTCGTTCAGGAAATTGTAATCAACCCCGTTGGTGGCTGTGCCGGTGATGCTGTCGAACACCACCCACGAAGTAACGGGGTTGGCAAACGGGAGGGTAACCCTCAAATCGGCCTGGGTGCAGCCCTCCACTGCAAAGGGTTCGCCGCCTGGGGTGGTGTATAAGGGTTCCAGGGCTATACCAGGACTGGAGAAACTACCGGCTTTAAGGAAAACGCCGGAATCATAAACATCGTCACCATTAGGAGGAGATCCCCCGGCATCGGATAATGCAATTTTTATATGATATTGCTCGCAAGGAACAACGGGTAAAGATGCAATAAACACTACAGTCAGACCATAAAATGCTATAGTATTCCCTGAATTCCCCCTATAGTACTCATTATTGACATCGGGATTTACATTGAAAACTGAGACAGGGATTTCGGTATTGGGTATTAATGCGATATTTTCGCGATTATATGGAATTGAACTGTTGGGTCTTGGCCCGGATACAAAATAGGCAAATATATCGTTATAATCACCGGTGTACCATGCTACGGATTGATACTCTGATGATCCAAAAGTATATGTCAGATTTATTTCATCATAAGAAGGTATAAAATCAAATTCTAAAACAAAAGCATCTGCAGTTGTTTTCCCTGACCAGGTAGAAAGATCGATATCGCCTGGAAGATTAAAACCTGTGCTGAGTCCTGTATTTACAGGTCCTGGAATATTAACAACTTTACCACTGCTTATTACTACTCCTGAATCGATTCCCAGATTGGTTGTCTCTCCGTTAAAGAAAAAACCATTTGCCATCGAAGAGCCAGTAATGGAAGGATTTAGCACTGTAACACCATTCCCAACCAGCATCTCTGCTAATTGTTGAGCAGTTTTGTCTTGTTCTACCTGCAACTGCCCCCACCCCGTCTTCCCGACAAGGCAAAGCAAAACGCCTAAAATGAATAGTTTATGGTTAAAGTGGATCATGGTTCGAAGGGTGGTAGGTTTCGCAAAGGTAGTCAATAACAATATTGTAACACAATTATTGACAGAAGTTGCCTCTGTTGAGGTAGTTTTTCGTGTTTTAAACGGCGGTTGAATGGCTGTATCGAGTGGTTTCGGTATAAAATTCTGTTAATGGAATCGCAAAAAGTGGCTACTATTTGCGATTGCATTAGCAAAAAGTGGGTTTGTCTGCCGATTTCGGGTTGTGTTGAGATTAATAACTGGCAGAAATTGACTGTGTTGAAGAGCGCGACGGCACGATGGAGGGCTGGGAGTTTGAACTTAGCCCGAAGACCGATTTCAGGGTTCCCCCCTCGTTTGCCGGGGCCTATAAGCCTGCGGTGGTATTGGTGGTCAACCGCGATAATTTTTGGGAATGGATTTCCTGAAAACAGCACCTGCCGCCAGAAAGTGGCGGCAGGTGGCTGTGAATCCTTGATTTGGGTAAGTCGGTTATTCTTTCCGTGCCACCCCAAACGTGTTCCAGTCGCTGAGGATTCGGGTGGTTTCGTAGAGAAAAGCAACAATCAACATCGGATAAAAACTTGCTAAGTGAGGGCGACATCCAAAAAGGTGCAACATCACGAAGGTCGAGAACTTAAATCCGGATCGAAACTCAAAGATCTACTCTCTGTACTCTTTTTAAACGGAGTTAGGGATGGGTAATATCTCAATGCTCTCGTTGTTAATAATCTCCTGAATAAAATCATCTCCTTCGTAGAAATAAGTGGTGGGATAGGGATGGGTCTCAATCAGCGGATATTTTATGTTAACCTTGGAGTATAGTTTCAGATTGTCGAAGAGGTTATCGGTAAATTGGTCGGAAATCAAAAGCAAATCAATATCTGACCACTCGTGAGTCTTCTCTTTGGCTGCAGAACCAAAAAGGAATACCTTATGAAAAGTTAATCCTTTTGATTGGCAGTCGCTTATAAATGATCTTGCGGTTTTTATTGCACTTTCTCTTGTAACCATAATCTCAACCTCTATTTGTGATGATGTTGTGCTCCGGTGGTTTTTCTATTCTTTCCGTGCCACCCCAAACGTGTTCCAGTCGCTGAGGATTCGGGTGGTTTCGTAGAGGTAATTGTCGGTGCGGAGGTTTTTCACCCACCGTTTCACAATTTCGCGGCGGCCTGTATCGGCGGCGTTCAGGTCGTCGTTGAGGGGGGCAACCAGCAGGGGCATCACCACTTCGTCAATTTTGCTGTAGCGTTTGGCGGTGGTTTCGGCCTTCTCTTTCTCTTCTCTGAAGGTGGCCATATCTAAGGGCATGAGGGTGCGGTCGCGTTGAGCTTTGAGGCGCAGGGCGTTCTCCTCTTCCAGTTGGAAGATGGTGTCGGCGCTTTGGCGTTTCTGGCTGGCGGCGTTCAGTTGTCCGAAAAGGGTTTGGTAGGGGAGGGGTTGAAAGGGGGCTTTGTCTATTTCGGTCCAGGGCATGGGGTGGTCGAGGTCGCGTTCGCCCACGTCGAGGTGTGCATACATGTCGGGCATGGTTATGTCGGGGCTTACCCCTTTGAGTTGGGTTGCCCCGCCGTTGATGCGGTAGAATTTCTGGATGGTAACCTTCAAGGCTCCCAGGGGTTTCACGTCGTCGTAGCCGCGGGCCATGTCGTCGAGGTTGAAGAAGCGTTGCACGGTGCCTTTACCAAACGAAGTGCTGCCGACAATTACGGCGCGATGGTGGTCTTGCATGGCCGCGGCCAGGATTTCTGATGCCGATGCGCTCATGGGGTTGATCATGATGGCCAGCGGACCGTCGTAAACCACGCCGGGTGCCGGGTCGCCATATACCTGGGGTTTGCCGTAGCGGGCTTTTACCTGCACCACGGGGCCTGTGTTGATGAAGAGGCCTGCAATCTCGATGGCATCCTGCAGCGATCCGCCACCATTGCCACGCAGGTCGAGCACAATGCCCGAAACGCCCTGTTCTTTGAGTTTGATGACCTCTTTTTTCATGTCTTCTGATGAACTGCGACCGTTGGGGTCGTCGAAGTTGGCATAAAACGAGGGGAGGTAGATGTAGCCGGTTTTGCGGCCGGTGAGCGAATCGGTGAGGATGGCTGACTTGGCGTAGGTTTCTTCGATGATCACCAGGTCGCGCACGATGGAGATCTCTTTTTCGGTGCCGTCAACTTTTCGGATGGTGAGGCGCACCTTGGTCCCTTTTTTCCCGCGCACGAGGCGCACGGCTTTGTCGAGGCGCATGTCAACCACGTCAACTGCCTCTTCATCGCCCTGGGCCACTTTGATGATTTTGTCGTCAACGGCCAGTTCGCCTTGTTTCCACGACGGGCTTCCGGGCACGATGTTGGCCACCGTGATGTAGCCGTCGCGTTGGGTGAGGGTGGCTCCAATGCCCTGGAGCTGACCCGAGAAGTTGATGTCGAAGTCTTCTTTCTCTTTCGGGGGGAAGAAGTTGGAGTGGGGATCGAGCACGGCCATGAGGGAGTTCACGTAGTCGGCCAGGCGGTCGGCGCGCTCAAGTTTGTCGAGTTCGTGAAACCAGTCTTTGTAGCGCTTGGTGACCTTTTCGCGGGCTTCGGCTTCGAGTTCGGCCAGGGTTTTGGGGTTGCCCTCTTTCTTTTCGGGATCGAACTTTTTCTTTTCCTGAGCCTCAACCAGCGAGGCCAGCCGGGTGATCACTTCGTATTTGAGCGACAGGCGCCAGGCTTCGTAAAGTTCTTTCTCGTTTTTGGGGTAAGAGCGTTTGTCGGGGTCGAGTTCGTAGCTCTCTTTCACGTTGAAATCGAAGGGTTTCTCCAGAATCTCGAAGCACATCTTGTTGGCACGGGCAATGTTGTTGACATACATCTCGTTGGTGGCATTGAAGAAATTGAAGTCGTAGGCCTTCAACTCATCGTCGAGCAGTGTTTCGTATTTGCGAAGCGATTTGATGTCGTCCTGGGTGAAAAAGCGCTTGAATACATCGAGTTGCTTGAAGTACTCGTCGAAGGCCTCTTTCGAGAATTCGTCGTTGAACTCCTTGGGGTCGTAGTGGGCTTGTTCGATGGTGCGCTTCACAAGGTCAATCATCACCAGTTCCTTTTTCTGCTCGTTGACCCGCGATTGCCCCGAGCAACTTGCAACCTGCAACAGCAGACCCAGGGCCAGGCTGTAGCGAACGATACTTTTCAGCATATCTATAAAATTGAGTTTCATCTATTCAACAATTGGTTTCCTTCAAAGGTTGGAATCAGACGTCAAAAGTAGGGGAAAAATTGCCTTGTGATTGCAAAAAAAGGTTAAGGAGGTAGTTAAATTGTGCCAACGAGGGCTAACGGTTGCCTGGTGTGGGTGGTTTGGCCTCCTGATGACCTCTGGGTTGGGGGGCATGGCAGCCTTGCCGGTTGCTTATAGTCTTTTGGCAGCCCGCTGTTTATGCAGCACTTGTGCTTTGAGCTTGACTCTGGTTTTTTTTATACCAGCCAGATTTGATACTTTTGCAACCCGATGCACTCGTTTCTGTTGAAATACAAAATCAAGGTGAACCGCACCTGTCTCTGCTCGCGCTAAGGGCGCAGTGTCAACAGCATTTCTTTCTGTTACTTTCTGGTTTAACCTAACTTGTCGTTTGCACAAGATGGGTGCCTTGTTTTTTTCATTCATTTTTTTGAATTCATTTAATTCGTTATGAAAACCTATACAATAAGTCCCGAGAAACTCACTTTCAACGATTTGTTTAATATCATCAACGAAAGCCAGCGCGTGGTGCTTTCGGCTGAATCGAGAAGCCGCGTGGCTTCCTGCCGCGACTATCTTGACCGTAAGATGGCCAGCCACGATGGCCCTATCTATGGCATCAACACCGGTTTTGGGTCGTTGTGCAACCACAGTATTTCGCGCGAGCAGCTTTCGCAATTGCAAACCAACCTCGTGATGTCGCACGCTTGCGGTATGGGCGACGAAGCCCCTGCCGAAGTTGTAAGGCTCATGCTTTTGCTCAAGGTTCAATCGCTCGCTTATGGTCGCAGCGGGGTGCAGGTGGCCACTGTTGAGCGGCTTCTCGATTTCTACAATCACGATGTTTTGCCCGTGGTTTACGAGCAGGGTTCGCTTGGTGCTTCGGGCGATCTGGCCCCGTTGGCTCATCTGTCGCTCCCGTTGCTGGGTTTGGGTGAAGTGAGGATGAACGGGGAGAAGATGGCGGCTTCGCAAGCGTTGCAGCAAATGGGATGGCAACCCCTCGCGCTGCAATCGAAAGAGGGGCTGGCTCTGCTCAACGGAACCCAGTTTATGAGTGCTTTCGGGGTTTACAGCCTCCTGAAGTCGTTCAGGCTCTCGATCCTGAGCGACATAATCGGTGCTTTATCGCTCGATGCTTTTGACGGACGCATCGAACCCTTCAACCATCTGCTTCACCAGATCAGAGGGCATCAGGGACAGATCAGCACTGCCCGACGTTTCAGCGACATTCTGAACGGTTCACAACTTATCGAAAGGCATAAAGAACATGTGCAGGATCCCTATTCGTTCCGGTGCATCCCGCAGGTGCATGGAGCAGTGAAAGATACCATCAACCATGTAGCAAAAGTTTTCTCGGAAGAGATCAATGCCGTTACCGACAATCCTACCGTTTTCCCGGAGGAAGACCTGATCATCAGCGGGGGCAATTTTCACGGCGAACCCATTGCGCTTGCTATGGATTTCCTGGCCATTGCACTTGCTGAACTGGGCAATATCAGCGAGCGCAGAACCTACCAGCTTATTGCAGGCAAACGCGGATTGCCTGGATTTTTGGTGGCCACCCCGGGGCTCAATTCCGGCTTCATGATTCCTCAGTATGCCGCAGCCAGCATCGTGAGTCAAAACAAACAACTATGCACTCCGGCTTCGGTCGATTCTATCGAATCGTCGCAAGGCCAGGAAGACCACGTGAGCATGGGGGCTAATGCCGCTACCAAATTGTTGAAAGTGGTTGTCAACCTCGAGAAAATTTTGGCCATCGAGTTGATGAACGCTGCTCAGGCTTTGGAGTTCCGCAGGCCTGCACAATCGTCGCCTTTTATCGAGAATTTCGTGGCTGCCTACCGTGCCGAGGTCCCTTTCGTTGAAAACGACAGGGTTTTGTTTACCGATATTGCAAAAACAGTTGGATTCCTGCGTCGTGTGCCTCTTAACATCCCCGATGCCCTGGTGAGAGGGGTTTGATGGGCAGTTAGAGGATAGCCGCGATGGGCCCGGTGCTGAATACCTGAGATTTGGCTGTGTTCAACCACTTGCTACACGGCAGGAGAAGTCGACTCCTTGACGGGGCAGTATTTTTTCTAAAAATCCTTGCCCCGCTAAGCCCTTTAGATTGATTTTGGCATTACAGGAAAATGATTCCAGAAAAAATGATTGAACAGGAAAACACATTCAATTGTGATATTAAATCAGGAAAATAGAACAGGAAAATATCCAAAACAGGAACTTGAAAAAATATGAATATCAAACCAGTAAATACCATCACCTCGCTGCTGTTTTCAGGAATATCAATTTAAAATCCTGAATAACTCAGAAAGATGTTTTAGATTTGCCAATAATTACAGTTTTTTAGTTTAAATCTGTCAAGTAATTTCAGGAAGCGACAAAGTAATTTCAGGAAGCGACAGTTCCACAGCTCCCGAGTGTCGTTCCACAGCTCCCGAGTGTCGTTCCACAGTTCCCGAGTGTCGTTCCACAGTTCCCGAGTGTCGTTCCACAGCTCCCGAGTCTCTTTCCAGAGCTCCCGGGTCTCTTTCCAGAGCTCCCGAGTCTCGTTCCACAGCTCCCGAGTCTCTTTCCAGAGCTCCCGGGTCTCGTTCCAGAGCTCCCGAGTCTCGTTCCACAGCTCCCGAGTCTCGTTCCACAGCTCCCGAGTCTCGTTCCACAGCTCCCGAGTCTCGTTCCACAGCTCCCGAGTCTCGTTCCACAGCTCCCGAGTCTCTTTCCCTAGTTGCAAAGTCTCTTTACACAGCTTCCGAGTTGCGATAAAGCAACTTTTTAATGTCAAAAATGCATGAAACAGCATTACCCACAGACGATTAAAAATCGAACCAGTGGATTATCGGTTAGTTCAGGTCTGTTTTAAGAGGCTTAACAGCAGAAACAAAGTCATGAATTGACTCTTGCACCTCGCGAAGCAGCCCTGAAAGGGCCCCATACGTCAGCGTGGGGTGAAACCCCACGATGCGCAGGGTTCCATGAGGAGAGAGAGCCCTGAAGGGGCGAAATAAAAAATCCGGCTAAGTGTTTGCTGGTCGGGCATTCTTTCACCGCAAAGCTCGCTAAGACAAGACGCTAAGAACGCTAAGATTTTCCGACGGGTATTGTTAAGACCGCGGAGATGCCTGCGTCATCTGCTGGACGCTAATGCTAACGGGTATAGCGAGTGCAGTCAGCACGAAGTGCCTTAGCGGTCCCAAAATCCGAGTCCAACATCTTGGCGATCTTAGCGGGAAGCTACCTTGGCGATCTTTGCGGTAAAAAAACACCAGCGCGAAGCGCGGGTGATGAAAGCTGTTTCCTGCAAGAGACGGGTATTCTTTTACCGCTAAGAGCGCGAAGACAAGACGCTAAGAACGCTAAAATTCTTCGACGGGTATTGTTAAGACCGCGGAGATGCCTGCGTCATCTATCGGACGCTAATGCTAACGGGTATAGCGAGTGCAGTCAGCACGAAGTGCCTTAGCGGTCCCAAAATCCGAGTCCTACATCTTGGCGATCTTGGCGAGAAGTTATCTTTGCGGTTTTAGCGGTTAAAAAAAACACCAGAGCGAAGCGCGGGTGCACAAGTTCGAAGATTTGAAAATCAAGTCAGCGAATCACCCATAAGTTCAGTTCTGTTTTTAACAACGATTTATAGGAGAAATGTAGTAATCCCCTGAACTACCCATTCCAGCCTTTTGTGTAATGTTGCTCACGGGTGTTTGTTTTTACTGAACCACAAATTTACGGCAAACGGTTTGCCCATTGGCCAGCGTGATATGAGCCAGAAAGCAGCCCGTGTTGATTTGGGGCAGCGGCAGTCCGTTCACGAGCAGAGTCTGAGAGGTTGTTTCCGCGATGGTTCTTCCCAAAAGATCGGTAACCTTTATCGAAACAGCCTGATTTGCATCCGACAGCCTCAGCACCCTGCCCTGCACCGGGTTGGGAGCCACGTTGGGCAAACCGGCGGAAGGCTCCACCAACCCCTGTCCCGAGGGCATCTCCACGGCCACCGTGTCGCTGTTGAGCGAGGAACCATCGGCATAGTTGGCCGTGACAAAGTAGCTGTACCAGCCCCGTTCCACCTGGGTGTCGAACCATTGGGTGGTGTTGCTGTCAACCGTGGCCATGGGGAGGTATTGCAGCGGCAGGCTTTGTTGCCAGCGGTTTACCGAGTAAGAGGAGGGCGAAACCGTTGTCTGCCGGCCATCGGGGGTGAGCAGGGTGAGTTCCATAATCAGCTCACCAAAATTTGAGATAAGTATATAACTCGTGTCATACAAACTGATTGCAATGGAGTGTTGGTAGGGGTAGGTATAATCTTCCCAAAAGGCAACTCCGGGCTGGTTTGAATTTCCTCTGCTGAAATTATATTCAGTAAGCGGTTCGATGAGCACTGCCAGCGAATCAACCTGTGGCATCTGGGTCAGGTTCAGGGGTATGTGTTGCCACCCCTGGGCATAACTGGTGGTGAAGGGGCCGAAGGTTCCAACCAATTGGCGTGTTTCGAGGTTCATCAGTTGAACCCTGAAACTTGACCGGCCTGAAAATTCTCCGGGAGGATATTTATAGAAAAAACTAACTTCCGAGAGTATAGAAGATTGATAAGTTTTGTTGTCGAAAAAGATACCAACTCCGGTGCCGGTGTACTGGTAAAGCATACCATTATACATAGGAAGATATAGGTTAAAATAGCTTAGCGTTGAATCGCGAAGCGGCTCCGCCAAAGGGTTGACAACTGGTTTGTTCCAGTTGAGTTCCGCCTTGTAAGCCTCGGGTTGGTTGATGGCCCATGCAGCGAGGTTGATAACAGGGGTGGATTGCGGTTGAGCCAGGCTGATGTTGTCGATAAACCATTGCCCCGCGGCGGTGTCCGATTCTTTCGCGGCCACCCACATCAGGCGCACCTGTTGCCCTTTAGCCATGGGGAGATCGGCCTTCAACTCCCTCCAGTCGAGCGAAGCGTCGTAGGTGAGCTCGTAGAGCTTCACCCAACCGTTGCCTGCATCGCCATACATTTTCAGCAGCGGCCATTGGGTGCTGTCGGGGTTCAGCAGTTTGTAGTCGAATGCCAGCACCAGCAACCCGTCGGTAGCCTGTTGGGCATCAATCCACGGCGAGAGTAAAGCTACCGAGTCGCCGGCCGGTACACCTGCAGCCAGAGTGAAGCCCGCCGACCAATTGCTGCCCGGTGAACCCTGGTTGACAACCGCACACTGTCCGCTTCCCTGCGAAACGGTCCACCCGTTGGTTTCAAAACTGCCCGATTCCCAGGTTTCGGTGAAGGGGATGGGGGTTTGGGCCAAAAGCTTTGTGTTTGGGGTAAAGGCGAAAAGAAAAAATATTGAACAGCAGCTTGCAAAGCAACGAAAAAGACTGTTCAAACTCAATGTTAAAGAAAGATGGTGTGTAATCATGGAATTTTTTTTCGACAAAACTAAAGTTTTTTTCGGGAATCTTGCAGTTTTAAAAAAATATTGTACGTTTGCAGCACGAATCATCTCAAAATTTTAAAACCTTATGAAAAAAGAAGTAAAAGTTTGTGCAGGTATCCTTGCCGCATTGTTGTTGTGTTCTAACCAGTTGCTCTTTGGACAGACAAGTGGTCTGATACAAAAGAAAACCACCCCTGCCACCTATGTTGATACAAAATTGTATGAGTATTATAATGGTATGTCGGGTTACCCTCCCCGTTTGTTATTCCCATACAACCCCAGCACTTTTAGTAGTACTGACTTTCTCTTAGATCTAAAAGTTGACGGTACAAATAACACCAAAGGACTTAGGTTATCTAGCCCATTATTCTCCTTCGAGGTATTAAACGTCGGTTCTTCATACGGATTGTATCAAACAGGGAGCAACTATGTGAACTATTTTGGTTCGAAAACCGCCATTGGCGGCACGGCGGCTTTTCAGCCTGCGGCTTCACTGCATGTGTCAGGGAATGGTATATTTTCTGGAAAATTAGGTATTGGCTCCGACAATGTGCCTGCTACCACTCTTCAGGTGGTTGGCAATGGAGTATTCACTGATAAACTGGGTATCGGCTTAGATACAGCCCCTTTAACCCAGTTACAAATCGGATCAGGTGACAGCATTGTTGTTCGCTTTGACCCAAAGCGAATGAAATCGGTCAACTTTGTTAACTCCGCTGAAGCTTCATGTTTCAAATTCTGGGCTTTGAGAGATATTACAAATCCCATCGAAAAAGGGGAGGGGGAGCCGATAGGAGAAATTCCGGGTTACTCATCCAATTTGGCCTTCGTTATCAATCCTACTGGAGAAATCATCAGTAAATATGCTGTTGTGCACAATACTATAACTACTGCCATAGTGGGTGCCTCAAAATTGATAGCTGCCCCTCGAATGGTTACCGATACCTTCCAATTGCGAACAAATGCTGATGAAGGCAAAATCTTGATTAGCGATCGCGCGGGTTATGGGAATTGGACCGATGCCGCAACCTTGTTTCCTCAATATTGGATCAACAACGGCATAGGTGGTATATATACCGATAAATTAAAGGTGGGCATAAACACAAGCAATACCTTCGATTACACCTTAGCTGTAAATGGAGTTATTGGATGCAAGGAGATTAAAGTCGAGGTGTCGTCACCATGGCCCGATTATGTGTTCTCTCCCCAGTATAATCTGCCAGCATTGTCGGAAGTTGAAAGGTTTGTTACCACAAACGGCCGCCTTCCCGACGTGCCATCAGCCAAAGAGGTTGCAAGTGAAGGAATAGCTGTGGGCGAAATGCAAGCCACCCTGCTAAAAAAAGTTGAAGAACTCACCTTATATATGATTCAACAGCAAAAAACCATAGAACAACAGCAAAATCAAATCAACGAATTGAAAGCATTGTTGCAAAACAAATAGGTAGTTTTCTCCTGGCATGGTTTTCTTTACTTTGAATTGCACTTAGAGTTTAGAAAACCTGCTTTGAAGGGATAACCCCATGCTTTCTCAACTGAATAAATCGTAAACAGCCCAGTTATGAAGAAAACAGTCATCCTCTTTTTCGCAACCCTGTGGTTCTTTCAGGTTTTTTCGCAAACCGGAACAACCCTTACCGGACAAAGTTTTACCATCAATGCTCCGGTCACCGACGGAACAACCTACAAAGCCAGTGAATTTGTGAACTTTGTGCCAGGTGCCTCATTCCAAGCCACTGCCGACAAGGAATTGCATGCCTTGATAGATCCCTACATGATATTTCCCCCCACCACCGGCCTTACCGGAGGGCCGAACCCCGGCGATGACGGGGTTGTAGGGACCATTGAAGGGCAAGGTTCAGTTGGCCCCATGGGGAATTATATCTATACCATCCCGTTAAAACTACCTGAGTGTATCCCAGGCATGACACCAAGCCTTAGTTTGGTTTACAATTCTGCCGGAGGTGATGGCTATATGGGGCATGGCTGGTCGCTGGGAGGTTTGTCAAGTATCAGCAGGGGTCCGAGCAATTTATATTATGATGGAGTTGTTGATCCGGTTGATTTTGATGAGTCTGACAGGTTGGCTCTGGATGGAAGCCGCTTGTTTGTTACCAGTGGAAATTACTGGGGAACAGATGCAGAATACCGGTTTGAAGCCGAGAACGGAATGAAAGTGGTGCCTAATGGAGGTGGTTTCAAGGTTTACAGCCCCGACGGGAAAGTGTCCTACTATGGGTCCTCGGAGACATCGAAAATATGGAAACCAAACGGACCTGCCGTTCAATGGTTTTTGGATAAAGTGGTAGATGTGTTTGGAAATACGATCAAAATTGAGTATTACCATAGCTCAGCTGGCGGAGAATTTTCTGTTGTACCGCATAAAATTTTATATAACTATAACTCGAATGTTGCTAATTTTTCAACTGCGGTATATAATGTTGAGTTTGTTTACAAGACAGAATCACCTTTTGTAAGATACTCTAACCAAACTGCATATCTTTATGATCGTGTTATAGAAGCAATTGTTATAAAAAAAGGTGATACTGAAGTTTATCATTATGATTTGTTCTACGGCTATCCTATGGCCGTAGGCATGACCACAATTGAAAGCATACGGTATTCAGCACCGGGTAATGAGTATTCATTCAATCCAACTAAGCTACTCTATTCAAATAACAGCGAGATTCTTTTAACGACGCAACAAACCAGCGGGATGGCCTATTCCAGTTCAGGAAATGGTAATACGGCTGATTATCTTCCAGGCGATTTCAATGGAGATGGATATACTGATTTTATTAGAGCGAAATGGTATTTTGATCCGGTACAGACGAACGCTAGGGTAATTTCTGGCTGGGATCTTTTCATTAATGATAAAAATGGCGGCTTCACACTTAGAAACCAACCTCAGAATTCCAACAATATAGTCTCTCAATCTGGTTGGGATATTTTTGGTGGAGCCAGAATATTTTCTGCAAATATTAATGGAGATAATAAAACAGACTTAGTAGTTTTTTTTGATTACGATAACAAAGATTATATTACGGCAGATTGGGATGATTATGATGCTATTAACAAAGTTCAATTTTTGATTGCTGATCCATTGGAACCAGAGTTTCAACCTTCTGCGGTAATAGATCTTCCCGGCAATATTCAACAGAGATTAATTGAATTTGTTTTTGCTGATTATAACGGTGATGGTTTAGATGACATTTTTTTAAACTCTCAGGACTTATGGGATCATATTGACGGGCCAAAGAACTGGCAATATTGTTTTCTGACGGAGTTAAACAATAACGATATAGGATTAAATCAGATTAATGCTATGATCGGGTCAGACTTCAATCTTTTTGAAGACTTTCGCCCGATTAATTTCAATGGAGATAACCGTGCAGAATTGTCTTGTAGAGATATGCAAGATACCGAAGCCCCAATGATTCTTACTTTAAACAATTCGGGAACTTCATTCCTTAATATTCATACTGGTCACTCGCGTTGGAAATATGAGTATTATGGTGATTATAATGGAGATGGTCTGTCGGATTTACTACATTTCATTCCTGAACCCGAATGGAATAGTCAAACAGGGAGGTGGCTTATTTGCTATGGAACAGGCGCTACCTTTTCATACCCAGAAGAGGAGATTTCTTTTGGCATAAACGTGAAACCTGGTGGACACCTTAGCAATTCTTCTTGGACCTACCTGTCAGATGTTGTATATTTAGTTGGTGATTTCAACGGTGATGGCATGGACGACGTCATGGAATCGTATTATGATAAAAGATTATCGTCTAATCAACAATATGTTAGAAAGATATATTTTAGCCAAAAAGGGTTCGGTGTTCCACAGTATATGAAAAGTTACAACTCGTCATGGGAGAACAGGGCTTATATTTGGCAGAGCTCCTATGCAAGTGATATAAATGGAGATAATAAAGAAGATGTAGTATCAACAATGTTAGGTGAGTTGCATTTTTATTACTTCGGAGCCGGAGAGCCTGAAGGCCTTTTAAAAGAGATTGAAAATGGGTTTGGAGTGAAAGAGCAAATTACTTATTCTCCGGGTAAATCATCGTCAGTTTACAGCAATCAGTTGTTGAATCTGTATGAAGATACCAAATCAAATGTTTTTTGCTCTTCAATGCCGATGTATGTTACACAAAAGAGAAAGACTCTTTCAGGAACCTCCCTGTTGAATGAGGAAGTTTATCGCTACTTTTCCGGAATGTTTCACAGAAAAGGGAAAGGTTTCCTAAATTTCGATATGGTTAGGACAGAGAATACAGTAAACAACCTCAGAACCTTAATCAATACCAAGTTGTTTACAGATAATACAGCTACTTATTCTTTTATTTTACCCGAAACTGATTACCAGGTAAGCTACCTCGTTCAGGAAGGGAATTACCTCAGTCGAACCCAAATTGAGAACGAGTACTTTGTTAATCCCGATAAGCGTTATCGTGTTACTGAGTCCAGATCGTTGACCAAAACCAGAGATCCATTGGGAGGTTTTTTCACAGGTACGAGTCGTGTTCATAAATCTTTCGATGCTTTGGGTCAATTAATCAACCAGGTTGAATCCCGCTCGGCGAACGATTACGAGTTTTCCACTCCTGAAATCAATTTTGAACACCGTTCAGTGGTAAATACAACATACTTGCCTGTAGAGAATAACCTGCTGAACAGACCAGATCTTGTGATTGCAACAAGTTATTACAAACAGCCAAGTTCATCTTCGTTCATGTCCAAAGTAGCGCAGACAGATTATGATTATTATCAAAACGGCCAGACAGGTTACCCTTTGGTAAAAGAGGTTGTTCAGTATGCCTCTGATCCGGGTGATCAGATGGCTGTTAAAAAGGCTTTTGAGTATTCGGCTTTGGGGTTAATTACTAAAGAAACAGCAAGTGCGCCCAATTACATTCCTCCAACCGGCACGCTTGCTCCTGCTTCGCGAATTTCGCTTACACAGTATTTTGCCGACAGACCCTATTTGGTTGAATCGAAAAGAGATCCAAAGAACTTTCCGGTGTATTACTCTTACGATCCTCTCGAATTGTACGTGTCGTCCACAACCGATATGAACGGGTTACAAACCACTTCAGTCAACGATATATTGGGCATTCAGTCAAGTACTTCAATGCCTGAGGGCACTACAAATGTTTCGTGTAAACGTTGGGCCAAAGTGGGAGGGGTTGAGCATGACGACAATCCGCCCGAAGGGTTGTACTATGTTTGGACCAAAACATCAGGAACCTCTGAAGCACTTACTTTTTTCAACCGCATGGGACAGGAGCTTCGAACTGTAAGCTATGATGCTAAAGGGAAAAAGATGTATAGCGACAAAACCTATGACTCGAGGGGAAGGCTGCATACCCAGACCAGTGCCTATTATTATGCCTTGTCCTCTCTTTCCGATATTACCACCACCTATACCTACGATGCCCTTGACAGGGTAGTTGCTACAACCACTTCCCGGGGCGCCACTTCGGTGACGTATGAAGGTCTGGTTACGAAATACACCGACATGTTTTCCCGCCAGACCGTTCAGACTAAGAACGTTGCCGGATGGCTTACCCAGAGCAAAGATGCGAGCGGTAGTAGTGTGATTTTTCAACACGACTGTGATGGCAATGTTGTGAACACCTATCATTCAGGCCAACCGCAGGAAACCAGCATAGTGAACGAGTACGACAGCCATGGCAATTGCACAAAGCTTATTGATCCGGCAGCAGGAACCATTGATTTTAAATTCGATGCTTTCGATCAAATGGTTTCACGTGACGATTCCCGGCAGGACGTGGCCACAACGTACCAATATGATATACTGGGAAGGATGACTAAGCGAATTGAACCAGAAGGTACCACAAACTGGATTTATGATAACAAACCTTCTGGCAACGGGTTGCTGGGGTCGGTTAGTTATCCTGGACACTCCACCGAATACACCTTTGATGAGTATGCCAGAGTTAGTCAGATAACCAATCAAATCAACGGGGTCAATTATACCCAGAGTGTTGCCTATGATCCTTTCAGCAGAGTGAAAAGGAAGGAAACTCCTGATGGCTTAACCATTTTAACGGAATATGCACCCAATGGTGAAGTTGCTAAACTGTACAAGGGTGGTTACGATCCATGTCTGCTTTGGGCGGTAAATGCCACCGATAACTACGGCAGGCTAACCAAGGCATTGCATGGCAATGGTGTTATAGCCGAATCGGTTTTCGAAAACGACAGGGGGTTGCTTACAGCCCAGATCGTAAAAAAAGGAGCGGATGTTGAGCTGTTTAAAAGGCTTTACGAATGGGACAATGTGGGCAATTTGACTTGGAGAAAGAAAATTGCCGGCTCTACCACCTTACATGAGTCGTTCACTTACGATAATCTTGATCGGTTGGACGTAACCTACCTAAACGGGGTAGTATCCGGAAATACTGACTACAATCTTTTAGGCAATGTCATGGGTAAAAGTAATTCTTTAGGGTTTATCTTTGAAGATGCACAGTACGACTGTGGTACGCGCAACCCATATGCGCTTATTTCGGCTGATGCAAATCCTGCCCAATGGCCTCAAGCACCACAAACCATTGCTTATAATTCCTACAACAAGATGACCTCCATTACCGAGGCCCCTTACCATTTGACTATCTTTTATGGTTATGACCACCAAAGAACCTATCAGGAATTGACTCAAAGTGATGTAGTTATCACGAAAAAAACCTTCGTCGGCGACGGACTCGAAATCATCGAGAAACCCGGCGAAGGCACCATCCAAAAGATCCACTACCTCACCGGTGGCGACGGTTTGCTGTTTGCCATGTACGTGATTGATCAGAACAACCAGGGGAAGATGTACTACATCTATACCGACCATTTGGGTTCTCCCAACCTCATCACCGATGCCGAGTGCAATGTAGTTCAGGAGTTAAGTTTTGATGCGTGGGGCAACAGGCGCGATCCTGCCACCTGGCAGCCCTACACGTCCCTCGCCTCTATCCCCTCGCCCCTGATTGATCGCGGTTTCACATTCCATGAGCACCTTTATCCGTTCACCCTCATCAACATGAACGGCCGGGCTTATGACCCCTTGGTTGGCCGTTTCCTCTCCCCCGATCCCTACATTCAGGCACCCGATAACCCCCAAAATTTGAACCGGTACAGCTATTGCTTGAATAATCCATTGAGGTATAGTGATCCGCAGGGTGAATTCTTTCTTGAAGCGATGATCATTGGCGGAATCGCCAACTGGATAATGGGTGGGTGTGAGTTTAACGCAAAGGGTTTGTTAAGTTTTGGGATTGGTGCTGCGGCAGGAGCAATTGGCGCAAGTGTAGGTGCAGGAATAAGTTCTGCCTATGCAGGTGGTTCTTTCTGGGCAGGTGCAATCGGCAGTTCTACTGCTCAGGTTGCTGCAACAAGTTTTTGGTCGGGTGCTGCCATTGGTGGTGGAGCAGGGTTTGCTTCAGGAGCAGTAGCTGGATATGGTAATGCTCTTCTTCAGGGTAAAACCGGTGACGAGGCGTTTAAAAGTGCCATCTTTGGCGGATTAATTGGTGGATTTACCGGTGCTGCTTTTGGTGGGCTTGTTGGTGGATTAGACGCAAGAAATGGTGGCAGAACTTTTTGGAATGGTGATAGAATTTTTAAGGCACCCGAACGACTACCGTTCGTTAGCCAGAATTTTAGTAACTCGGAATTGAGTACAGGTAATCTAAAGTCAACAATTAATCCAATAGTAAACGAAAATAAATTTTATTTTAATGTTGAGCGATTTGCTGAAACAGACCAATCTACCATAAGCCGTTATTGTATTGATGATAATACAGAAGGATTTTTTTTAGAACCGGCAGGGCCATCCTCCACTGTTCAAGGTTCTGGACTTAGAATTCAAGCAGGTGTTTATGAAGTTTCCCGCTATAGCTCCGTAAAATATCCTGATGCTTTTGAAATTATGAATATTCCGGGTCGTACAAAGGTATTAATTCATACGGGAAATTTTCCGTCAAATACTAAGGCATGTTTCTTGCCCGGTACAAGTTATTCAGCTAATGCAGTATGGAGCAGCGGCGATGCAATGAATATGTTTAAACAGCTTTATCTTCATGCTGAACAAAGAGGGCTAACTTTTTATTTTAATTTGTATTAATAATATTTACTGAAAATGAAAAGATTGTTTTTCTACATTTCTTTATTAGTTGTGTTTTCGACTACTTACTCACAAACAATCGATAGCAAAATTAATTCTAAGGCTGACACTTTGTCTCATCTTGTGAAATTAATTGATCGGACTGATAATGTTGACTCAAATAGAATTTATAGAGATTTGTTTTTTAAGGCTTTCCCAAAAACTTTTGCCCAGTTTGTAAAAATTTATGGATATCAAGACTCTGTTAAATGTATTGATAATGAAATATCAACTAAATTTTACAAATCAATTCTGTATGATAATGCTAAGCATCATATTATAGATATTTATTACACTTTGCATGAAATAGATATAAATAGGAGATTTATCAGTATCATTAATATTGCTAAGAACGGATGCTGGCAGGCAGATGCTGTTAATTTCTTTAAATTAGGAGCAAATAATTTACTTCAAGAGAATCTAGATGTTTTTATTAAAAATCTAATTAAGTTTGACAATTCATCGGTTTTAGGGTTTTGGTTCTTTTATTTCGACTCCCCATGCCCTCCAAAAAAACTTCCTGAATTTCTTGAACCTGTTCGATTGAAAAATAAAAGAATTTATGATTTAATGATTAAATCTTTATTGAAGGTGCAAAAAGAATGGGATAGAGAAAACTCAAATTGATGTACCTATCATTAATAAACAAGATTGAGCCTAATGTCTAATGAATTAATATAATTACATCAAACATATGAGAATAAGGGAAAACTTACTGTTATGTTCGTTGCACTGCTAACAACCTTTAGCGCTTTCTCCCAAGCCGTCTATTTCACCTACGACCCCTCGGGCAACCGCACCCAGCGTTTCATAGAGGTGAAGGAGGTGAAGCAGGTTCCCTCACTCCTGAATGAAAACCAAATCCTTCTAAGTTTTACAAATCTTTTCTAACTTTGTCGCTCCAAACCAACCCCATGTTCGCCTACAAACCACATTCTGCCACCTCTGCACCACACCCCCAACGGGTGCCAGTGGAGTCTGTGGTAAAGGGAACAAGACGGGCTTCTCCGCCACAAATTGGGAGGCGGCGCACCAGGAAAAGGCTGGCCACTAACGCATTGAACAACGGCGCTTCTGGAAAGCATGGGTTGGGAGTGGCATTGGCCAGAAACCCGGTCGGCGACGGCTTCGAAATCATCGAGAAACCCGGCGAAGCCACCATCCAAAAGATCCACTACCTCACCGGTGGCGATGGTTCGCTGTTTGCCATGTACGTGATTGATCAGAACAACCAGGGGAAGATGTACTACATCTACACCGATCATTTGGGTTCACCTAACCTCATCACCGATGCCGAGTGTAATGTGGTTCAGGAGTTAAGTTTTGATGCGTGGGGCAACAGGCGCGATCCTGCCACCTGGCAGCCCTACACGTCCCTCGCCTCTATCCCCTCGCCCCTCATTGACCGGGGATTTACTTTCCATGAGCACCTCTACCCGTTCACACTCATCAACATGAACGGCCGTGCCTATGACCCGTTGGTAGGAAGATTTCTTTCTGCTGACCCCTACATACAGGCTCCCGATAACCCACAAAATCTGAACCGGTACAGCTATTGTTTGAATAATCCATTGAGATATACTGATCCGAGCGGGGAGTTCCTTGCAATCCCATTTATGATAATCGCATCAACTGCTGAGTTTTTGAGTAATGTTATTCAAGGTAAAAGTAATGCTTTAGCAAGTGCTTTTAATAAATCGATGACTGTAACAAACGGGATGAGCAGTTGTGCGCGAGTTTCATTTGGTTCCTTTTCATTTGGCCTAGACCCATTCAATATTGGATTATCAGTTGGATATAACAATGGCGGTTTTAGTGCTTCGGCAGGCTTTGGTTTGGGTGGATTTTATGCCAATGCAAGCTCATCGGTAGCCGTTGGGGATTTTTCTTTTAATCTCGGTGCTGGCTATTCGTCTGGTTTTGGTAATCTTATTGATCGGGCTGCTACAAAGGTTAGTGGGTTTAATTATAGTGGAGGAATATCCTATTATGATAGGGCAAACGATCAATACTTCTCATTTGGCGGGACAATTTTTTCGGGGAGCCACCCACAAAACAACTGGGCTGTGGGTTATCAGAAGGGTGATTTTTCTTTTAGAATGACAAATGATGCTTTTGTTGGAGGGGATAAAGCACGAACTGCTGCCGCCGAAATAGGACTTGGAAATCATACTGTTGGTTTTAATTTATTCACTACCGCACCGCCAGTTGCAGAGAGACAATCCGATTATTTTAAAGGCGGAAATGAAACATGGGAGTCTCCAATCTGGGGAAAAAATAAGAAGGAAAGATACACCTACTCTTCTGGCAGCAGATTATGGGCAGGCTTATACCTTGGATACCGAAACGGCAACACCAATTCACGAACAGGCATAGACGCTCCCTGGGTTCAGGATTTGTTTCAGAATGGCTTACATAAGCATATTGTTCATTCACCGTACTTTAATTCTGAATTAGGTCCGGATTCTCGCTTGTTTTTTCAAGGTGGTTATATTAATCCTTTTTCGCTTTACCCGTTTTGAAATGAAGAAAATTAACGTATCTGTTGGCCTTTTGATGTTGATTACTCTTAGTTCTTGTTTTATACCTATCACAATTAGGAAAGACTTTTCGGTATTTAAACAACCAGTTTATAAGAGTGATAATAGATTCAAATTAAGATATGATGGAATTTATGTTTCAGTAAATAAATCCGGAGGAATAGCTTTTTATGCAGATGGGAAGAAACGGACTATTGGTTCTGCTTTACCAAGAGGTTCAGAGTTTTGGTCTGATCCGGATAGTTGTATGAAAACGATTTTGAAATGGTACAAATATGATGCTGATGAAATCTGGGGAGATTATTATATAAAAAATGACACATTTTATTCTGAAGGTTTTGGATTGAACTATTCTGAGTTTATTGTTCGTCAGTTTTTTATTAGCAAAGGGGTTTTGTTAAATGACACAACGTTACTAATTACTTCCAACAAGAACACACACTATGATATTGAATTTGAAAAGAATGAGCCGAACGTTTTTAGATTTTATAAAACCAAATTAAAACCTGACAGTACAAAAATCTGGTATATAAACAAACGCTGGTACCAGAGAGGTGTTCATGAAAGCAGAAAACGAAAAGATTGATTAATTCTTAAACTATTATCATATGAAGTCTGTAGTTTCATTATTTTTAATTATAATAACTATTTCTTTATGCGATTTCTCCCAAACCGTCTATTTCGACTACGATGCCTCGGGTAATCGAACCCAGCGCTATATAGAAGTGAAGGAGGTGAGGGCAGCTCTCCCTTTCCTTAATGAAACTATCAAATCCTTCTAAGTTTTACAAATCTTTTCTAACTTTGTCGCTCTAACCCCAACCTCATGATCGCCCACAAACCACCATCAGCCTCCCCTTCATCCCATCCCCAAGGGGTGCAGGGGAAGTCATCGCGACGTGGTACAACCCAGGCTTTTCAGCAACAAACCGGGCGGCGGCGCACCAGTGAAAGGCTGGCCACTACCGCACTAAACAACCCCACTCATGAAAAACAAGGATTGGGAGTGGCATTGGCCGGAAACCCGGTTGGCGACGGCCTCGAAAACCTCTCGAAACCCGCAGCCGGCACCATCCAAAAGATCCACTACCTCACCGGTGGCGATGGCTCGCTGTTTGCCATGTACGTGATTGACCAGAACAACGAAGGGAAGATGTACTACATCTATACCGACCATTTGGGTTCTCCCAACCTCATCACCGATGCCGAGTGCAATGTGGTGCAGGAACTGAGCTACGACGCGTGTTGCGTGAAACTTGGGTTTTGTGAGCACAGCGAAACAAAACCCCTAGTTGAACCAATCCCGAGCCTTCGGGAGGGCAATAGGCGCGACCCCGCCACTTGGCAGCCCTACACGTCCCTCGCCTCCATCCCCTCGCCCCTGATTGATCGCGGTTTCACGTTCCATGAGCACCTCTATCCGTTCACCCTCATCAACATGAACGGCCGTGCCTATGACCCGTTGGTAGGAAGATTTCTTTCTGCTGACCCCTACATACAGGCTCCCGATAATCCCCAGAATTTGAACCGGTACAGCTATTGTTTGAATAATCCTTTGAGATATACTGATCCGAGCGGGGAATGGTTTGGTTTAGATGATTTAGTAGTTGCCGGCGTTGGTTTTGTTTTTGGCTATGTTTCTCACGGAATCAGTTCAGGGAATTGGGGTGCTCCAGCGTTGGCCCAAGGCGCCGGATTTGCTGCCTCTGCCTGGGTTGGTTACAATACATGTGGTATAGCAACCGCTGGCGAAGGAATGACAGCGGCATCAAGCAAAGCAGTTGCTGGCTATCTTCAAAACATGGCAATTAATGCCGTTGCCAGCAATCTTATTCCGCCAATAAACATTCCGTTAACTGAAAATTTTTCTCTTTCTCTTTCGCCTGCTTTTATGTTTGGAACACAAGGCTTCGATGTAGGTGCAAGTGTTGGCGCAACCTATGCGTACAGGGACGCTAATGGTTTCTATAATGTCATCGGATTAGACGTTGGCATGATGGCCAAAGGTGGCTCACGTATTGGTGGTGGCTGGGAAATGGGAAAGGGTGATTTTGGATTTGGAGTTTACTCAACAAGATTTGGTAAAGGTACATATCCTTCACAGCAGGTTGCTGGCTACAAATTAAGAATTGGTGAGTTTTCTGCCCGATACGAAAATGATGGCGCACCCTTTACCGATTATCATGGTGGAGGTTTAAACGATGGTGGTGATGCTTATCGAACGGCCGCTGTTCAACTGGCGTATAAAGATTTCAACATTCGATTAAATATTATGACTGGGGACTATAAAACTGGTAAGATAAAAACAGATAAGCCTGAATTGTATCCCAACGGTTACTATAGTGGTGGAAATGTCGATGATGAAAGGTTCAGGTTAGGAGCTTTGACTTTTGGTTATAAGAGCTTTTCCTTTGGTGTAAATTCCGAAAATATAAGACATGTTTTTCAGAACAAGTTTGCACATGGCATTATTAGTCCACAACCAGCTTTCAGGAAACTTAATAATTATTGGAAAGCATACTCACATTTTGGCACACAGCAAAGATATACCTTATGGTAAATATAAGACTACATCACATTAAAGCAGCTTTATTGTTGCTGCTGATATTATATTCATGTAGAACAGAAAGGTTCCCCTATGATAAATCAATATTGCTTATAAAAAAGAATTATTCCGGCTTATACAATAGGATAATAAATGGGGTTTACTTGGAGGAATTCGGTAATGATGATTTGGAAAGACAAATCTATTTCCCGGATGGTTATTTCTACAATGATGTCATTAGCAAAGACAGCATAATAAAAAGTTGTAATGTCAACAATAGTGCTCGTTTTATACCATATTTCTGGGGAATTTATTGCTTCAGAAATGACACTCTTATAGTAAATCGTGTATGGGGTGGTCGCGATAAGTTTCAAATGTTCAAATCGGAGGAGCTTCGGGCAAAGGTTTTGAATGATTCTACTTTGCTTTTTTTCTCAAGAAAGAATATTTTCAATCAGGTTCTAACCACTCAGGATACCTTCTGTTTTCGGCGATGTACAGAGGTTCCCAGTTCTTTTAATATTTTAATGAAGGATGAATAAACCATTTTTTGCATATGAAAACCATTTTTTCCTTATTATTTGTAGTTGTTCTGTTTGCCGGCAACGTTTTCTCGCAGGCAAACCAAACCGTCCGCTTCACCTACGACGCCTCGGGCAACCGAACCCAGCGCTTCATAGAGGTGAAGGAGGTGAAACAAACCGCCGGCGACACGGCAGAATTTTTGCTGCCTGAGTTCAAACCCACCGATGAGGTTGAGTTGCTGAGCGAGGTAACGGTCTATCCCAACCCCGTGAAGCAAAACCTCCACCTCGACATCACCCGCCTGGGCGATGCCACCGCCACCGCCCACCTGTGCGACATTAGCGGCCGCCCGGTGCTGAGCTTCGGGAACCTCACAGCCGCCAACACCCTCAATGTTGAATCGCTGGCTTCCGGCACCTACCTGCTGAGGGTGGAGTGCAAGGGGGAAAGGAGGGTTTGGAAGATAGTGGTTAGTGAGTAGTGGGTAGTGGGTAGTGAGTAGTGAGTAGTGAGTAGTGGGTAGTGGGTAGTGAGTAGTGAGTAGTGAGTAGTGGGTAGTGAGTAGTGAGTAGTGAGTAGTGAGTAGTGAGTAGTGAGTAGTGGCTGACGCGAGCTACTGTCCACTTCCCTCCCGACGAGTCACTTCCCTCGATAGCGATCGGGGCTTTCGGAACTAACCACTCCCCACTGTCCACTCCCCACTGTCCACTCCCCACTAACCACTCCCCACTAACCACTCCCCACTCCCCACTGTCCACTAACCACTCCCCACTATCCACTATCCACCAACCACTTAAACATATGGAAAAAGTAAGAAATTTCCGGGAACTGATTGTTTGGCAAAGAGCTATGGAATTGACCAAGCAATCATACAAGTTTTCCTCAACCTTTCCAAAAGAGGAGCTATTTGGCTTAGTTTCGCAAATTCGAAGGGCAGCCGTTTCCGTGGCTGCGAATATCGCCGAAGGGCAAGCAAGGAATACCACTGGTGAATTCAGGCAGTTTCTTGGTATTTCAAGAGGTTCGCTGGCAGAGTTAGAAACCTTGGTTATTTTAGCGCAACAATTAGGCTTTTTAGATGATGAAAAAAGCCATTTGTTACTTGGCCAAGCTGAAGAAATAAACAAAATGATTCACGGGCTTCTAAAATCCCTTCCTTCTCCCCACTAACCACTCCCCACTCCCCACTCCCCACTATTCACTCCCCACTATCCACTAACCACTCCCCACTCCCCACTCCCCTCTCCCAATGCGTCTCCTCTTGTTCATTGCTGTATTGCTGATTCCCATTCTGACCTTCGCCGAAGGCACCAAACAAGTGATGCCCGCCTCGACTGATGTATGCGAGTTGTGGCCCCATTGCAATTTTGGGCCTTATCCGGCTTTTGCTGCTGCCTGTGCCGGCGAAGAGGGTCGTCTCAACGTGCGGGTGGCCAGCACCTCCGAAAAGATTTGGTTTGGGTTCGGGATGGAATGGAGCATGAGCCTCACCTACACCCTTTTCGATCCGTCGGGGGTGGCCGTGATGACCGGAACGCTCGGCCCGGGATCGCCAGGCTACCTGGCCGATTACAACCAGGCTTGTGCCGGACCTTCGGCCATTGCTACCGGCGGCTACAATGCCCTGATGCACCAGCCCCTCACCACGGGCGACTATTACTTCGAGTTTGTGGTGCCTGCCTCAGGAAAACTCAACGTTCATTTTTTCGATGTAACAGTAAGCACCGCTGCCAACGTGGCCATCAACGGCAGGCTGTGGTCGAAAAACTGGGTTTTCAGCACCATGAGCCAAACACGCAAATTCAAAGGGAAGTTTTACATCTATTCCGACGATATGATTGTGACTGAAGCCAGCTTCAACAACTTCTACCCCTACATATTTGGGGTGTGCAGCAATGCCACCGGATGCACCAACACCGGCAACCTCACCTACGACCGTTTGTCGCAACCGGGGCGTGTTCAGTACGGGCAGTACAAAGTGTTTCTCAACAACCCCGATGCATCGGTTTTTCCGAATGGAAGTCTGGGAGGTGTCACCAGTTTCACGGGAACTCCGCAAGGTTGCAGTGGACAGATCAATCTGGTGATAGGGGTCAATTCGTATGGAGTGGCCGATCTGATGGTGCATGTGAATCCTTTGCCGGGGTATCAGCCCGAGGATGTGAGTTTGGCAGGCTCGGTCAGCCCGGGTTTGAACACTTTCGTGTGGAACGGGCTGAATGGCCTGGGGCAACCGGTTGCCAACGGAACCCCGGTGCGTGTAGAGGGGCAGGTAACAGCCGGCCTGACCAACCTCCCCCTTTTCGATGCTGAAGAGTGCGGGGGCATCAAGATCAACCTGGTGCGCCCCACGGGTCCTACGCCTAAAACGTATTGGGTTGATACGCTGCTCACCGGAGGAGGTTTGCAGCTCAACGGGTGTGTTTCGCCCACCAACGGATGCCACACCTGGCTTAACGCTGCCGGCAACGACAACACCATCAACACCTGGTGGTATGCCCTGAGCCAGGCCTTAACGCCTCTCAACCTGGTGGTTCATCGCGATGCATCAACCTTCTACACCCACACCCTGTGCCAGGGCGACAGCCTTTGGCTTGCCGGGGCATGGCGCAAAACCAGCGGTACCTGGCTGAGTGGCGGCCCCAGTCTGCTTACGGGCTGCGACAGCACCCGCACCGATGTGCTAACCGTAAACCCGCGCCCCCAGGTTGATCTGGGGCCCGACCTGATCCGTTGCGCGGGCGAATCGGTGTTGCTCGATGCCGGAAGCGGCGCAGGCTACACCTACCAGTGGAACACCGGAGCCACCAGCTCCACCCTGGTGGTGATGTCAACCGGAACCTATTCCGTAACCGTTACCACAGCCCAGGGTTGCTCCGCTGCTGACGCCATGCACTTCACCAGCCATCCGGCGCCACCGCCGGGAAGCCTGCTGATTAAGCATGATTAGAGGCGAGGGGCGAGGGGGAGAAGGGGCGAGGGGAGAGAGGCGAAGAGGCGAAGAGGCGTCCCGGATAGTGATCGGGAGGCGAGGGGCGAGGGGGAGAAGGGGAGGCGAGAGACGAGAGGGAGAAGGGGAGAAGAGGGGAGAGAGGCGAGAGGCGAAGAGGCGTCCCGGATAGTGATCGGGAGGCGAGGGACGAGAGGGAGAGGGGGAGAAGGAGGCGAGTTCCGATAGACATCGGAAGCGGGATGGGGGAGTGGGGTGATGATGATAGGGCTTTTTTTCTCTGCAAGCCATCGTTTGGTTCAACGAATCAAGGTTCGCGTTTCAATGGATCTAGGCAAAAAAAAATTTTGTCTAGACAGAATTTTTTTTTGCCTAGATAGAATTTTTTTTTGTCTGGGTAGAATTTTTTTCTGTCTGGACGAAATGAGAAACGGATCAAGAGGAGAGGGAAAGGGAGAGGGGACGAGGGGCGAGGGGCGAGGGACGAGAGGGAAGAGGGACGTCCCGGATAGTGATCGGGAGGCGAGGGGCGAGAGGGACGAGGGGCGAGAGGGACGAGGGGCGAGAGGGACGAGGGATTAGAGGGACGAGGGGCGAGGAGAGGGGCGCTCTCTTGTAGCTCTTCGTCTGTTTTAACACGGATTTATAGGAGAAAACAAACTCAAAATTGGAATCGCTCAGTCACCGCAGAAACAAGAAACCAGAAACCAGAAACAAGAAACAAGAAACAAGAAACAAGAAACAAGAAACAAGAAACAAGAAACAAGAAACAAGAAACAAGAAACAAGAAACAAGAAACCAGAAACCAGAAACCAGCCTCACATCTTCACTTTTTCAACTTCGGCGGTGGCTCGCACGCGGTATTCGCGTTGGTTGGATAGCGATAAGCATTTATAAAAAGTTCTTAGTTTCTGCCCTTTGCGGAACAATTGGCCCTGAAGGGCAAAAACGGCCCCGTCGGGAAGGGTTTCGAGGGTTGTGATAAAATTTGCCGAACCGTCGAGTTTGCGAAAAACGGCCAACAGGAGGGGATCGCCAGTGGTGGTGGCAAATCCTTTGGCTACATGGTTCGAGAGGGCGTGGGCCATTTCGTGCGGGAGCACTCCCGGTTGAATGTAAGGTACAATCAGTTCGGCAAAGGCGGCCTGCCAACGCGATCCATGTGGTTCGCCGTGCGCTTTATACCGCTCATGCACCATCAGGTGGGCGGTTTCGTGAAGCAAGGTTACCAGAAAATGAAAAGGGGGCAGGGTGATGTTGACGCTGATTTGGTGACGCCACGGGGTAACATTGGGGCGGTAGTCGCCATTTTTGCTTGATCGTTCGCGGGTGAGTTTGAAGTTGATACCTCTTACAGGTTCAATTTGTCTGACGTAGAGGGGTGCGGTTCCAGGCGGCATGAAGCGGTTGAGCGCGTGTTCCAGTTGTGATAAATTCATGCCTTGAAATCTGCTGTGGTTTCGTGAAGGGTGTTGTAACTAAACGAGGGGCATTCGCGACAGGGAGCCTTGCGATGGTAGCGCCGCTTTTTCGAATTGCGGGATGCCGAACAGGATGTTGTCAGGATTACTGCAACAAGAAGTCCTGTGAGAAGTGGCCATCCGCGACTAATTTTTGTTAAAAGGGTGTTCATGCCCGCAAATTTATCAAATTTGCAAATTCAATATCCCGAAACTATGTTGCTCGTCTTTTTGCCACGTGAAACCAACCGCACCAAATACACCTTTTCGCTGATCCTGGGAAAGCTGCTTGGCATCGATTATCAAATCACTACCGATGCCGATGTGTACCGCACCAGGGTAGGCCCCAAGTTCTCGTACGGACGGGTAGCTCCTGACGACTCGCTCCATTTTGGTGCCGATAACCTTTTGTTTCAACGAGGTATCGATTCTCTTGAAACCGGTTTTGGCCATCACGAGGGATTGCCGGTGTTGTTTCGCAGCTCCAACCAAAAATCGGCTTTGCCATTCGATCTCTTCGCGGCTGCCTTTTACATGGTGAGTCGCTACGAAGAGTACCTTCCTTACCGGCGCGACGAATTCGGCAGGTTTAGCGCGCGCGAGAGTCTGGCCTTTAAAAAGGGGTTCTTGCACCGGCCTGTTGTTAACCTGTGGGCTATGCTCCTGCGCGACGAGTTGCTCAGAAGGTGGCCTTCGCTGAAAATGAAACTGCCTGTTTACAGGTGTGAGCCCACGGTTGATATCGATTCGGCTTTTTCTTACAAGCACAAAGGGTTTTTGCGTTCGGTGGGCGGTTTTGCCCGAAACCTGCGCCAACTCGATTTCCAGCAGGCCGTTGTAAGGGCAAAGGTTTTAGCCGGCACCATGCCCGATCCGTTCGATGTGTTTGAGCAGTTTCACCAGTTGCATCAACGGTTGGGGCTCGAAGCTGTCTATTTCGTCCTTTTTGCCGATTATGGCAGGCTTGATAAAAACATACCCGTGCAGAACTACCCTTTCAGAATGTTGGTTAAATCGCTGGCCGACTATGCCCGTGTGGGGATTCACCCATCGTATGCATCCAACAGCGGATTCAACACCCTCAGGCGCGAAGTGACACGCCTGAACCAGTTGCTCAACTCCGAAATAACCCTCAGCCGCCAGCATTTTCTGAAGCTCGACCTCCCGGTTACCTACCGCAACCTCATCAACCTCAATATTGCTCATGATTATACCATGGGCTTTGCCGCCGATGCCGGTTTCAGAGCAGGAATCTGTGTCCCATATCCCTTCTACGATCTCGACCTCGACACTGTAACGCCGCTTACCATACACCCCTTTACCGTGATGGATGGTACCATGAAAGATTATTTGAACCTCGACAACCAACAAGCTGTGGAGTTTGCCTGTCGTCTGGCCGACGAAGTGAAGGCAGTAGGAGGCGTTTTTTCTACCTTGTGGCACAACGAAACCCACAGCGAAACCGGACGCTGGACCGGCTGGAGCGAGGTTTACAGACAGATTCTGGAACACGCTTCCTCATAAATTTAAAAGCACGACCTTTGTCTTCTGAAAGCTCCAACCTCCTATGATTGTTAAGCTATTTAAAACCAACTATCCGGTTCAGGTTTTTCTGTTCTTGATTACAACGGCCCTTTTGTGGTTCGAAGGGCTGTTGCATCCGCAACCTCTAGATCTTCAGGGTCTCACTCCTCTTCAGCTCGCGTTGTTAAAGCCTTTTGCTGCTGTGCCTCTGGTGGGAGTAATCACCGCTATGTTGCTTACAGTTGTTGAGGCCTTGGTTTTTAATCGGTTTTTGAGCGCCAAGGAGTTTGTGCAACGCAACACCCTGCTTCCTGCCTTTCTTTATTTGTTGTTCTTTAGCCATGGTCCTCATTTGTTGCAGGTTAACAGCGTGACACTTGCGGTACCTTTGGTGCTCATGCTTCTGATGCTTATGCTTCACATCCCCGATGCCTCAGAGCTCTACGTTACGCTGTTTTTTGCTTCTGGTGCCACAACCCTGGCTTCCTTTGTTTATCCTCCTGCCATTTTTTTTCTCTTGTTTATATGGATCAGTTTTGTTGTTAACAGGGTATTTGCCTGGCGCGAATGGGTTATCTCGCTTATTGGCGGTGTTTTACCCATTGTGTTCGCCCTTTCATGGCTCTTCCTTTCCGATCAGCTACACCTGCTTTCACCCCTGATGGTTCCTCGTTTTGCAAACCCCTTGACGTTGCAAACCTGGCCCAATGTTTCAGAACTTTTTGTGGCAGGCCTGATCATGTTGCTTTACATGGCCGGGTACCGTTTTCATATGGGTTCGCTTTTCGAGAATGTGCTTAGTTTTCGCCAGAAAGTGTGGAATCTGACCTGGTTTGCTCTGTTCGGAATTGGAAGCGGCTTTTTCGCCGGACAACAGGTTTTCTACCACCTTGCCCTGGTTACCATACCGGGGGTTGCTTTTATTTCGGGATGGTTGATTACCAGAAAACGGCATATGCTGATCAATTTGTTTTTGGTGGTGTTGTTTCTTACTGTGATTCTGCAAAACCTTGGTGTGTTATGAAAGGGGGAATTTTAAAACCGAATTTTTCGGGGCAAAGGCCTGAAGCAGGCTGTGATGAGGCTGGGCGCGGCTGCCTGATCGGCCCCGTGTTTGCTGCTGCGGTTATTCTTCCCGATGCTTTTGATTGCCCCTTGCTCAACGATTCCAAAAAACTTTCAGCTGCCCGTCGTGAAGAACTTCGTGGCCAAATCGAACAGCAAGCTGTTGCCTGGGCTGTGGCGCAGGTGGATCATCAGGAGATCGATCGCATCAACATACTTCAAGCCTCTATCAAGGCCATGCACCTGGCTCTTGATCAATTGGAAGTGGTGCCGGCTTTTGTGATTGTTGATGGCAACAGGTTCAAGCCCTGGCGCGATGTGAAGCATCAGTGCCATGTAAAAGGCGACGGACTGTGGATGTCGATTGCCGCTGCCAGCATTCTGGCCAAAACGCATCGCGATGCGTGGGTTGATCAGGTGGCCGATCAATACCCGCAATACAATTGGGCTGGAAATAAGGGATATGCCACCCAGGCTCACACAGATGCCCTCGCCCGCTATGGACCCACCCCTCTGCATCGCACCACTTTTCATCTGAAACGGCAGATTTCGCTCGATTTCCAGTAGCCCTTTATCTTTAATGTGTCGGGGTGCGGTTATACATCTGGAAGCAATGTTGTAATTTTGAACAAAATTTCGCGACATCAAACTACGAAGCTCCATGGTTCGAAAAAAAGTTTTTACCATCATAGGGATCATCTTGTTCGCCCTTGCAGGTGTGGCCGGATGGTTTGGCTACCAGTACCTCACCCGGCCGGCACTGCCTCCGTTGCAAGCCGTTCCGCTCAATGCTGTGGCACTTTTGCGTGTTAGTGGCCCCGCGCTCTTGTGGGAAAAGCTTTCAGGCGAGAATCAGGTTTGGGCATCGCTGCGCAAAATATCCACCTTCAGTCGTATCAGCAGTATTATAAAAAAAGCTGATTCGGTGTTGGTTAGTGACCCCGATTTGCACCGGGTATTCGAAGATAAGGAGCTCATAATTAGTCTCAATCCGTTGAACGATACCACCGCCGATTTCCTTTTTATTCTTCAGATGCCGGTGCCTTTTTCTCCCATCTCGGTCAACAAATTCATCAACCGGTTTGGAACGTCTCTCGAAGTTCAAGGGTCTGATAATCTGCGTCAGGTCTCTTTCCAGGGAGCATCAGCCCCTGTTTTTTACTACATAAGCAACGGGTTGTTTGTTGGAAGCTATTCGCAGAAGATCGTGGAGGCTTCCTGGGCGCAACTCTCCTCGAAACAATCGTTGGCCAACGATGATGCCTTTGCTGAAGTGAGTCGCACGGCCGGAAAAAACGTTGATGCCAATCTCTTCATTCAGTTCTCGCGGTTACCCGGTTTCCTGAGGTCGTTGTCAACCCGGGCTCTGGTTCCTGGTTTTGAGAAGTTAAAGAACTTTGCCCGTTGGTCGGGCCTCGATTTGGTGGTTCATTCCAACCAATTGCTGCTGTCTGGCTATACGCGTCCGCTTGGTTCCGATTTTTTAAGGTTGTTTCGCCATCAGCAACCCGGGGTTGTTACCAGTCTCGAGATGTTGCCCTCTGCCACAGCATATCTTGCTGCTTTCCGTTTCGACGATTTCAATGCTTTTGCTGATTCATACAACAATTATCTGAGTTCGTCGAAATCTGTCGATAGCCCTGACCTGCTTCGCGCTTCCACGGTTCAAAACCTGAAGGATGCCGACCTGAGCGAAATCGTGGTAGCGCAGGTGAATGCCGGATTTGCTTCGGTCCCGGAAAACAGCCTCGTGGTTGTGAAAAGCCGCAATGCCGATCAGCTTACCCGCATGCTCAACCAGACCATCCCGTCATCGCTTCAAAAGAAGGTGCTGTCCATCAATGGCCGTGAGGTTCGTGCCATCAGGTTTGCCGATTTCTTCGGACGCTTCCTTCAAAACGTGATGCCCGACTTTGACCAGGTTTATTATTTCCGCCTCGACGATTATTTCATTTTCTGCCCCTCCGCCGATCATATTCACCAGATGCTTATCAGCTATCTTACAGGGCAAACACTGGCTAACGATCCGGCTTACCAGCGTTTCGCCGAAGAAATGTCGGTGGAGTCAAGCATCTACCTCTACTACAATACTTCCCGGTCAATAGCATTCCACCACTATCTTTTCGACGACAGTACAGCGGTTGTCTGGGACAGAAGCTCAGAGGGGCTTAAAGAGATAGAAGGTGTGGGCTTGCAGTTTTCGGGAGCCGATGAGTTGTGTTTTACTCATATAGCTGTAAAGCAGAGGTCGCACGATTCAATTCAGGCAGCACCTGAACCTGCTGTCGATACCCTGAACGGGGCTCTTGCTGACAGTGGTCAATGGAGGCAAATGGCCGATTCGCTTGCAGGTGCCATCGATTCCGCGGCAAAAAACTACCAGGCTTCGTGGGAAGTGGTTTTGCCTGGAAAAGTTATCCGTCAGCCCTATAAGGTGAACGGACACCGGTTGCCCGGGAAGCAGGGGGTGGTGGTTTTTTCTGAGCCCAATGCCATGAGTCTGATTAATGAAACCGGAGGTTTGCTGTGGACCATCCAGTTGCCGGAAGTCCCTTTGGGGGGTGTTCACAGCGTCGATTTTTTCAAAAATGGCAAGATTCAATACCTTTTTAATTCTCCCAATTTTTTGTTTCTTGTTGATGCCAATGGCCATATGGTGAAGCCTTTCCCGGTTAAATTGCCCGAGCGTGCTTTGGCTGCGGCGTCGGTGGTTGAACTCAAAGGGGGCGATTTTCGAATTTATGTTCCCGGCGAAAACCATGTTGTGCACGCTTTCAAACCCAATGGCACACCCGATCCTGTGTGGAAAAAACCTCGGATGAACCATCCCGTTTCGGGATCGTTGCGCCACTTGCGTGAACGCAACACCGATTACCTGGTGATCCCTGAAGCCAATGGCAATGTGGTGATAACTAACCTAAAAGGTGAACAATTGATGACAAACCGGGGGTCGTTTACCAACAACACCCATTCAACTTTCTATATTAACGAAACCAACAACAAAGGGGTTTTCCTTACCACCGACCAGCAGGGCAACCTGACTTATGTTCAGGCTGGCGGCAAAGTCGAAAAAACTGTTTTTGATCGTTTTTCCAAAGACCATCTTTTTGTTTACGGCGATCTTAACCGCGACGGAAGCAATGACTTTATCTATATCGACGGTCCGCAATTGGTTGTTTACGATAGGTTTAAAAACGTGCTGTTGCAATACAGGTTTCGGAGATCTGTTACCGATATTCCTGAATTGTTCACCGCTGGAAACCAGAGTTTGCTGGGTGTTTTTAGTCAAAAAACCAGTGAAATATACTTGTTCTCAAAAGAAGGTCTTTTCCGTTCGATTCCCTACGAGGGATCAACACCTTTTATAGTTTTAAAACAGGGATCGCTGCCGGTGCCAACTTTGGTAACTGCCGGCGCAAACCGTGTATGGGGTTATCGAATCGGGAAAGAGTAATCAGTCATTGCTGTTAATGGTCTTCACCTCATTGAGAAAGTTCTGCAAAGCTTCGTTAACCGTGGCATCGGTAGAGGCATGAAACCTGTCGAATGCTTTTACAAGACATTCGCCCTGAGGTGATAAAACGCTGCATCCCCCGTCGCGCCCGCCACGCGAAGTGGCTAACAACGGGAATCCGAGTTGTTTGCTAATGGTTTGCAAATCGCCCCAGGTTCTTCTGTAGGTTATGCCTAAAGCTTTGCATGCAGCTACCAGCGATCCGTGTTCTACAACAGCCTTTAGTATTTTCCATTTACCATCCCCAAGGATACCGTTCCCGTGCTCGTCGGTAATCCATATTTTATAGTGAGGAATGAGTTGAGATACTTTTTCGTTAGATTCTTCCATAAGGGTATTATTTGCGGTTGTTAAGCGAAATTTTAGTTCCGGGACTGAGCGGTTCTGAACTGCTGAGGTGATTTCTTCGTTCCAGCAACGAGAGTCTGATCCCATACATTTGGCTTATTTTGTGGAGGTTGTCGCCCTGTTTCACAACATGAAAATCTCTGTCGGTAGTCTTGGCTTTTTTCTGAAGAAACACGATGTCGCCGGCTTTCAGCACGTAACCAGAATATAGATCGTTGAAATAGAGCAGATCAGAAGGGGTTAACCTGAAATCGAGAGCCAGTGCTGTAAAGGTGTCACCGGGCTTGGCCACCACGCATTTAAGCTTGTTGAGGAGGAAAATTTGACGATCGGCCGGCCCCGTGGCATATTGTTGAAGGCGAAAACCCTGGTCAACATCCTGATCAGTTTCTGTTTTTTTTGCGGGGTCGGTATCTGTGGTTGCCTTCTCTTCTGCTACCAGAACAGGGGCCGGTTCCAGCGCCAACCGGTCAATGTCATAAAGTTTATGATCTTCTATGATTTTGATGAGCAATTGAGGATAATTGGGGTTGGTGGCGTATCCGGCAGCCTTCAAACCAAAGGCCCATCCTTTGTAGTCGAGGATGTCGAGTTTAAAAAGCGGGGCATAGTGAGCCCGTGAGGTTAGGAAAAGGGAGTGATCGCGAAACGATTCTTCGGCAAGCCGGTATTTTCTGAAGCATTCACCTTTGGCATCATCGTCTTTAATAAAGTAATCGCCTTCCCAGCCTTTGTGGCATTTGATTCCGAAGTGGTTGTTGGCATACACAGCCAGATCGCTTCTTCCTGCGCCCGATTCTAAAACACCCTGTGCCAAGGTAATGCTTGCCGGAATTTTGTACTCTTTCATTTTTTCAACGGCAATTTGCCTGAAAGCCGTAATGTAGCGTTCGCGAATGGTAAAAGCACTGTCGGTTTGTGCACATGCAATGTTAATCAGTCCTGTAAGGAGCAATAGGGAGAAATATCGTAACATATCGGTTCTTTTTCGCAGTGCGAAATTACGATATTTCAAGATGATAGGGTACTCTTTGCGGTTTGTGTCGATTCAACCGGATGGTATTCTGTGGCCTTTTCTTACTTTTACATCCATTATTGCAAATGCTCAAAAAAACATAGGTGGTTGAAATACAAACATGGAGATAATCACGAAATACTTCCCGACCCTTACACCGGTTCAACTGCATCAGTTCGCTCAATTGCAGCAGCTTTACACCGATTGGAATACAAAAATCAATGTTGTTTCGCGCAAAGATATCGAGAACCTTTACCTTCATCACGTCCTCCACTCGTTATCTATAGCGCGTATTATCAGATTTCAGCCAGGCACTTATGTTCTTGATGTTGGAACAGGAGGTGGCTTCCCTGGAATTCCTCTAGCGATTTTTTTCCCCGAAGTTCAATTCACTCTCATCGACAGTATTGGGAAAAAGATCAAGGTTGTGGAGGCTGTTTCTCAGACTCTGGGTCTTGACAACGTTGAGCCACGTTGGTCGCGGGTTCAGGACGTGAAACAGAAGTTCGACTTTGTTGTCAGCCGCGCAGTTACGCGGCTGCCCGATTTCTGGGAATGGGTAAAAGGTGTAATCCGCCGCGATTCTATCAACCACCTCAGAAACGGGGTCCTTTATATCAAAGGTGGTGATATGGAGCAGGAATTGCAGGAGTTGAACCGCCATTACCACGTTTACCACCTGACAAATTACTTTTATGAGGAATTTTTTGAAACCAAGGCCGTAGTCCATATTCACTAAGTGTCGCATTCATTCTTTTTATAACTTTGTTGCTTACAATATTTTCTAACACCAAAAAACGTGTATAAATCATGAACGAAATTTTAAATCAACTTCAACCACAGGCAGTGTGGAAACATTTCCGCAGCCTTACTTTGATCCCCCGTCCGTCGAAAAGCGAAGAAAAAATCCGCGAATTTATGGTAGGGTTTGGCAAAGGCCTGGGCCTTGAAACCTTTATGGATGAAGTAGGCAACGTGATTATTCGCAAGCCGGCCACCAAAGGGATGGAGAATCGTCGCGGCGTTGTTCTTCAGGGGCATTTGGATATGGTGCCTCAGGCCAATTCCGATAAAAAACACGATTTTACCACAGATCCAATCGAGGTAATGCTTGATGGTGAATGGCTGAAAGCCAACGGCACCACCCTGGGTGCCGATAATGGCATTGGCGTGGCAGCTGCTATGGCCATTCTTGAATCGACCGATATAGCTCATGGCCCTGTCGAGGCGCTGTTTACCGCTGATGAAGAGACCGGGATGACCGGTGCCTTTGGCTTAAAACCCAATGTGCTGCAGGGCGACATCCTGTTGAATATGGATTCGGAAGATGAAGGTGAGTTGTATGTGGGTTGCGCAGGAGGCATCGACGCCAACATCACTTTCGGATATTCAGAAGAAGCTCTCCCCGGGAATCTGGCTGCATTTAAATTGGTAGTAAGCGGTTTAAAGGGTGGTCACTCGGGAATGGATATCGTTTTAGGTCGCGGTAACGCCAACAAGTTGCTTTTTAGGTTTCTAAAACATGCTGCCCAAGAGCACCGCTTGCGTGTTGCCGACATACAGGGTGGCGGATTGCGCAATGCCATTCCGCGCGAAGCTGTTGCAGTGGTTACAGTTCCGGCATCTGAAGCAGAAAAACTTACCGAATGTGTTAAACGATTTGAGTCGGTATATAAAGCAGAATTGTCGGCCACCGAACCCAGTCTTCAGTTCGGGGTAGCACCCGTTGAATTGCCTGCATCGTTGATGGATACTGCCGCACAATGGTCGGTAATCAATGCAGTGTATGCCTGCCCCAATGGAGTTATCAGGATGAGCGATTCGATGCCGGGCCTGGTTGAGACTTCAAACAACCTGGCCAGCGTGAAAACTGTGAACGGAGAAGTGAAAGTGTCGTGTCTCATGCGCAGTTCTGTTGATTCTGCTAAGGAAGATCTGGCCGCAATGCTCAGTTCGGTATTTGAATTGGCAGGTGCTGAAGTAGAACTCACCGGCGGATATCCTGGTTGGAAGCCCAACATGGCTTCGCCAATTCTTAAAAAAATGCAATCGGTTTACGAGGGTCTTTATGGAAAGATCCCCGAGATTAAGGCTATTCATGCCGGATTGGAGTGTGGGTTGCTGGGTGGGGTTTATCCCAACTGGGATATGATTTCATTTGGTCCAACCATCCGCTCACCGCATTCTCCCGACGAAAGGGTGAATGTGGCTACTGTGCAGAAATTCTGGGATTTTCTTGTTGCCACACTTCAGGATATCCCTTTAAAATAACCCGGAAGCGGTTTGTTTAACCTTGGGTAGCTTACCCGATTGTTCCTCACAGCGGAAGTAAGCAGGAGCCCGTCATAAAGAGTGCTTTTGACGGGCTCCACTTTTTGCAGGTTAACTTTTTCTTGAAAAAGATAAGATTAAGTTTGCTCACATAAAAAAAAACCGTACTTTTGCACTCCCAAAAAAGATATTGCGTTATGAAGAGGACATTCCAGCCATCCAGAAGAAAAAGAGTGAACAAACACGGCTTTCGCAGCCGCATGGCCACCGCTAACGGTCGCAAAGTTCTTAAAGCCAGAAGGCTCAAAGGCCGCTGGAAACTTACGGTATCTGACGAGAATCTCGACCGGAAATAATACCCAAAGTATATGACCGCTGTTTGTTACAGGCGGAAGGAGGTAATGACAGTTCATTACCTCCTTTTGCCGTTTTTTAAAATATTGCCCGATGGAAGCATCACTTGGTTTTTTTGAGGTTGTTCTGATCGTTGTTCTGTCGTTTTATCTGCTCGGGTGGATCAGCAGGTTGTTGGTTCCCGTGCTGGCTAAAGCCTATATGCGCAGGTTGTCGAAACGGTTTGGTTTTCAAATGCCTGAACATGATCCCCCCAAATCGGCCCGACCAGGTAAGGTAACTTTGAACCCGGGCGAACATCAGGTTAGAAAAGGGAACCTCGATAATGTTGGGGAGTATGCTGATTATGAGGAAATAAAAGAGTGAAGGGTGGCGTGCAGAACCCTCGCTGAGCGAATCGTTGTTTTTTTTACCTTTGAACCCCGGAACAGATTCAATGAGTATTGTCTCTCGTTGCCTCTGCCGTTACCTTTACTATAAAAAACTTAAGCCATGCAAAAGAACCGTTTCTTCCAATTCATCCCGGCTGTTGCTGCTGTTATTGTGTTTGTTGCTTTAGCAATGATCTATTTTGCCCCGCTGTTTGAAGGGAAAAAAATCCAACAGGGCGACATCAGAAACTGGGCCGGCATGTCGAAAGAGATTGTGGACTACAGAGCTGCTACTGGTGAAGAGCCTTTGTGGACCAACTCGATGTTTGCCGGAATGCCGGCATACCAAATCTCGACACAATATCCTGCAAATCTCATTAAGAAAGTAGATTTGTTTCTGCGATTGGGTTTGCCTGGTGCCGCTGGCTTTTTGTTCCTTAGCTTTTTAGGTTTTTTTGTCTTGCTCCGGGTGTTGAAGATCGATCCGTGGATAGCTCTGCTCGGTGCTCTGGCCTATGGCTTCTCCTCCTATTTCTTTATCATACTTGAGGCAGGTCACAACTCGAAGGCTCACGCCATGGCATACATGGCCCCCGTACTTGCTGGTGTGATTCTTACCTACAGAGGAAAACTTCTTTCTGGTGGTGCGCTTACAGCACTCGCCGTTGCGTTACAGCTTACAGCCAACCATCTGCAGATAACTTATTATCTGTTGCTTACCATTCTGATTGTAGCTGCAGGTTTAAAGTTTACAGCATTCAAAGAGAAAAAGCTCCCTGATTTTGCCAAGGCCAGTGCAGTATTGGTTCTTGCTGCAGGCTTGGCTGTGCTGCCATCCTTCACCAACCTTTGGGTTACGTGGGAGTATGGAAAGGAGTCAACCAGAGGAAAATCAGAACTTACTGTAAATCAAAACAATCAAACCGGCGGGTTGGATAAGGATTATGCCACCCAATGGAGCTATGGCATTGGAGAGACGTGGAGTCTGCTGATCCCGAATGTTAAAGGGGGAGCCAGTGATGCCATTGGCAACCATGAAGAGGCCCTGAAGAAGGTTGACCCGCAGATGAAACAGTATGTTGCCCAGAGTAATGCCTATTGGGGCAACCAACCCTTCACTTCAGGACCGGTTTATGTGGGTGCCATTGTCGTTTTCCTTTTTGTTTTAGGACTGATGATTGTCCAAGGGCCGCTCAAATGGGCCCTGCTGATAGCTACAGTGCTGAGCATCATGTTGGCATGGGGTCATAATTTCATGCCCCTTTCCGACTTTTTCCTCGATTACGTGCCCGGTTACAACAAGTTCAGAGCTGTATCGATGACACTGGTTGTTGCCGAACTCACCATTCCTTTTTTGGCTTTTCTTGCCCTAAATCAGCTCGCTTCCAGTTCGGAAGGCATTGCCAAAATACGAAATAAGTTCTTTATAGCACTTGGCACAACGGCGGGCATTTCTTTGATTTTTGCATTGCTCCCCACAGCTTTCTTCGATTTTCTTAGTGCTCAGGAAGTTCTTCAGTATGAACCCATGAAGGCAAAAGGGGGAGACACAGCAGCACAAGTGTCGTTGTTTCTTTCCAATCTTGAAACTGCGCGCATCTCCATTTTTAAGGCCGATGCTTTCAGATCGTTCATCTATATTGTGTTGGCAGGGGCTCTTTTGTATTTCTGGAGTTTTTTGAAGCTGCATCGGGCCTTGCTGTTTGTAGGCCTTTCTGTGCTTGTAGTTGCCGACATGTACACCATCAACCGGAGGTATCTTAACGAAAAAAGCTTTGTGCGGGCTGCTTTGGTTGACCGCCCGTTTACCCCCTCCAATGCCGATAAATTGATTTTAAAGGATACTGATCCATACTACCGGGTTATGAACTTGGCTGCCAATACCTTCAACGATGCCTCAACATCCTATTTTCACAAAAGTATCGGAGGCTACCATGGCGCTAAGCTTGAACGCTATCAAGAGCTTATCGAGCACCAAATCTCAAAGAACAACATGAAAGTGCTCAACATGCTTAACACCAAGTACTTCATTGTTCCCGACGAGAAGCGGGTTCCACAGGTTCAGGTCAACATGGAAGCCTTGGGTAATGCCTGGTTTGTTGATCGGTATCAATTGGTTGATGATGCCAATCAGGAAATGGAGGCATTGAGTAATTTTGAGCCTTCGTCAACCGTGATTGTTGATAAACGATTCAGCCAGTATTTAGAGGGGTGGAAGCCGGTTTCTGATTCTGCTGCCGTAATTACGTTAGTTTCATACGCGCCAAATAAGTTGAACTATAAATCGAAATCAACATCTGATCAAATTGCAGTTTTTTCTGATGTGTATTATCCTCATGGATGGAAAGCCTATGTGGATGGTGCTGAAAAGCCTCATTTCAGAGCTAATTACGTTCTGCGTGCCATGGTTATTCCGGCAGGTGATCATACCCTTGAATTCAGGTTCGAACCGGAAACTTATTTTACCGGTGAAAAGATCTCGATGGCAGGCTCGATTCTCCTTTTGGTTTTAATAACAATTGCTCTGTTTTTTGAGATTCGACAATTCATCCTGAGCAACCGCGAAGTTGATCAGGGCAGTTTGTCATAAGCGGGCTTTTTTGCAGAATTGGTATTCCGTATTCAATGAAGAAAGCCCTTATCATTACCTATTATTGGCCTCCAAGTGGTGGAGCCGGGGTTCAGCGTTGGTTGAAATTCGTGAAATATATGCGCGAATTTGGATGGGAGCCCGTAGTTTATACTCCCGAAAACCCCGAATTTCTCGTGCTTGACTCGTCGCTTGAAAAGGATATACCTTTTGGAGTTGGTGTGATTCGCCGTCCGATATGGGAGCCCTTTGATATTTACAAGCGGTTTGTTGGAATGAAGAAAGAAGAACGGCTGGCAGCCGGGTTTCTTTCCGAGAAGAAGAAACCCTCCGGTATTCAGAATCTGATGGTTTGGATCAGGGGCAACTTCTTTATACCCGATGCCCGTATGTTTTGGATCAAGTCTTCCGTTCGTTTTCTGAAATCATATCTCAAAAACAACAAGGTGGATGTTGTTATTTCGACGGGTCCGCCTCATTCGATGCATCTGATTGCCCGTGAAATACAAAAAACAACGAAATTGCCGTGGTTGGCTGATTTCAGAGATCCTTGGACCAAGATTGATTTTTATAAGGATTTAAAGCTTAGCAAATGGGCCGACAGGCGCCATCATCAATTGGAGAAAAAGGTGCTGTTGGATGCTGATGAGGTGGTAGTGATCGGGAATGGAATGCAACGCGATTTTAAGAGTATTGTTGATCGGGATTACCATGTAATAACAAATGGATATGATGAAGCCGATATAATTGGCCCGCACACGCCTTTTTCGGGGAAAAAATTCACGATCGCTCATATCGGATCAATGAACAAGGATCGAAACCCTGAAGTGCTGTGGCGGGTTTTGGCGGGCATGGTTGCTGAAATCCCTGGTTTCGCCGAAAACCTGGAGATTGAATTGGTGGGAAAAACCGACATTTTGGTGGTTGAGAGCCTTCATCAACACGGATTAGCCCCTTATCTGTCGTTGGTTGATTATCTTCCTCACGATGAAGTAATTCAGCGACAGCAACAAGCCGCCGTACTGTTGTTGGCGATCAACCGTACCCCTTCGGCCTCCATGATACTTACAGGTAAATTTTTTGAATACCTGTCGTCGGGGCGCCCTGTTTTTTGCGTGGGGCCTGAGGAGGGAGATGTCAGGCAAATTCTGGAATCAACCACAGCAGGTATTGCAGTATCCTACGACTCAGAAATTGAAACACGCCAGGGCATGGAGTTGCTCTGGCGTCGTTACAACGATGGCACACTGCGTTCGGATGCGCAAAACGTGTTGGTTTACTCGCGCCGGAATCTTACCAAAACCCTTTGTCAGGTTCTGAACAACATGGTTGATTAGAAGTTTCGGAGCAATTGATTTACAAATGCGCTAACATCGTAGTTTCCATCAAAAACTTTTTTCAGTTCAAGCATAATTTGATAGATCTTCTTGTCAGTTTTTCGCTCCTCCAGATCGTTACAAATAACATTTACAGCAATTTTTCCCTCCAAAACTACCTTGTCGCTGATGTTTTCGGTGAAGAATCCTTTGCCAATCAGCAAACCCAGTGTTCGGTTTCGACTTAGGTCGTTGAGAGCAGTGAGCGTGAAATCGCCAATTCCGCAGTAGTTGAACATGGTCTCTTCGCGGCCGCCGTATATTTTCAAGATGTTTTTCATTTCAGCAAAGGCACGTGTTAGTACCATGCTTCTTAGATTGGGGGAATTGAAATTTGCATCAACAATTCCAACAATAATGGCGTAAATGTTTTTGAGAATGCTTAGAATCTCTACCCCTCTGATGTCGTTGGTTGAATCAATAAAAACAGGAGAATCTTTGAAGATATCTTCAAAGAATTTTATGTTGACAGGGTTGTTGGTTGCAATTGTAAACGCTGTAGGCATTTGGTTCATCAGTTCACGTGCAAAAGTGGGTCCCTTCATGGTACACACGTCGTAGTTTGAATGTTTAGCCAGGCTTTCAGCGATGGTAAGCCTGTCGGGTGCAAATCCTTTGGCAAGATTTACAAGTATGGCATAAGGATTAATAAAATCTTTATGTTTTAAAACATAGTCAACTACCGCAGTAGAAGGGATAGCCATAAAAATCATGTCGGCTTGTTGCAATACATCCGGGTTGGTTGTGGCCGAAATGTTTCTATTTAGTTTAATGGTTGGAAAGTATTTGTTGTTGATCCGGTTTTGGTTGATCGAGTCAACAACGCTTGGTTCAATACTCAATAGTACAACTCTTCTGTCGTCTGACTGAGTAATGGCTTGAGCTAATGCGGTGCCAATTGCTCCGGCACCAAGTATAGTAATTTTAAATTCGGTCATATGTTAATTGTCAACTTTTTTATTGAAGAATTGAGAAAGGTGTAAAAGAAAGATTTTTAGTTGTTTGAGTCGGTTGAGCTCATCGTTGTTGAAGAAGTGGAAGAAATAGAGGATCATCGGGTACGAAACAACCGCTGTTGTTTTGACAGCCAGCGCACCCCAAAAACCCAGGAAACCAGAATTCCAGCCAATGAAAAACAGAGACAATCCGGCCACCAAGAGAATAAATAAACGTCTGTATTCGAACGCAATGGGATAGTATTGTTGAGCAAAATAGAAGTAGAGCAAAGCCATTACCGATACAGCAAGAACGCTAGAGAAGGCAGCTCCTGTTATGCCAAATCGGGGTACTAACAGGAAGTTGAGACCAACACTTATGAGTGCGCAACTCATTACAACCCATGCATTGTATTTGGTTTTCTTGACATAGTGCAGTCCGAGTGAAAAGTAGTATTGGATCCCCCTTACTACAAAACTGAAGGTTATAATAGGGACTACAATAAACGCGCCTTGAAAATCTGAATTACCTGCCGTAAAGATGATAAGCAACTCTTTGGCAAACAGCGACAGAGCAAGAGCACTGAACATTAATACAAAGGTATAATAGGTAAGTGTTCTGGAGAAGAATCTTTTAGCATTCGGATCATGGAGCATTTTGTAGGCAAAGGGCAGGAATCCTAACTGAAAAGACTGAATAATGAACATATTGATGATGCCGCCAATTTTATATCCGATACCATAGAGGCCGGTTTCAGATCTCGTAAAGTATTCGTTAATGATATACCTGTCGCCAACTGATAGTATGATTGATGATACTGTTGTGAAAATGAGGGGAAATCCATAAGAAATCATCTCTTTAAGTGCAGAAAACTGAAATACAGGAACAATGTTTTTTAGCAGGAAGGGAAGAGACAGTATGTTAAGTAAAACACTGGAGATAAGTTGGCTGATAATGATTGACTCTATTCCCATTTTCAGCCAAACGATGAAGTAAACGTTTAATCCCAGGTTGACCGAAAGTTTAACAGTATTGAGAGCAATGTAAAGCCAGGGTTTTTCATTGTATCGAAGAAGGCTTAAAACCAATAGATTTAGGATGTCGAAGGAAACAAGAGGGAACGACCAGTTGAGGTAGGTGGCGAATAGAGGGTCGTTGTACAGTCCGTTAGAATCAAATAAAGAATTTAATGGGTAGGCTATGATATTAAAAAGGGTGAGAATGCCTATTAAAGATGCTAGTGCTGTAAATACCAGGCTTTTTTGGGAGTGTTTGTCTTGGTTAGGTGCAAGCCATCGCAACAATGCTGTAGGAATGCTGAATGAGAGGAAAGCAGAAAGAAGTTGCCAGATAGGCTCAATAAGCACAAAAGTTCCGAACTCTGCCAAAGAGAGATGGGTAGTGTAAAGAGGCAATAGAACAAAACCGGTAAGCTTTGCTGACAGATTGCCAATGCTGTAAATTAATATTTGATTTAAGGATGTTTTAAATTGTTTAATCATTCTTTGTTTTTTGATTTTTCGCTCTTTTTAATTCGATTTTTCGGTATAGCTCTTTCAATTTTTCTCCTTGTATCGCAAGATTATATTCGTTTTTTATCGTCAGATATCCGTTATATCCCATCAACTTTGCTTGCTCTGGATCATTAATAAGTATTTTTATTGCTTTCGCTAGGTCAAACTCATCATTACTATGAAAAATTACTCCACAATGGTTAGTTTCGATCAATTCTCTTTGTGGAATGCAATCCGAAACTATAACAGGCTTTTTAAATAACATATACTGAAACACTTTGTTTGCTATCCCTGAGTCGTGCTGTTCATTTTTAATTATCGGAGATATGCACATTGTGCTATTTGAGATTAATTGAGGAATATCTGAAAAATCTTTCCACGAATTGTATATGATATTTTTTTCTATTGTTCGATCCTGGATGCTTCTTAAAACTTCTTTTTTCTCAGCATTATCTATTGGTCCTACAATATGAAAAGTAATCTCAATTCCTTCGTTCTTTAATATTTTTATAGCCTTTAAAACTGTAATTATACCTCTTCTCTTTGATACACCTCCGAAATAAAGCAATGTATTGTCATTTCGTGAGTTTGGCTTTGTATTTGAGTTGATCGGTAACGATTCTAGATATTCAACATCTGGTACATTTGGGTAAACCACAAAATTGTCAGGATTTAAATTCTCATATTTAGAGAGTAGATTTTGCTTAAACCCATCACTTAATGTAATTATATAATCTGTAGCATTGAGATATTTCTTTTCTAATTGCTTCCATTTCCATGGTTTAACGATAATTCTCTTTAAGAATGAGTTCGCCCACTTATAATCCATTATAGCTGCAGGATAGTTTTCATGAAGATCTGTGATTAATGTTGTATTGTTGTTGCCAATGGCCTGTTTGGCGGGAAGTGATAAATATAAGTCATGAACATGAAGAACGTCTATGTTTTTTTTGTGAATAAAGTCTTCTATCCAAAAACTCCATATTTTTTGGTATACAGGAATAGATAATTGAATTCCAAATAAGAAATCTTTTATTTTTCTAGGAATCCATTTTGAAACTACTTGCAAATTCGAAATGTTAAGATTATTTTGCGTTTTCTCATATTTGGAAAACCTGAGACATAGGACAAAGATATTATGTCCTTCCTTGGATATTGCCTTGACTTCATTTTTGACTCTTTCGTCATTGTAGAAGATGTTGTCCACAACTACCCCTATATTCATCTTTTTTTGATTTTTTGGCTTATTTAATATTTCTTATTCGTGATAAATACTCTTTCCCGTTGGCTTCGGGAAAAACGAGACCTTAATATCATCATATCCGAGACAGCCCGCATTGGTTGTTACCGTTACTCCGTATGTTGATCCTGAGGTCACCGTTAGGTACCTGCCATTCCAGCCTGTTGACCATTGATATTCAGCAAAACCTGATCCGGCATCTAGGGTAAGCTCAGTTATGCCGCATAGTGTTGTGTCATTTCCTAAATCAACAACTGGTAATGGGTTTATGACAATATTTTGTGTTGAGGATACCCCTTGTGCATTTTGATATACTGTCAAAGTAACATTGAATGATCCTGCTGATGAAAACAAATGGCTAGCTGACATAGCACTTAAAAAGTTTTGCTGCGACGTTGGGTCACCAAAATCCCAGTGGGCTGAATCTATCCCGTTAGGGTTTAAAATGCTAAAAAAGGTTGTTTGTCCAAAACAGGCCCCAGTATAGGTGAATGAACGGGGTGAAAAATAACTCTGAATAAAAGTAGGCAATCCAAATCGCCCTTGCTTTCCTGCTAAACTCAAGCCGGCAAATTGATAATTACATGAAGACCCTAGTTCATTTGGATTGTGAATAACATCTAAGTTATTTGTATAGTCTGAAGTAATGTATATCTTCCCGTTGTTGCCTGCTTGCAGTGCTCCAACATAGGTTGTCTGAGAATTTATTGTAACTACGCTGTTGATAATAGCAGTGCTACTACCTGCTTGCAAATTTGCTTGATAAACTCTTCCGTGAAGATCCGAACTGGATAGTTTTATTTTCCCCAAATATAGCTTTGATTCATCGGGAGAAAACTCAATTCCATATGCGTACTCGTATCCTGAAAATTTTATGGGGTTCGACATGGTGCCAGTTGAGCTGTTGAAGTTGAATAGTTCAAAAAAGCCATTAGGATATTGTACCGCACATGCCAGATAGTTGCCGTCAGGACTAGCTTTGAGATAACCTACATAACTATTGATATCTGGCCCATGAACTGATCCGGAATTCGTGATAACTGGGGTTGTGTTTACTCCTGAGGCTGATACTAAGTACGAGTAAAAAGTGTTGTTGTCTCGTCCATGAGTGATTACCCATATGTCAGTGTTGTTTGAATGTCTCACAGCAGTAACCTTTTCAACTACTGGGTTAACTAGTGGGATGTTTTTTTGAATAACCTTTCCAAGTCCGGCGTTGAATGTCATATCCACGATTGAATACTTTAAACCATCAGGATCGGTGCATTGAGGAACTGTGAAAATATAATATATCGAAGTTGACCCTGGTTTTGGTACTATTATTCCTGATTGAGTTGCACTTGAGTTTCCCATGAGACCTGTTCCGTTTTCCATCTGAACATGATTTTTATTCCATACAATTTGTCCGTCAGTATAAAGTAGAAGATTCCCTGCATTGTCGCTAATCGTTGCACATCCTTCTCGTGTAAATAAGGCTCCATTCGTGATGGCTACAGGGTCTCCTGTTGAAAATGAAAGTCCGGCATTGTTTCCAAAATACCAAAAATCAGCTTCTCTCTGAGCTAGGATAATTGTAGGCAAGATCAAAAAAATTGCAATTAACTTAATTTTCATAGTTGTTGTTTTACGGCTCTCTGGCATCTAAATTCTCAAGAGTTCGTTGACGGGCTTGATAAATGCTCGCATTCAGCTCGAACCCAATGAGAATGATTAATCCATTGAAGTATATCCAAAGCATGATGATCATTAAGGTGCCTATCGAGCCATAAACCTTGTTGTAAGATGAAAAGTGGTTGACGTAAAAATTAAAAAGGCTCGATAATCCAATGCTGAGAAATGTGGCTAGTGAACTGCCGGCTGATATAAAACTAAAGGTCCCCTTCCTCGAAGGCCCTAAATAGTATAGAAAAGAGTATGCAAAGAAAAACAACCCAAGTATGATAAGCCACCTCAGTACCAAAAGAAGGTAGAATACAAAATCTTTGTGCAGCAGTCCCAATTCTACCAACATCCTCATGGTTGGAGGCCCTGCCGTTATAAGCCCTATGGCCATAATAACCATCAACGATATGATGAGTACTAATAAACCTGAGATGAGCCTTTGAATTACAAACGAGCGACTCTCGATTGAATGGGTGGTTTGGTTGAAAGCCCCTATCAGGCTGTTCACTCCGTTGGTGGCAAAGAACAAGGCTAACACAAAACCCAGCGATAGCAATCCCCCTCGCGGACGTTTCACTATGTCAAACAACGTGCTTTCAAAAGTTTCGTAGGCGGCATGAGGTATTAAATCGCGAAGCAAGGCCAATAAGTTGTCCTGAAAATTCGGGATCGGTATGTATGGAATTATTGTGAAGAAGAAAATGATGGTGGGGAAAATGGCCAGAAAACTGTTGTAGGTGAAGGCTGCGGCTCTGAGTGTCAGCGCTCCCTTAGAGAGTCCTTTGATAAAAAAGCTCAATACATCGTAAAGGGGCATCCCGTCAAAACCAGGGAGAATCAGCTTTCGGGCATACTGTTCTGCACGGTCAACCATCGGGCTGTTTATCAAGGTTGTATAACGGGTCTCCAGATTTTGTTCTATACGCCTGAAATGGTGGTTGACCTTCATTGGGAGAACGTGTTAATATGCTTTAAGACTCAAATCCAGGCTTTTGATGTGGTGTGTGAGGGCCCCAACCGAAATAAAATCTACTCCTGTTTCTGCATAGCTTCGCAGGGTTGTTTCCGTAATGCCTCCCGATGCCTCGGTTTCATATCGATGCCCAACCATTCTTACTGCCTCTGCCATTGCTTCTGTTGAAAAATTGTCGAACATAATCCGGTTTATCTTCCCGGTCTGAAGCACTTGTTGTAATTCGCTAAGGTTTCTTACTTCTATCTCGATCTTTAGATCAAGGCCTTTCTGGTTAAGGTAGTTGTGAGCTGCCTCTATGGCTTGTCTGATTCCTCCCGCGAAATCAACGTGGTTGTCTTTAATAAGTATCATGTCGTACAAACCAAACCTGTGGTTCTCTCCTCCGCCTGCTTTAACGGCCATTTTCTCAAACGGGCGCATCAGAGGGGTTGTTTTGCGGGTGTCGAGTATTTTTGTTGACAAACCATTGAGCAGGTTAACCATTTGATGTGTTTTGGTGGCTATCCCACTCATTCTTTGCATGAAGTTTAAAACGGTGCGTTCGGCTTTAAGAAGGGCTACCGTGGAGCCTTCTGCCTTAAATACCACGTCGCCTGATGCAATCTTATCGCCATCTGCCATGGCCGGCTCGAAACTGATACCAGGATCGGTAGCTTTGTAAACTCGCCTGGCAATGTCAACGCCTGCCAGAATTCCTTCCTCCTTAACCAGAAGTCTGACTCTTCCGGATTGATTTGAAGGGATGGTTGAAAGAGAGGTGTGATCTCCATCGCCGGTGTCTTCCAGCAGTGTGAGGGCAATAATCTCGTCGATATTCATTCTTGAAAATATTGAGGCAGGGTTAGTCGGCTTCGGCCTGAAATTGTTTGATGACTGGTTTCGTGGTCGAATCGCGCATAAGTATGTAAATCGTGAATTTTTTAGAACCACATGATAGATTTCCGACCAGATAAGAGGCGCCTTCTCCCGATTTTCCCTTGTGGGTTAACTTGAATTGTGTGGGTTTGTTTTGCCTGAAAAACTCCTTGAGAATCACCCCTGCCTGCTCGTTTGTAAACACTCCGTCGGTTCCAGGAATTGCAATGTTTACATTCTCAGCAAAATACTTTGAAATGTCTGATGCCTTTCCTGAACTGAGTGCTTTTTCTAATTCGGGTACGATGCTTTGGTTTTGAGCCGTGATTGTCAGCGTGTAGCCAATTGCCAGAAACAGAAACAAGAAAACACGCTGTAGCGTGTTGTTGTTGAGGGTCTTGAGGCGCTTGTTCCGGTTTATCTCCTTCATCTTGTCAAAAATATGTAACAATTAGGTAAGTCTAGCCATAGGGCTGACTAACACAAAAATCAATCCAAATCAATAACTTAAGATTTTCACTGCAAATTTAAGAAAATTGAGCACCATTCGCTTGCTTATTCTATGTTTTGGCTCTTAGTTCGTACCTTTACAGCCAATTTGATTCTATGAAGATTGTTTTTGCTGTTACCGGACGAACCACAGAGTCGTTTATTCTCGAGGGTTGTGGTCTTTATGAAAAAAGAATTTTAAAATATTGCCCTTATCAGTTTTTGGTTCTTCCTGCGCATGGGGGAAGTTCTCTTTCTCCGCGTGAAGTTATGTTGCGCGAATCGGAGGCACAACTCAAGTTGATGACACAATCAGATTTTTCTGTTTTGCTCGATGAACATGGAAAGGAGATGCCTTCGGTTGGTTTCGCCAATTTCTTACAGCAGCGTATGAATCAAGGAATTCGGCAATTAGCTTTCTTTGTGGGAGGTTCTTATGGCTTTGATCCTCAGGTGAAACAGCGGGCTGATGCTCTTTTGGCTTTGTCGGCGTTAACGTTTCCGCATCAACTGGTAAGGTTGATTTTCCTGGAACAATTGTATCGGGGGTTTACAATTCTAAGAAACGAACCCTACCATCATACCTGATTTTGCTGTAAAATAGTTCCTTCTTTATTTCGTTTTTATCCTGTGTTTCGGCTAAGGCCATTATTTTTGCATCTTCATCCGCCGGGTATCCGGTTTTGATATTCATAATATGAAAGTTAGAGTATTATTCGCTTTTTACATGTTTGCTCTGGTGAGTCCTATGCTCGGTCAGCAAACTGCTGTTTATGATGAACCGGCCAATCGGTTTGCCCGGGCTCTCGAATTGTTTGATCGTGATAAGTTTGCTGCTGCGCACAAATTATTCAGCGATCTGGCTGGTGAACTGAATGGATCGGGAACCCAGGTTGAAGCCAATTCTGTTTTTTACGGGGCTCTCTGTTCCTTGAAACTTCGCAACAGCGACGGGCCGCTTCAAATGGAGCAATTTCTGATTGTGCATCCTACTTCGTCAAAAACACTCCAGGCACACCTTGCTCTGGCTCTGCATTATTTCGCTGAATCAAGATGGGCCGACGCCACCAGCCATTTCAGAGCGGTGGAGCCTTCAGCCCTCTCGGCCGATCAGGTGGGTGAGTATTATTTTAAAGCTGGTTACGCTGCTTTTCAACTCAAAGATTTTCAGCGCGCGTCGGTTTTTTTCAACGAGATCAAAAACAGCGATTCTCAGTGGGGACGGCAAGCTGCTTATTATTACGCTTTTATCGCTTATTCAGGGAAAAAGTATGAAACCGCTTTGTCTGATTTTCGTCGCATACAATCCGCGCAGGAGTATGAGTCGGTTGTCCCTTTCTATATTGTTCAAATCCTCTACATCCAGAAAAAATATGATGAGCTCTTGAACGAGGGTAAGCCATTGTTGGAAAAGGCGGAGGCCACGACGAAGCAACAGGTAGCCCTCATGTTGGCTGATGCAAGTTTTAAAACTGGCGATTATGCCGGTGCTTTGATGTTTATGGATAAGTATCAATCGTCGGGATCGAAACCCCTTAATCGCAATCAGCATTATCTTGTAGCTTATTCTGCTTATAAAACCAACGACTTCCAAAAAGCATTGGAACACTTTCAGGAGAGTGTGAGCGGACGCGATTCTCTTAGTCACAATGCCTTGTACCACATTGGCGATTGCTATCTGAAAGTCGCCGATAAACCTATGGCTCAGAAATCGTTCTACGACGCCTATCAAACTGCTTACGATCAAACGTCAAAGGAAAACGCCCTGTTTAATTATGCCAAACTCTCTTATGAACTTGCTTCCGATCCTTACAATGCAGCCATCAGGGCCCTTCAGGAGTACGTAACAACTTATCCCAATACTCCACGAACCGACGAGGCCTGGCAGTATCTTGTAAATTTGGCATTGGTTTCAAAAAACTACGCTACAGCGCTGGAAGCCCTCGATAAAATTAAATTTCAGGATGTAAAGATAAAAACGGCTCGCCAGAAGGTTCTTTATTTCTATGCTATTGAATTGTTTAATGCCAAGAAATACAACGAGGCTATCGATAAATTTTCGAAGGCCTCTGAGCTGAATTATGAGAAGTCTGTTAAACCTTTATCGCTGTATTGGGCTGGGGAAGCTGCCTACAGGATGGGTGAGTACAGAACTGCTATCGCCTGGTACAACAAGTTTTTGATCAGCCGGGGTGCTTTTGATATGCCCGAGTATGCAACTGCTGTTTACAACGTTGGTTATTCATGGTATAAAATGAAGGACTATGAAGAGGCGGTCACCCATTTTAGAAAGTTTCTGGGTACTACATCGGTGAAAGATCCTCAGATGGTAACCGATGCCCAGTTGCGCTTGGCAGATTGTTATTTCATTAAAAAAAATTACAGCGAGGCCGTTGTTTGGTATGAAAGGGTTGCTCGTTCAGCCAGTTTCGATGCCGATTATGCTTTCTTTCAGTTAGCCCTGGCCAAAGGTGTTACTCGAAATTTCGAGGGGAAAACCGTTGCTCTTGGTCAACTGATTAAGCAATTCCCTAAATCGCCTCTGGTAGATGATGCTGAATACGAATTGGCTGTTACTTATCTGATTCTTAACGATAACAATGAAGCTTTGTCGCATCTTCAAAACCTGATATCTCAATACCCAAACAGCAGTTTCGTGAGCAGGGCTATGTTGCGACGTGGTTTGATTTTGTTTAATTCAGGTAACAATGAAGAAGCACTGGGGCAACTAAAACAGGTTGTTTCTGGTTATCCTGGCACATCGGAGTCGCGCGAGGCTCTTCAGGCCATTAGCAATATTTATGTGGAGATGAACGATGTGGCAGGCTATTTGGCCTATGTTCAGAAAATCCCGTTTGTTCAGGTTCCAATGGCCAAACAGGATTCTTTGGTTTATGTTGCAGCTGAAAATCAATACATGCGTGGCGATTGCGAAAAATCGGCTGATGGGTTTACTGATTACGTTCAGAAAAATCCCAATGGCGTTTTCGCGGTTAGTGCCTATTATTATAGAGGCGATTGCAAATTGAGACAGGGAGACAGACAGGGTGCATTCCCAGATTTTATTCGTGTTGTTGAGTTGCCCCGTTCAAGGTTTACCGAAAATGCTTTGGTTAAGGCTGCTGCCATTGCTTATGAAATCAACGATCTCCCGCAAGCTTTACGCCTGTACGACCGGCTTGGACAAATGGCTGATAACAAGGACAATCTGGTTGAGGCTGCTTTAGGTATGATGAGGTGTTATTTTAAAACTGATCGGTTTGATTCTGCTATTTTGGTGGCTACCCGCCTTATGAGTACCGAAAAGGTCAGCTCTGAGATGTTGATTGAAGCCCATCTGACTCTTGGGAAATCAGCTTTGGCTATCAATAACTTGAATCTTGCCCAACGTGAGTTGTCCATTACGGGTAAACTTACACAAGGTGAGGCAGCGGCCGAAGCAAAATATCTTCTTGCCGGCATTGCCGCTGTCAAAAAGGACTGGAAACAAGCAGAGAAACTGGCTTTCGAAGTTATTAACGGGTTCTCCTTATACGATTACTGGCGGGTAAAGTCGTTCCTGGTGTTGGCCGATGTTTATGCAAATACCAACAACATGTTTCAGGCCAAACAAACTTTGCAGAGTGTTATAGAGAATTATGAGGGTCAGGATTTACGCGATGAAGCTGCTCGCAAATTGGCCGAGTTGGAGTCTGCCGAAAAATAAATTGTTAAGTATTCATTGAAATTGGTTTTGAAATTATTGAATATGATAAGATTAATTAACGAAACTTGGCTTTCTGGATTGTTGCTGATGCTGATGGCCCCCGGGCTGGTTTCTGCACAGGAAAAGCCACGACAGGTTGAGGAGGTAACTATTGTTGGGGATTTTGCCCCTTCGGTTACCGAAGCGAATAAAATCAATAAAAACCCTGTTCTAAGTGATACGGTCATTGAAATGCCGCAGTTTCAGTATAGTATAATTTCTAGTCCATGGTACCTAAGTTTTCCGGTTACAGAAATTGCTCCTTCACGCTATAAAACTGAAGCAGAAAAACGTTACCAACGCAATTATGCTCGACTGGGCTTCGGAAATAATACAACCCCCTATGTAGAATTTTTCGCTGGAAAAACTCAGTCGAAATCGAGCGCTTTCGGATTGCATTTTCGCCATTTGTCATCGCAGGGCGACGGGGAGGATGTTTTCAAAAACGGTTTCAGTATGACCGATTTCGACGCTTTTGGAAAGATCTTTACCCGTTCCTATGCCATCGGGCTGGAGGGGGCTTACAACCGTCATTCGATTCATTACTATGGGTTTGATACTGTTGGTCGCGCACCCCTCACGCTTCCTTCTTTGGATTCGTTGCATCAGGTTTATAACCGTTTTCACGCAGCCGTCGATTTTAAAAGTTTGAATCAACGAAAAGGTTCTCTAAATCATGCTTTCGGGACGGCATTTTCGTTAATTACCGACAAGTTCGAAACCAACGAACTGTGCCTCGACGTTCATCTCGATGCCGATCTTGATGTCGCTCTTTTCAAGGGTAGCCGGAAACAGAAGCTGGGTGTGCAATCGGGGTTTTTGTATTACAACAATCAATGGGCTATAGTCAATTCTGCCAACAGCTCGTTGCTGCGTATTGCTCCTTTCTACAACGTGGAGTTCGACGAATATTCGTTGAAATTAGGTGCCCTTGTTGAAATGGCTTCTGACTCGGCATCGCAGTGGAATATTTATCCCGACGCAAGAGCCGGAATTACTGTAATAAAGGATGTGTTGCAAGTTCATGCCGGTGTTCGCGGTGAGCATTATAAAAATTCTTTCAATAAGATTACTGCTACCAACCCTTTTGTAATGCGTGAGTTAACTCTTGCCTTTAGCAACCGTTCGTTCGAGTTGTATGGCGGGTTTAAATCGAGTTTCAGTAGGTTCGTAGATTTTAGTGGTACTTTTTCATCGTCAAAGGTCGAGAATATGGCTTTGTTTTATCACCCGATTGATCCGAATGGTGTTCAGAACCTGATGTCGGTTGTTTATGACGATGTAACCTTGATGCGGGTTTCTGGAGAGTTTTCTTTCCAGAAGAAAGAGTCTGTGAGGTTAATCTTCGGAGGGGCTTATCAGTCGGCCCGACCAACTTTTCAATCTAAGGCTTGGTATGTTCCAGAAATGGAGGGTTGGCTTTTTGGCGAGCTTAACCTTACCTCAGCCCTTAAACTGAAAGCTACCGCTAAAGCTTTCAGTAAAATGTATGCACGGATCGATTCCATTTCGGTTTCTTTAAGTGGCAGTCAGCTGATCGAGCAAATTCGTGAAATCGACCCGTATGTTGATCTGAGCGTGGGTGCCGAATATCGCTTTACCGATCGGTTTTCAGCGTTTCTGGACTTTAACAACTTGTTGGCCAGTCGCTATAAGTATTGGTACGGGTACAAACATTATGGGTTGAACTTCCTGGGTGGGGTCACCTTCGGATTCTAAGAGTTGAAAAGCCGGTTTTTATAAGCCGGCTTTTTTTGAACATTGCTTGGGCTCTTTGGTTTGAATCGTGGGTTTATTGATCTTATTAAGGCTGAATTTTTGTAATCCGTGAGTTTCATTTATTTTTGCCGCTCGATATGTATTTCTGTGCATATCCAAAAATTACCACTATGAACAATGCATTATACAATTTTGAACGTCCAAAAAACGAACCTGTTTTAAGTTATGCCCCTGGGAGTCCTGAAAGATTGTGTCTTAAGGATGAACTCGATCGTCAAATGGCGCAGGTTGTTGACATCCCCTTGGTAATCGGGGGGAAGGAGATTAGAACCGGGAAAACGCAGAAGGTTGTGATGCCTCACGACCACCAGCATGTTTTGGGTCATTGCCATCTGGCGGGCGAAGCCGAGGTGAAAATGGCCATCGATGCTGCCTTGGCTGCCCGTGAAATATGGGCCAATTTTTCGTGGCTCGATCGAACTACCATCATGCTGAAAGCTGCCGATCTGATCCGCAGGAAATACCGCCCAAGAATCAATGCTGCTACCATGCTGGGGCAGAGTAAATCGGCTCATCAGGCTGAAATTGATTCGGCATGTGAGGTGATCGACTTCCTTACCTTTAACAGCTACTTCTGCTCCAAAATCTACCGCGATCAGCCTCTGTCTGAAATGGAAAACCTGAATATGCTTGAGTACCGGCCTCTCGAGGGTTTCGTGTTCACTGTTTCGCCATTCAACTTCACAGCTATCGCTGCCAACTTGAATGTTTCGCCGGTGTTAATGGGCAACACTGTGGTTTGGAAACCTGCTTCCACTTCCCTGCTGTCGAATTATTATCTGATGAAAATTTTTGAAGAGGCTGGACTGCCCGCTGGTGTTATCAATTTTGTTCCTGGTTCCGGAAGCCTGATTGGAAATATTGTGCTGGAGCATCCGATGCTGGCAGGGATTCATTTCACCGGTTCAACTGGCACCTTCAACCACTTGTGGCGTAAAGTTGGGGAAAACCTGAATAAGTACCGCAGTTATCCCAAAATGGTTGGCGAAACTGGTGGAAAAGATTTTATTTTTGTCCACTCATCGGCTGATTACGAGTCGGTTGGTACTGCAATTATTCGCGGTGCTTTTGAGTACCAGGGACAGAAATGCTCGGCTGCTTCTCGGGGCTACATTCCCGAATCCATGTGGCCTGATTTAAAATCAATGTTGCAACGCGAACTCAGCCAGGTTAAGCCAGGCAACGTGACCGACTTCTCGAATTTCATGAACGCCGTGATCGATCAGGCATCATTCGACAATATTGTGCGCTATATCGAACACGCACGCGAAGCCGGCAATGCCGAGATAATCGTTGGCGGAGGTTACGACAGTTCCGTAGGCTACTTCGTGGAGCCAACTGTTATTCAAACTACCGATCCCCATTTCCTTTCGATGGAGGAAGAAATTTTTGGCCCGGTATTCACGCTGTTGGTCTATCCCGACGACCAGTTTGAAGAATACCTTAACGTTTGTGACCAAACCTCGCCTTACGCGCTTACAGGAGCTATTTTTGCTACAGATCGTCAGGCTATTAACAAGGCTCATGATGTTTTGCGTTTTGCAGCCGGAAACTTCTACATCAACGACAAGCCAACCGGAGCCGTGGTGGGTCAGCAGCCTTTTGGAGGGGCCAGGGCATCAGGCACCAACGACAAGGCGGGTTCAATGCTTAACCTGACCCGCTGGACAAGCCCTCGCATCATAAAAGAAACTTTCCTTCCACCTAAAGTTTATACATACCCGTTTATGCGCGAAAAATAGTGCAATCTTGTTTGCGGATTGTTATGAACATGAACCTTTTCACAGGGTTCATGTTTTTTTGTTTAAATACCCTACACATGAGTCTCCCCGAAATTAACAGCGGCATTTCAATAGCCGACTTAACCGAGTATTACCCTGAGTCAGTTGGATGGCTAAGCGAGCGGGGCATTCGTTGTATCCGGTGTGGTGAACCCATATGGGGTACCCTGTCAGAAGCCGCTCTTGAAAAAGGGTTTTCAGACAATCAGATTGATGCTCTGGTGAATGAACTGAAAGAAAGAATTAACTCATCGACTTAAAAATTTATTTATTATATGACAATCAAGCATTTTAGTATTGCAGAAACCTTGGTCCGCCTGGGGATTGGAGAAGAAAATATGGGACTTTCCAACGGCCTGGGTTGGAATGAGACTACCGGCCGCCAGGTTTCGGTCTATTCACCTGCCGATGGAAAGCTTATCGGTAGCTTGCGCCAGGCAACCGCCGCTGATTATGAGCATACCGTAGCACTAGCAAACGAAGCCTTTAAGAAATGGCGAATGGTACCAGCCCCGCGTCGAGGCGAGGTGGTCAGGCAAATCGGACAGGCTTTGCGTGACTCAAAAGAGGACTTGGGCAGGCTTGTTTCGTATGAAATGGGAAAGATTTATCAGGAGGGGCTTGGAGAGGTTCAGGAGATGATCGATATAGCCGATTTTGCTGTCGGGCAATCGCGCCAGCTTTATGGATTCACCATGCATTCAGAACGGGAACGTCACCGGATGTACGAACAGTACCACCCTCTGGGCATTGTTGGAGTTGTAACATCGTTTAATTTTCCTGTAGCTGTATGGGCCTGGAATGCAATGCTCGCCCTGATAGCCGGCGATGTTGTGATTTGGAAGCCGTCTTCAAAGGTGATGATTAGCGCTGTGGCTGTTCACAACATCATCAGGGAGGTTCTTGTGCGAAATGATGTACCTGAAGGTGTGCTCAATTTGGTTATCGCGGCATCGTCAGAAATTGGCGATAATTTTTTCTCGGATAAAAGGATACCTCTTGTGAGTTTTACCGGTTCAACTCATGTGGGCCGAAAGGTCAGCAGGTTGGTGGGTGAGAGGCTTGGACGTTCGTTGCTTGAATTGGGAGGCAACAACGCCATAATCGTTACACCTTCCGCGAACCTTGAGATGGCTGTAAGGGCAACGGTTTTCGGAGCCGCCGGAACCGCAGGTCAACGGTGCACAACAACCCGTCGTGTTGTGCTGCATGAAAATGTTTATGATCAGTTTGTTGACAAGCTCATCGGGGCCTACAAACAATTGAGGGTTGGCCATCCTCTCGACGTGGCAACGCATATTGGGCCGCTTATTTCAAAGGCTTCGGTCAGCGATTTTAAGTTCGCCGTGAACAAAGTCCAACAGGAAGGTGGCCGAATCCTTTACGGGGGTGATGTGTTGAGTGGTGAAGGATTTGAGTCGGGCTGCTATGTGGTGCCATGTATTGCCGAAGCTCAACCTCATTTTAGTATTGTGCAGGAAGAGACTTTTGCTCCCATTGTTTATTTGATGAAATACAGCACTTTAGAGGAGGCTGTAGCCATTCAGAATGGTGTTCCCCAGGGGCTGTCTTCTGCTATTTTTACCACCAATTTGGTTGAATCAGAACAATTTCTCAGCCACGAAGGGAGCGATTGCGGCATTGCCAACGTGAATATTGGCACTTCAGGAGCTGAGATTGGCGGTGCATTTGGCGGTGAAAAAGATACAGGTGGTGGCAGAGAATCTGGGTCAGATGCCTGGAAAATTTACATGCGAAGGCAAACCAACACAATAAACTTCAGCTCGGAGCTGCCGCTTGCTCAGGGAATTAAGTTTGATGTTTAATTAAAAAGCCGGTCAGCATTTGCTGACCGGCTTTTTAATTGATATGGAGCAAGAAGTTATTTTCTTACAACCACTTTTTGGCTAATTACTTTGCCATTGCTCTCAAGCATTACAAAGTAAACTCCATCAGTGAGGTTTGCCAGGTTAAGCTGAGCATTGAACAGCCCGTTGATGTTCTGATATACAGAAGCTAAAACTTTATTACCCTGAGCGTTCACTACAGTGATGTTCAAATCGGTACGGTTTTTAGCTGCAAGTTCGATGTTCAGAATACCTGTTGTAGGATTGGGGAACAGGCGCAGGTTGCTCAGGTTGTCGAGTTCGTTAACTCCTGTGCAGTCTTCGAAGGTAACAACTGATTCACCAGCCTTCACGCAGCCTTGTGCCGAGGTAACTGTTACCGAGATGTTGCGGGTTCCATGCAGACCAACGCCGGTTGTGTCAACTTCAAAAGTGGGAGTTGTGGCTCCGGTTGACCAGGCATAGGAGGCACCTTCGTTGGTAGCATCCAGAATAACTGTTAAGTTGTGGCACAAAGTAGTGTCGGCAACTATGTTTACAGCAGGCAGGGCATTAACAGTGATGTTCTGCATGGCGGTGTTTTCACAACCGGTAGTAGCATCGGTCACAGAGTAACCAACAGCGTTGTCGCCAGCCACGATTGGGTTGAAGATGCCGTTTTCAACATTTTCGCCAACATAGGTTCCGCCTTCAGGCAATCCACCGCTCAGGGTTATCGGCTCAGATTCCTGACATACTGCGCTCAACGGAACGAGAGATACTTCAGGAAGGTTGTTAACCAGAATGGTTTGATTTGATGTTGAAGCGCAGCCAAACTCGTTGGTGTAGGTGTAGGCCAGCTCATGATTTCCGGCACCAGCTACCGAAGCATCAAATTCGTTGTTTTCGTTGATTCCGGTTCCAGCAAAGGTTCCGCCAACCGGATTTACAGTAGAAATAACGAACGGAGCAGTATTCAAACAAACAGGAGCCGGAGCTTCAAATACCACGGTTGGGTAATCGCTGATGGTAAGTACAGAGGTTACCGGGGCGCTTTCGCAACCTGTCAGGGTTTGTGTAACATAATAAGTGTAGCTTCCAACCGCAGTTTGTCCGGTTGTGAAAGCAGGGCCTTCGTTTACCAGTTGCGTGAGAGCCTCGTCAGAGTACCATTTCAGCCCTTCGCCCTCTGCAGTGAGGTCGGGAACGGTCATTTCGAAGCAAGTGCCGGCATTGTTTGCAACGGGGGCAATAGGAGTGGTTCCCAGGGTGATGTATGAGGGAGCACTGTAGGTGTTCGTTTCACCGTCTTTGGTAACTGTGAGGGTAACGGTATAGCTACCGGGAGTTGAATATACGATGCCAGTGGGGTTTTGTTCAGTTGATGTAGCAGGAGTCCCGCCTTCAAAAGTCCATTCCCAGGCAGTGGGCTGACCCGAAGAAAGATCTTCGAACGATGCAGAAGCTTCATCGCAGAACTGGGTTTGCGGAGCAGTGAAATTGGCGGCAAGCACATCGGTGATAACGTCAATCTCGGCTCTGTAGCGATAATAGTTGGTGAGGGTTCCTACAACAACCAATTTCTGTCCAGCTGTGGTAGCGGGGAGGTTGAAGGTAACGCCGGCGGGTGTAGCTACTTCGCAACCAACAATCTGTCCGTCGAGGGTGAGGGCAACTGTGCTGCCTGGTGTGGCCTGGATGGTCAGGGTTGGAGTATTTTCATAAATCTCAACAGGGTGGTTCATGGTGAGGGTTTGCGGAACCTCTGAATAGATCACGCTAAACGATTCTCCGTGGTGGTGGAAAAGAGCATAGGTTACAGCTTTATTTCCGGTATTGTAGGGCCAGTTGCTCTGCTTGAGGTGGTATTTTCCAGCGGCATTGCCAAAGCTGGGAAGCAGTCCGCGCGAAGCAGGCTGTGTGCCGTAATCGGGCATGAAATCGGGCCACCAATGGTCGTAAACGCCCCAAACATAAGAGTCGTTAACAAAAGAGTAGGATGTTTCTGAGGCAGCAATCAGTCCGAGTGCTCCGCTGTTGTATCCGGTTTTTGTGTGGCGATGGAATTTTTCGGTGAAGCACTCGCTACCCCAGTTGTATTTTCCGGTAAGGCAGTTGATCGACATCACGAAGGTGAGATCCTGGTTGTTGCAACCGTTGATGTTGGTATTGGTGTAGCTGGGTTCGCCCCAACCTGTTTCCATCCCGTGATCACGATGTTGTAAAAGAAACGATCCTGCATTGATGGCATTGTTGATCATGGTGGCAGTGCCTCCGTCCCAGCCACCTAAGGTTGTGGGTGATTGGGGTATGTAGTTCTGACCATTAGGACCAAAATAATTTACCACGGTGTTGGTGTTGGTAGCAGTTGACCATACCGATCCGGGGGTTCCCTGATAAATCTTGTTGATACGCACCGGGTCTTTTCCCTGTTTGTATTTGAAGAAACCACCAATGGTCTCGGAACAAATCTGGAACCAGCGTTCGGTTTGCCATCCCAAAGCTGTAATGGGGTGGTTGTAGAAATCGGGGCTGGTTGGCGGGTTGCGCTCGTAGTTCAGGAATTTGGTGATCATCACCGTGAGCTGGTCGTTGTTGTTGGCAGTGATGCGCGACATCACCACGTCGGGCATGTAGTCGTTACCAACCACATCAGCATAAATGTTGTCCGACACGCAATAGTTGTCCCAAATAGGAGCCATGATGTTTTTTGCTCCATCAGTACCATAATCTCCAAGCAACAGACAGGCAGCTGGTTTCAATGTCCAGTTGTTGTAGGCATTGTTGATGAAGTTTTCGATGGCAGTGGTTGTGTTTCCACCAACTTCGTCAACTGTAAATACCTTGGTGATGATTCCTTGTTCGGTTCTGAAATTTTTGATGGAATCGGCCCAACGAACAAAATCGGCACCCGTAGGGGTGATGATCATGTATTCGCATTCGTCATCTTCGGTGTTGTAGTGGCGGGTGTAGCGCTCGCTGTAATTTACCTGGGGAAGACTGGCAAAATTCATCACAAAGTCGCTGAGGATAGGATCCCAGAAACGGTTGCGGTAGGCAACATCGCCAAACTGGCCATTGCCGCCCACGTTCTCAACCTGGATCTGCAAGTCGCGATAGACTTTCAGCTGTTTGGTAACCGGGTTGTACTGGAACGGGGTCACTCCCAACAAAACCACGTCAACGCCCCTGATGGGCATCACTTCGCTTATCTGAACAGGATTTGCCGGATAGAATGCGTTTTCAGAATAAATCTGGTTGTTCTTTTCGCAAACAATCGGATTGTCGTCGCCTTCCAAAGGAATGCGGATAGCCGGGGCAACATTCACGTTTTCATATACCTCAACGCGTTGAGCCATAATTCTGACATGTGGTTGCGAGCCGGAAGGGATGGCGATGTAGCGGGCTTCACCCGGAAGGTTGGGGGCTCCTTCGTCGCCTGGCAGGAACACTCCGGGAAGTTCAACATTCACCATCGACTCGCCTTTTACATCGACGGGCGACAGGGTGAACTCCTCAACTGAGTAATCAACTGCAATGTTTGATGTTTTGGATTCAACAAGGGTGAACCCTTTGCGCGACCAGGAGTCGCTGTAGCGAACAGTCTGTGCGCTAAGCTGAAGTCCTGTGAGGGTGATTACCACAAGCAGGGCTAAAGCTCTCGAAATGAAACAACGTGTAAACAGTTTGTTCATAACAGATGTTGGTTAGAAATGAATATTAATGGATTGAATGGTATTTAATGGATATCATGGTTCCTATCTCGCGATAGCTAATAAGGTAGTGTAGCTCCCGTTTGATGTTTCTACGCGAACCAGGTAGGTCCCGGTTGGAAGAACGCCAACGGCTAACCGGACTCCAAAGTTAGTGTTTTTTATATCAGAGCTTTGGATTGTTGTCACCATCTTCCCCGTAAGCTCAAAGATGCTGATTGTTCTAACGGCCTGTTTGTCATTGGGTAAGGTGATGTTTATCTCGGTATTGGCAGGGTTGGGGTAAAGGATAATTTTTTCCGGACTGGGTATTTCTTGGGTTGCTACCAGGTTGTCGGTGTGGATAAGCATGGCTGCATCGCCCAGGATGTTGTTGTCGTAGAAGCACCAGCGCAAAGCCCCCTCTTCCCATTGACCGGGAGCTTCAACCCAGGGTGCGGTGGCTACTTTCGATTGAACCTGGGTTTGCCCAATTCGTTTTATACCCATGGTGTATAGCGCGTTAACAAATTCGCGGTGAAGGTGTTCCGACGGGCCTTCGGTTTGTCCTTCGTTGAACCAGCCATACCGGCTGTTGAAGCCTCCTGCAACCACAAAATTCTGTATCTTGAGCATCTCTTCGGCTATGCAGTCGTTGGCATCGAAGGCTCCACAGATGCAGCCGTGGGTATAAACCAGGCAGTAATTGTGGTCGGTGCCGTTTACTCCGCTGAAATTGGCGTCGGTGATGTCCCAGTTCGACAAGCGCATGGCATAGTCAACGTTGCTGTGCCCCGAGTGGTGAATGAAGGTGATCCCCGAATTGATTTTATCAATCAGTTGCTGTTTCGACCAGAAACCCAACTCACGGTCATACATTTTCTGAATAGGGAAGGCTTCGGGAATTCCGTCGGTGGTGTACCCGTTTTCTTCGCTATGGCCAATCAAAAGGTCAAGATAATCCCCTCCCCAGGTTTGTGGATTGGAATAGAGGTCTTCACCAGCCATCAGGGTGTTGGTGAGCTCGTCGCCTACCGGGTTTTGCTGGTATTGCAACACTTTATGCAACATCCGTTGCTGCTCGGCAACTGTGGAGTAGGGGAGCCTGGCTACCGCCAGTTCGGGTAGAAGATCGTCTTCGTCGGGTTCGCCCCATAAATTGTTGCCGTTGTTGTCCCAGGTGCCATCCAGTGCAGAATAGTACAAATCAGAGGGGATGGCCTGGTCTTCATAAATGCTGCCCTGGCTGTTTACCTGGCAATACAGCCCGCGAACGGGTACCTGATCAACATCACCTCCCAGCAAAACATAGTCAACCCCGTCTTGCTGAACGCGATTGATCAGGTAATTGCGGATTTTTTCCTGATTGTCAACGCCGTTTTGTGAGGAGTAGATGTCGTCGGGGGTAATCAGCTCAGAACTGATTCCAAGGGTTGAGTAGTATTCACGCAAAGCCGCGAAACCATCGTGAAACTGGGCAGGGGTAATGATGAGCAACCCAACCGGGCTCCCTTTGGTGGCCGCAGCGGGGTAGTGGTTTAGCAATTCGGGGTTTTTTACAAGGTTCTGAAGGGTGCTGATGGTAGTGGTGCCTGCCGACAGGTTTTGCAAAGCTCTTGCACCCCTGTTTGTAGGTTCAAAGCCAATTTCTACACTGGCTTTGGTAAACCAAACCAGTTTTCCGGTGGCTGGTATGTAGGAAACAGGCGTGAAGGTGGAGAAGGCTACTGAATGTCCATACAGGAAATGGGTTGATAACCTGCCTTGATTCTCAGAAGGGTAAGTAGCTTTTGAGTTGTAAACCGTTTCGTTTTTTTCAAACCGGCCGCCTGAACCTTCCGATAAAGGCCTCGAAGATTGGTAAGGAAAGAGGTTGGTGCCGGAAACAAGTTCTACCGGATCGCTGAGGTCAACTTTAAGATAAGTGGCTTCGGTGCCTGCAGGAAGTAAAACTGCAACATGCTGCCAGGGAACTGTAGGATTTCCCGATAATGCTGATTGCATCATCCCCTCTGATTGGAGCAGTGCATATCCCTGATGTTCAGTGATGGATGGAACGGGAAGTTGGTAATGTGTTACGATCTGGCCTTTCATAGAACACACCATGCCCAAGGTTAACAGGACAACAGCTATTTTCTTCATTTTCAATTAACGTTTGGAGACAATATTTTGATAATACAGAACAAGAATCTGCAAATATATAAACAGATTGGTTCACAGCAAAAAAGAAATTTCAATCGTTTGAAGATGTACCTGACTCAATGGGTCACGTTTTATAATCCTGATTCCCAAATCTGAGCTGGGTTCTGATTGCTGTCTGAATTTCTGAAAAGCTTGTGTATCGTTCTGTAAAAGAAACAGCTTTCACTTGACAACGCCTTTTGATTGAAGTATCTTTGCATCCGTTTTTGAGGAAAATTTTCAATATATTAATATATGAAGCTATCACAGTTCAAGTTTAATCTTCCCAGTGAGCTGATTGCTAACTATCCGCCTGTAAACAGAGATGAAACCAGGCTGATGGTTGTCAATCGCAAAACCCAAACCATCGAACACAAACAATTTCGCGACATCATCGATTATTTTGGTGATGGTGATGTGTTTGTGTTAAACGATACTAAGGTTTTTCCGGCTCGTTTGTATGGTGAAAAGGAAAAAACCGGCGCCAAGATCGAGGTATTTCTCTTGCGCGAGCTTAACCGCGAGTCGAGGTTGTGGGATGTGCTTGTTGATCCGGCACGAAAAATCCGCATTGGCAATAAGTTGTACTTTGGCGACGACGACTCGCTGGTGGCTGAGGTAATCGACAATACTACTTCCAGAGGCCGCACTTTGCGCTTCCTTTTCGACGGGCCTTACGAAGAGTTTAAAAAAACCATCCAGCGACTGGGCGAAACCCCGCTTCCCAAAATCCACAAACGTGCCGTGGAGCCCGAAGATGAGTTCCGTTATCAAACCATTTATGCCAAAAACGAAGGTGCTGTTGCCGCCCCTACGGCTGGCTTGCATTTTAGCCGGGAATTGTTAAAAAGATTGGAAATTAAAGGTTTGCAATTTGCTGAGGTGACGCTGCATGCCGGCTTGGGAAATTTCCGTGCCATTGAGGTGGAAGATCTTACCAAACACAAGATGGACTCGGAAGAGATGTATGTGATTGAAAAGGCTGTCGAAATTGTAAACGCAGCCAAAGACCGCCGCAGTAAAGTGATTGCCGTGGGAACCACCACCATGAAAGCCCTCGAAACCGCCGTAACCATCGATGGCCATATCAAAACTTACAGCGGATGGACCAACAAGTTTATTTTCCCGCCTTACGATTTCACGGTGGCTGATGCCCTGGTTACCAATTTCCACCTGCCGCAATCGTCGATGATGATGCTCGTTTCGGCTTTCTCGGGTTACGACTTGTTGATGAAAGCCTACAAAGTGGCTGTTGAGGAGAAATATAAATTTTTCACCTATGGCGATGCCATGTTGATCATTTGATCAGGATAAATGCCATAAAAAACAGAGCTGCCGATTGACCGGCGGCTCTTTTTTTTGTTGCTTTGCGGCATGAAATGCATGGCGATTATAGTTGCAGGTGGTTCGGGCAAGCGGTTTGGCACTGCCCTGCCCAAACAGTTTGCCCTTCTAAATGGAAGGCCTGTGTTAATGCACTCCATCGAGGCTTTCGCCCGGTGCAGCGAGGTAACTGGCATCAAGGTGGTGCTGCCCGTGGATTATTTCGACTTGTGGCAATCGATGTGCAGGCGGTTTGGCTTTTCAGTGGAGCATCAGTTGGTTGAAGGGGGGCACGAACGCTTCTTCTCAGTAATGAATGCCCTCGCCGGATTGAATGACGCGACTTTGGTGGCGGTGCACGATGGTGTGCGCCCCCTGGTGTCGCCAGATCTGATTGGACGTTTGTGCCAGGCCGCTTTGTTGCACGGAGCCGTGGTGCCTGTAGTACCGGTAAACGAGTCGCTGCGCAGGCTCGATGGCAATGCATCGGTGGCTGTTGACCGCTCTCGTTTTGTTACCGTGCAAACCCCGCAGGTTTTTAAGGCTTCTATTCTTCTGAAGGCTTATCAGCAACCTTATTCATCGGTATTTACCGACGATGCCTCGGTGGTTGAGGCCATGGGATATGGCGTCGCCACTGTGTCGGGCGATCCGGTCAATATCAAAATCACGACCCGCGCCGATTTGCTTTTTGCTCAAGCTGTTCTTGCCGCTGAGATTGACCCAGGTGCGTTTTCGCCTTCTGATCAGCCAGGCTGAATCTGCTGCCGTTGATAACCACCAGACCCGCTAAACTTGTACGAAAAAACTTATCTTTGCTTACCTATAAAAATACAATCAGCATGAACCACAACAATTACTGTGTCATCATGGCAGGTGGAATTGGTGCCAGATTCTGGCCCATGAGTCGTACCGATCGCCCCAAACAGTTCATCGACATACTGGGAACCGGCGAAACCCTCATCCAGCAAACCTACCGCAGGTTTCTGGCTGTTTGCCCCCCCGAGAACATCTACGTGGTAACCAACGAGCGTTACCGCGACCAGGTGATGGAACAATTGCCCGACATGGCAGCTCACCAGGTTTTGTGCGAACCCTCAAGGCGCAACACAGCTCCCTGTATTGCCTACGCCAACCACAAAATTGCTTCGCGCAATCCCGATGCCTGCATCGTAGTGGCCCCGTCGGATCATGTTATTCTGCGCGAAGACGTGTTCACCAACGTCATCCAGTCGGCTTTGCAGGCTGCCCGCAACAACGATTGGCTCCTAACCCTGGGCATCACCCCCAGTCGCCCCGACACAGGCTATGGTTACATCCAATTCAACGAGGGAAGCGTTTGCCCCTCCGATCCTCGCATCCACAAAGTGAAAACCTTTACCGAGAAACCCAACCTCGAACTGGCCCGCACCTTCCTGACCTCGGGCGACTTTTTGTGGAATGCCGGCATCTTCATCTGGTCGCTGAAAACCATCAATGCCGCCTTCGACAAACACCTTCCAGAAGTGAACAACCTCTTCTATAAAGGTGCCGGCGTGTACGATACCCCCGCCGAAGCCGAATTCATCGCTAAGGCCTACGCCGTGTGCAAAAACATCTCGATCGATTACGGCGTGATGGAGAAAGCTGCCAACGTGCACGTGCTGATGTCTGATTTCGGATGGAGCGACCTCGGAACCTGGGGATCGCTCTACGCCATTCGCCCCAAAGACGATATGGGCAACGCCATCGTGGGCAAAAACGTGATGACCTGGAACTCGAGCAACTGCGTGGTGAACATGCCACACGATAAATTGGTTGTTATACAGGGCCTCGACAATTACATCGTGGTTGACGACAACAACACCCTGCTTATCTGTCGCAAAGAAGACGAACAACAACTGCGCGACGTGGTGGCCGCCGTGAAGGAATCAAAAGGCGATCAGTTTGTATAGCTCCGCCGATCTTAACCCCGTGTTTAATTCAAATCACACATAAAATTTATGAGACGTTTTTTTAATTCTTCGCTTACCAGACTTGCTCTGGCTGCTATTCTGGCCACCGGTTCGCTGACCATGCGCGCCGACGAAGGGATGTGGCTCCCCTACCTCCTCAACAGGTTGACCTATACCGATATGCAAGCCAAAGGGCTGCAACTGACCCAGGAAGAGGTGTTCAGCATGAACAACTCCTCGCTCAAAGATGCCATCATCCTTTTCGGACGGGGTTGCACCGGCGAGATTGTTTCCGACCAGGGGCTTATTCTCACCAACCACCATTGCGGCTACGGCTCCATCCAACAAGTGAGCAAGGTGGGAGCCGATTTCCTTACCGACGGTTTCTGGGCTACCAGCTTCAAAGAAGAGATCCCAATCGATAAACTCACCGTGCAGTTCCTCGACCACATTCAGGTGGTGACCGAGGAGGTGCTTCAAGGGATCAAACCCGATATGACCGATGAAATCAGACGCCAGACCCTTGAAGATAACAAGAAACGAATTGTGAACCGTGCCATCGAAAAAACCACCTTCAATGCCGTGGTGAAAGAGTTCTACAGTGGCAACGAGTTCATTCTTTTCGTGTACCAAACCTACCGCGATGTGCGCCTGGTGGGTGCTCCCCCTTCGTCAATCGGGAAATTTGGAGCCGATACCGACAACTGGATGTGGCCCCGCCACACCGGCGACTTCAGCATGTTCAGGGTTTATGTGGATAAAGACGGCAAACCCGCTGCCTACCACCCCGACAACGTGCCCATGCGCCCCAAACGCTTCCTTACCTTCAACGCCGGTGGCGTGAAAAAAGACGACTTCGCCATGATTATGGGTTTCCCCGGATCGACCGACCGTTACCTCACCTCGTGGGGTGTGAAACTGGCCATCAACCAGTCGAACCCCACTGTAGTTGACATCCGCAGGCAGAAACTCGACGTGTGGAGCCAGGACATGGCCGCCAGCGACGAGGTGCGGATCAAATACGCCTCCAAATATGCCGGCGTGGCCAACTATTGGAAATACTTCATCGGACAGACCAAAGGACTGAAGCGTCTTAAAGTGGCCGATAAAAAAACAGAGATAGAAAACCGCTTCGCCATCTGGACAAAATCCAACCCCGAACTCTTTGCCCAGTATGGCCAGGTGCGCGAAATGTTCCAGCAAGGCTACGACGAACTCGAGAAAGTGAACGTGATTGGCATCTATACCCGTGAAGCCATCCGTGGTACCGAAATCCTGGGTTTTGCTGCCAAAGCCCAAAAACTCCTCGACAACCTCAGCGGTAAAGTGAAGCCCGAACTCTACATGGCCGATCCCAAAAACGAACTTTTAACCGAGCTTAAAGCCACTGCCGAAGACCATTTTAAAAATTACAACCGCCCCACCGACCAGAAACTGATGGCTGTGATGCTTCAAGCCTACTACAACAACGTGCCACAGCAGCAACATCCCGAATGGCTCACCAGGGCCGTGAAAAAATACAAGGGCGATTATTCCCGCATGGCTGCCGACATCTTCAACAAATCGATGTTTGCCAGCCAGGAGAAGGTGATCGAATTCCTGCGCAAACCTTCGGCAAAAGCCATTGCCAAAGACCCTGCCTACGTGTGCGTGATGGCCTTCTTGGAACAACAGTCGAAATACGCCGACCAGATCAATGCCGCCAACCAAAAGATCAACACCGCCCGCCGCCTCTTCGTGGCCGGGCTGCGCCAGATGGATAAAGAGCGCATCTTCTACCCCGATGCCAACCAAACCATGCGCCTGACCTACGGTACCGTGCAAGACTATTTCCCCGCCGATGCCATTCATTACGAGTACTTCACCACCCACCGCGGCATCCTCGAGAAAGAAGACCCCACCAACTGGGAATTCGTGGTGCCGGCCAAACTTAAGGAACTGCTCCTTAAAAAAGACTTTGGCCCCTGGGGTGAAGGCGACGTGCTGAAAACCTGTTTCCTTACCACCCACGACATCACCGGCGGCAACTCGGGCAGCCCCGTGCTCAACGGAAAAGGTGAACTCATTGGCCTGGCTTTCGACGGCAACTGGGAAGCCATGAGCGGCGATATTGCCTTTGAACCCGAATTGCAACGAACCATCAATGTTGACATCCGCTACGTGCTCTTTATTATTGACAAATATGCCGGAGCCCAGCGCCTGATCAGCGAAATGAATATAGTGCGATAATCAGTTGTACTTTGATCATCCAAGCGGGTGCTTCCGAAATGAAGCGCCCGCTTTTTTTTAGAGCAACACTGTTTCCTGAAATAAGCTTATAACATATTGTTTAACAAAATGATAAAACCCTCTTTCACTCCCATCCCCCACCCATCTCAAAATCGCACAGTAGCGATTACATAATCGCACCGTAGCGATTGCATAAACGCACCGCAGCGATTGAGGAAACGCTACGGTGCGATTTGAGAAAAGCAACGGAGCGTTCGCAAAAGCAATGCGTATCATTTGGAGAGGAAATGTAGAGCACCTGGTGAAATGATGCTGAGCTTTGTCTGAAAAGATGTACGGCTTTGGGGCAAAAGATGTACGGCTTTGGGGCAAAAGATGTACAGCTTTTTGGTAAAAGATGTACGGCTTTTAGGTAAAAGATGTACGGCTTTTTCGGCATAGCACAGTTTTGCTCTGTAATGCGCTAATTAATAGCTATTTGCCACTTCTGCGCCGGGAGGTGCCTTTGTTTCCTTTTTCAACGCAACAACCGAGGTTGAGGAGTGGCAGCAAGCCCCCCGAAAATAGTTACCTTTGCACCCATTCAAATCACAGAAGTGGCGTAGGCCGATGAAGCTGTTACCCTTCCTAAAGCAAATTGATATGAAACTCAACCGTATTCTCTTAAAACTTAGCGGCGAGTCGCTGATGGGCGATCAACATTATGGTATTGATCCCCAACGATTGTCGCAGTATTGTTCAGATATAGCCACCACTGCCTCCATGGGCGTTCAGATAGCTGTTGTGATAGGCGGCGGAAATATATTCCGTGGATTGCAGGGTGCAGCCAAAGGGATGGATCGGGTGCAGGGCGATTACATGGGAATGATGGCCACCCTTATCAACAGCATGGCTTTGCAAGCCGAACTCGAGAAACAGGGGATGCAAACCCTGTTGCTTGGTGGTCTGGAGGTGAAGCCCATTGCAGCCCCCATGAGCCGCCGCGATGCTCTGGCCGGGCTCGAAGAGGGAAAGATTGTGATCATCAGCGGAGGAACGGGCAACCCCTTCTTCACCACCGATACCGCTTCGGCCTTGCGCGGCGTTGAAATCATGGCCGATGCCCTGCTCAAAGGTACCCGCGTGGATGGCGTTTATACAGCCGATCCCGAGAAAGATCCCACCGCCACCCGCTACGACCGCCTGTCGTTTGACGAAGCCTACACCCGGAACCTGAAAATTATGGACCTCACCGCCTTCGCCCTCTGCAAAGAGAACAACCTGCCCATCGTGGTGTTCGATATGAACACCCCTGGCAACCTCCCCCGCCTCATCAAAGGCGAAGTGAACGGAACAGTGGTGGAATAGCGGGGGTTATAAGCTTTTTCAGTTCATTATTTTAATCTTAGTTTAGTTTTCGATGCAAAAACCAGCCATCCCCAAAGGTACCCGCGATTTTAACCCGTTGGTTACCGCCCGACGCAATTATATATTCGACACCATCCGCCAGGTGTTTCGCCTTTATGGATTCCAGCCCATCGAGACGCCGGCCATGGAAAACCTCTCCACCCTGATGGGCAAATACGGCGAAGAGGGCGATAAGCTGCTCTTTAAAGTGCTCAACTCAGGCGATTTCCTACAAGGCATCGACAGGCCGTCGCTCGCTGAAGCCGAAGCCCCGAAACTGGCCACCCGGATCAGCGAGAAGGGTTTGCGCTACGACCTTACAGTACCCTTTGCCCGTTACGTGGTGATGTACCGCAACGACATCACCTTCCCCTTCCGGCGCTACCAGATTCAACCCGTCTGGCGTGCCGACCGTCCCCAGAAAGGACGTTACCGCGAGTTCTACCAGTGCGATGCCGATATGATTGGTTCCGACTCGCTCATCAACGAGGCCGAGCTGCTGCTCATGACCCGCGATGTTTTCAGCCGTCTGGGTATTGGCGTGGTGGTTAAGCTCAACAACCGGAAGATTCTGGCGGGCATTGCCGCTCACATAGGCCATCCCGATAAACTCACAGACATTACCGTGGCCATTGACAAACTCGATAAAATTGGTCGCGACAACGTGGAGAAAGAGCTGACCGAACGCGGATTGTCGCCTGCCGATATCGCCGCCCTCAGCCCCGTGTTCGACCTGCAAGGCTCCAATGAAGAAAAAATTACCGGGTTGCGGTCGTTGCTTGCTAAATCGGAAATGGGGCAGAAAGGCCTCGACGAACTCGAAACTGTTCTCCGCCTTGTGGCAGAGGCCGGCCTCGATACCCCTGTTGAGTTCGATCTCACCCTGGCCAGAGGACTGAATTACTACACCGGTGCCATCATCGAGGTGAAAGCCGCCGAAGTGGCCATAGGTTCGATCAGCGGAGGAGGACGCTACGACAACCTTACCGGTATTTTTGGCCTCGACGGCGTTTCGGGTGTTGGGATCAGTTTTGGAGCCGATCGTATCTACGATGTGCTCGAACAATCAGATTTATTCCCTGCCAATTTAGGCACCCAAACCACCGTGCTGCTTACCAATTTTGATGAGGCCGGCCAGCAGGTGGCCTTCACCCTCCTGCAGCAGCTCCGCAAAGCCGGCATCAGTGCCGAGATGTATCCCGATACCACCAAACTCAAAAAACAGATGACCTACGCCAACGCCAACCGAATCCCATACGTGGTGCTCATTGGCGAAGAGGAGGTGCAAAGCGGATTGCTTACCCTCAAAGAGATGGAGAGCGGGAAGCAGGAGAAAATGAAAGACCTGGAATTGATTGCAAAATTGAGTGAGGTAAAAGAGCTTTGATTAAAATGCGTATGGGTATGCTTAAATGGTTGTTGTGCGCGATGCTGGTTGGTTCGGTTGAACTATTTGCACAGGATTCTTTGCACTTTGTTTTTCTCAACACCAATCCCGATCGCGTGAAGTTGGATTCAGGTGCTGCTTCTGCTTTGCAAAAGGGGCATCTGGCCAATATTGACCGCCTCTATCGCAAAGGCAAAATCAGAGCTGCCGGTCCGTTTGCCGACGGGGGAGGCTTTTTCATCATCAGTGCTTCCGACTCTGTCGAACTCGACACCCTGCTCCGTTCCGATCCCGCTATCCGTGCCAACCGTTTCATCCTCGAAACATGGCCACTTCAACTGCTTCACGGCAAGCTTTGTAAAGCCTCCGAACCTTTTGTGATGGATACCGTGGCTTTTATTCGCATCAACCGATTAGCGTTGAGCGGCAAAGCAAACCTCACCTCAATTCCTGGTCAGTTCTTCAACCAGAGCGGAGTGCTGCTGGCAGGGGCCTGGAAAGGAGCAGGTGGTTTTGTTATCGGCACTTCGGGTAACCCTGGTTTTGAACAATGGCTTGTGCGTCTGAAGCAACTGAGCAAGGGGAAAGCCACTTGCCACCGACGAACCTTGTGGTACGGCAAGGGAACCTTTTGTCAATAACCCCTTGTCATACCTGATAGGAGCGAAACTGTAGTTTTATTTCGATACATTCATCTGATTTTTGGAGAAAATGACTGTAGTTAGATTTAAAAAACACTGTTAAGTTGTTGCATTTAAATAATTTGAAACTTGTGGTACAACATATGGAAGTTGTAACCACCAAAATATATAATCTATGAAACGCCACGTAACAATTCTCTCGCTCATTTTGATCGTGTTGTTTACGTCGTGCCGGAAAGATGAAACGGCTACTCCCGATCAACCGGCTACACCCACCAACATCAGCGATCTGAAAGCTCCCTCCGGTTTTTCGTGGAGCACTTCACAATCTGTTACCATCGAGGTCACAGGATTGAAATCCAACATTCCGTTTGTTCGCACACTGAGTTTTATCGCAGCTGATGGCACTATTGTATTTCAACAAACCCACAACATCAACGATGACCTGACTGCGGTAATCAGTATCCCTTCCGAAGTAAGCCAACTTCGAATGAAGTTCGGTCAACTTAGCACCGATTTGCCCGTTGTAAATGGCAAGTTGACCTATTCGTTTATCCCGGTTGATAATGGTGAATAAAAAAGTTAAAGCTATGAAATCAAGAATCTCTCACTCGTTGTTTTCGCTTATTGTCATTCTTGGATTGAATCACTCAGGGGCAAAGGGTCAGGTTATCTTAAACTGTGAATCGGGAAACCGGGCAGTTGAGCAAGGAAGTTGCTGGGCTTTTGGTTCAACCAGCTATACCAATACTGCTGCCCAGGTGATTACTGGAAACTGGTCAACCCGAAGCAACCAGCTTACCAATCCGGCTCCAACCGCTTGCTGGATAAAAACGCCCTGGATGCAAATGGGATCGGGCAACATCACTTTCAATGCCCGCTTCGAGAGCACTGCTGGTACCACCAGGGGTATAGAGTTGTATTACATTGCCTACGACCCAACCGATCCTCCATACTACGAGGCCGAACCTGTCCAATTTTATACTTACAACTGGCCAAAACCCTGGTCAACTACAGTTGCCCAACAGTTCGCTGTTCCCATTCCTGCCGAAATTGCCAATTCTTCCGATCCCTTCAAAATCAGAGTAAGTTATGTTGGAACCGGTGGAACAGCCCGCATCAATTCCGACGATTTTGTGTTTCCGGGAGCCTACTACAGCGATCCCACCAACGGTTGCCTTCCTCTGGCAGGTTCGGTTGATACCGATGGCGATGGGGTGGCTGATACCGACGACGATTATCCACAAGACCCCTACAGGGCTTACAACACCTTCTACCCATCGGCAGTATCGTATGGTACCGTGGCATTTGAAGACAACTGGCCGGCAAAAGGCGATTACGACCTGAACGATGTTGTGGTTGATTACCGTATTAAACATGTAGCCAATGCTCAAAACCAATTGGTGGAGTCGGTAGTCCAGCTTATTATGAAGGCATCGGGAGCCAGCTTCCGCAATGGTTTCGGGTTCTCATTAGATGGAATTGCTTCAAACAGGGTGGTGTCGTGTAGCGGTCATGATGTAGCTGCTAATAGTATTTTTAACCTTACATCCAATGGCTTAGAACAGGGTCAAACCAACGCCACGGTTATTGCTTTTGACAACTTCTACCGGTTAATGCCATACCCCGGTTCAGGAGTTGGCATCAATACCACACCAGGTGCTCCGTCTGTAGCTTCGCACGATCTTACCATAACCCTCACCTACATGGTTAACGGGGTGCCTGCTTCCGGAGGTGCCGTAAGCTCAAACCAGCTGCCTTTCACTTCCTTTAATTTTTTCATTGTTGCCAAGCAAACCCGCGGACGTGAAATACATCTTCCTGGCTACCAACCAACCAACCTGGTTGATGCTTCCTATTTTGGTCAGGACGACGACGATACGCAACCCTCTGTTGGCAAATACTACAAAACGGTCAACAACCTGCCATGGGGTATTAACGTGTTGCAGGGTTTCGATTACCCTGTTGAACTGGCTCCCGTCAACCAGGCCTATCTCCATTTTATTGAATGGGCAGAATCTGGTGGCACCAACTATCCCGATTGGTATGGTTCAGGGGCGGGCTATCGCGATAATTCCAAGATTTATTGATTTTTTAAGAAAGTAATCCTTCATGTTGATGGGGTGTTCCAGTCGCGGAGCACCCCTTTGTTTTTTCGCACAGCAGCGTTGAGGCATAAGCGAAGGATCGTTGTGTTAATATATTTAACAGTGCGATTGCGTGTCTGTGTGTCATAAAACATAACACATGGTTGAAGGTGTTCAGTAAAGTGTTTAAGATTAGACGCAATCTATAAACATTCTTTTCAATTTTATATGATATTGATATGTAATTGGATAGAGAGTTCGATGAAAGCAATTGAGGCTTGAATCACAATTGATAACCAACAAAATCCTTTTCCACTTGGAAAAATGCAAGTACCTTTGCGCAAAATTTCACCAATTTCATAAAGCTATGAATATCACACATATCGAACACATCGGCATAGCTGTGACCAGCCTCACCGAAGCCATTGCTTACTACGAGGGCGTTTTGGGGTTAAAGTGCTATGGTATAGAAGAAGTAGCCGACCAAAAGGTAAAGACAGCCTTTTTCATGGTAGGCCAAACCAAGATCGAATTGCTTGAATCAACCGATCCGGAAGGGCCTATCGGGAAATACATCGAGAAGAAGGGTCCCGGGATGCACCATATGGCTTTTGCCGTGAATGGATTGGAAGGCGCTTTGGAGGAGGCCGCCTCTAAAGGTGTCTCATTAATTGACAAAACCCCGCGCAAAGGAGCCGAGGGCTTGCACATTGCTTTTCTGCATCCCAAGTCAACCATGAGCGTACTAACCGAGCTTTGCGAAGACAAATCGAAAACACACCAATAATAATCACCATGGCTTTTGAAGATAAAATTAAAGAATTGCTCGACAAGCGCGAGCTGGCTAAACTGGGTGGCGGTCAGAAACGTATCGATTCCCAGCACGCAAAAAACAAACTAACGGCACGTGAACGTATCGAGATGTTGCTCGACGAGGGGAGCTTCGAAGAGTTTGATATGTTTGTGACCCATCGTTGCACCGATTTTGGTCTGGAAAAACAGGAGTTTTTATCAGACGGCGTTGTTACAGGTCACGGAACCATTGATGGTCGTGTGGTTTATGTTTTTTCACAAGACTTCACAGTATTCGGGGGTTCGCTCTCCGAATCGTTCGCCAAGAAGATCTGCAAAGTTATGGATCAGGCTATGAAGGTTGGAGCCCCTTTGATTGGCATCAACGATAGCGGCGGTGCCCGTATTCAGGAGGGTGTACAGTCGTTGGCCGGTTATGCTGAAATTTTTGAGCGCAACATCCTGGCTTCTGGTGTGATTCCTCAAATATCGGCCATTTTTGGCCCCTGTGCCGGTGGTGCTGTGTATAGCCCTGCCCTCACCGACTTTATTATCATGAGCAAAGACACCAGTTACATGTTTGTAACCGGCCCTAAAGTTGTGAAAACTGTAACTGGGGAAGTGGTTACTGATGAGGAGCTTGGTGGCGCTGCCGTGCACGGTTCCAAATCAGGTGTTACTCACATGATTGCCGACAACGAGGAAGAGGGGATCATGCTGATCAGGAAACTTATGAGTTACCTGCCTCAAAACAACCTCGAAGAACCCCCCGCCGTTGTCTGCGACGACCCCATCGATCGTCTGGAAGATCAACTCAACTATTTTATTCCCGACAATCCCAACAAGCCATACGATGTAAAAGAGGTGATTCATTCCATCGTCGATCGCAGCGAGTTTCTTGAAATACACCGTCACTATGCTCCCAATATTGTGGTGGGATTTGCCCGCTTCAACGGAATGTCGGTAGGAATCGTGGCCAATCAGCCCAGCTATTTGGCTGGTGTTCTCGATATCAACGCTTCGCGTAAAGCAGCCCGTTTTGTCCGTTTCTGCGATGCCTTCAACATTCCTTTGCTCACCTTGGTTGATGTACCTGGTTTCTTACCCGGAACAGCCCAGGAGTACGGCGGGATTATCATCCACGGTGCCAAATTGCTGTTTGCCTATGGTGAAGCCACCGTTCCTAAAGTTACCATTATCCTTCGTAAAGCTTATGGCGGAGCCTACGATGTAATGAGCTCTAAGCATCTCCGCGGTGATATTAACTATGCCTGGCCTACTGCCGAGATTGCCGTGATGGGACCCAAAGGAGCCATCGAGATTTTGCACAGCAAGAAACTTCAGGAGATTACCGACCCGAAAGAGCGTGAAGAGTATGTATTGAAGGCTGAGGCCGAGTACAAAGCCAAATTTGCCAATCCTTACAACGCTGCCAAGTATGGTTTCATCGACGATGTGATTGAGCCACGCAACACCCGTTTCCGCGTAATCAGAGCCCTGCAGGCATTGGCTACCAAGAAGGATGTGAATCCTCCTAAAAAACACAGCAACATACCGTTATAAAACTCTTCTGCTATGATGAAAAAAACAAACCGATTAAGCAGAGGGCTTCTGGCGGTTGTGCTTCTGGTTATCGCTGTGGGTGTTCGAGCCCAGAGCGCTGCCGATTTGCGCATCAACGAAGTATTGGTTGAAAACCAATCGAATTATATCGACGACTTCGGCCAGCACAGCCCCTGGATAGAAATCTACAACAAAGCTTATAACTCTGTTAATATTGGGGGGCTGTACCTCACCAACGATTTGGAGAATCCTACGATGTATCAAATCCCTAAAGGTGACCCCTTGACCTTGATAGCCCCTCAAAACTACCTTGTTTTCTGGGCCGACGGCCATTCTTCAAGAGGCATCAGGCATTTGAACTTCGATTTGCGAGAGTCGAAACTGGTTGCCCTTTTCGATGCCAACGGGAAAACCCTTATCGATGTAGTAGAACTGAACCACGCGCAACGCGTTGACACTACATACGGACGTCTGAGCGACGGTTCAACAGAGTGGGGATTTCTTGATAAATCAACACCTGCCGCCAACAACAACACCAAACCTGTTGTAACTGCCGGCGACAGTTTTGGGAAAATGGACCCAACTGGAGTGGGGATGGCAGTTATTGCCATGAGCGTGGTTTTTGCTGCTTTGGCTATGCTTTACGCTTTCTTCAAAAATGTTGCAAGGCTTTATGCTATAAGGTGGAGTGAAATCTTCAAAAGAAGAAAAGTCGAAGAGCAGAAAATCACCACCGAAGATGAACTTACCGGTGAAGTTAGTGCTGCCATTGCCTTTGCATTGCATATGTATCGCAATCAACTGCACGACCACGAAAACACCATTCTTACCATTAAGAAAGTGGCCAAAACATATTCTCCCTGGAGTTCAAAAATCTATGGTGTAATGAATCGTATCCGTTAATCTTTCATTCAGAAAACAGAAAATATTTGCCATGAAAAATTTCAAGTTCAAAATAAACGGTAACCCTTATGAGGTAGTGATCAACAATATTGAAGACCAGATTGCTGAAGTAGAGGTGAATGGAACCACTTACCAAATCGAGGTAGAAAAGGCCATTCAAACTACCAAAACCCCTAAATTGGTTCGTTCAGCTTCGGTCCCAAGCACCGACCAGCATCCGGCATCTGCTCGCACAAGCAGCCCCGAGGCTCCCAAAGGCGGTGGCAACATCAAAGCCCCACTTCCCGGTGTTGTTCTCGATGTGTATGTAAAAGAGGGCGATACTGTTAAAATTGGTCAGCGCCTGATGATGCTCGAGGCCATGAAGATGGAAAACAATATTGATTCTGATAAACAGGGTACTGTGGTATCAATCAAGAAGAACAAAGGCGATTCGGTGATGGAAGGCGACGTGCTGATCGTTATCGGGTAACAAACGAAAGGATACAACCCAGATATGGAACATACTAGTTTTATCGGCTTTATAGTCGATCACCTCGGGCAGTTCTTTTCGTACACTGCATTTGCCAATATGACTGTCGGCCACCTGGTTATGATAGCTGTTGGTCTGATCTTTATCTACCTTGCCATTGCCAAGGAGTATGAGCCTATGCTGCTCGTTCCAATTGGTTTTGGAATACTGGTAGGCAATATTGCCTTCTATCCTGGTTTGAAGGTTGGGATTTATGAAAGCGGAAGTGTGTTAAACTATCTCTATTTCGGAGTTTTGCAAGGGGTTTACCCTCCTCTGATTTTCCTCGGGATTGGTGCTATGACCGATTTTTCTGCTCTTATCTCAAATCCAAAACTCATTTTGATAGGAGCTGCTGCCCAGTTTGGTATTTTTGGCGCCTACGCCACAGCTTTAGCTCTTGGCTTCTCGCCCGCCGAGGCTGGTGCCATTGGAATTATTGGTGGTGCTGATGGCCCTACTGCTATTTTCATCTCCTCGAAGTTAGCTCCTGATCTGATGGGCGCCATTGCTATATCAGCTTATTCTTATATGGCTTTGGTTCCGGTGATTCAGCCTCCTATTATGAAACTGCTTACGAATAAAAAAGAGAGGGTGATCAGGATGAAACCTCCACGTGCTGTATCAAAAACAGAGAAGATTATTTTTCCTATTGCCGGAATGCTGCTTACGTGCTTTATTGTCCCCACCGGTTTGCCCCTGCTTGGTATGCTTTTCTTTGGTAATTTACTGAAAGAAAGTGGTGTAACCAAACGGCTTGCCGATACTGCCAAAGGTCCGTTGATTGATATTGTAACCATCCTAATCGGACTAACCGTTGGTGCTTCTACCCAGGCTACAACTTTCCTGACGGCCAAATCAGTTTTAATTTTTGGCTTGGGGGCAGCCTCTTTTGTGATAGCCACCACCAGTGGTGTGTTGTTTGTCAAGTTTCTGAATATCTTCCTTAAGGAGGGCAACAAAATCAATCCTCTTATTGGTAACTCCGGTGTATCAGCAGTGCCCGACAGTGCTCGCGTGTCGCAGGTTGTTGGCCTGGAGTACGATAAAACCAATCACTTACTCATGCACGCCATGGGGCCCAACGTGGCTGGCGTTATCGGTAGTGCTGTTGCCGCCGGTATCATGCTCGGGTTTTTATTCTAAACAACGATTTTGGTTAATTTGCTGCCGACCTTGCATCTTTTGAAGGCCGGCAGCTTTTTTTTGAACGCCGGCGGATACCAATCTTCGGGAGATAAAGTTTCTGCAGAATAAAATTATCTTTGCCGGGCAAATAGTTAGTTATGCTCATTATTGGAATCGCCGGAGGTTCCGGCTCTGGGAAAACCACCGTAGTAAGACGTATCGTCGAACTGCTCCCTCCCGACTCGGTTTCCATCCTCTCGCAGGATGCTTATTATAAAGACAATGGCCATCTGTCGCCTGAAGAACGGGCCAAAATTAACTTCGACCACCCATCGTCCATCGAGTTCAGTCTGCTGGTGAAACATATCGACGAACTTCGACGGGGGCATTCTATCGATATGCCGGTTTACAGTTACTTAACCTGTGCCCGTCAGGCAGAAACTGTGCTTGTGGCTCCCCGAAAAGTAATATTGATTGAAGGCATTTTGATTATGACCGATCCTGATCTGCGCAAGCGCATGAATATTAAGGTTTTTGTTGATGCTGACCCCGACGACAGGCTCATGCGCATTATGCGTCGCGACCTGATTGAGAGGGGTCGCAGCTACGAACAGGTGCTCGATCATTACGATCACTTCGTGAAGCCGATGCATTTGCAGTTTATCGAGCCTACCAAACGTTACGCCGATATAATAGTGCCGCAAGGGGGAGAAAATACAGTGGCTATCGATGTTTTGGCATCCCGAATCAGCATGAAGCTAGCCTGATGAAATCCTTTTGGCCGCTTGTTGTTGTGCTGTTTCTCGTTGCATCGTGTGGTAAAGAGCCTCTGGATTCAACACCAGCTACCGTTGTCAAGGTTGTTCAAAACAGTTGGCTTACTGGTGTGGATGTTAACAACCAGGGAGTTTTACTGGCTTGTGGCGGATTGCCCCGGGAACACGGAAAATTGCTTCGCAGCACCGATGGCGGAAACACCTGGTCGGTGATGGTGAGTCATCCGTCAAAATGCTTCTATTTCGTAAAATTCATCAACAACACCACTGCATTTGCCGGTGGCGATACACTGGAACTCTGGAAAACAACCGATTCAGGTCTCCACTGGTCGTATGTTTGGCTGGCCGATAACGTTCCCACGCATGTGTTCGACCGTCCGGCTTTTCGTCATCTGGCAGTCGATTCATGCAATCTGGTTTTGGTTGGTGGTGATAACGGGAAAAAAGGGGTTTGCTACCGGAGTACTGATTGTGGCCTATCGTGGAACTTTACGCAAATACCGCATCAATTGTCGGGAGCCTCTTTTGCCCAAAGTGGCGATGTGCTTGTTTGCGGATGGGGTTACGTGGGAAAGTCAGACGGGTTACAGCAACCTCCTGTGCAAACTTCCATGAGGGGAGACTTCTTTACTTCGGTGGTTTATTCATCAAACAGCCAGGCGTTGATGGCCGGTTACTCGGGCGTTATATACCAATCTAGTGATAACGGTTTGAGTTGGACTGAATCGTACAGCAACAGTGGCTGTTCGTTCAATAAAATAGCGGTTGAAGGCGGGGTGGTTGTAGCTGCATCGGATGGAGGCCGGCTTGCTGTGCACAACCCTGTTAATGGGTGGAAGCTTTTTCAATTGCCTGTGAGCAGCAGGATTCTGGGATTAAAATTGCCGGGCACAGGGAGTTTGTACGCAGTAACCAGCAACGGGGAGTTTCTGGTTGTCGATACCAGCGGTTGGTAATTGTCAAACAGGTCGGGGAAGGCTCCAGGTGTAAAATCCAAATTCGCTTAGAATTCTGGTGAATCCGTTTTTTTGCAGCACCCTCCATGAAGCCACGTTGCCGTGTTCGGTTTGGGCAAGTATTGCTTTTACCTTTTCATTGAAGAATGCCCAGGCAACCATGCCCTCAACGGCTTCAGTCATATAGCCTTTCCCTTGTTGCGAGGGATAAGTTCCATAACCCAAAAAAATATTACCCATAGAATTTGGAGGTCCCATGAAACAAAGTTCAGCCACTATCGTGTTCGACTCCTTATTAATAGCAAGCCACAGTGTTGAAAACTCGAAGTTTTCAGGGTCATTCTGCAAAGCGGGAATGATGTCGTGAGCTAAAGCCTCAGCTACTTCGGGATGCACAGGCTGCTGGGAGGGTGCAATCGCGAGGCTCGATTCAAGCAACCCGTTGCAATTCCTGAACAATTCAATTTGTGCCAGGGATAGGGGCTGAATGCGTAGGCGAAGTGTTTCGATCATTGCATTGAAATTTTGAACAAAGATCGCGCGTTTCTTTGGTAAAATGGCTGCCACGGAGGCATGCGGCACAAAAAAGTTTCGCGCCAGCAATTAGTCTGAAGTATCTTACTTGCAATTTAAATTTTACAGATGACGAAATACTACAAGATCAATGCTGTCAACTCGGCTGAGTTTGGCGGCAATAAACAAATCTAAAGAAAAATCCATACTTTTGAGCCCATTATTAAGCCTATGTTAAATCACCAATCAATATGAGCAAGCAGCGAAATCAGGCCGATGATCAAAACCGTAATGGTTTAAAATCGAAAGCCATCGACGCCCGCGCCAACTACGAAGAAACCCTTCGTCAGGCAGGTTACATCCCCCGACAGCAAGCCACCCAGGACGATTACGATCGGATCGGGTTTATGTCGGGGCTCGAAGTTCACCAACAACTTCTCACTCACAAGAAACTTTTTTGCAATTGTCCGGCAGGGCTCTTCCATGCCAGCGACGATTATGATGCAGAACTTATCCGGCATATGAGGCCTACACTCAGCGAGTTGGGCGAATACGACGGAACAGCCCTCATGGAGTTTAAAACCCGAAAGAACATTGTTTACAGGGTTAAGCACCAAACAACCTGTACATACGAAGTGGACGATACCCCTCCGTTTCCTCTCAACCGTCAGGCTCTCGACATTGCCATCCGCATTTCGCTCTTGTCAAAGCTCAACATCGTGGGCGAGGTACATATCACGCGTAAGCAATACCTCGACGGAAGCATCCCCACTGGTTTCCAGCGCACTGCAATCATCGGTGTGGAAGGTGAGATTCCGCTGAAAAACAAGAAAATAAGGCTTATTCAACTTAGCCTCGAAGAGGACTCTTGTCGTGAGATCAGCGATATTGGTCATTACCGTACCTACAAGACCGACCGACTTGGGATGCCACTTATTGAAACAGTGACTTATCCGGAGATGGTCAATCCCGACGAGGTGAAAGAGGCTTGCGATTATATCAGATTTCTGAACCGCAGTACAGGCCTTGTTCGTACCGGAATTGGCGCCGGTCGTGAAGATGTGAACGTGAGTTGCCGTGGCGGTCACAGGGTTGAGATCAAAGGGGTTGCCCACACCCGTTGGATACCCGAACTTACCCACAACGAAGCTTTTCGTCAGTGGTCGCTCTTGTTGCTTCGCGACAAACTCCGCCAGCGTGTGAAGAAAGAAAGCTGGAAGATAGCTCACAAAAGGCTCAACTTCTTCGATTTTAAATTTGACTACGAACCCCTGGTAAGTGCCCGCGACTTAAAGCATCGTATTGTAGCTGTGAATTTACCCGAATTCAGGGGATTGCTTTCTCATTTTACACAGCCACGTCAATGTTTCATCAACGAATTGAGCGACAGGCTTAAGGTAATTGCCTGCATCAAGAAGCCCAACATGGTTACCAGCGAAGACCTCTGCCCTGTGGTTCATGCCGATGAGTGGCAAAGGATTGCCCAAGCCTTTAATGCCAACGAAAACGATGCCCAGCTCATCTTTTGGGGTCCCGAAGAGGATGATGCCACCGCTCTCGAAACCATTGAAGAGCGTTGCCTGATGGCCTTCGATGGCATCCCGGGCGAAACCCGTAAATCGTTCCCCGATGGTACAACCATCTTCGAGAGGGTTCTGCCTGGAGCCGACAGGATGTATCCCGATACCGATTCAGCTCCTATCTCACTTTCCGACGAATACATCGAGCAATTGCGCGGCGAACTACCCCGCGAAGTGATCGAACGCTATCACCAGATGCTGGAATGGGGAATCCCTGAAGATACCTATACCTACATCTTCAAGAAAAACCTGTTTGGTTTGATAGAGAAAATAGTAACAGACCTTAATTATTCGCCCCGTTTCGTGGGTACCTTCATAGGTCATGTCCTTAAAAGAGTTGAAGGCCAGTACGGTCCTTCGGCAGGCTTCGGTTACAACAGGGTGTATGACCTGATGAAGTATCTGGCCGATAACAACCTACACCGGGCACTTGCCCGTCGGATGATGGCAGTGGTTTACCAACACCCTAGTATGGATTTCGAATCGGTGCTTACAACTATAGGCTTCAAGCGTCTCACACACGCAGAACTGCTGGGTCGGATTCCATTTCTTAGCAAGAAGTTTGACGAAATTTGTTTCGTTGACAGCCCTGGTAACAGGGTGAATTGGATTATGGGCCAATTGCAAGCCAGTGCCTTAGGAAATATTCCTCTGGCAGATATGAAAACCGAAATAGAAAAACTAACCGCCTGACCGCGGGTTTCTCAATCACCACAATTGTATCATCCCGCGTATAATTAAACACCTGAAAATGATGAACGAAGATTTCTTCCAGGGTTACAAGGGTCACGCCCTCGAACTCCTTAAACAATACAACGTGAGGGTATGGGGCCAGGCCGAAGTGGAAACCACCCGCGGAAATTTCAGCGGAACCGTATTGCCCCGGTCCGAGAACGACGATGATCGCCATATTGTCATGAAAATCGTTACCGGATACAATATTGGCATCGATACCGGTACCATCACCGCCATGAAGGAGGTGGGTTACAAGAAGGCAAACTACAAAATACCTGAAAAGCAGTTTCCGGTTACCCCTGGTCTCCCTAAAGTGAAACTGCTTGGCACAGGAGGTACCATCGCCTCTCGTCTCGATTACCGGACAGGTGCTGTTATTCCGGCTTTCACGCCCGGCGAGTTGTATGGTGCTGTGCCCGAACTGGCCGACATCTGCAACCTTGAAACCGAAAAGCTTTTTGCCGTGTTCAGCGAAAACATGGGGCCGAAACAATACATTGCTTTAGCACAGGCTATTGGGAAAGAGATTGAAAAAGGGGTAGAGGGCATTGTGATTGGTCATGGAACCGATACCTTGTCGCATACCGGTGCAGCCTTGTCGTTTATGGTTCAGAATTCACCGGTTCCTATCATTCTGGTGGGTTCGCAGCGGTCGTCGGATCGTCCAAGTTCCGATGCTGCCCTCAACCTCATGCATGCGATGACCGCCGCAGGTCATGGCGATATTGCCGAGGTGATGATTTGCATGTTTGGCCCCACCAGCGATGAATACGGACTGTTGCATAAAGGCACACGCGTAAGAAAAATGCACTCGTCTTACCGCAGCACCTTCCGAACCATTGGCGATACACCTGTTGCCATGATCACCCGCAAAGGGATAACTCCCATCAAGGAGAAATACAACCACCGCCGCAAAGACCGCAACGTGGTGATCAAACCTTATTTCAGCGACAGCGTTACCATGCTCTACTATTATCCGGCCATGAAGCCCGATATTATTGATTCCATGGTGGATATGGGCTATAAGGGGATCATTATCGTGGGCACAGGGCTCGGCCACGTCAACAAGGAGCTTTATCCTGCAATTGAAAGGGCACATGCCAAAGGGGTGCACATGTTCATGACGGTGCAGACCATCTGGGGCTACGCTCATATGTTTGTGTACGATACCGGTCGCGATATGATGGCCAAGGGTATCGTTCCTATAGGAAACATGCTCCCCGAAACAGCTTACATCAAGCTGGGCTGGGTGCTGGGGCAAACCGACGATCCTGAAGAGGTAAAACGTTTGATGCTTACCCCTGTTAATGATGAGATTACTGAACGTGAGCCCTACAACGGCTACCTGGTTTACCAGGGAGGTGTGCCTGAAGTGGAAGAGTTCATCAGAAAGGTTCACAAATAATGCCTTCAAATACCACACAAAAGCCGCGAGAGCGGCTTTTGTGGTTTTATTGACTCCGATGCAGAAAGGCCTTTCTATTGTTTTGATGCTTTAAAATTGCCTCTTTTGTTTTAAAGCCTTTTTTATCTGTCAGATGTGTTTGAATGGCGGTTTTGGCCGGGAGTTGTCAGGGTTCCTCCTGCAATCGTAGCTTGGTTGATTGGCGAAATCATGGCATTTTAAGGGAATTTTCATACCTTTGCGGTCGCGTTGAACGTTGATTTATTATCAGTTAATCAGTTAATTATACACTCCAAAAAACACCACGCTATGAGCATTTCCAATCTACAGCAAATGATTGAGGTCGTGAAGGCCAAACCACGTAAACGTTTGGTTGCGGCATTTGCCAACGACAGTCACACCATCGAAGCAGTCAGCAACGCCATTGATCTGGGTATTGTTGAAGGAATTCTGGTTGGCGACGAGCCCACTATTCGTCAGGTTTGTGAGCACGAGAAAATCGATGCAGGAAAATTCCGCATTGTTCAGGAAGCCGACGAGCAAAAAGCTGCCCACAAGGCCGTTGAGCTGATTATCAAAGGAGAAGGCGACATCCTGATGAAGGGACTGGTGAGTACCGATAAATACATGCGCGCCATCCTGAATAAAGATGCCGGGTTGTTGCCTCCAAAAGGGGTATTAACTCATGTTTCGGTAATTGAAAATCCTGGTTATCATAAACTTTTAGTTGTTGGCGATGTTGCCATCATTCCCCAACCTGATTTGAACCAGAAGATTGCCATCACCAATTTCCTGATACAAGTAGCCAAGGCTTTGGGTATTGATACACCGAAAGTTGCATTGATTGCCGCTACCGAACAGATGCTGCCCGGGATGCAAGCTTGTGTTGATGCCGGAATTATCTCCAAGATGGCTGATCGCGGACAGATCAAAGGAGCTATGGTTGATGGTCCGTTGGCTCTTGATGTAGCACTCGATGAGGAGAGTGCCCGCATTAAAAAGATTGGTGGTCAGGTGGCTGGCGATGCCGATTGTTTGCTATTCCCCAATATAGAATCGGGTAATGTGTTTTATAAATCGCATACCAAATTGTCGAAAGGTGAATTGGGTGCCCTGGTAATGGGAGCCAAATGCCCGGCGGTGCTCTCATCGCGAGGCGATTCGGCGCTCACCAAAACCTATTCCATTGCTTTGGCTGCTTTGGTGGCCAAATAGTACATTCAAATGCCTCCTGAAAGGCCGCTCATCTAAAATGAGCGCCTTTCTGTTGCGGTTCATCATTTCTTCATCACATCAAATCATACCTTATGGAGCCAATCACGCGGCTTGATCACATAGCCGACAGGCTTAGTTTAAAAGGGAAATCTTACCGAGTAGCTGTAGCCGCTGCCGAGGATGCCAATACCCTGGGTGCCATTATCAGGGCAGCCCAAGCCGGCTTTGCAGCTCCTGTGCTTGTGGGAAACAAGCAGGCCATTGAAGAAACTGCGCGATTGGCCGGGCTTTCGCTTAATCCTGATTGGATTTTACACCAACCCGATCATGCCTCCTCAGTAGCTAAAGCTGTTGAATTGGTTAAAGAAGGTCGGGCCGATGTACTGATGAAGGGATTGGTAAATACCGATCTTTTCCTGAAATCGGTGCTCCATCAGGAAAATGGTTTGATGCCCAAGGGTCAGGTAATGAGTTATGTATGCGCTATCGAGTTGCCGGCTTACAACAAATTGTTGTTTGTGACCGATACGGCAGTATTGCCTTTCCCCGACTTGAAACAGAAAGAGGCCATGTTGCGCTATTCGCTTAAGATGGCACGTCGGTTTGGTATCAATAAGCCCAAGGTGGCCTTGATTGGTGCATCTGAGAAGGTTAGCCCCCATTTCCCCAATTCAATAGATTATGCCCTGTTGAGCAAGATGGCACAACGAGGCGTATTTGGAGATTGCATTGTTGATGGTCCCCTGGATGTTTTTTTAGCTTGCGACCCTGCCAGCATAGAAATTAAGGGAGTGCCAACACCTGTTGCAGGTCAGGCCGATGTGCTTCTTTTTCCATCGCTTGAGGCCTGCAATGCATTCTATAAAGGGCTTATGCTGTTTGCGGGTGGCGAATTGGCAGGGATGATTTGCGGTCCCTCGATGCCCGTTGTTGTGATGTCGCGCTCCGAAAGCGAAAACTCAAAATATTATTGTATAGCCTTGTCGTGCCTGATGGCCGACGACTAATCATCATTACACACCATGTCAGAAAAACGTATTTTGGCTATCAACCCTGGTTCAACCAGCACAAAAATAGCCGTTTATGAGGGTACAAAAAATGTTTTCCTCAAAACCCTCCGGCACTCCACCGAAGAGTTGCAACCTTTTTCCAATATTGCCAGCCAATTTCAATTCCGAAAGGAGATCATCCTGGCCGAACTGCAACAAGCAGGCATCGAAATAGAGAGCCTGGGCGTTATTGTAGGGCGAGGCGGCTTGGTAAAACCCATCCCTTCGGGGGTTTATGAGGTAAACGAGGCTCTTGTCAACGATTTGATTCATCCGGTGTTGGGAGAACATGCCAGCAATCTTGGCGGATTGATCGCTCTCGACATTGCCAAAACTATCGCTGGTGCCCGTGCTTTTATTGCCGATCCGGTAGTGGTTGACGAGTTGCAGGATGTTGCCCGAATTTCTGGTCAACCTGAATTACCCCGCCTCTCTATCTTTCATGCTCTGAACCAGAAGGCCATTGCCCGCACCCACGCCCGGTCGCTCAACCGCAAATATGAAGACCTCAATCTGATCGTTGCGCATCTGGGTGGAGGCATTTCCGTGGGAGCGCATCGCGAAGGAAAAGTTGTGGATGTGAACAATGCCTTGGATGGCGAAGGCCCATTCTCCCCAGAAAGAAGCGGTACCTTGCCCGCTGGAATGCTGGCAAAACTGTGCTTCAGCGGTAAAGCAACCCTCGATGAGGTGAAAAAAATGATTACGGGGAAGGGCGGCTTGGTTGCTCATCTTGGGACAAACAGCGCCTACGATGTTGAATTGGCAGCGAAAAGTGGTGATGCTAAGGCCTTGTTGATCCAGAATGCCATGGCTTATCAGGTTGGAAAAGAGATCGGAAGCCTTGCTGCCGTACTCAAGGGAAAGGTGGACGGGATTCTGCTAACAGGCGGAATAGCCCACAACCCCGATCTTGTCAATTACATCAAGGAGATGGTGAGTTTCATTGCCCCTGTTACAGTTTACCCGGGCGAAGATGAAATGGAGGCCCTTGCAATGAACGGACTTATGGTGATGCGAGGCGAGACAACACCCCTGATTTATCAATAGACTTGTTATTCAGATAGCTTTAGGGGGTAACGATAAACAATCGCTGCCCCTTTTTTCGTTTTTGAATGTATCAAATATGTATTTTTGAAAAAAAAAAAATCCATTGAAGCCTCAATACAAAGAAGAAGGGATCGTGCTACAGGCTATTCGATACGACGATAGCCGTTTGGTAATTAGGGTATTCACGCTGTCTTCCGGACTTAGAAGCTATATTGTAAGGCCTTCACGCAAAGGTGCTGCCGGAACAGGCATGGTGATGTTTCAGCCTTTGACCCATCTTCGTTTTGAAGCCACGCGAAGCCGTGGACCCGCTCTCGAAACCATTCGACATGCCTCACTTGTAAGTTCTCCGCTACTTTCGGCTTCCGGAGTCCTGCGTCCTGCTATCGCTTTGTTCCTGGCCGACCTTCTTAACCACACCATCACCCATCACGAGTCTGATGCAGCTCTGTTTGGATTGATAGAAGAGGTTATCGCTAGGGTTACCCAAGGTCCTGAGGAATTGCTGCCCGATATCCCATTGATTTTTATGATGCAGCAAGCATCGGCTATGGGATTCGAGCCACTGATAGGCAATCCCCAGCCTCATCAGGTTTTCGATTTGATGGAGGGTAGGTTTGTTGAAACAGCAACACATGGCCACTACATCCCGGCCGATTGGACCAACCTTTTTGCTCACACAGCCTTATCGAGTCGTGAAGGATTTCATCCTCTCAAAATCCCTTCAGGTTCAAGGGCAACGCTGCTGGCTTTTGTCATCGAATATTTCAGGTTGCAAATCCCCGGTCTTGAAGAACTGAAATCGGTTCAGGTACTGCATGAGGTACTGGCCGTTCTTTGACAATTCACCCGAATCGAGCGAATTCGACATTGCAGGATTTGGCCTAATATGACCCCGAAGCGGCCTTTGTTGGTAAAAAAATGGTTACCCCCTGCCAAGAAAAGCCCTCCATGTGGTGAAAAATCAGTAACTTTGCATAACTTGTCATACAAAGGACGCCTGACGGCTCCCTGCTTCAAGATCAATTGCACATTTGTTGTTGATAGTAAGTTGGCAGTCAGGCTTCTCTTATAATCTTTTTATCAATGAATAAAGCAAGGGTACTTTTTGTGGCTTCCGAAATTGAGCCCTATCTGAAAGAAAGTCCTATAGCCACTATGGGGCGTTATTTGCCACAGGGCATTCAAGAAAAAGGGAAAGACATCAGAACTTTTATGCCCCGCTACGGATTGATCAACGAACGGAGAAACCAGCTTCATGAGGTGATTCGATTGTCGGGAATGAACCTGATTATAAACGATACCGATCACCCGCTGATTATCAAGGTAGCCTCCATCCAACAAGCCCGGATGCAGATCTATTTCATTGATAATGATGATTATTTTCAGCGCAAGTACATGCTGACCGATAAAAACGGGAAGTTTTATAAAGACAACGATGAAAGAGCCATTTTCTTTGCCCGTGGAACCATTGAGACTGTAAAGAAGTTGGGCTGGAGTCCCGATTTAATTCATTGCCATGGTTGGTTCTCAGCCATGACGCCGCTTTTTATCAAAAGGGCATTCCGCGATAACCCTCTGTTTAGCAATACCAAAATAGTGACGTCGATCTACAACGACGCCTTCGATGCAAAGTTTAACCGCGATTTTGGCGCAAAAGTTAAAATGGCTGGCATAACTGAGAAAGATCTTAAACACTATAAAAAGGGAACCTACGTTAGCACCATGTGTGGCGCCATTGACTATTCAGACGGTGTAATCATTGCTACCGATAATTTGGATCCCGAAATTGCAGCCTTCATCGAAGAAACAAAGGTTCCGGTTCTTCCTCTTCAGGCCAGAGAAAACTATGTAGAGGCTTACAACAATTTCTATGATCAGATTCTGGGCGATGTGTCTGCCTGATTGTTAAATTGCCAATTTCATATCATTACATTATTTACACTCACAATCATTGTTATATGATGGCTCAACGCAGGATCTTTTCCTGGATATTCAGCTTGTCGCTCCTTTTGGCTCTGGGTTGCTCCAAGCAACCTGATGAAATCGGAACAAACCTCCAGCCAGGCTCCGAATTGATTACTTTCCACTACGATACCACTTTGGTTATCGATGCTTACGCCGTGAGAGAAGATTCTATCAGAACCGACGAGACCTCTCAAAGTCTGTTGGGCAGCTATTGGGATCCCTATTTCGGGATTACCCGCGCCTCCATTTATACCCAACTCAGGTTGTCCTCCTCAGGTCACTCCTTTGGTACCAATCCGGTGGTTGATTCGGTAGTGCTCTCCTTGGCCTACAACGGTGCTTATGGCGACAGCAGTGCCTTGCAAACCATAACTGTGTATGAATTAGCAGATACGCTGGGATTTGATGAGGATTACTATTCAAACAGCGTAATCCCCCATGAAGCATCTGTGTTGGCTTCCAAAACCTTTATTGCCCGTCCGTACGACAGCGTGTTGGTTGATACCGTGAAAAAAGCCCCCCATTTCACCGTCAAGATTACCGATCAGGCTTTTATGGATAAAATCATCAATGCCGATCCCGCTAATCTGGTTGACAACTCCGCGTTCACCAAGTACATTAAAGGGATACTTATTGATGCCGGACCCGCGGCTGCCCCCAACCTCGGATCGGTAATGTTCATCAGCACCGAATCGACCCTTACCCACATGATGGTGTATTACCACAACGATGCGGATACTCTTTCTTTCCAGTTGGACATCAATGGTTATTGCGCCCGCTTCAACCATTACGACCACAACGATTATCTGGAAGCCGACCCGTTGCTGCGTCAACAAATCATCGATAAAAACTATGCACTCGGAGCCGACCGGCTTTATTTACAGGCCATGGGCGGCATCAGAACCGATATCCGCTTCGATCCTGAAGTTATTTCAGGTTTGCGAAACAAAGGTTATGCAATCAACGAAGCCCGACTGGTGGTGACAGATCTCGACAAAACATCAAAATACGATCCTCCGGCAAAAATAGTTCTCGTTCAGGTTGATACTGCCGATGCTATCTCTTATCTCGAAGACCAGTATGAAGGCGATACCTATTTTGGAGGTTCTTATCTGAACAACGGAACCTATTCGTTCAGGATATCCCATTACGTTCAATCGCTTATCAATGGCAGTATTGACCCCACAACACACCTTACCTTTTATGCAACCAGTTCGGCTGTGAGAGGCAACCGGCTTATCTTTTGTGGTGCCAATCCCGGCGATCCATCATTGTCTGGTTCAAGATTGCAGGTGCAGATCTTATTCTCGAAAGCTCCTTAAACACCTGAACAACCTCTTGGTTCTTTTTCATGTCAGTTTAAAACTGCCCTTCAGCAGTAAAGAGTACACTTATATTTTTAACTAAAATTGATCTTTTTATGTGTGGTATTGTAGGTTACATCGGACCCCGCGAAGCGCATCCGATTCTCATTAAAGGATTGAAGCGGCTCGAGTACCGCGGTTACGACAGTGCCGGAATTGCCGTTTTGAACAGCACCCTGAAGGTTTATAAAACCAAGGGAAAGGTTTCTGACCTGGAGGCTTTTCTTGTCGATAAAGATATTTCTGGAACCATTGGGATGGCGCATACACGGTGGGCCACACATGGCGAGCCCAACAACGTGAACGCACACCCTCACTTCTCGCAATCGGAAGAATTGGCGCTGATTCATAATGGAATCATCGAGAACTATGCGGTTATAAAAGAGGAGTTGATTCAGCATGGATATGTGTTTCAAAGCAATACCGATACAGAGGTGTTGATTCAGCTCATCGAGTATATCAAGAAATCTTCAGGCAGTACTTTGCTGGAGGCTGTTCAATCAGCGTTATGCCAGGTGGTAGGAGCCTATGCCATCGTGATTTTGTCAAAAACCGATCGCAGTACCATTATAGCGGCCCGCAAAGGCAGCCCTCTGGTGGTAGGTATCGGTCAGGATGAATTTCTCCTTGCTTCTGATGCTTCTCCCATTGTAGAATACACCAAGGATGTGGTTTATCTTGACGATGAGGAGATTGCTATCTTGCAGCGTGGCGAAAAAATTAAAATCAAGACCATTCGCGATGTCGAGAAGCACCCCGAAGTAACCAAATTGGAATTGAACCTTAGCCAGTTGGAAAAAGAGGGTTACGATCACTTCATGCTTAAAGAGATTTTTGAGCAGCCCAAGACCATTCGCGACAGTTACCGCGGCCGCATCAACGAGGGAAATGATGTGATTTCGATGGCGGGTATTATTGATCATATCGACCGCTTTATGAATGCCCGCCGCATCATCATAACAGCAGCCGGAACCTCGTGGCATGCGGGCTTGGTGGGTGAATACATGTTCGAGGATTTGGCCCGAATCCCGGTTGAGGTCGAGTATTCATCGGAGTTCAGATACCGCAATCCCATTATTCACGAAACAGACATTGTTATTGCCATCAGCCAGTCAGGTGAAACTGCTGATACGCTGGCAGCCATCGAGTTGGCCAAATCGAAAGGTGCTTTCATATATGGTATATGCAACGTTGTGGGTTCATCCATCGCGCGCGCCTCACACGCCGGTTCCTATACCCATGCCGGCCCCGAGATTGGAGTTGCCTCTACTAAAGCTTTCACTGCACAGGTAACTGTGTTGGCTCTCATGGCGCTGGCCATAGGTCGTAAGCGCGGAACCATCGATACACCTACTTTCCATCGTTTGGTGGCCGAATTGCAAACTATCCCCGAAAAGGTGGAGCAAACCTTGGGACTTGATAAGGATGTAAAAGAAATTTCAAAGATCTTTACTTATTCGCGCAATTTTCTTTACCTGGGTCGTGGTTACAACTTCCCGGTTGCACTTGAAGGGGCTTTGAAGTTGAAGGAGATAAGCTACATTCACGCCGAAGGTTACCCCGCGGCCGAGATGAAGCATGGCCCCATTGCCCTGATCGACCGCGAAATGCCTGTGGTTGTGATTGCCACCAACAAGGGAACCTACGACAAGGTGGTGTCGAACATTCAGGAGGTGAAGGCTCGTCAGGGGCGTATCATCGCTATTGTTACTAAGGGCGATTCTACTGTAAAGGGATTGGCCGATTTCTGTCTTGAGATACCTGAAACTGAGGAGATGTTGGTACCGCTCTTGGCCACCATCCCGTTGCAGCTGCTGGCCTATTACATCGCCGTGAATCGTGATTGCAATGTGGATCAGCCACGAAATCTGGCAAAGTCGGTTACGGTGGAGTAGTCCAAGTTATTCCGAAAATTTTTCATGGCCCGGGTAGTGCAAGCGCTTCCGGGCCATTTTTTCGGGGTAGAGCAGAAATTCTGCCTTGGCCGATGAGCGTAGGTGACCTTCCTGGTCGGTTAGCTCGGCTGTGACGCTCACACGGTGCTCGTGGCGTGATTCAATACGACCGCGAAGGGTTATGGTTCCATTGGTAAGGAACACGGGACATTGGTAGCTGATCTCCAGTTTCTGGGTCAGGCCGGCCGAGCCTGCTTTAACCATCAGGATCCAGCAGGCCAGTTCATCAAAAAGGGCTGCCTGAACGCCTCCGTGCAACACATTGTTGTAACTCTGGAAGTCGGCATGGGGTTGCCATTGGCATACGATGTCGTTGCCATCCTCATGAAATTCCATCTTGAGTCCGCGAGGGTTGTGCGGGGCACAACCATAACAGTTGTATTCTGTATTATCGCGTTCAGGATTTGGTATGTAGCGCATCTATACGGTTTTGAGGGGGCAAATATACAACGAAATCACATGGATTAAAAGCAAACACCATCTGGCGCGATACCAGATGGTGTTCGGTTAGTCTGTTCAAGGCGCTGCCGACTCCTTAGAATCGTGCTTCAACGGCTTTCCAGTCAATAAGTTGCCAGAATTCACCCAGATATGCCGGACGAGCGTTCTTTTTGTCGATGTAATAGGCATGTTCCCACACATCACAAGTGAGAAGAGGGGTTTTGCCCTGCCGCAAAGGGTTGCCGGCATTGCTCTCTTGTGTGATCTCGAGTTGGCCGTCGGCATTCTTCACCAGCCATGCCCATCCTGAACCGAATAGGGTAGCGGCTGCGGCAGTAAATTTTTCTTTGAAAACCTCAAAAGAGCCGAATTGGTTGTTGATGGCTTCGGCAAGTTTTCCGGTTGGTTGGCCTCCGCCATTGGGCGACAGGCAATTCCAGTAGAAAGTGTGGTTCCACACCTGAGCCCCGTTGTTGAAGATGCCCCCTTCGGCTTTGAGGATAATCTCTTCGAGTGTGGCGTTTTCAAACGGTGTACCGGGAATCAGGTTGTTGAGGTTGGTTACATAGGCCTGGTGGTGCTTGCCATAATGGTATTCGATGGTTTTGGCAGAGATGTGTGGCTCCAGAGCATCGGCAGCCCAGGGCAGGGGAGGTAATGAGTGTGTCATAAAAAATGTTTTTTTGAGTTCGTGTATTGTATTAACAAAAGAGAGACAATTTCGTTTGCCCGGTCATGAAAAAAAAGCCGGAGGGTATCCGGCTTTTTGTGTTAGGTTGAGTCCTTCACGGGTGTTTACCCGCAATGGAAATATTTGTTGACCAGAGCCAGTATAGCCTCGTTGTTGTTGGCCATTTCCTGGCGCAGGTTGTCGTCGTTGAACGATTTGAGGAGTTTGATGACTCCGTCAATCATGCTTTTCGGGAAAACACCGTGTTCCATGTAGATGTGTGCCTGGCGGGCAAGCTGATCGGCTGAGTCGGAACAACTCACGGGGAGTTGTGCCAGGTTTTTCACCCGTTCTTTGTGTTCGTCGTGGAAGATGTTCACGTCAACATACCGTTGTTCGGCATAGCCAAGGGCATCTTCCATTTCGAGGCCATGGCGGGCAGCCACTGTGAGTCCGGCGAGCAACAGATAAACATCGGCCGAGCCGTCGGGGCAGCGGAATTCAACGGTTTGTTTCACGCTGTGGTCGAATTCTTCGTCGGGTTCCAGGGGGTTTACATCTTTGATCATGTTGGCTTTGCCTGTCCAGCCCAGCGGAACACGAACCAGAACGGAGCGGTTGCGATCGCCCCAACAAATGTTGGTTGGAGCCTCCTGGTGGGGTACCAGCCTGAAGTAACTTGTGGGGTTCATGTTGCCAAAGGCTGTGAGCGATGGAGCCAGCGAAAGGTAACCGGCAATGGCCCGTTTGGCTGTGTCGCTCAGTTTTCGGTTGTCGATCATAGCGTTGCGCCCGTCTTTCATCAACCGGGTGTGGATGTGCATGCCACTGCCTGCCTTTCCAACGGTGATCTTTGGTGCAAAGGTTACTGTGACGCCATACTGGTAGGCCAATTGCCTGAGTATCCACTTCGCGATGAGCAATTGATCGGCGGCATCTTCGAGGGTGGTGGGCAGAAATTCGATTTCGTTTTGTTCATACACCTTGTCGCCCAGGGTGAAGTTGCCCACCTCGGAGTGTCCATACTTGATCAGGCCGCCAGCCTGGGCAATGTAGAGCATAGCATCGCGGCGGAAAGCGGCCCACTTCGAGAAAGGACCCGACTCGTGGTAACCTCTTTGGTCATCAGCCAGGAAGAGGTCGTCTTTTGGGCTGATGATGTAGTATTCCAGTTCGCCCATCACTTCAAACGAATAACCGGTGCGCTCTTTCAGCACCTTGTGAGCCTTGCGCATGATGTTTTCGGGGGCACTGTCGAGGGGCTCACCATCTTTATTGTAAAAAGCGCAAAGGATATCGAGACTCGGGATCTTGGTGAAGGGGTTGCGAAAAGCTGTTTTGAAGCGGGGAATCACGTAGAGATCGCTCGAACCTGCTTCGATGTGTTTGAACAGGCTCGACCCGTCAACCCGTTCGCCGCAGGTGAGGATGGTCTCGAGGTGTTCGCGGCTGTTGATCACAAAATTGAGGGTCTTCAGACGGCCATCGGCACTGGCATACCTGAAGTTGATCATCTCGATGTTGTTGTCTTCAACGTATTTAATCAAATCGGCTTTGGTGAATTCATCCGCGGGCTTGTTCAGGTATTGAACCAGCGGGTTGGGATTCATGGAGGTATTTTTACTCATGGTGCATCGAATCTTAATGGTGATTTGGCGCCAAAGGTATGAAAATCCCTTCAACCCTTCGCCATAGCACGATAAAGAGAGATCAACTGTTGACGGGAGCTTGTGTAAAAGTGTATCTTTGTAGCCGTTACCAAATCCCCATCCTATGAACTACGCTTTGTTTGAAGATGCTCAATCGGTTAGACTCAACCCGCTGGTCAGGCTTATGCCTGTGTTCGACCTGCGGTGTGGTATCGTTACCATCCGTCGGAAGTTTGAACTCCTGATCGGAAGCGCGCCCGTGGCCCTATTCACCCGCCCGCAACTGGCTTCTCTTGTGGAAGCTACAAACCCTGATGTTGTGGTTAACCAGTTGCCCGAGACACCTACTCTGGTTCTCAACGGACGGTGGCTTGCTACACGCTCTCAACTTGATCGACTCGATGGCTTTAGGCCGGGAACCCTATTGATGTATGACGGGGTGGTGTTGGCCGCCTGTATTGACGACAGCCATGGCGAACAGTTCATGCCCACGGCCGACGGTTGGGAGTTTTACCCCGACGAGACCTGGGATTTCGTGGAGGCCGAAGAAGAGGTGAGCCTGGTGAACTACTCCTGGGACCTGTTCAGGATGAACGGGGCTCAGATTGAAGCTGATGTGGTGCTGATGGGGTTGCAACAGGGGCAAACCGACTTCGCGGGGGTTCACCTGATCAACAGGGCAGGGGTGTTCGTGGCACCTGGAGCGGTGGTGATGCCCGGTGTGGTGATAGATGCATCTGCGGGGCCGGTTTTTCTGGCCGAGGGTTCCCGCGTTATGCCCAACAGCTTCCTCGAAGGGCCGTTGAGCCTGGGTGAGAAGAGCGTGGTCAAAGCTGGTGCCCGCATCTATGGCAACACCACCATCGGACCCGTGTGCAAGGTGGGTGGCGAGGTGGAAGGTTCAGTGTTCCACTCCTTCAGCAACAAGCAGCATGAAGGTTTTTTGGGGCATTCGGTCATTGGAAGGTGGGTTAACCTGGGGGCCGATACCAACAACAGCGACCTGAAAAACAATTATGGACTGGTGCGCAGCTATGCCAACGGTCAACCCGTTGATACCGGGTTGCAGTTCGTGGGGCTTACCATGGCCGATCACTCCAAGACTGGCATCAACAGCATGTTCAACACCGGAACAGTGGCCGGCATCTTATGCAACCTCTTTGGGGCCGGGTTCCCGCCTGCCAACATCCCCGATTTCTCGTGGGGTGGTGCCGATGGCTTCGAGGTTTACCGTGCCGACAAGGGAATTGAGGTGGCCCGCAAAGTGATGGCCCGCCGTGGCGTGACCATGCTGGCCGAAGAGGAACAACTCATCCTGCGACTCTACAACGAGTTGGTGGGGTGAGGGAGGAGGTTTGCGAAGAAAAGCTAATTCCTATCCGATACTATTAACCCCGGCCTGAAGGCCGAGGTTACATTTTTTTACACCTTACAGGTTTCAAAAACCTGTAAGGTGTAAAACCCTCACAAACAGCCTATTGCCCCGTGGTGAATGTTTTCACCACCTTAATTTTGTCCTCTTTTTTCAGACCTTCGAGCACTTCGATGTTGAGCCCGTCGGAGAGGCCGGTTTTGATGGTTCGTTTCTCGAACAATCCGGGCGTGGTTTCCACCTCCACGAAGGTGGTATCGCCGCGGAATTGAAGGAGGCTTTCGGCGATGGCCATCACGCTGTCGCGCCGTTCGAGCACGATGTCGGCGTTGGCGCTGTAGCCCGAGCGGATAAACTGCCCCTCTTTGAGCTTCACCTCTGCTTTGATCTCGAACTGGATAGCGCCGTTTTCCAACACCCCTTTGGGTGAGATGTGTTCGAGCAGGGCGTCGAATTTATCGGTTTCGATGGCTCCAATAGTAAGGATCAGCGGCATGCCTTCGCGAATCTTGCCCACTTCGGTTTCGTCTAACTTCCCTTTGAAGATCATTTCGCCCATATCGGCCACGGTGGCCACGGTGGTTCCGTCGTTGAAGGTGTTGCTCTCAATCACCGAGCGGCCCACCTCTACCGGAACGGCCAGAATCATCCCGTCTAAAGTTGAGGTAACTAAGGTGTTGGTGGCTTCGCCGGCTTTGCGTGTCTGCCCCTCTTTAATCAGTTGCAGGTTGTTCTCGGCATCGGCCAGCTCCTCTTTGGCGGTTTTGTAGGCCAGTTCGTATTTCTGGAATTCGCTTATGGCAATCACCTTGTTTTTGAGCAGGTCGGAGTAGCGCTCGAATTCGGTTTTGGCGTTGTCGAGGCTGATGCGGGCGCGGTTTACCCTCGATTCGGCCGCGTTCATGCTCACCATGTTGGGGATGATTCGGATGCGGGCAATCTTCTCGCCTCGCCGGATCATCTGCCCGGGTTCAACATAAAGTTCTTCGATGATGCCCGACACTTTGGGCTTGATCTCAATTTCGCGGCGTGGAACAACCGAGCCGGTGGCAACTGTCTTCTTGATGATGGTGGTAACCTCGGGGGTGCGCGTCTCGAACACCTCGGGTTTCTTCTGCGATTTTTGATAGAGGAACACGATGGTGCCAACAAACACTACCAGGATGACGATTCCAACAACAGCTTTCAGTATGGTTTTCATAGCAATGATATGGATTTTGAGGTTTCTAATCTATTCGTAACGCAGGGCTTCGATGGGTTTCACTTTCACCGCTTTGCGTGCCGGTATGATGCCGGCTATCACCCCGGCAATGATGAGGATAACAAGGGCCGAAACGGCTACATGGAAGCTCACCGAGGGGTCTTTGAACATCCCTGCCGAGTCGCCTGCTCCTTGCAAGGCCTTGTTTACTAATTCTATAACACCTACTCCTGCCACCAGCCCCAGGTAGCCGGCGAAGGTGGTCAGAAACACCGATTCGGTGATGATCTGGCTAACGATGGTCCAGGGGCGTGCTCCAATAGCACGCTGAATGCCAATTTCTTTGGTTCTCTCTTTGATTACTACCAGCATGATGTTGCTGATGCCAATCACGCCGGCCATCAGGGTGCCGATTCCCACGATCCAGATAAGGCCGCTGATTCCGGCAAAGAGCCGGTTCATTTTCAGGAATTCGTTTTCCACGTTGAACGATCCAACGGCGCGGGTGTCGTCGGGGTGCACGTTGTGTCGTTTACGCATGAGGGCTTTGGCGCGGGTTTCAACGTCGGCCACGCTGGTTCCTTTTCGTGCCGTGATGGAATACCATCCCACGATGTCGCCGTAGTTGTAGGTTTTTTGCAGGGTTGTGAAGGGTATGTAGATGTTTTGGTTGTCTTGCATGGCCTGGTGATCGCGTTTGCGCGAACTGGCTACGCCTACAATCTGGAAATAGACACCGTTGATTCGTATGTATTCACCTATAGGGTTTTCATCGGCGTTGAACATCTCGTTGCGCACACGTTGGCCAATCACGGCCACCTTGCGGTTGAGGGCAATGTCGTTGTCGTTGATAAACCTCCCTTGGTTGATGTTCATCGGGTCGATGAGGTTGTAAGCCGGATAATCGCCCTGGATGTTGAAGGCTCCGGTGCGTTCGCCACGCACCACGTTGTTGTCGCCTGTGGCGCTTCTTCCCTGGATGCGGGGGGCTATGTATTCTATCCCGTCAATGTTTTCGATCATGGCGCGGGTGTCGGCATTGTTGAAGTTGTAGAACCGGCCACGTGGAAATCCTTTGTAGGGCATGGTGGTTTGCTGGGTCCACATGAACATGCTGTTGGTGGCCATGTCGCCCATGCCGCTGCTGGCTCCTTTGCGCAATCCCTCGCCCGAACCCAGCATGATCATCAGCATAAAGATGCCCCAGAAAACGCCAAAGGCGGTGAAGAAGGTTCGCATCTTGTTTTTTTTCAGGGTCTCGAAAATCTCCTGCCAGCGGTCTCTGTCAAACATGGTTCTTAGCTTTTAGAGGGTTTATTCGTCGCGAAGGGCTTCCACGGGTTTCACCGATGCAGCACGGCGGGCAGGTACGAACCCGGCCACCACGCCCGAAACAATCAGCAGCAGGGTTGCGCTGAGGGCCACATCGAGTTTGATTTCGGGGTTGGCAAAGTAATCCACGTTGGGCATGTTGTTGCCTACCAGTTCGAGCAATACCACTCCTATCACCAAGCCCGAGTAACCGGCAAAGGCGGTGATAAGCACCGACTCCTGAAGAATCAGCCCCACGATGCTGGCAGGGGTGGCTCCCAGCGATTTGCGAATACCGATCTCTTTGGTGCGCTCCTTCACCACAATCATCATGATGTTGCTCACCCCCACGATACCGGCAATGATGGTTCCGATGCCAATGATCCAGATGAAGGTGCGAATGCCGGCAAAGAGCGACATAAAGCGTTGGTATTCGTTGATGGTGTTGAACACGAAAAGGGCCCGGGTGTCGTTGGGATCGAAGTGGTGGCGTTGCGAGAGGTTTTGCTTGATGGCTTCCTCGGCCTGGCGGCTTTGCTCTACAGTGGCGCCATCCATCACCACGCAAACGTTGTTGATGGAATTGCCACGGTTGAAAGCTTTCTGTGCGGTGGAGATGGGGATGTAGATGCGGCTCATGTCGCGGTCGCCACCGGGGTCGTCGAACACGCCCACCACCTTAAACAGCACGTCGTTCACCTTGATGTATTTTCCCAGGGGGTCTTCGCCGTTTTTGAAGAGTGCCTCGGCAACTATCCTGCCCAGGGCCACCACTTTGCGGGTGTTTTCAATGTCGGAGTGGTTGAGGTAGCGCCCCTGTGTCATCACCAGCGATTCTACCTGTGCATACTCGGGGTGGCAGCAAAAGATGTCGAAAGCCCCGTATTCGTTTTTGTAGCTGATGATGCCGTTGCCGAAGATGCGTGTCCGGGCCGATGAGGCTGTTACACCGGGCATGCGGGCCAGCAGGTCGCGGTCGTCGTTGGTGAAACGGATGGGGGTTCCGGGTTTGGTTCCCTTGTGGGCCACCGAGGTCATGCCTGGATTGATGCTCAGGTAGTTCACGGCGTCGCCTTCAAATTCTTTGCGCACGCCGTTCTCGAGACCGTAGCCCGAGCCAAGCAGTATCACCAGCATGATGATGCCCCACGCCACGCTAAAGGCGGTGAGGAAGGTGCGCAGCTTGTTCTGCCTGATGGTGCTGAAAATCTCCTGCCATTTATCGAGGTCGAACATAGGGTGTGTTTTTAGATGGCGGCAGCAAAGGCCATTTCTTTGATTTTCTTCACTTCGCCGTTGCGGATGTCTTCGGCAATCACCCCGTCGCGCAGGCGGATGATGCGGTTGGTCATGGCTGCAATGTCGTGCTCGTGGGTTACTATCAGGATGGTAATACCCTGGGCATTAACCTCTTTAAGGATGTCCATCACCTCGTAACTGGTTTGGGTGTCGAGGGCGCCGGTGGGTTCATCGGCCAGAATCACCTTGGGTTTCGAGATCAGGGCGCGGGCAATGGCGATGCGTTGTTTCTGACCGCCGCTCAACTCGTTGGGCATGTGGTTGGCCCAGTCGGCCAGCCCCATCCTGTCGAGGTATTCCATAGCCATCTGGTTGCGCTTTCGACGGCTAATTTTCTGGTAGTAAAGGGGAAGGGCTACGTTTTCGAGGGCGTTTTTAAACGAAATGAGGTTGAACGACTGAAACACGAAGCCAATGAGCTGGTTGCGGAAGGCTGCTGCTTTGGTTTCGCTCATCTTCACTATGGGATTGCCAGCAAGGGTGTATTGCCCCTGGTCGTAATTGTCGAGGATGCCCAGAATGTTGAGCAGGGTTGATTTGCCCGACCCCGACGATCCCATGATGGAGACAAATTCGCCCGGAGCAATATGAAGGTCTATCCCTTTGAGTACGTGCAGGCTGTTGGAGCCTGTTACGTACGATTTGTGTAATCCGCGTAAATGTATCATGTTCTCAGTTTGAAGCATTCGCCCTATTCATGTACTGTGCCACGATTGGCTGATACTTGGTTTTTAGCTTTTTGTAATTCGTTCAACGGTTGTTTGACGGTTTTGGTGTTCGGGTTGTTACAACGTGGTGTGCGAAATCGGGCAGTTGCTTTTGCCGGGTGGGTAGGTATAAAAAAAAGCCGGTGAGTTTCACCGGCTTTTGCAATGTTGTCAGGAGCAGTTTATTTGGCTGCTTCTTCTTTAAGGTGTGCTGCCAGGAATTTCTCCATGGCTTCGTAGAAGTCGAATTGGTTCTCTTCGTTGTGGAACCCGTGTCCTTCATTGTCTTTCACCATGTATTGCACCTCGATGCCGCGGGCTTTAAGGGCTTCAACCATCTGATCCGATTCGGCTTTGTTCACACGCGGATCGTTGGCACCCTGGGCCACGAAGAGGGGTGTTACAATCTTATCGGCGTTGAGGGCAGGTGAGGTGAGTGCCAGTTGCGCTGAATCGGCCGTGGGGTTGCCCACCATTTCATACATCATGTCGAGCATGGGTTTCCAGTAGGGGGGGATGGTGTTCATGAAGGTGAAGAGGTTCGACACTCCCACGTAGTCAACTGCAGCAGCATAGAGCTGGGGATCTTTCACAATGCCCTGAAGGGTAGCATATCCACCATAGCTTCCGCCATAGATAGCCACCTTTTTGGGGTCGGCAATCCCTTTCTCGATGAGCCAGTTCACCCCGTCGGTAATATCGTCTTGCATGGTGAGTCCCCATTGTTTGAACGAAGCCTGCCAAAACTCTTTACCATAACCGGTTGAGCCGCGGAAGTTCATCTGCAACACGGCATAGCCACGGTTGGCCAGGAATTGCACCTCGGGGTTGAAGCCCCACGAATCGCGGGCCCAGGGGCCGCCGTGCACGTTGATCACCACGGGAAGGTTTTTGGCTGTCTCCATGGTATAGCCCTTGGGAAGGGTGAGGTAGCCGTTGATGGTAAGGCCATCGCGCGATTGGTATTGCACCGGTGCAATGGTGGCCATATCGGCTTCGTTGATCCAGGGACTCACGTCGGCAATCTTGTCGAGCTTGTCGAAAGCCACATCATAAAGGTAGTAGGCTCCCAGCGAGCGGTCGCTGTATGTGCGCACAATGTATTTGTCTTCCTCTTTCGTGGCAGATGAAATGCCAACCTCGTAGCCCTGAAGTTTCTCGGCTATCTTGTTGTAGGTGGCTTCAGATTGTGCATCGAAGAAATGTTTCTCGTTTTTCCACGACTCGAAGGTGGCAGCTGTCAGCACTTTCCGTTTACGAGAATAGTTAAGCCCATCCACATCATAATCGGCGTTTTCGTACAGGACTTTGATCTCCTTGCCGTTGGCAATGTCAAACTCCACGATAGCGGCTTTGTCGCGACCCAGGTTCGAGCTGGCATACACGGCTTTGTTGTCGAAAGTGAAAAAATGGGGTGCCATCTGGTCTTTGAAACTGGTGGTGAGCACCACTTTGAAGGGTTCTTCTTCGGTGTCGCGATAGAGTATCTGCATGCTGATGCCGTCTTCGGCAATGGCAGTGGCCACGCGGAGTTTGCCGTCGTGGTCGGTCATCCAGCCCTGGATGTTGCCGGGGTTTTCGGCAATCATTTTCATCTCCCCGGTTTCGATGTTGAGGCGGTAAGCATCGAATACCTGTGGGTTGCGTTGGTTCATCCCGATGATCACTTCGTTGGGAATGTCTTCCAGATCGTCGATGATTTGGGTTCTAACCCCGTCGAAGTCGGTGAAACAGATCAGATTCGACCCGTCAACGTTAACGCCGTACAGCCTGAAGTTTTCGTCGCCCCCCTTGTCTTTCAGGAAAAGAATGCGGTTGTTGTTGGCCCAGAAGTAGCCGGCCACATCGCGGTCGGTTTCGCTGGTAAGCCTTTTGGCTGAATCTTGCCCGATTTCCTGAACGAAGATGTTCATGCGGCTTTCGTAAGGTGCCATGAAACTGAAGTATTTGCCGTCAGGCGAAATCTGGTAGCGCGATTTCTCGGGGTTTTTAAAGAAATCTTTCAGGGGAATCAGCGGGGCTGGCTCCACCTTGGTGCTGCTCTGGCAGCCAAACAGAAGTGAGATGCTCATAAATAAGCTGAAAATTAATAACTTGTTCGTTTGTTTCTTCATTTTGTTAAGAATTTTAATGGATAAGGTTTTTTTAAAATAGGTGTTCCTGAGTGCAAATGTAGTTTTTTTGGTGGACGGATAGTTAATTCATGGTGAATTACCAACAACCGTAGCGCGGGAGTTTTGAAGGGGTAAGGTGGACGGATAGTTAATTCATGGTGAATTACCAACTTGGAGAAACAATCAATTTCTGGATTCTTGAGAGGTGGCTTCTGAAGCATCAGGCCTGTTTGCTCAGTTGATTTTGATCCGGCTTCCCAAATCGTTGCTCTTTTTTTGCCCGATGAAGCTGAGTATCTTCGCAGACATTCAGCTTCATAGACAGTTTGGCTGTGTTCTGACGATCGGGTTTTAGGTTTGTAACGCAAGTTCAGGTTTTTATCGTGTACCGAACCGGCAAAAAAGTGGTTACTTTGCAGATAATATTGAATTAATACTGTTATGTTTGGAAATTTAATGGGGAAACTGCAGGAAGTTCAGCAAAAAGCCGAGGAGGCCAAAGCTGCACTGGCTTCTGCCCGCTATAGTTGCGAAACCGATGATTCGCAAGCTGCAGCAGTAGTTGATGGCAACGGTCGCCTGGTATCGCTTCACCTTCACGAAGAGTTGTTGGCCAAAGGAGCCGAAGAAGTTCAGGCTGTTGTATTGCGCGTAGTCACAGCAGCTCAGACTGATGCGGCCACTGCTTCAGCCGAGGCCATGAAGTCGGCTGCTAAATCGTTGTTACCTGGTGGTTTCCCTGGTTTATAAGATTCTATGATACAAGTTGGACAATTTCAGGTGATCCCAATCCTGCGGATCGTGGCACCAGGTGCCATTCTCGATGCCGGCGACGGTCAGGAACTGTTGCTTCCCGGCAAGCAAATCCCTTCAGGCGCCGAAGTGGGCGACCTGGTTAGGGTGTTTGTCTATACCGATTCCGACGACCGCCCCATCGCTACTACGGATACACCCTTGGCTACTGCCGGCGAGTTTGCCGCCATGGAAGTGATGTCGGTAGGCAGGTTTGGCGCCTTCGTTTTTATGGGTCTGGCCAAAGACCTTCTGGTTCCTTACCGCCAGATGCGCCAACCCCTTCGCACCGGCGAAAAACCGGTTGTACACGTTTTGATGGACGAACAGTCGAAACGCCTCACCGGAACAACCTATTACGAAAAGTATTTAAAAGATGCCGATACCGAACTGGCTGCCGGCGAGGAGGTTGATGTGCTGGTTGCCGACCAGACCAGCCTGGGGTTCAAAGTGATTGTTAACCAGCAGTTTCGTGGTATGGTGTATCACAACGAACTGGTAAGCAAAATTGTACCTGGTCAGAAACTAACCGGTTGGGTGAAAACCATCCGTGAAGATGGCAAACTCGACATCACGTTGCGTCGGCCTGGTGTAGATGAGTTTGTGTATGCTGCTGATCTTATTATGCGTAAACTGAACCAGATGGGTGGTCGCCTTCAATTGCATGACAAGTCTTCGCCCGACGAGATCAGGTCGGCATTGGGAATCAGCAAGCGAACTTTTAAAGCTGCTGTCGGAAACCTGATGAAAGAGGGGAAAGTGAGCACCGATGCTCAAGGGATATTCCTCAGATAGCAGTTTAATCAATTACTGTTGCCACGATAGTTCTGCTCCCTGCGTGGTTGCGGAACTCGCATAGATAGATCCCCTGCCAGGTTCCTAATCCAAGTTTTTTATGGACGATGGGAATGTTGACGGAGGTGCCGGTTATCAGGCTTTTAGTATGAGCCGGCATGTCGTCGCTCCCTTCCGAATTGTGACGATACCACGGTTGGTTTTCTGGTATCAATTTGTTGAATGTCGATTCTAAATCATGTCTTACCAAGGGATCGGCATTCTCGTTGATGGCGAGGCCGGCTGATGTGTGTTGGATGAAAAGGTTCAGGAGACCGGCCTCGGGCAAAGAGGGCAATTGCTGCTCTATAATTCGGGTAATCAGGTGAAAGCCTCTTTGAAAGGGGGGTAATGGGATGATGATCTGTTTCATGACGTTTGTTTGAATGCAAAAGTAAAAAACCCGGCTCATTCAATAAACCGGGTTGGTGCTTGTTCGTAATGTTACACTGGCTTTTATTCTGCCGGGATTTCGTCTTCGCCCAGCGTTCCAAATGCAATTTTCTCGAGCAGGTCGGTAGTGAGCGATTTAGGGCGTTCGAGCGGATAGCTTAAAGCTCTATCCCATATGATGTTGGCTGCAATTCCAATGCTTCTTCCAATGCTGAAAAGCACGGTATAAAAGTCGAATTCACGCACGTTGTAATGCCATTGAATAACTCCGGTTTGTGCATCGAGGTTGGGCCAGGGGTTTTTGGCTTTGCCCTGTTCGCGAAGGATGTCGGGTACAATACGGTAGAGCTTGTCAACGATTCCAAACACGGGATCATCGGGCATGTGTTTTTGGCAAAATTCACGCTGAACTGTGTAGCGGGGGTCGGTTTTCCGCAGTACAGCATGACCATAACCGGGGATTACCATACCTGAATGAAGGGTATCCCAAACGTATTGTTTCACCTCGTCGTCGGTGGGTTCGGCGCCATTCATCTTGTCCATGAATTCCAGAATCCAGCGAAGCACCTCCTGGTTGGCCAGCCCGTGCAATGGACCTGCCAAACCGTTGACCATGGCGGCAATCGAGAGATAAATATCGGCCAGTGAACTGGCTACCAAGTGACCCGTGTGAGCGCTCACATTCCCGCTTTCGTGGTCGGCATGGATGATGAAATTCATGCGCGACACATCCTCATAGGCTTTTGGTTTGCCCATCATGTGAGCGAAGTTTGCCCCGAAATCGAGGAATGGATTCGACTGTATCCGTTTACCGTCGCGGTAGAGTTTGGCATAGATGTAAGTGGCTACTTCGGGTAGTTTTGCCAGCAGGTTCAGGGCATCTTCGTAGGTTGGGTCCCAGTAATCGGCTTTGTTGAGGCCGGCTGAGTATTTTTTCGCGAAGAACGATTCGCGCTGCATGGTTGTTACCGCGGCTGAAAACACCGACATTGGATGGCTGCAACAGGGGAACGAGTCGATAACTTCGTAAACATAACGAGGTAGTATGCGCCTTTTGTTGAATTCGTCAACCACATCGGCAACCTCGTCCTCGGTGGGAATATCGCCGGTGAGTAACAGGTAAAACAATCCCTCCACGTAAGGCATTTCAGCCCCTTTTGGTTTGGGAAGTTTTTCGAAAACCTCGGGCAGTGTGTAACCCCTGTAACGAATCCCTTCGTTGGGGTCGAGATACGAAATGTCGGTTACCAGACTTTTTACACCTCGCATCCCTCCAATAATTTGGGAAATGGTAATCTTATCAACCACAACGTTTCCAAATTCCTGAAGGAGTCGTTGTGTCCGCGGACGGTGTTCCTGGATTTTTTCGTAAAGTTTTTCTTTTAATCTAGCCATGGTATTTTGTTTTAAACATTCCGGTTGGTTGTAGCTTGTGAATCAGGATTTATTCTTTGTTGAAGGTTTTCTGCTATCGCATCTAAAAAATCCTCGGTATAGAGATAATGCCCTTTCCCTGAGCTATCTTCGGGCAGCAGAATAGCCAGGTCTTTAGTCATTTTCCCGCTTTCGACGGTTTCAATACAAACTGTTTCCAGGGTATGGCAAAAGTCGGCTAAAAGCAGGTTGTTGTCGAGTTTAGCTCTGTGCGCCAGACCACGGGTCCATGCAAAAATGCTGGCAATTGGATTGGTGGAGGTTTTGTTCCCTTTCTGGTGTTCGCGATAGTGACGTGTTACAGTGCCATGAGCAGCTTCGGCTTCTACCGTTTTGCCATCGGGGGTTACGAGCACAGAGGTCATCAATCCCAGTGAACCGAAGCCTTGTGCCAAGGTGTCGGATTGTACGTCGCCGTCGTAGTTTTTGCAAGCCCACACGAAGCCGCCGTTCCACTTTAGTGCTGATGCCACCATGTCGTCAATTAAACGGTGCTCATACACAATACCCTTCGCCTTAAAACTGTCGGCAAAATCACTATCGTAAACCTCTTGAAAGATGTCTTTAAACCGGCCATCGTATTGTTTCAGGATGGTGTTTTTGGTTGACAGGTAAAGGGGCCAGCCTTTATCAAGGGCCATGTTGAAACAGGAATAAGCAAAGCCGCGAATGGATTCGTCGGTATTGAACATGGCCATGGCCACACCGTCGTCATCGAATTGGTGCACTGTGTAAGATTGAGGGGCCCCGTTTTCGGGTGTGAAAGTGATGGTAAGTTTTCCCTTGCCTTTAACCTTGAAATCGGTTGCACGGTACTGATCTCCATAAGCATGTCGCCCGATCACCATGGGTTGCGTCCATCCGGGAATCAGCCTCGGGATGTTGCTAATCAGGATGGGCTCTCTGAAAACAGTACCATTCAATATGTTCCGTATGGTTCCGTTAGGCGACTTATACATCGCTTTTAAACCAAACTCTTCCACCCTTTTTTCATCGGGGGTAATGGTGGCACATTTAATTCCAACGTTGTGTTGTTTAATAGCGTTGGCAGCATCAACCGTTACCTGATCGTTGGTGGCATCACGGTGTTCTATTCCTAGATCGAAATACTTGATGTCGAGCTCCAGATAAGGAAAAATCAGTTTTTCTTTGATCATTTTCCAGATGATGCGGGTCATTTCGTCGCCATCGAGCTCAACTACAGGGTTTGTAACTTTGATTTTATTCATGAGTATTGTGTAAATTTCGTCTGAATCATCTCCATACAATAAGATGTCTGAAAGGTCACTTTTGTTCAATATAACGCCACCCTTTTTTTATGTAACCTGAATTGGGCGGTGGCGTCAAAATTGCCAGAAACCATAAATTAATTGTAAAATGGCAACCTATAAAAAACTTGAACGTAGTCGCACCGACCGAATGTTGGGTGGTGTAGCCGGTGGATTGGCCTCCTACTTTGACATGGATAGCTCCATCGTCCGGTTTTTATTCATCTTAGGTGTAATAGTCTGGGGAACTGGCATATGGGTGTATGTTGTTTTGTGGATTATTCTTCCTGAGAATAAGCGTTCGACAGAGTATTTTAGTGCAAACCCTCAAAATGAACCTACTATGGAACAAGATGATCTGAATTTTAAAGATGCTGGTACCTACAAGAAAGAGTATCGCGAAACTACTCCGAACAGTTCGGACGATCCTTACAAGGCCTATCAGGAGAAACACAAGCGTCGGCGCGAAAATGGTAACCTTATTGCCGGTGCAGTGCTTATCTCCTTTGGGATCCTTTTTCTCCTTTCCGAGTACATCCCACGGGTCAGTTTCAGCGATCTTTGGCCCTTTGTTCTTATTGTAGCAGGTGGTGTTCTCCTGCGTAACTATTTTATTAACAATAAAAAACAACAGTCATGAGCTTTAAGAATGTGTTCTGGGGCGTTTTGCTCCTCACGATTGGTTTGCTTTACGCGCTTCGCAATTTTGGTGTGATTTGGTTTAGCTGGGGCGCCGTTGTCGATTTGTGGCCGCTTTTGTTGCTGCTTTGGGGGGTCTCGTTGCTCCCTGTTAAGCCGGTAATCAAACTTGCTGGTTCGTTGGGAGTACTGGTGCTTGCTGTTGTTCTGGTGCTGGTCAGACCTGGTGGAGATGGTTTTTCATTCCAGTTTGGACATCGGGAATGGTCTTACGATCACAACTACGATTCCGACGAGGCTTCAGAAACCTATCGCGATCAGTCTTTCTCGTTGCCCATGGCCAACGCTGCTTCTGTAGTAAAGCTTAAACTCAATGCAGCTGCAGGAAGGTTTGAACTTTCCGATACCACCCACCAGCTTATCGATTTCAGAAGTAATGGCAATATCGGACCCTATACCATGACTCCCAACGATGGAACCCCGGTTAATTCGGTCAAGATTGATCTCGATGATGTGTCGGTAAACAGCGGCCGGGTGAAGAATGAAGTATTCCTTAAGCTCAATCCGGTCGTGATTTGGGAAATCGACGTCGAAGCTGGCGCTTCCAAAGTTGAGATGGATATGCAGGCTTTTAAAATTCGCAGACTTGAACTCGACGGAGGTGCATCAAGTGTTGATCTGGTGCTTGGTTCTCTGGTAGATACGGTTGACGTAGATCTGGAAGTAGGGGTTTCCGAACTTACCCTTTCTGTTCCCAAAGAGAGTGCCTGTGAGGTGAGAACCGATGCTGTGCTCTCGGGTCGTAAGTTGGACGGGTTCGACAAAATCTCTACAGGACTTTATCGTACAAGCAATTTCGATTCCTCCCCCAAAAAGATCTTCATCAAAGCTGAGGCTGCAATTTCGAGTATTAAAGTTGAGCGCTACTAGCTCGATTTGTCGTTCTGTACAAAATCAAAAGCACCCGTGATTGTTCTCGGGTGCTTTTGGTTTTGTACGGTAAATCCCTTTTATTGCCTAACTTCCCATTTCATGGTTTTGAGAGCGTCCTGAACCTCACGGGCGTTGCTGTATCTGCCTGCAAGGGTTCCGTCGCGATCAATCAGGTAATACACAGGTAGTTCTTTTCCAATAGCATACAACTTCTGAAGAGGCGACGAGGGGTAGAGCAGGTCGCAAAGCTGGGTCCACTGCATAAAGTCAAATTTTACAGCCTCTAACCATTGATACCGTTTGTTATCAAACGAAATGGAAACCATGTCGAATCCCCAGGGAGCATATACCTGACCCAAGTAGCGCAGAGTTTCCATGTCTTTTCGATAGTCGGGGCTCCATGAAGCCCAAAAATGGAGCAAAACAACTTTCCCTCTAAGCTCCGACAGCCTGAAGCCTTCACCGTTTTGCCCCTGCATCACTATCTCGGGGGCTTCACTTCCGGGCTTAAGTCGTTCGTTGATGGCTGCTTCTTGCTGAGCCTTTTCCATATGGCTTAACAAACTTTGGTGTAAGAATTCAATATGTTCATTACCAGGGTGAGCCTTCATAAGGTTGCTGTCAACTTCAATCATCAGGTTCCAGTTGTCGGTTACATTGAACAGCGGGCGTGGCCCGCTGCGTTGGTTCAGCGCAATCAAAGCCCCAAGTGAGGTTGGGTTTTGTTTTAAATACGCTGTCGTAATGGCCTGTTGTTGTGAAAAAACATCGCTATAGACTTGTCCAACAGAATCTCTTGTTTTGATATAATCGTCGTGATGTTTCGATCTGTCCAGGCAAACACTCAGCGAGTCAATTGTTTGTCGCAGAAAGTCATAAGCGGCATTGTATTCTTGAAAATGAACGTTCTGAATTGATCCTGAAGTTTTGACCACTTTTAAGTCCTTTTCCGACGATTCAAACCTTACCTCTTCTCCGGGCACGGAAAGAACCACAATTCGCTGTTCCATAACTTCAATCAGGTAAATTGCAGCTTTGTTTCCCGGGATAGTCAATGTGGTTTTCCCATGCTCGTCGGTTGAGGTTGTGTCAACAGGGTTGAATCCATCGGGTTTTACCTCCTTCAATGTTATTTGAGTAAGGGGGTATGCCTTAAGTTCCAGGTCGATCAAGAAAATGTCATCTCCAGAGCCACCTCTCTCTTTGCATTGTTGAAGAGTCGTTACAAGGATTATCAGAATGAGTGTTTTTAATAATTGGTTTATTTTCATCGTCTAAGGTTAATTGATGGTATAAACAAGCATGTAGTTATCAATTTTTTCATAGTGCAGAAGCAGATCAAAAGATTGGAACTGGCTTTCAAAACTGGCTTTTATATCACCTTGCTTTTTGGTAGCTTGTGTAAGGCTGATCGTTATCTGTTTTTTGAAGTCGATTGTTCTGTCGCCACTCCATTTCACGATGGCCTCTTTGGCACACCAATATATATATAAGGTGTCGTCGGTGGTGTTATCGCCAACTTGCAGCAGTTCTACCTGATTCAGATATTTGGTTGTTACTTTTCTAATTCTTGGAGTAATCAACTCTATATCAATGCCATTAGGTAAAGGTGCCATTGAAAAGGCGGCCATGGAAGCCGAATGGGCGATCGAGAAAGGGCTTGACTCTCCTGGCGTGTAAGGTTTTCCGGACTCGGAATAACTGATTTGATGGAAGTTGGGAAGAAATTGAGCAGCAAGCAGCCTGCCCGCAAGCCAATGAAGACGACGCTGTTCTGATTTGATGCTTTCCAGATGTGCTGACTCTGTCGGTCCTGGATTAAGCTGCTGAATGAGTTCCGGTTCTGTTTCCGTAATGGACCACAGAGCCACGACACCGCCATTGGTAAGTTTTCTTATTGAGGAAAGAGCCATAAGCCTGCAAAGTTACATATTTGAACCATCTGTCGAAAATGAGCAGGATACCCCAATCAACAAATTGGTAGTATCTTTGCCCAAAATTATTTATTCGCATATGTCATCTTTAAATTTTGATTACAAAGTAGCCGATTTGTCGCTGGCAGATTGGGGAAGAAAAGAGATTCAGATCGCTGAGAAAGAAATGCCTGGTTTGATGGCGATCCGTCGCAAGTATGAAGTTGAAAAGCCCTTGAAGGGAGCCAGAATCACAGGATCACTCCATATGACCATTCAAACAGCAGTTCTTATTGAAACCCTGGTGGCTCTGGGTGCTGATGTCAGATGGGCCAGTTGCAATATCTTTTCCACCCAGGATCATGCAGCTGCTGCTGTAGTCAGAGATAGTAAAGTGCCGGTTTTTGCCTGGAAGGGCGAAACATTGGAAGAGTATTGGTGGACTACCTCAATGGCTCTTAGCTTCCCCGGAGGGAAAGGCCCCAATTTGATTGTTGACGATGGTGGCGATGCCACCCTTATGGTTCACAAAGGTTTCGCTGCAGAGAACGACCCCTCCGTTCTTGACGTTACACCCTCAAGCAGGGAAGAGGCCATCGTGTTGGCTCGTCTGAAAACCATTCTTTCCGATGATCCGCAGCGTTGGCATCGTACGGTTGCTGAATTAAAAGGAGTATCAGAAGAGACAACCACTGGTGTTCACCGTCTGTATCAAATGAAAGAAAACGGATCGTTGCTGGTTCCTGCCATCAACGTGAACGATTCGGTTACAAAATCGAAATTCGATAACCTTTATGGTTGCCGTGAATCGCTTGCCGACGGAATCAAACGTGCCACCGATGTCATGCTTGCTGGGAAAGTGGTGGTGGTTTTAGGCTACGGCGATGTAGGAAAAGGTTGTGCTCATTCAATGAGATCCTATGGAGCTAGGGTTTTGGTTACCGAGATTGATCCCATTTGCGCTCTTCAGGCTGCTATGGAAGGCTTTGAAGTTACAACCATCGAAGACGCTCTCGCCGAGGGTAATGTTTACGTTACTACAACCGGGAACCGCGATGTGGTTACGGTTGAACACATGAAAATGATGAAGGATCAGGCTATTGTTTGCAACATCGGACACTTCGATAACGAGATACAAGTCGATGCGCTTGATGCTCTCCCGGGCGTCAAGAAAGTTAATATTAAGCCTCAGGTTGATCAATACTTTTTCCCCGACGGGCATTCCATTTTCCTGCTTGCCGAAGGTCGTTTGGTGAATCTTGGCTGTGCTACAGGTCACCCCAGTTTTGTGATGAGCAATTCTTTTTCAAACCAAACCCTGGCTCAACTTGAATTGTGGAGCAACCAACTCGCCGTCGATGTTTACCGTTTACCCAAGAAACTTGATGAGGAGGTTGCACGTCTGCATCTTGAACAGATTGGCGTTAAACTTACCCGTCTGACCGCTGACCAGGCTGCCTACATTGGCGTTGAAGTTGACGGCCCATACAAAGCAGAGCATTACAGATACTAATCTGTTTTCTGTTTGTTGATATGAAGGCCGGGGATTGATCTCTCCGGCCTTTATTAATTATATATGTGAAGTCTGCGGTAATACGCGTCGTAGGTGGTGCGGTACTGTCTGAGCGACCGGGTGGCTTTGCTTCCCTCCATGGGTGTGCCATCAAGCAGAAGAAACCTTGACCCGCAGCAGGTGTCTCGGGCTATAACCCCGGTTTCATCAACTACCAACCGCGAACAACTCTCAGTTGGATCGTAAGTGCAGGTTCGCTCAAATGCCAGATATTCGTCCTGGGTGTAGTGGTAAACAATTATTCCCCTGTACCCTCCTTTGATGAGGGCGTAATTGCCCGGAATGTTCAGATTCCCGTATTCAATCGAGGAGGGATCAATGGTGAAATTTACATAAACGTATGGTATCTCTGTTGATTCTGTGTCTTCTTTTCCGCAACTGGGTACTACCATCATCAACAACAATATGGAGGTAAACTGAATAAAAACTTTCGTTCGCATGAAATCAATAACTTTGCATTCAACCTTGAAAACGGAAGCTAATTTAGAAAATTGCTTTGATTTCTGCCGATAATTCGCGCCACGATTCAGGTCAGATTGTAAAATTCACAAGAAAGCTTATTCGTTATGTTAAGTTATAATTTGTTTATAATAAGTAATATGTATTGTTATGCAATTTGTTAAAGGTGTTAGAGCTGTTCATTTACTGTTGTTTGCGATGTTTCTGGTTTTGATTTTCCCTGCTTCTGGTTGTAAAACCACAGGCAATCGAACTGCCAGACAAAAAAAGGCTATTGAGAAGAAAATGGAAAAGCGCCAAAAGGAGCAAGTTGCTGCATACGAAAAAGCGAAAGAGCGACATCGAAAGATTCAATCGGGTAGCGGAAAAGCTTTGCTGGCCAACGCCGACAGCCACTCGTCGAGTCTTGATTCAAGACAGGGCAAGAAGAAACGGTTCTTCTTGTGGAGGTGGATTTTTGGAGAAAAACAAGACGACCCGGGATGCAGGCAGGAATGATTGTTGAGAATGGTGGTTTTTCGGTGAGAAATTGTATCTTAGCAAAATAAATAGTGGAGTCACAAGAGCATGGAAGATTTAATTTATATCCTGATTGGATTGGCTTGGTTCATTTACAGCGCCTACAAAGCCAATCAGAAAAAAGTTGCAAGGCAGTCTGCTGGCCTTAGGACTGATAGTTCCGTTGTCGAACCAACTGATTCAACACCCAACGAACCCAAAACGTTGATGACTGACGACATTCTTGAACGTTTTTTTTCAGGTGATCAGGGAATTTCTTTTGATAGCAATAAAACAGACTCTTATAGTTGGAGTGATGACTCAGGAACCCTGCCCCCAAAAGCCGATGAAACTAAGGTTAAACCAATTGTTGACTCCATAAAAGTTCAATATGAATCGGTTGAATACAACAGCAGGCATGCTTCCGACACGGCGAAGCCTGCTGATACTAAGGCAAAGTTTGCTGTGAAGAGCGATGAATCTGAAATATTTTCTTTCGATTTAAGGCAGGCCGTAATACATCAGGCGGTTTTAAACCGTCCTTATTTCTAAAGCAGATTCCACGGCCAAACTCCGTGTCGTTTTTGGAGTTTACATGAAATTGTTTTTATCTTTACGCACTTTTTTACGCACATCGTATATTTTAATAAATTAATCTGGTATGATCAGAAAACTACTCTTCACCCTTGGAATCATACTGACAGCCAATCTGTTGGTATTTTCTCAGTCAACTGGTACCCTCAAAGGGAAAATCGTTGACAAGGAGACCAAAGAGCCGATTCCGTTCGCCAATGTAATAATTGAACAGAATGGCGTTCAGGCAGGTGGCGCTACCTCCGACATTGATGGTAACTACACCATCAAACCCATCAATCCCGGTAAATATGACGTAAAGAGTTCATTTGTAGGTTATCAACCACAGGTGACTCGAGGCTTTATCGTAGGTGCCGGTAAGATTGAATTTTTAAACATCAACATGACATCTTCAGCTACCCAGCTAGATGTGGTTGAAGTATTTGACTACAAGGTGCCTCTGATTTCTAAAGACGAGACCACCAGTGGTGCTACCATCACTTCCGAACAGATTGACAAAATGCCCAACCGGTCAGCCAACGCTGTTGCAGCTTCGGTTGGTGGTGTGTTCTCTGCTGACGGTGAAAGGGGTAGCGTTCGTGGTGCACGTGAAGGAGCTACAGTTACTTACATCGATGGTATTAAGGTTATTGGCTCTTCAAGTTTGCCCCCTTCAGCTATCGAACAGGTTTCTGTGATGATTTCCGGTTTGCCCGCCCAATATGGTGATGCTACTTCGGGGGTTATCAACGTTACAACCAAAGGACCCAGCCGTGAATTTGGCGGAGGTCTTGAAATTCAGACTTCTGAATTTCTTGATGCATTTGGTTATAACAGACTTGGTTTCAACGCTCAAGGTCCTATCTGGATGCGGGGAGACAGCAACAAACGCGAGTCGGTTGTTGGCTTCTTCGTTGCCGGCGAAATTCTTTCAACCAAAGATAACAACCGTTCTGCCATTGGAAGATGGAAAGTGAAAGATGATGTGCTGACTCAATTGAAGCAAAATCCCTTGATGTACACTGGCTTGGGTTTTGGAACTTTCAATACTGCCAATTTCATTCGTCTGAGTGACATGGAAAATGTGGACGCTACTCAAAACAACGAGCGTCTTTCGGTTAACTTATCTGGAAAAATCGACATCAAACCCAGTAAAACCACCAATGTAACCTTGGGTGGAACCTACAACCTGAACCAGGGAAACGATTTTAGTTACGGTTTTTCTCTGTTCAACTTCGAGAATAACCCCTTTAGCAAAGATGAAACATGGCGTGTCTATGGTCGTTTTACCCAACGTTTCCCTGTAGATCCGGAAAGTAAATCTCTGATTAAGAATGTTTATTATTCATTGCAGGCAGATTACTCCCGTAGAAGTGGCTTCCAACAGAACGATAATCACAAGGATGATTTCTTCAAATATGGTCACCTTGGTAAATACGATACCTATACTACCAAGTCTTATGAACTTAAAAATAAGGTGACAGTTAATGGTGTTGACTATTACAATGTATGGGAGCACAACGGCTACCGCGATACTTTAGTGGCTTTTACCCCATCAGAATTCAATCCCGATATGGCTCGTTATACCAGTCAGTATTACGAACTTTATCCCGAATCGATTTTTCATCAAAACTTTGATTTCATCCAATTGGGGGGTGGTTTGCTCAACGGTGAAACTGTAGATGCAGTTAACAGCCTGTGGACTGCTCCAGGTGTGCAGTGGGGAAATTATAACAAATATGAAATCGATCAGTTAGGGTTCAATGCCACTTTTTCTGCTGATATTAAGAACCATGAAGTTCAGTTTGGTCTTCAATACGAACAACGTGCTGAACGTGGTTTCGGAATTGGTGCCAGACAGTTGTGGACTCACATGCGCGATCTGGCTAACTTTCATATCAATGAGTTAGATCTCTCAAATCCCCACTTGGTTTACGACGGTAACGTGTTTATGGACACTGTCTATTACGATCGCCGTTACGATGCTGGTTCGCAGCGTACCTTCGATGTGCGTTTGCGTCAGAAGCTTGGCCTTCCCGTTGATGGAACCGACTATATCAACATTGACTCCTACGATTTCAACTCGCGCACTATCAGTTACTATGACAACAATGGTATGTTGAAGAATATCAGTCTTGGAGAAGATTTGTTTGATCTGAGTCTGTTTAGTGCTGATGATCTTCTGAACAGTGGTAACAGCTATGTGAATTACTATGGTTACGATTATATGGGTAACAAACTTACAGGCAAGCCTTCACTGGATGATTTCTTGAATAAAACCGACGACAATGGCGTTTTCCTTCGTGAGATCGGAGCTTTTGAGCCTATTTACATGGCAGGATACATTCAGGATAAATTTGCTTTCAATGATTTGATTTTCAATATAGGTTTGCGTGTTGACCGTTACGATGGAAACCAGTTGGTTTTGGCCGATCCTTATTCTTTGTACCCGACTTTATCGGTTGATGAGGTTTCAGAAGTTGGTGGCGTGCCTGTTAATCATCCTGGTAACATGGGTGGCGAATACGTTGTTTATGTTGACAATGCCTCCAGTCCCACCAAAATTATGGGTTATCGCAATGGCAGTCAGTGGTATAATGCCAATGGCGTTGCCATCGCCAACCCTTCTGCTCTCGATGGTGGCTCGGGTGTTACTCCGTATATGCTCACTGATGACCCTGACTTTGGGAAAGTTACCGCAAAAAGTTTCAAAGACTACGAACCCCAATGGTCGGTTATGCCCCGTATCTCTTTCTCTTTCCCCATTTCTGAGGAAGCCTTGTTTTATGCTCACTACGACATTCTGACCCAACGCCCTACCAGCGACGAAAGGTTTAACATCCTTGACTACTATTATTTCAACGAAATTGATGACAACATCAACAATCCCAACCTTAAGCCAACTAAAACCATTGACTATGAGTTGGGTTTCCGTCAGAAAATTTCCAATACTTCAGCTTTGACCCTTACTGCCTATTATAAGGAGCTTCGCGACGATATTCAGGTTTACCGTTTTAGTGGTGCTTATCCGCGCGAATACAACTCTTATAACAACATCGACTTTGGTACTGTAAAAGGTTTCACCGTTTCTTACGACTTGCGCCGCACAGGTAATGTAACCTTACGTGCCAGCTACACTTTACAGTTTGCCGATGCTACGGGCTCGGGAACAACAACTGCACAGGCTTTGATCGCCAGCGGTGTTCCCAATCTGAGGTCAACCAACCCTGTTGCCTGGGACCGTCGTCATGCCGTCAATCTGAGTGTTGACTATCGTTTTGGCGAAGGAAAAGAATACGACGGACCACGTCTGCGTAAGAATCACGAGACCAAAGCTCCTATTGATCTTCTGAAGAACACCGGTATCAATTTCGTTGTAACTGGCGGATCTGGAACTCCTTATACCCGCAGTTCAAATGTTACCAGTCGTATTGTTTCCACCAACAACCTGCTGAAAGGAACCTATTTTGGTTCACGTTTACCATGGCAATTCCGTGTTGATGCAAAACTCGACAGGGATATTGATATTAAGTGGGGTAAAGGCGAAGGCAAAAAGAGGGTATCAACTCTTAACCTTTACTTGCAGGTCAACAACATTTTTGGTACTGAAAACGTGATGGGTGTTTGGGCTGCTACTGGCAACCCCGATGATGATGGATATTTGGCCGCTGCTGAATGGCAACGTCAGATCAACCAACAATTGTCGCCGGAATCTTTCCGCGATATGTACAGCATCTTCGTGAATAATCCAGGCAATTACAGTTCTCCCCGCACGATACGTGTTGGTGCTATCTTCAATTTCTAATGCAGTAATTGCTTGAATGTGAATTAATCATAACGAAAAATAAAAATAATTCATCATATGAAAAAACTTAGTTTTCTCGTAATCACATTTCTGACCATCGGCATAGTAGGCTCTGTTACCGCCAGAGAATACATAGGCGACGTGAAGAAAGTCAAGACCACGAAGGCTGCAAATGCCACCGGTTGTTCTGCTGGTGCCGGCTATCAGTTCCTCGACATCAACAATGTGCGTTCACGTATTAACACTGGTGGTGATATGTGGTGGGATTTAGGCGGTGGCGTTGGAGCCCAATATTACATACCTGCCAATACTACCAAAACTTCTCTCTTCGCTGGCGCGTTGTGGATTGGTGGTACAGATGTGAACGACCAGCTAAAAATGGCCGCTCACCGTTATCGTCAGGTTGGTATCGACTACTGGCCTGGTCCGCTGACCAATGATAAAACGGCCTCCATTACCCCGGACGTTTGTAACGAATACGACAAATTCTTTCCCATGACCCGTGCCGAAGTTGACCTTTTCCTTGCTTGGTTCAACAGCACCGACAGAGAGAATGAGTTTCCCGGTTATTCGGTTCCCAAATCAATTGAAGAGTGGCCTGCACATGGCGACATCACCAAAAAACAGAGCCTCTACCTGGCTCCTTTTAAAGATGTTGACGGAGATGGTTACTACGATCCAAACATGGGAGATTATCCTTACTACGATATTCCCAACGAACTTTGCCATACAAATACCCCAACCCGTGAAACCGAAATTGGTGAAATCAAGGGTGGTCTGCTCGCTGACCAGGTATTGAAGGGTGACAAAACCTTTTGGTGGGTTTTCAACGACAAAGGCAACGCTCACACCGAGACCGGTGGAGCTGCTATTGGCTTGGAATTGCGCGCTCAGGCATTTGGTTTTACAACCAACGATGAGATCAACAACATGACTTTCTATAGCTACGAAATCATCAACCGTTCAACTTTTACCCTGTATCAAACATACTTCTGCCCCTGGAACGATATCGATCTCGGTTTCGCCGACGACGATTACATCGGGTGCGACGTAGAGCGTGGTCTGGGCTATGGTTACAATGGAAAATCTGTTGACGGAACTGGTCAGGCCTGGGCTTACGGCGATCAACCTCCAGCTCTCGGTATCGACTTCTTCCAGGGACCTTATCTTGATCCTGATGGTTTTGATAACCCCGGTTATTACAAAACGGGTATCAAAGGTCCTTCTTTCCCCAGTTGGCAGTATCCAAATCCATGTTCAATTGTAACACTCGATGGTGACTCTGTTGATATGGAATATATTACAGCTAATGGCGATACAGTTTCCAAAAAGGTTGTTGTAAGAGCCGAAGGTATCAACGGTGTTAACTTCGGAAACGGCATTGTTGACGATGAGCGTTTCGGTATGGCTCGCTTCCTTTACCATAACAACGGTGGAGCTCCCTATTGGAACGACCCCGATGTGGCTGCCAAATATTACAACCTGATGCGTGGTATCTGGAACGACAATACCCTGATGCTTTATGGCGGAAACGGTCACTCATCAACAGGTGCTGTTGGTCCTGAATGTATCTTCATGTATCCTGGTAACTCTGACCCCTGTAACTGGGGTACTCAGGGAACTCCTCCTAATGGTGGATTTAACCAAAATGGATTATACTGGACTGAAGAACAGGCCGGTAACCAACCTGGCGACCGTCGTATTGTTCAAACCGCCGGACCTTTTACTCTCGAACCTGGTGCTGTAAACTACATTACCTTCGGAGTTCCTTGGGCTCGCGCTCAGTCAGGTGGTCCTTTCGCTTCTGTTGAACTCCTGCGCGTGGTTGACGATAAATGTCAGGCTCTTTTCGACAACTGTTTTAAAGTTCTCGACGGACCCGATGCTCCGGATTTGACTATTCAGGAGCTTGATCGTCAGTTGATTGTTTACCTTAGCAATGGTAAGACCAGCAACAACTACAAAGAAGGTTATGCCGAGCTTGATCCTACTATTAAATTGGGCGACTCGTTGTTTCGTTTCGAGGGTTATCAAGTGTTTCAATTGAAGAACTCTTCAGTTAGCGTGGAAAGCATTTACGATCCTGCCCTGGCTCGTTTGGTTGCTCAATACGATGTTGTTAATGGTGTTGGAAAAATCGTGAATTTCAACCAAGACGACGCTATAGGATTCTCAGTTCCGCGAATTGAAGTAAACGGTGGTGATAACGGAATCAGTCACTCCTTCGTTTTGACCGAAGATCAGTTTGCTTCTGGTGATCGTGCTCTCATCAACAACAAGCAGTACTATTTCCTTGTGATCGCTTACGCATACAACAATTATAAAAAATACGATCCTTCAGATCCTTTGGCTCTTGACGGACAGAAAAAACCTTATCTGGCTGGTCGTAGAAACATTAAGCTCTATACTGGAATTCCTCACAAAACCATTAACGGTACTGTGATGAATGGAGAGTATGGAGATCGTCCTCAGATCACCCGCCAACAGGGTCAAGGAAATGGTGGAATGAACCTCGAGTTGACTTCACAATCTGTGGCCAATGTTCTTTCTAAAGGTCCTATCACCGAAGGCGTTAAGCTTGGTGATGCTGAATACCCGATTGTTTACAATCCCACTTACGAGATTGGCTACGGACCTCTTGATATTAAAGTTGTAGATCCGTTGCATGTTAAGAAAGGCAATTACACAGTACAATTCTACGACTGCGTAGAGACTGGCAATCAGATTACCAAAGCAAAATGGAAACTGATTGATGTTGCTACAGGCGAGGCATACTACTCTGACACTACAATTCAAGTTGGTTACGAGCAGTTGATTCTTGATCTCGGATTATCCGTGAAAATCTATCAGACTCCGGGTCCTGGTATCGACGGCGCTTATAACAACGGCCTTGTTGATGGAACAATGACCCCTTCGGATTTAACCAGAAGCTGGGTTTATGGTATCCCTGATGGAACTTTACCAGCTTCTTCATTGAACTGGATCAGGTCTGGAACCTACAAAGGTGAGAATGCCTTGAACAACGACTGGAATATGGGCGCTGCTGTTGCTGATCCATGGGATCCATTTGAATTCTATGAAAAGATTCTCGATGGTACATGGTCTCCTTATCCAATGACAGCAACCAATACTGAGCTTCCCGGAATAGGTCCATGTTTTAATAAAACCAACTCGTTGCTTGAGTACATCGCTCTTGATAAAGTGGGTAGCATCGACCTTGTTCTAACTGCCGATAAATCGAAATGGACCCGTTGTCCGGTTATTGAAATGGGTAACGATATTGCCCTGACTGAAGGAGGCGCCTCTCGATTTGACCTTCGCAGAAGTCCTTCGGTTGATAAAAATGGTAACCGTGCACCTGTTAATGCCGAGCCAAGCGACAATCCTGAGGATCCTGCCTACATCGGCGCCACTGGTTATGGATGGTTCCCTGGTTATGCCATCAATGTGGAAACCGGCGAACGTTTGAATCTGATCTTCGGCGAAGACAGTTGGCTTGTAGGAGAGAACGGCCGCGACATGCTTTGGAATCCTACATCAACCATATTTGCTACTCCTAATGGCGCTCCTGTTTTTGGCGGAAAACATTATGTTTATGTAATGCGCCACCAGGATTCGGTGTTCAGGCTGAACAAAACCATTTACTTCCCTGCTTACGATGGAGGTAAAATGATTGGTGAACAATTGAATGCAAACCAAGGTAGTGGTACAATTCCACGTCAGGTGCGTGAAATAGTTTTCAGTTCAGCTGATTGGGTATGGTTGCCCATTGCAACCGGTTTCAGCCCGTGGATGAGCTTTGATGTTAAGTTCAGGATGCGTGTTGCAAAGCCTTATCAGCGCTATTATTCAACAGCTATGCCTGCTGGATCTACCGACACGATCAATCAGAATTTCCCGCTGTATAACTTTACTACTGCTGGAATCGAAACCATTGACCGTGATCCTGCCAAGGTTCAAACCGATCTCGATTTAATCAATATCGTGCCCAATCCATACTATGCTTGGAATGTTTATGAAAAGAATGCGCTGTCGAATCTGGTTAAGTTTACCAATTTGCCTCGCAAATGTATCGTAACCATCTATGCTATGAATGGTACTATTCTGCGCCAGTTTACTAAGGATAGCGATGTTACCAGGATTGATTGGGATTTGACCAACTTCGCCGGTGTGCCTATCTCTGGTGGTATGTACCTCATTCACGTCAAATCTGATGACGGAGAGCGTATCCTGAAATGGTTTGGAGCCATGAGACCTGTTGATCTTAACACGTTCTAATCCTATTCAAAATGGCGATAAAACAGTGCAAATCCTTAAAAAAATTGAGTATGAAAAACATATATAAATACTTGATCGCAATTGCAATCACAGGTCTTACTGTATTTCCCGGGCATAACCTGATGGCTGGTAACAAAGACCGCTCTGGTCAGGCTGGTGTTTACGAGTTGCTGATCAACCCCTGGGCTGCTAGCAGTGGCTGGGGTGGTGTTAACATTGCCAGTGTACGTGGTCTGGAAGGTATCTATAACAATGTGGCTGGTATTGCTCATACCAAGACTACAGAGTTGATCTTTTCACATACCCAGTATCTGAAAAACTCTGATATTAATATTGTAGCTTTCGGTTTCACCCAGCGTGTGGGTGAGTCAGGAGTGTTGGGAATGACCATTACCAGCATGAGTGCCGGTGAAATCATGATTACCACTCCTACGCTTCCCGAAGGCGGTATTGGAACCTTCTCTCCTTCATTGATGAACGTTGCTTTGTCCTATGCTAAATCATTCTCTAATAGCATTACCGGAGGTCTTACATTAAGAATGATCAGTGAAAGCATCAGCGACCTTTCTGCTAATGGTGTCGCTCTTGATGCTGGTATCCAGTATGTGACAGGAGAGGATGAGAACATCAAATTTGGTATCACCTTGAAAAACATCGGTCCTCGTCTGGCTTTCTCTGGCGATGGTTTAACCAATCATGCCTGGCTTACCGACGAAGATGATAAGTTCTCGGTTTCGCAGCGTGAATCGCAGTTCGAGTTGCCCGCTACTCTTTCTATTGGTGCCGCTTATGATTTCTTGTTCGAGCGTTCAAGGTTCACCTTAGCTGGTAGTTTTCAGTCGCATTCGTTTAACAACGACCAATACCGTATTGGTGGTGAGTTTTCGTTCCGCAATTATGTTGTTCTTCGCGCCGGCTATACCTACGAAGACGGTCAGACCAACGATATTTACAGCGGCGAACGTTATACACTCGACAACGGTTTGAGTGGGGGTTTGAGCGTTCAGGTTCCAATGAACAAAGAGAAAGGCAGCTTATTTGCTGTTGATTACTCGTATCGTTCAACCGAACACTTCGACGGAACCCATTCGATTGGAGTTCGTATCACTTTGTAAGTTTTTTTACTACCTTTGCATTATAAAAGAGGACCCTGGTCTCAGGGTCTTCTTTTCTTTATGTTTTAAAATGGAATTGATATGGCAGAAGTTAAGTATTATACTAAGGAAGGCCTTCAGGCTTTGAAAGATCAATTAAACCAGTTAATGACTGTGGAACGGCCACGTATTTCTCAGATGATTGCCGAAGCTCGTGACAAAGGAGATCTTTCTGAAAATGCTGAGTACGATGCCGCTAAGGAACAGCAAGGGATGCTCGAGTTAAAGATTGTTCGTATGCAGGAGTTGATTATGAATGCACGAATTATGGATGAATCGAAACTTGACGTTTCAAAGGTGCTGTTGCTGTCAATAGTAAAGATTAAAAACCTGAAAAACGGTGCTGTTATGACCTATACGATCGTTCCCGAAAGCGAAGCCAATCTTAAGTCGGGAAAGATTTCTGTTAGCTCACCTATTGCTAAAAGTTTATTGGGCAAAAAGGTGGGTGACAAGGTAGATGTAGCTGCCCCTGCCGGTACCATTCCTTTTGAAATTATCGATATCAGTCGCTAAATTACTTGATTTATGGCAACTATTTTTTCAAAGATCGTAAGTGGTGATATACCTGCGTATAAAGTTGCAGAGAGTGATCGTTTCTTGGCCTTTCTGGATATTTTCCCTTTGGCCGAAGGTCATGTGTTGGTTGTCCCCAAAGTCGAAATAGATTATATTTTCGATATGGATGACGATTTGTTGGGTGAAATGTTGGTGTTTTCCAAGAAAGTGGCTAAGGCAATGGATAAAGTGTTGCCTTGTCAGAGGGTGGGTGTTGCTGTTATAGGTCTCGAGGTGCCTCATGCTCACATTCACCTTGTTCCTATCAATAATGTTTCAGATATTGATTTTAGCAAACCAAAACTGAAGTTGTCGCCTGAGGTTTTTGAAGAGCTTCGTTTGAAGATTTCCAGCGCGCTGTAAGTTTTTTGAACATACACTAAAATGGGGAGCTTTGAGTAATCAAATGCTCCCCTTTTTTTGTGCCTTTTGGTTAATAGGCTCTTTCGTCGCGTCCTTCAATGAAATTTATGAAAGCTTTGTTGACCACCTTGTTTCCTCCTGGTGTAGGGTAATTGCCCGTAAAATACCAATCACCCTGGTGTTGAGGAATGGCGAGATGCAAGTTCTGTACTGATTGATAAACAATATTAACCTGTGCATTCAGCTCTTTTGGTGTAAGCATTTCTGCAATCTTTCGACTGATTTGCTCATCGGTAAAGGGCGCGTATATTGCTTTAACATGGTTTACAATCTCGGTTCTGGGCAGTTTTTCCTGCTCCTTGCACTTCCGGTAAACCTCGTTAATAATATTCTGCATCCCTTTTTCTTTCAACAGCGCCATAGTGGCTCTAAAAGCCACGAAATCGCCCAGTCGCGACATGTCTATGCCATAACAGTCGGGATAGCGGATTTGTGGGGCCGATGAAACCACAACTATTTGAGTGGGCCCTAACCGATCCAGAATCTGGAGGATGCTCTGGCGTAAAGTAGTTCCGCGCACGATGCTGTCGTCAATAACAACCAGCCTGTCGATACCGCGTCGCAGGCTGCCGTATGTAATGTCATACACGTGTGCTACCAAGTCATCACGCTGTTTGTCTTCGGTAATGAAGGTGCGTAGTTTAATGTCTTTTACGGCAACTTTTTCAGTGCGGGGCTGCAATTGCAGTATTTTCTCAAGGGTAGCATGGTCGGGATTTTGGCCGAGTGCCAGGATTTTGTCAAATTTAACTTTGTTACAAAAATCGTGAAGCCCTTCAACCATCCCGTGATATGCTACTGCGGCAGTGTTTGGGATATAGGAGAATACGGTGTTCTCAAGATCGTAGTCAACTGTTTTTAGAATCTCGGGGACCAGAAAACGTCCTAAAGCTTTCCTTTCGTTGTAAATATCGGTATCAGTCCCACGCGAAAAATAGATGCGTTCAAACGAGCACGCTTTTTTATCAAGTGGTTCTTTTACTTCCTCACACGAGAAAGAGCCATCTTTTTTGATGATAAGGGCTTGCCCCGGGTTGATCTCTTTAACCGATTCTGCCCTCAGATTGAAAGTTGTTTGAATAACAGGGCGTTCGGAAGCAGCAACAACAATTTCGTCATCAGCATAATAGAACGCAGGTCGAATACCTGACGGATCGCGAAGAACGAAAGCGTCGCCATGTCCAAACATTCCAGCCATCACATAACCGCCATCCCAATGCTCCGATGCCCGTGAAAGAATTCGCTGAACACTCAGGTTGTCGGCAATTTTATGGCTGATTTCCATGTTGGTAAAGCCCTTTGCTTTGAATTCCTTGAAGAGTGTCTCGTTTTCATTATCAAGGAAGTGCCCAATTTTTTCGAGAATGGTAACTGTGTCGGAGGTTTCAACAGGGTATTGGCCTAGCTCGATGAGTTTCCCAAACAATTCATCAACATTGGTGAGGTTGAAATTCCCTGCCAGAACCAAATTGCGTGTTATCCAATTGTTTTCACGCAGAAAGGGATGGATGTTAAGGATGTTGTTTTTCCCAAAAGTACCATACCTCAGGTGCCCGAGAAACAGCTCACCGGTAAATTCTATATTCTGTTTCAACCAATTTACATCACTAAGTCTTGCCGGATGTTTTTCTTTGATTTGAAGTAGATTGTCATAGACTTTATTGAAGACATCCTTAATGGGAGTTCCTGAATTGGATCGTTGACGGTTGATGTAGTGAAAACCCTGAGGTGGATCGAGTTTGATGCAGGCTATTCCTGCCCCGTCCTGGCCCCGGTTGTGTTGCTTTTCCATCAGAAGATGAAGTTTGTTGAGGCCGTAAAAGGCAGTTCCATACTTCCCGAGGTAATATTCAAGAGGTTTGCGGAGCCTGATCATGGCTATGCCGCATTCATGTTTTATAGCTTCGCTCATTGGTTTGCGTGAATGGCTTAGTATATATTTTAGGTCAATACGAACTGCAAATTTACCATTTTTGCCTGAGGCTCTTAAATCGGTTTTAAGAGTTGTTGGTAAACCCGTTGTTTTTTGCATCTTTGTAACATCGATTTGCGATAGGAAACAAAGATCTGAAAACGAATGAATGGAGATTGTGGTCTATTGAAATACTGTTTAAAACTGTTCCGGAAATCTTTGATTGGTGGTGTTCTCTTTTTTGTTTTTATGAGCCTGTCAGCCTCGAAAAGGGTTGTTGCGGCCAATGTTGTTCCTGAGTTGGAAATAACAGGCAGCGATTTGTTGGAGGCAAGGCGCACCGGCGACTTAGGATTGTTGGCAGAAGGAAGGTTGAATCTGGCCAAGTTTTACTGCAGGAACCAGCAATGGGGTGTGGCCTCTTACATAATTAAAAAGTCGTTGCATGATTTGTCTTCTTATATGGATCCTTCTCTCGAAGTTCAGTTTCTTCTTTTATCGGCTCGAATTGATTTTTTAAGTGGAAAGGTTCGTTCATCAGAATTGGTTTTGAGAAGTTTGCTTGATCATTGGCCCCAAGGGGTGCCGGATATCGGGAAATGCGAGGTTCTTTTGGAACTGGCGGCTGTTTTTCACCATAAGAATCCCGGTCAACAGGTATGGCCGTTGTTGACAGAGGCGCTGCATTTGGTTGATGCTGATGGCAATAACTGGCGTAAGGCTACTGTTTATCATAAATTGGGGACACTTTGTCGCGATCATGGAGAAGTGGCGGTAGCAAGCCAGTTTTTGTTAAAATCATCAACCCTTTTTGGTTTGTCAAACGATTTGAAAAGCAAAGCAATGGTAAACCTTACACTCAGTTCGATTTTACTTGACGCTGGTTTGCCCAAAGCTGCAGTCGGTTATTCTGAAGAGGCGTTGAAGCTTTATAAATCACTTCCGTTTTCCGATCATCACCAGCGGTTGTTGGGCTATGCATACAATTCGTTGGGAATGGCCTACAATAAGTTGAACCGAACCCGGGAGGCTCTGGAGTGCTATCAGCAGGCTCTTGAAGTTTGGGGTGTCATAGGCGACAAAAAAAACCAGGTTTTCGCGGCCGATAATATCGTTAACTTGATGATGACCAGAGGCGATCTGGTACAAAGTGGCAATTATCTGGCTTTAGCTGCCCGATTGAATGGGCCTGTATTGAACGATATTCAGTCGGCGGTATTGACACATACCCGGAGCCGTTATTGTTTTTCGGTGCATAAAGTTGATAGTGCGGCTTTTTGGGCTGAAGTGGCCGCGAAGCAGTTTTTGAAAACTGGTGTTTTGAATTTAGCTGTAGAGGCCTATAGCGATTTGGTGAAATATGAAACCAACCGGGGAAATTTTCGTGAGGCCCTTGAGGCCTCTAATGCCGTGCATAAATTGTCTGATTCTCTGGCAGGTGGGTTAACTTCTGCCGCCGTGGCAGCACTCCAGATTGAGTATGACGCGAAGCTCAACCAGAAAGCCATTAGCAGCCTTCACAGGGAAATGGAACTATCGCACCTGATGCTAAATCGAACACGAAATTATTTGGTAATAGTTGGTGTTTCAACCTTGTTTATTCTAACTCTGGCTTTATCGCTTTGGATACAGATTAAAAAGCGGAACCAGGCTTATGGTGTTCTTTTAGAGAAGAATATGCAAATTATGCAATTGAAGACCCCGGGACAAGGCAGCCGAAAATCTGAATCGCAAGGAAGCTCAGGACATTTAAAGGATGATACCGACAGCCGCTTTACAGGCGATTTCGATGGCATAGCGCTTCGTCTGGAGAAAGCGATGGAAATAGACTCCCTCTATAGAGATCCTTCAATAACTCTGCATAGCCTCGCTCAGGCATTGGCTACCAATTCGTCCTACTTAAGCCGAGTTATCAACGAAAAGTATGCTTCAAATTTCAGTTCTTATATAAACACCTACAGAATTAAGGAGGCCTGTTCGCTTTTACAGGAAGGCCAGGCTGCTCACCATACCCTGGAGGCCATCGGGCAACAGGTTGGCTTTAGTTCCAGAGCCTCTTTCTATTCGGCTTTTAGGAAAATTACCGGTTTGACCCCTGGTTTGTATGTTGAACAATTAAAGAGCAAACGGCTGATAATTAGATAATTTTAATTGGATGTTGTTTCAATTTATAAATTTTTACACCCTGTGAGTTTGTCGATACAGCTAATTCTCTTAATTTAGCCTTTGCTAATTACGAAACTTGTTTTAACCGGCGATTGGTTGAATGTACAAAACAGGAGTTGAATCGTTCTTAACCAATTCTCGCACGTGAAATGATTTCAATTACCGGGCTTATACCGGTTTGAGATATACCTTTTTAATGTCTAACTAACTCACTAAAAATCAAATGGCAGAAGAAAAAATCTTTCTCGACGAACGCGGTGTAAAAGTTACCAACGCCCGCTTTGTTACTTATGCTAAAACTCATGCTCTCTCGGGGATTACCTCGGTAAGCACCTTCACCGTCAGCCCGAGCAAAAAAGGACCTATCGTGGTTGCTGTAATTGGCCTTATAGCTTTTGCTTTCTCATGGATTGTAGCTTTGGTGTTGATTGCTGCAGGCGTTGCCTGGTTCCTGAGCCTTAAAGATGAGTATCAGGTTGTGCTTAGCTCAGCATCTGGCAACGAGGATGCTCTTACCGACAGAGATCAGGCTTTTATAGGCAGGGTGGTTGATGCTTTGAATGAAGCAATTATTCATCGCGGCTAATAAAACTCTCAAATTTCAATCAGGTCATTGATTCTCGATGACCTGATTGTTTCTTCTTAAAATAGTCCTTTTCAATGTTGCCGATTGTGGCAACCCAAAATCTTTTTGCCATGATGAAATATTTATTTGTTCTGTTTTTGAGCCTTTTTGTTTTTAGTTCAGCAACTACGGCTCAAGTTGATAGTACGAGTGTCGGATTGGTTGCATCATTTCCGCTTGATGGTTCGGCAACTGAGTTGACCGGCCACACTTCCAAAGCCACACTTACTCACGCTGAACCTGCCGACGATCGTGGGGGCGCCCGTGGTAAGGCAGTCAGTTTTAAGTTTGAAAAAAATGTTTATGGAAGGTTGAATACTCCTATCAATCTGAATCCGAAATCTTATCCTGAAATTACTGTCGTTTTTTGGATAAAGTTTGAGCAACTTGCTTCACGACTTTCGGTGTTGGATATGGGTGATAAGAAGAAGTATCGTGCCTTATATACAATCAACGATGATGGAAATCCTATTTGGGGCTTAGGATGCGGTAAAGAGGGTGAAATGGAGGGCCCGCGCATTACTGCTGAATGGACTTTTGTGGCCGTGGTTTATGACCAGGCCAATAAGGCAGCCCGTCTGGTAGTCAACAACCAGGTTTACGCCGCAAAAGCCTACTGTTATGAAAGTCGCAACAATGTTTCTTTTGGAGGATTTTCAGGGTGCTTCGATGAGTTAAAAATTTACAACAGAGTTCTTTCCTTACAGGAGTTGGAAAAGTTGTATGGCTCGTCTATTGACGTTGACGCCGACGATTATCCCATATACGTGAAAGAAGACTTTAAAAAAGAGAAAGCCCTTGCTCAACGTGCTGAACTTGACAGTTTGAGGGAGCGGGTTGTGGTAGCTGACGAACTCAATATTTTTGACTCAGAAACACATAAAGCTAAGATAGATTTTCTTACCTCGGGCGATTCATTGCTTATAACTGAAATGCTCGATTCTTATGCTGTTGTCAGGTTTAAAGGCGACAAGCTGGGGTCGGTGTCCTACGACAATTTGTTTGACTACACCAGGAGTGTTCACGAAACAGGCCTGGCTCGTCAGGTCTCAATGGCTCTGCAAGATTTGTTCGACTTCACAAAACTGCGTTCATGGATCATCGTGGGGTTGCTTTTGGTTTTGCTTGTTCTGGCTTTCAGGTTCTTTTATCAAATCGACAATTTCTTCATGCGTATGAAGAAAGACAAACTGTCTGTTGCTAGTGGCGGAAAAGCTGATAACAGTGTTGTGGAGAACAAACCATCTGTACTTGAGCGTGTTTTCCCGCTTTCAAAATTCAGGAAGTGGCCTCTTTATATAGGTGCTATCATAGCCACGCTGGTTTTGGGTACCTTGTTGTGGGATAAACATGAAGCTGAATGGTTTCTCAACAAAGGAATCGGGCTGTTGCCCGGGCATTACGATGCAATAGTTCATTGGGTGCTTTATGGTGGGATGTGGTTGGTATTGCTCATGGTGATCACTCTTTTCCTTGAGAGTTTCACCATTGCCGGCCCCCTGGGAGGCTCGTTGCGTGTGGTTTACTTATTGCTTGTCAATTTTATTATGTTGGTGGTCACCTTCTATTTGTTTATTCTGGTGCTTATTATTCTTGCTGTGATGTTCGGGTTGTTCCTTCTTTCTTCGATGGGGTCGGGAACGAAATACCGATGTACAAGATGTGGCAGGATATTCTATGGTGACCATTGCCCCAATTGTGGATAATTACTGATTACAAAGCAGGGGAAAGAGTTTCACTTTCCCCTTTTAATTATAATGATATGGCAGGAAAAGAATATTTTTTTTCGGGGAATTTCCCCGAGGATCTTATTTCAAAAGCTTGGGAAAAGGGACATTTAGTTCACAACCTTGCTTATGGAGCTGGGAAATGGTTGCTTGTTACCGATCCAAAGCCCAGGTTAAAAGGTCAGAGTTGGTGGACAAGAACCGAATTTCCATCTGAGGCCATCAGCGAGGGATGGAAAGGGGGAATGGATGTAACGGAGCTAACTTATGGCCCTGATGTGTGGGCTTTGGTGATGAGTGGAGGAACTGGTTATGCTGATCAGAAATGGTTCACCAATAGCAAATTTCCCGAAAGCGATGTTGCAAAACTGCGTAAGCAGGGTTATTACATCACCAGCGTTCAATTTGGATACGACAGATGGAGCGTGGTGATGAGCAATGAAACCGGTTTTTCGGATCAATATGTTGAAGTTTCTTCCGGCTTTCCCTCCGAGGCGGTAAAAAAAGGTTGGGACAAGGATTATTACATCACCAGCCTTACTTATGGAAAAGGGAAATGGGTGCTGGTGATGACGAAAAATTGTGGTCTCGATACCCAGTATTACATGTGGAATGCTGCTTTTCCCGACAGCGATGTTAAGGCTAAACTCCGCGAAGGGTATGAAATAACACATGTTAGCTATGGAGCCGATTTGTGGGTTGTGGTTTTAGGTGTTCTTTCTGATGCCGATACCAGTGATGATACCACTGATGAAGAAGACACAGAGGACGATGCAGAGGTGGAAGAAGTCTCCTCAGCCGATATCGATCCTGATGCGTTGGCTTTTTACGAAAAAGGGCTGAAACTGATGGGTGAAAAGAAATACCAAAAGGCCTTGGAATACTATCAGAAAGCAGTGAAAATTGAGCCGGAGTATGCCGATGCACTTAACGGAGCCGGTGCAGCCTACTCGTGGCTCGACAACAATGACAAAGCCCTCGAATTCTATCGAAAGGCCTACAGTCTCGATAAAGATGATGGAACCATACTCGGGAATCTTATGTCAAATCTTTATGATCAGGACTTGGAGGAGGATCTGGCCAAGGTGATCGATGAGGCTAAACCATCCACTCTCAAAGAAACATCGGCTTATGCCCTGTGCATAGCCGGCGATCACTTTTCAACCAAAGGCGATTTGGATCTAGCCCTCAAATACTATAAGAAGGCGGTTAAAGAGGAACCCGATAACGAGACCTATCAGGAGCGTCTCAAGTCTGCAAAGGCCAGACAAAAGGGAGATGTTCCGGCAAGTACTTCCAACGACGATACTCCCTCCAAGCCTGTTGACGATGGGCCTGTTCTTCCGCTTGAGGAGATCATGGCCCAATTCGACAACCTGGTTGGCCTTGCCGAGATCAGGTCTGATATCGATTCGCTCATGAAATACATTAGGGTTGAGAAAATGCGGGCCGAGAGGGGCCTGACGTCCAATCCAATGTCGCTTCATGCTGTTTTCTCAGGCCCTCCGGGTACTGGAAAAACCACTGTTGCAAGGCTGTTGGGAAAGATTTACCGTTCGTTGGGCATCTTGAAAAGAGGCCATGTGGTTGAGGTGGATCGTAGTTCGCTGGTAGCTGAATACATTGGCGAAACAGCTATTAAAACCAACAAACTTATTGATTCGGCATTGGATGGGATCTTTTTTATTGATGAGGCTTATACGTTGATCCCCGAAGATTCTCCCCGCGATTTTGGAAGAGAAGCAGTTGATACCCTGCTCAAAAGAATGGAAGATGATCGTGACCGTTTGATAGTGATTGTTGCCGGTTATACCGACGAGATGGATCGTTTTATCAAGTCAAATCCTGGCTTGCAATCACGTTTTACCCGTACTTTCCGTTTTGTTGATTACACACCTGAGGAGTTGTTCGAGATCTTCAATCGCACATGCCGCCAGGGTAAATATTTGGTTGAGAAAACTGCTGTGGAAAAGCTGCAAAGGTATTTTGCCTATATCTATCGCAGTAGATCCAAGACATTTGGTAATGCACGTAAAATCAGAAATATATTCGAGGAGATTATCCGCAATCAATCGGCAAGAATTGCTGAGGTTGACGATCTGACTGATGAAATTTTGATGACCATAACGCTGACTGATGTTGAAAACTCGGTAAACGATGAATTTGTTGATGAGGTAACCGATTCTTTGGATACCATCATGGAAGAACTCAACCAGCTTGTTGGTCTGGGTAAGGTGAAGGATGATGTGAAAATGCTTCTCAATTATATCAAAGTTGAGAAGATGCGCATGGAGAAGGGGCTATCAACTCAGCCTCCTGCTCTTCATACGGTATTCTACGGCCCTCCGGGCACCGGGAAAACAACGGTAGCCCGCATCGTGGGGCGAATTTATAAGTCGCTGGGATTGCTTAGCCAGGGTCACGTGGTCGAGGTAAGTCGGTCAGACCTGGTTGGAGAATACATTGGTCACACAGCGCCAAAAACGCAGAAGGCAGTCGATAACGCCTTGCACGGAGTGTTGTTTATTGATGAAGCTTATACCTTGAAGCCTGTTGGGAGTGGTAACGATTTTGGTCAGGAGGCTATCGATACTATTTTAAAAAGAATGGAAGACGACCGCGACAAATTGGCTGTAATTCTGGCCGGCTATACTGGCGAGATGCAGGCGTTGATTGAGTCGAATCCGGGGTTGAAGAGTCGCTTCAACCGGTTCTTTTTCTTCAACGATTACGAACCGGATGAATTGTGGCAAATATTTGTCAATCATGCTGTCAAGCGTTCCTACAGGCTTACTCCCGATGCCGAGGTTGAAGTTAAAAAGTATCTTGAGCACCAGTTTATCAACCGCGACAAATCGTTTGGAAATGGCCGAATGGTTCGGAATGTTCTCGAGAAGCTTGTTCAGGCTCAATCTTATCGCATATCCCAGCTCGACGATCTGACGGAGGATGATCTGATTACGATAACCTCCGACGACACCAAGGCCGTTCTCGCGGTTCCAACGCACAACAGCGGTGGATCGAGTAACAGTATTGGTTTTAAGTCGAGTAAGTTGTCATAATCTCACTCGTGTCTGGCGCCAAACCCCGGAAGCTTTCCTGCTCCCGGGGTTTGTATTTATGGTATTGCATGAAAAACTAAGCCGGGAGCCGACATGTAAGTCGTGCCCCCGGCGATTGTTAACCAAAATACACAGCAGAATATAAAGTTGTGCTAAGCCAAAGAGGCTTTGACACTCATTTTTTCAAAAAAACCACCGAAATCGCCGCTAACTGTACAAAACCCTTTTAATCTGTATAATGACTTCGGTGGTAGTGAGGTATAGGTGATTCCTCGTGAGGAAATCCTTTTCGTTGAATGGAAACCATCACTGGGCGGCCTCTTTTGAAATAGGCTTGAAAACAGGTTTCCGCTACGTGATATCAGACCATCCAGGGTAACAAACAGACAAAGGGCGGGTCCATCCATAACAATTGTAGAAGCATGTGAAATGGAAAAAGTGGAGTTGATGTGATGGAATGGTATGGAACCCGCCATTGTAAGTTGACAATAGGTTTCGTCTGACTTCATCTGTCGATGGTTGTAGGCGAACGACAGTGATGAACTTCCCGAAAAAAATCTTAATAAAGAAGTCTGTTCCGGATTTTTCCTTGATTCATTTTCCTCTGCATTCTTGTGAATGCAATCTGTTTGAGTTCCATCAACACCCCGGCTGATTTTAACTGTCGGAATACTCTCCCCAAGAGAAGCATTCACAAGATGACAGTTAACGATGTGTCTCATGCCGGTTGGTATCTTTGGTTTTGTTCAAACACCCGGGGTTTCATTGCCGATGAAGTGCCCCGGATAGGTTATCTGCCATTAAAACACCAAGGGGAGGAAAGGTTGCCTGAAAAATGGGATTTATTTGAAAAAAAGTTTTTGTGTTGAAGTGGCTCCTCTACGGTCCTGAACAACAACATAATAAACTCCTGCCGAAAACTCTTCTGTTGAGAAATGAAGCAAATTATCACCGGTTGATAGCTTCTTGAGGAGGCTGAGGAGCACGCGTCCATCGCTGCTAAGCATCTTTATTTCCACTTCTGATGGTTGATCCGAATGGATGTTCAGATTCCAGTTGCCGCTTGTCGGGTTCGGGAAAACACTTCCTTGCAAAGTGTTTTGGTTAGGATCGGTAATGCCAATTCCGAAAGTTACTCCGGATTCCTCAATTGTAACAATCAGATTGTTTTGGATCTGGTTGTTGGACGAGATTGTCAATTCAAGTGGTGTGATGCTCAATCCGGTTATTTCAGGTTGTAACTTCCAGATTCCTTCCGGAACATCTTCAAATTCAAATGAGCCATCTTCAAGGCTAAAAACTCCATGAATGGGTTCTCGTCCATCATCAAAGAGAAGAATGGGGAGGTATCCGGCCGGGATTTCTGAGCGCATGGTGCCATTGTATTCATAGTAGATATGTCCGCTTATGGCTCCCGGGCCGTTTGTCATGTTGGGGTTTGGTTCCAGATAGAAGGCAATGTTGGTAGAGTCTGCCGTAAGGTTGATTCTCCTGGCATCTTCCCAGAAAGCTTTCCGGTGGTAATAGGTTGTAAGATATTTTCCGTACTCGGGTGAAGAGGCTTTTAGAGTTGCCTTGAGAATATAAGTGCCGGTGGTTAGAGCATAGAAATGGAAAATTCCATAGGGTCCCGATGTGAAGGTTCCAGCATATTGGGGGGCACCATCGTTAATTCTGTACACGTCAACTTGTGTAGAATCAGCAGGAAAATCTCCTGCAAATACCTGTCCTGCAATAGTGTAATAAAAGCCTAATCCTACATCAACCGGCATGGTAACCGAGTCGTTGCACCCAGAAGTTGGGTTTTCCACATGCAGCGTTACGTCGTATTGTCCTGTGGCGGCGAATTGGTGATGGGGATTTTCAATCTGAGAGGAGTTGCCATCACCGAAATTCCATGACCATGAAGCAATTTCACCCGTAGATGCGTTGGTGAAATGAAAAAGGTTTGGGTTTTGTGGATCGGGGATGTAGCGGAAGGCTGCACGACAGGGATTGATCTGTTCTTCAACCTCAACCAGTCCTGTAAAAGTATCTTCACACCCTTGTTCATCAACACCTTGCAGCGTTATGGAGTAGGTTCCGGCTGCTGGGAAATTGTGAGTGATTACTTTTCCGGTTGTTTGAAGGCCCTCATTCAAAAGCCAAGTGAAGCTGGTGGCATAGGGGCTTGTGGTCGTTGCTTGAAATGCAATCTGATAGGCATTGGTTTGGGTGTAGGTAAATTGCACTTCACAGGTTACAGGGTCGGCTATCTGGACAGTTTCGCAACGCTTGTCGAAACAGCCCATGGGGGTGCTTACGGTAAGGCATACATTGTATGAGCCGGGGGCAAAACGATGAATGGGATTGGCAGTGGAATCGGTTGTTCCATCACCAAAGTCGTATAGTATTTTTGTGAACGTTCCTGATGAAGTGCTGGTGAATTGTATTTCCTGCGGATCTGTTTGATTGCTTTGCCAGTTAAAGGAAGCTATGCACGGATCGATACCTCTTACAACCTGTATCATGGCCGATACCGATGGTTGATTGATTGAGAAGGTCATGAGGGTGTCAACAGTCCCGAAGGAGGAATCGGTGGCAGTAATTCTTACAAATCCAGAGATGTCAGTATAGAATAAATCTGAAAAATGACCAACCCTGTCGGTTTGCAAGGTATTGCTGTAAATGAGTGATCCCCATGTGGTTCGTGCAATTATCTGAACCTTTGCACCCGGTACGGCATCGCCAGAGGTGGTGTCGATAACCACTCCTTTAATATATACTGTGTAGGGCGATGCCATCAGCCAGGAGCTGAACATCAACATTAAAACAATCAATACTTTTTTTGCCATGCTGGTAATGTTTTTAGAATGTGTATAGCAACCCGGTCCTCAGTTCAAACGACCACGGTTTACGGGTTGTTGCTGCTTTTTCATATACTGAGTTGAAGTAATATTTCACCCGGGGTTCCATCTCCAGGCGTAACCTTGGGGTGAACGAGTAGCCGAATCCAATTCCGGCAGAAAACTGCCAGTTGGTTTTTATCCTGTCGGGACTAACTGTTGATGTGTTGATGATCAGGTTGTTGCCCGGATCGTAGTTGGAATCCTCTTTGGTGCTTAGCAGCATCGATAGAGTAGGACCGGCATGTACTGACATGGCAAATCGCCCTGCCTCATAGAAGTTGTACCCGAATATCAGGGGAATCTGGAGGTAGGTGTATTGTTTGTCAATCTTGGTTGTTAGCTGTTTAGCCACCGAGTCGTAAACTTTGCGTTCGCTTGTGTGGTAAACGGCAACCAACTGTTCTGATTGCATGTCGTAAACAAATTCGAGTGAGTCCAGATGCTGAAACGAGCCTTTATATGGTTTGTAATCTACTGCCATCGACGACGATCCGGTGGCAAACCCGAGTGAAACTCCGGTTCGAATAGAGAAATCGTGGTAGTTGTACAACAGTTCAATACCGGTGTTGTGAACAAATTTGTTGTCATTGTCCAACACGTTAAACATAATTTCCGGAGTGTAGTGTGCTCCCAGAGTTATGGGTCCGCTATGTTTGCTAAAGTGAGCAGGAGCAGGGGTTTCATCCGGACGGAAGCGGACTTTAACCGGACTGGATACATTTCGTGTTTTTATCTCGTTTGTTGTGGAGTGCGATAAATTGTTGATGTTTTGCTCTTTGGCTTGCATCTTGCCAATTTTGTATCCCGAACGGTATGTTGTCTTAGCATCTGGTGAAAATCCGTTAGTTGGGAGGTTTTCGTTTCCAGCGACGGATAAAACTTCTGTCTGATTCGATGCCAGGTTGTCTGCTGTCTTTTTCTCTTTCCCTGTTGCTGTTACCGAGCCAGATTCAACGGTTTTATCTCTTGATATGCTTTGGTTGCGATCCAAAGGTTGAGTATCGGTGTTTTCCGAAATGTCGTGGTTTGGTTCCTCCTGCGTGAGATCACCCGAGGTGGTGTTGTTTTCCAGAGGTGAATTCTCTTCAGCTTGAACCAAAGCCTTCGATTCTGGGACGGTTGGCTCGGGACCGGAAGATTGATTGAAGGACAACAGGAAATACAACGAGACAGAAATGAGAAGAAAAGCAGCGGCAGATAGCCAAAGTTTTTTGTGGTTGAGCCACTTCTGCTGCTCAGCCGGATGACTGGCTGCAACGCGAGCCATCAGCGCGTCGCGCAAGGCGGGCGATGGCGCTGAAGTATGCCCGGCTAAAGCCTGGCAGATTTGATCATCGAATATGGTTCTATCTTCTTTCATTTATACTCGCTCCTTCATGTTTTGCAGTTCCAATATTCGTTTTTTCAACATGTTCCGTGCTTTGAGCAGTTGGGTTTTCGACGTGTTTTCGGTGCAGCCTAACATGGATGCTATCTCTTTGTGACCGTAGTTTTCTACAACAAAGAGGTTGAAAACAGTTCTGTAGCCATCGGGCAGATTTTGAATCATCCCGTGAATTTCATCAGCGGTGATGTTCGGAAAACCCCGGTCGGAATCTTCATCGGTAACGTCGGCCAGCAACCCCGGATCAGGTGTGTCAATGAACAAACGGTTGCGGTTTTTATCGCGCAAGAAGTTAAGGGCTTTGTTTACCACGATTCTTTTCATCCACCCCTCGAACGAGGCCTCAGGTCGTAGTTTGAATTCCCCAATCTTCTCAAAAATGCGGATAAAACACTCCTGCAAAATATCTTCGGCTTCGGCCCTGATCGGGATGTAACGCAAACAAACACTCAACAGCACCGGTGCATACCGGTCGTAGAGTTGGCCTAACGCTTCGGGTTGGCCTTTGATGCATCTCTTAATCAGGTTTTCATCCTGAGCCATTTACAATCCGCTTTATTAACACCTTTTTTCTGAAAGGTTGCCTGTGAGGAACCAAATTTATTTATGAGGGCGCAAGTTACACAGAATCTGTGATTCGGCATCGTGCTGTGCTCTTGAATTTTTAGAGATAACTGTTAATGATACATTTATGAGGGTTCTGTTTTTTTTATGCTTCGGCTTTTAACCGTGATTCGCTAATTCATCTGTTTTCAAACGTTATCTTAAGTGAATGTAAAAGAGTGCTTTGTAGATTTTAACCATTTTTTACACCTTTCATTGAGTGTTTCTTTTTACCTTTGGCCTTTGTGAAGTTCATTTGAGTTTCTGCCCCGCGTCTGACGGCTGACGCTTCCCCTTTCATGGGTATGGCCTTTGAACTTCTTGTTAGAATTAAACCGTTCTAGATGAAGATATTAAATAAAAGAGCATGGTCTGTTTGCCTTTTGCCCATCGTGGCTGCTCTGTGGGCGTGTGAATCGTTAACAGCGCAGGTCGTTTTATCAGAGACGAATAACAACGAAGTTGTTGCTTTGCGCTCCCCGGTTCAACCCGATACCCTTAGCGACGCTTTGGCTGAGGAGGAGGATTTTGATTCTGAGGCAATTGATTCGCTGGTTTCAAGTTTTTTTGATGTCGATCAGGTGTTTGCTTATCGGGTTAATACTCCGGTAATTGGCGATTCGATGCTCCTGACTCTTGTTGATTCGATGCATGGTTTCTCGATGCCTCATCATGGTAAGATCATCAGCAAATTTGGTCCCAGGCGTAGAAGGCAACACAAAGGTGTTGATATCAAGTTGAATACTGGCGACACTGTGAAGTCGGTTTTCGATGGTGTGGTAAGGTATGCCAAGCGGAACAGGCATGGTTTTGGAAATTTGGTAGTCATCAGGCATTTCAACGGGCTTGAGACTTACTACGCGCATTTGAACCGAATCGATGTAAAACCTTATCAGGCTGTTAAGGCCGGTGAAATGATTGGCACTGGTGGTCGTACGGGAAGGGCTCGTGGCAGCCATCTCCATTTCGAGATGCGCCTTTTTGATAAGCCTTTTGATCCCGCTAAAATGATTCAGTTTGACTCGGCACGACTGGTAGCTGATAAGATGTGGCTCGACAGGAACTTCTTTGTGCCTCCTTCGAGGAAGGTTTTGGCCGCCAACGGCAAGACTTCTCAGTCTGACGGTGGGTTTCATGTCATCAGAAAGGGCGACACACTGGGTAGCATTGCCCGACGCTACGGAACCTCAGTACATAAGTTATGCGCTCTTAATGGATTGAAAAAAACCTCCATCCTGAAGGTCGGACGGAGGTTGAAGATTGGTTAAACAATAACTTGTTTATTGCTTTTTAAAAATTAACCGTTGGTACATCTCATTGTTCCAGCGGTTTGTTGTTTCTCTCAGTGCGGAGTATTCTGATGCACCGATGGTTTGTGTTGTGGTTTCAAATCCGCGATGTACGGTTATTTGGTTCCCGCGTTGCCGTATCTCGAGCATCAGGTTGCCCCATTCAGTTTTTTTAGTTAGGTTCACCAGCGGGGTAAGCAGTGTGAAGCCTTCAGGAATGATAATGGTAAAGATAGAAGATTCGGCATGTACAGCGGGGAATCCAACAGGGGCTGTACGCTCGGTGGGAAGCGACTGAAGTCCCCAGGTATTCACACCATTGTTGAATCCTGGTATGGGCATCGAGTAGATACCGGGCGCGATTTCGGAGAGCATGGCGCCATCAGCAATTTTCAGGTAAGCCTCGGTTTGTTCTTTGTTGATTTTCGTGGCTTTCAACTCGCTTATTCCCTTGGTGGAGAAGCCTGTAAGGTATTGACTTATAGATTGGTTGTTGGTTTTGGTTTTAAGCCAGGGGTTGCTGCCCCAAAGCATGTTGATGGTAGCGTCGCCTGTTACTTTGCCATCGGGCTGGATGGTGAGTTGCCCTTTCATTTTGAGGGCAGAGGGGGTGAGTTCGACAGGCGATTTGTGTATGCTTTCAGCCGCCGGCTCCAATTTTACCAACATCTGACCGGGGAAGAGATAGGAGGCATCTGTGGCCGATTGATTGGCGGTGATGTAAAAAACAGGCTCGTCGGGAAGTTGGACGCTAACAACCATTTGGTTGAAAACTTCGGGATTGGCTGTGTTTAACTTGAACACGTTCGACGGGCAAACTGCCAGCGCCTCTGCTCTAATTCCTGCTTCGTTGAGCAGAGCTGCAAGCAAAACGGTGCGCTCAACAACCGTTCCTGCGTTGGCATTCCAAACCTGATCGATGGTTTGATAACGGTGACCCAGGTATTTCGAGGGAATATCAAGGTTGTCCATTCGGCGGGAAACCAGGTCGCGCAGCTTCATGGTAAGTGCGAACGGGTCTTTTTCGGTTTCTTGTATCGTTTTTATTTTGTTAACGGCATTCATCGGGAGGGCTTTTGATGTGAAAAGAGGCTGATTAACAAACCAGTCGTAGGTGGCAAAAACCGACGCCAAAGTGCTGAAGCGGAGTGTTGGGAGCCAATCAGATTTTTCGGGCAGGAGACTTTCTGATGGGATGGCTTTGGTGGTTCCAACTTTCCATGTATAGACATCGAATTTTCCTTCGGTAGTGATTTGCGGAGCAAGCCTGAGGTTCACGAGTGTATGAATAAGAGGTGTGCCCGAAGGTATTTTCACGATGATGGTGTATTGGTCGGCAGGAATCGGCTCAGCGAGGGTTAATTGGTCGAAAAGCCCTGGCAAATAACCAGCCGAAGTGGTGAGGGTGTAGTCGAGGTCAACGGTGCAACCCACTTCCAATCCGGTGTGGGTGATTACCATCTCGCGCAAATGGTTGACCCGTGCAGCATGTGCGGCAAAATGGGGTAGCACCTCGTTGTAACCGTTTGCAGGGGTTGGAGTTACCTTGCCATCGCGCATGGTAGTGACCGATTTGTTGACCTTCAACTTTTGAACCTCGGGATTGTAAACCACAAACGATTCCCCAAAAAGATTGTGAAAAGCCCGGTGGGTAAGGTATTTCAGTTGATGGGAGTAGTGAAACGACTGACTACCATCAGGCATCAACTGGTATTCGCGGGTAATGGAGAGGTAGCGTGCATCCGACTCCGGTTTCTGGCTCCAGAGCGGTGTGGTGGTTGCCATGAATAGCAACAAGGCCAGGTATTTCAATATTTTCATCTTTGGTGATGTTAAATTTTACGTTAAAGATTGTGGAACAAAGGTAGGGATTTGGGTTGATTTGTTGATGGGTTCGCGGGAAGGGTTAAAAACAGGTAAGCCTGCTTAAATGGTTGCCAATGAGCAGCGCGTGGGGTATGCTCTTAAAAATTTAGAATTGCAGGTTCTTGATAATCATTTCCTACAGCGTCGGTGGGCGTTTTTTGATTGAGACAGTTGGTGTTACTGTGCCGGATAATAATGACAACCCATGTGGACGAAAATACCGTGCTAACCTCATGATTTTTGCTACCTTGCGGCTCCAAATCTCCCTCTCATGAAATCAAATCAATTTGCTCTTTTTCTGCTCGTTGCTGCTTTTTCGTGGCTCACCGGGTGCCAGCCTTTTTCAAAAGAATTGAAGCCAGGCCCGTGGCTGGGCACCATCGTGTTCGACAGTGCCGATCAAGTTCCTTTCAATTTCGATGTGACTTTCGATTCGACGGGTAGCCCGGTGCTAACGGTACGCAACGCCGATGAAAGGATCGCGGTGAACGAGGTTCGCTTTGATGGCGATACGCTGGAGTGGCGTATGCCCGTGTTTCAGAGTGTTTTCAGAGCAGGATTTCGCTCGAAAGGATTGATGGGCTGGTACCATCTAAAGGGAATCGGGCAGGGACCGGCCTACCGCTTTAGTGCCGTGAGCGATCAAACCCTTCGGTTTCCTCATCTAACTGCAAAAGCCGAGGTTGACTTCGGCGGCCGGTGGCAGATTACCGAAAATGGTGGTCAACCCGATGCCCTCACCCTGATTGGCGAATTTGTTCAGGAGGGAAATCGTCTCACTGGTACTGTTTTGTCGCCCTTTGGCGATTACCGCTACCTCGAAGGGGTGGTTTCGGGACGTAATGTTGCCTTTTCGGGATTCGATGGCAGCCATGCCGTGGTGTTTCAGGCGCGCGTGGCCGACGACGGTTCGATTACCGAAGGCAGGTTTGCCGGAAGTGCCCAGTGGAAAAGCCGTTGGACTGCGGTGCGCAACGATTCTGCCCGGTTGCCCGAACAAAGCACCCTGGTGAGGATCAAACCCGGTGCAACACTCCCCGATTTCGTACTGAGTGACCTGGAAGGCAACTCCGTGTCGCTGGCCGACGAACGTTTTAGTGGCAAAGTAGTGGTAGTGCAGGCCTCGGGCACCTGGTGCCCCAACTGCATGGATGAGGCACGCCTTTTTGGAGAGCTTTACAAGGAGTATGGCCCCCGCGGGCTTGAGGTGGTGAGCCTCTTCTTCGAAAGCGATAACTTCCAGGAATCGGCTGAAAGGATACGCAGATTTGCCTCGCATACCGATGCCGGCTTCACGCTGTTGTGGGCTGGCAAAAGGGGCAGCCAACGCCGCGATTCGATTTTTCACATGGTTGAGGGGCGCATGGCCTTCCCAACCACCCTCTACATCGATAGGAAAGGAACCCCGCGGTTTGTCGAAACCGGATTCAGCGGCCCGGGAACAGGAAGCCATTATCAGAAAACGGTGGAAGACACCCGCCACAAGCTCGAATGGCTGCTGAGCGGCGAGTAGGTACCCGGCCTCGTTCTCGTTTGTTGACAATTCCCTGTGGTTTCTGGTTTGTAAACCAGTGAGATAATTGCCAGAGTCTGTCGCCGGTGAAAATTTCTTCCTGCCAGGAAAAACTTTTTCGCTATATTTGCAACATTGTTGCAAATGAATTGTTGTTGCTGCCATGAAGCCAATCGAAATATTAAACCAGCGCAACCTGAAGCGCACCAGTTGCCGCGAAGGGATCATCGAATTGGTGATGAATGCCGGAGAAGCGCTTTCTGAGAACGAAATCAGGGAGCGGCTTCAGGGTAACTACGACCGTACCACTTTTTACCGGTCGTTCAAAACTCTGGAGGAGCATGGGATTTTGCATAAGATTGTGGTTGACAATCTGCTGGTGAAATATGCCCTCGATAAAACGGTAACGAACCTCGACGACCATGCCCATTTCTACTGTCAGGAGTGCCAAACAGTAAGATGCCTGGAAAATATCCCCGTGACCCGGTTTCAGTTGCCCGAGGGTTATCAGGATGTGGCCACCGAAGTGCTGATCAAGGGGACTTGTGCCACCTGTAAAAAACAGCAAGGAAGTTGACCACCCTCCAAAAACATATCGCCCTCTGGCTGTTTGGGATTTTCAGTTTTCCCATCCTCTTTCAATCGGGTCACACTGTTTTGCACCATTTGCATGGCTACCGGCACACGCAGCACCAGTGCATGCTGTGCTCTACCGGAAGGCCAGATCCAACTTCCTGCGCCTTCGATGAAGAGGGTGACCACGGTGAGGGGGTTTGCCCGATCTGCGAATACCAGTTTTCCATCAACCAGTTGCCTGAGGCCACAGCATTCGATCCGGTGGTTCCCATGTTTTTTTGCAACCAATGCCAATCGGTTGTGCCGAGCTACTACAGGCCGAATCACACTACCAAATCTCCGCGGGCTCCTCCCGTGTAAAACACCTTCATCTTTCTTTTCCGACAGCGCTTCTGTTGCAGGCACAATTACCTGTTGCTGCAGTACTGTGGAACATTGCCGGCAATAAAACCTTCGGTTTTCTTGTGTGGTGCTGTTGTGCTATGTTTTCCGGTGAATCCAATTAAAATCATTTTCGATGAACAAATTTTTCATGCTACTTGCTGGCATGGGGCTTTGGGGAGGATTGTTGTATGGTCAGGCTGCCTTTACCCTTTCCGGTGTTGTGGCCGACGACAACAACACACCCCTTACGGGAGCTTCGGTGTTGCTTTTTCCTGTAGCAAAGGGAACCGTCACCGATGTTAAGGGACATTTTTTGGTGGCGGATCTTCCCCGGGGGCATTACTCGGTCGAAATCTCCTTCGTGGGTTTTGCTACCCTGAGGGATACCTTGACCCTAGCCTCCAACCGCATCTACAACGTCCGGTTGAAGCCATCACTTGTCAGTTTACAGGAGGTGGTGGTAACCGACCACTATGCCGAAACCCGCAAGCGGGAAGAGTCGCTCAACATCGAGGTTGTCAACCACGATTACCTGAAGCAAAACCTGGGGGGCAGTCTGATGAAATCGCTCGAGAGGCTGCCCGGGGTCACTACCCTCGATATTGGTTCGGGGCAGTCGAAACCGGTGATTCGTGGGCTTGGGTTCAACCGCGTGGTGGTGCTGGAAAACAACATCAAGCACGAAGCCCAGCAATGGGGGGCCGATCACGGCTTGGAGATTGACCAGTACGCCGTTGACAATGTGGAGGTTTTAAAAGGGCCGGCTTCGCTGATGGTTGGTTCTGATGCCATTGGAGGTGTGATTGATATAAAAAACAGGATGTTGCCTGCCGAGAATACTTTTGGTGCAACGGTTGACCTCACTGGCAAAAGCAACAACGATTTTGCCGGAGCCTCGCTATCGTTGTACGGACGAAAGGGGAGGTTTTATGCCAACTTCAGGGCCACGTTGATTGATTACGGCGACTACAAGGTACCCACCGACAGTGTCGATATTTATTCGTACCGAGCGGCTCTGTATCAGAATCATTTGCGCAATACAGCCGGGAGTGAGCGCGACTTGCACCTTACCCTCGGAATGTTTGATGAGGGGTTTCAGAGCAAACTTTTTATCAGCAGTGTGCGGAGCAAGAGCGGTTTTTTTGCCAACGCCCACGGCCTTGAACCCCGCAACGTGGATACAGCCTTGTACGATGCTTCCAGCCGCGATATACACTTCCCCTGGCAGTCGGTTCACCATTTCAAGGTGAGCAATTCCACGCAGGTTCGGCGGAAAGCCATCACTCTTTCGGCTGATTTTGGCTTACAGCGCAATTTCAGGCAGGAGTGGAGCCAGTATGTAAGCCATGGCTATATGCCGGCGGTTTTTCCCGACAGCCTCCCGTTTGATCCCGATCTTGAGCGGCAGTTCGACAAAGATGTGTTTTCGGGCAATGTCAGGCTTTCGCACCAAGCCAGCAAAAAAATGGTGATCACGGCCGGTATCAGTTCCGAGTTGCACGACAACCGGATTGAGGGCCGTGGATTTATTGTTCCGGCTTACAGGCAATGGTCAGCCGGCGGGTTCGCCCTTGTGAAGTATTCGTTCACAGGGAAGCGTATGCTCCAGGCGGGTATTCGCTACGATTACGGCCGGTTGAAGGTTGAGAGCTATTCCGATTGGTTTCCGACGCCGGTGATCGTAAATGGTGACACCTCTATGGTGTATCTGGAACGAGCCGGGTCCCTCAACCGCCACTTCTCAAGTCTCACCTGGTCGGTGGGTTATACCCATCAACAGGGGAACTGGTCGTACAGGGCGAATGTGGGCAGAAGTTTCAGGATGCCTATTGCCAAGGAGTTGGCAGCCAACGGCGTGAACTACCATCATTTCAGTTACGAAGTTGGCAACCCCGGCCTGGCACCAGAAGTTTCATACCAACTGGATGCCGGTGCAGAGTTCTCGGGCAAGCAGATAGCAATGGGTTTCACCCCTTTTGTAAACTATTTCTCAAACTACATTTATCTGAACCCCACATCGGAGCACGACAGGCTCTACGGCAACGGCAACCAGGTGTTCCGTTACACCCAGAGCGAAGTGTTCAGGATTGGAGCCGAAATTCATGCTCATTATCAAATTATTAATTCTGTTCAGTTGGGGGTAGTGGGCGAATGGGTCAGTTCGCGGCAGCTCACGGGTGAGAAAAAAGGGTTCTCGCTCCCCTTTTCGCCACCGGCATCGGCTGTTTTCAACGTCAAATACCAGCTGCCAAAACTGAAACTGATTGAGAATGGGTATGTGTCTGTGGATGTCAGGTTCACGGCTCCGCAAAACGACATAGTGCCGCCTGAAGAGACCACCGGGGGCTATCAGGCCATCAACCTGAGCCTGGGGGGTGACTTCAAATTTGGTAGTCGAACCATCGACCTCTCGTTTCAGGTTCAAAACCTGTTCAATACCCAATATTTTAACCATACCAGCTATTACAGGCTGATTAACGTTCCCGAGCCGGGTCGCAATGTTGTTGTCAACATTTCCATCCCGTTTTCGGGACAAATCAAAGAATAAATCTATTAATTTTAAATTTAAAAAATCATGTTTTCAAGAATAAAAACCTTGTTATTTCTATTGGCTATGGGAGCCATGTTAGTGTTGACCTCGTGTTCGAAAGACGACGAGACCGCTGTGGCCAAGCCGGTTATCAACCTCATTGAAATGGGATTGAGCAACAGCCACGTGGCCTATATCGGGGCCGATCTGCACATTGAAGCTGATATTGTGGCCGAGGGAAAAATTTCCGTCATCGCCGTAGAAATTCACCAGGAAGAGGGGAGCAGCCAGGAGATCACGGCCCAATACACCGAGTTCGCCGGGTTGAAAAACACCACTTTTCACAAGCATGTGGACATTCCATCCACCACGGTGGCCGGCACCTACCATTGCCACATCACCGTTACCGATATGGAAGGAAACCAGACTACCGTAGAATCTGAAATTTTTATTGAAGTGCTTCAGGATACCACTCCTCCGGTGATCACAATTGCTGCTTCACCCGCCAACGGTGCAACTTTCGCCAACGGTGAGTCCATCACCATCTCGGGCATCGCCACCGACAACATCGCGCTGGGTGGTATGTTGATAGCGTTGGTGTACGAATCCGACCAAATTGGCGATACGGCGGTGGCCGGCGACAATCCAAAGGTAATCGTGATGCTCCATACCCATGATTTTGGTGCCGATCCCGATGAGTTTTCCTTCACGGCTTCTATTGCGGTTGGTGCTGCCAGCGACAACAACATGACACCCGCCCCAATCCAGGGCGAGAATGCCTGGAAAACCGGCAATTACTATATCCTGGTGAAAACCAAAGATGCCATGGGAAACTGGACTTTCTCACAGCACTATCCCATAACAATTAACCTCTAAAATGCTCACGATTGGGCTGGTTACTCCTGAGATCAGCCCTTTCAAAAAATCTGATCTATGAAAAATTTATTAAAGATGTGGATTCCCTTGGCGCTTGCCGTCATGCTCGGAGCTTGTGAGAAAGAGGCTGGAACCGACAAAGAGAAACCAACCATTGACCTCTCACACCAGGATGCTTTTCCGGTGAATTGCGATACCCTTTATTTCGGTGAGCCGTTCGTGCTGAAAATGATGTTTGCCGATAATTCTGCATTGGGCTCGTACAGCATCGATATACACAACAATTTCGATCACCATTCGCACAGCACCGAGGTGGAGGAGTGTCATCCTGATCCCGTGAAAGCACCTGTTAATCCATTTACTTCTATTGAAGATTACCCCATCCCCGCAGGGTTGACGAGCTACCAAACCAGTCTCACCATCAACATCCCGGCAGGCAATGGCAATGGGTTGTATGATGAGGGCGATTACCATTTCTTTATCAGCCTCACCGACAAAGCGGGGTGGTCGGCGCAGAAAGGATTGAGCGTTAAGATGCTGCATCGGTGATTCGCGGTTTGGGAACCGTTACCCGCCATTCCTGGTTTCTGACAGGTGTTTGGTGCTTTGTTGAGGTTTTCAGTTTCACCGCTTTACTTCTGCTTGCTTTTCGTTTCGGGTAGGCGATTTTAGGGTGTTCGGAGTTAAGTTAGCGCATCTCAGCTTTGGTGATTGCAGCGATGCAAGCACGTGGTTATTGAGTCTTATCTCTAATCTGTAAGCCGCTTTACCCCTTCTTTTCCGCTGTAGCTGTCGGGGAGATTGGTATTATCCGAACCTCAACCATCTCTGCTTCTCTACGTATTTTACCTATTGTTTTTCTCTGTTTTACCTAAAAAGATTACGCCTTTTGCCGATTTCACAGGCCAAAGGCGTAATTTAATTTTGCACCTACACCAATTGTTAAATACAATCATCTGATTATGAAACGAACTATTTATTCTTTGCTGTTTTTTGCTCTGGTTGCAACTTCCCTTACATCTGCTGCTCAGAGCGAGTCTGCCTTCAAATTCAATGCAGGCGCCGACATCATGAGCCGTTACATTTGGCGCGGTCTTGATTACGGGGCTTCCCCAAGCATTCAACCCACCCTAAGCATCAGTGGTGCAGGCTTCGAGCTGGGTTACTGGGGTGCAATTTCAACACTGGGAACTTATTCGGAAGTTGACCTTTATGCCAAGTACTCGATTGGCGGCTTCTCAATTATGGCTACCGACTATTTTTTCCCCAAAGATGTGGTGCCGGTTGCCAAAAGCGACAAATACTTCAACTGGGAGAAAGAAACAACCGGACATTTGGTTGAAGGTGCTGTGCAGTACAAGAATCCTGAAGTGATGCCCTTTTCGTTGCTGGCAGGGGTTTTCGTGTATGGAGCAGCCGATTTGAAAGCCGATGGGAATCAGAACTACTCATCGTATTTTGAGGTGACCTATTCGGGAAATCTGGCCGGAAACGACTTCGATATTTTTGTAGGTGGTACAGCCGATGCAGGCCTCTACGGCACCTCGGCAGGTGTGGTCAACACCGGCATCACGGTTTTTAGGGGGATCAAACTCACCGACGACTTCACCCTTCCTGTTAAAGCATCGGTGATAACCAACCCACAGGCTTCAAACATCCATTTTGTTCTTGGAATTACTCTCTAAATCATTCATAACAAGTCAAAAAAAAATGAATACTATTCTGCTTCAAATTCCTACGCTCGACACTGGCTCTACCGCTTTCATGCTTCTGGCCTGCAGTCTGGTGATGCTCATGACCCCTGGTCTGGCATTCTTTTACGGTGGGTTAGCCACCAAACGCAACATTTTGGGTATTATGATCCAGAGCTTTGTGTCTCTGGGTTGGACCACGGTTTTGTGGATAGCTTTTGGATATTCGCTTTGTTTCAGCGGCGGCGAAGGCGGCATTATTGGCAACTTCGATAAAATTTTTCTTAATGGTATAGCCATTGACTCGATGTATTCTAATGGTAAAATTCCTGAGGTTGTTTTTGTTGCCTACCAGATGATGTTTGCCATCATCACCCCGGCCCTTATCACGGGAGCCTTCGTGAACCGTGTAACCTTCAAATCGTACATGATTTTCCTAACCGTGTGGCAGATTTTGGTTTACTACCCGTTCGTTCACATGATTTGGGGCGGAGGCCTGCTGGCCCAATGGGGAGTGCTCGACTTTGCAGGCGGCATTGTGGTACATGCCACTGCCGGTTTCGCGGCTCTGGCTTCGGTGTTTTACGTGGGCGACCGCCGCGACAAGGCCTCTGTGCCCAACAGCATCCCGCTGGTTGCTATTGGCAGCGGATTGTTGTGGTTTGGCTGGTATGGCTTCAATGCAGGCAGCGAAGTGGCTGTTGACTTCATCACCTCCACCGCTTTCCTAAATACCGACGTGGCTGCATCGTTTGCTACCATGGCCTGGGTGGTTGTGGAATGGATCAGAGAGCGGCGTCCGAAATTTGTGGGACTCCTCACCGGTTCTATTGCCGGTTTGGCCACCATCACCCCCTGCGCTGGCTTTGTTCCCCTTTGGGCAGCCCCCATCATTGGCATCGTGGCCGGATTGGGTTGCTACTTAGCGGTACAGTTCAAGAATAAAATGAAATGGGACGATGCCCTCGATGTATGGGGCGTGCACGGCATGGGTGGCGTGATGGGAACCATTCTTTTGGGTGTATTTGCCTCATCGGCAGTAAACTCAGCCGGTGCCGACGGTCTGTGGTTTGGCAACGCCTCTTTCTTTATGAAAGAGCTTGTGGCAGTGGTTGGAGCGAGTGCCTATGCATTCGTTTTCACTTACGTGATGCTGGCCCTGATCAACCGCCTCACGCCGGTGCGTGTTTCGGAAACCGAAGAACTTGAAGGTCTCGACATTGCTCTTCACGGTGAAAAAGCTTACGACGAAGGAACCTTATAGGTGTGATTTTGGTGATTGACTGAACCCATTTACGGGTTGCAAAACCCCCGCTGCGGTAGCAGCGGGGGTTGTTTCTTAATATCAGAAAGAGTTTTCTGCTCCGATTGCGGTTGCAAATTCGGGCAAAACCAAGTGGCATCAATTTTACTACCTGGTCATAACGCTTCGGAATAAAAAGCATTCCAAGGGCAAATGCAACCTATTGTTGAACAGGCTCAACTACAACTTCCTGGTTGAAGGTTTTAATCAGATAATTGTAAAACTGCCTGATTTCGTTATATTCTGCCACCGCGAAAAAACTCTTGGTAACGGAGTAATGACCCGAAATCACTATTTTTTTATCGTTTAATGCTGCCACGTATTGAAGAGACATACCTCCAATTGTCAAACTCTTATTCTCGGGAAGCTGGGTTGCTTTATAATTGCCCGGCAACTCCATCGTAAACACAAACGATCGCCTCCCTGTGTAGGGAATAACTATCGGCAAGCTTCTCTCTGCCGATTGAAACGGATTAACAGCGACACTCTGCCCCCAGAAAGGCCGAACGATCAATCGGGATGACTTCTTTGGAACCGGAATGCTCAAACTGCCATCAAACATCAACGGCAATTTGATGTCGCTTTGATTCCGAACAACCACCTCCAAATCCTTGTCGTTAAACAAATCGTTTTTGAAGAACTGGTTAACAGATTCCGGGTTTTGCAGAAGCTTATCTCTCCATTCAGTTGCCGGAAATCCGGTTAATTCAGACGAGATAGCAAGAGTCATAACCGTATCGGATCCGTTAAATGTAAGGTTGAAGTTGGTTGCCTCAACACTATGTCCCGGAAGGGCAAGCACACACCATTGAAGCGCTCCTTTTTCAACAATCAACCCCTTCCCGTTGTAACATATCAGGGGCAATTCACCCAAAGGCGCAACAGGATTGGTTGCATCAAGAATCATCGTGCCTCCCGACGATCTCACCAAGGCCACAACACAATCAAAATAATGCCGAAAAGGGTAGTCGTAAGCAATTTCACCGTTGAGTCGGGTGGATAAAACAACCGGCACCACATCAATGCCGGCCGCTTTCAACAAGCCTATGGTCATCAGGTTAAGATTGGCAGCATTCCCGTCGCGTTGCTTCACAAAGTCGTTAAAACTCTTTTTAGCCCTGCTCCACCGCAACACACCGTCGGTTCTGTAATTTCTTTTAACATAATCCACCACATAACCCATTCTCTCCTTTTCACTAAGTTGCAACAGAGAATCAACAGGCAAATTCTTCAAGCCCCATTTCTGGGCCTTTTTAATGTACTTCCCAAACAAATCGTCGCTCAAATAGTCGTCTATCAATTCTTCCCAGGTTGTTAAGATGCGCTCTTTGCCTCCTCCGGGAAAAATCACGGTGCACAACTGAAAATCGACCCGTGTGTTGTAGTCTTTCGACGATGGGGCGAAGCGTTCGCTCACGAGCCCGGGCAATTCTGAGGCCCAGAACTCATAAACCATCTCGTTAAATTGAATTCCGAACATTCCCCGTCTGGAGAATCCATCTTCATAGCTCTTTCTTTGAATCTTTTCTATATTTCCTTTAATCAGGTAGATGTATTCATAAAACGGAATCATTCTGGTTTTGTATTGAGAATGAATCACGGGGTATTGACTCTGAAAATCCCAGTCTCTAAATTCAAAAACATACGGACTCGAAATCATGTATTCAAGTTCTACCACAGTTCCAACCCGCACATCAGGGAAGGTCAGCCGGCGGGCCGACCATTGGTCGTTAATACGTTCTTTGAACACGGCATCTTTTTTCAATTCCGTTTTTCTGACCAGGTCACCTTCGAAATTGTAAGAAAAACCCTTGATATTGTAGAGGTTCTCGATGCCCGATTTCCCTTCATACAAGGGAATCTGAAACGAGGCAGCACCAATACCGGCTTCAGATAAGATTTTTATTTTGATGTGTTTAACGAAAACCATTTCAATTCCGTTTGAACCATCAATAAAAAACGATTCTCCGCTATCAAACAACACCACCGCATCGGCTTGTTTATCGAAAGAACACTGCTTTAAGTTCTTCTCTTCAATACCGATGTTGTCAAATTCCGGCTTCACCCACTGCCCCTTAAGTGTAACACTTATTAATAGTATAAATAGAAAAATACCACCTGCTAGTCGTGCATTCATTTTATATTTTTTTTGAAATTACTACCAATCCATTTTTATCCAGGTTTTTCATTTTATCGAGTAAAAACTTCAGTTCATCGCGTTGAGCCTGTTTCCAAGCCTGGCAATCCAACTTAAAACTTCTTATAATTGTTACAGTTTTTTCATGAATTACAACCCTTCTTCTGTATTGAAATCCCGATCCGGCGACGTCAGCTGAATCAGGAATCTGGCCCGCTGCATAGTCATCGGGGATGTGAAATACAATTGTGTCGTTATAGAGAAGAGGATAATCAACCTGAAAGGAGTTGGGCCGATCGGCAAAACCCTCCAGATCTTCAATAAAAACCCGAGGCACCAACATCGCCAAAAATTGCTTCCCATCCAAACTGACGGCACTCGACTGGTAGCGCGATTCCATCACTTTTTCAGAACAGGTATCAAATCCACCATAAGGCATCCTCCAATAAATAAGATTAAAACCTTTCAACGGGTACAATTTTTCAGCAAAGCGATGCTTCCTGTCATCACCTCCCCTGTACCTTATCATGAAAGCCCTTTCATACTCAATGCCTGAAAAAATGATTCGGGCATGCGCCTCAAGAGTTTTATTGCTGTCGAACTCAAAATGTACAACCGCATTCCGCAGAGATAAAGCATCATCCAGTTTTGGCGTTGATTTAAAACCACTCCAATCACCACCCACCACAAATGTTGGTCGGTTGCGGTCAGGAACAGGCAGATGACCAAGAGGAAACGGACTTGTGGCATCAACCCAAACAATCGTGTCAGGCAATGGAATTCTTGCTATCACATGGTTAAACTGCTGGCTTGGGAAATTGGTATCAACAGAATTTGAAGGTGCTCCAATCCTTATCAAAGCATAGTCTCCATTGATATCCAAAGCCTTAAGAAGCGACAGAAAATAAACAGTGAGCGCTTTACAGTCGCCATACTTGTTTCGACTGGTCCACGAAGCGGGCCAGGGCTTGATCCCTCCCGTACCGAAGGTAATGTTGACATAACGTGTGTGCTCGCGAAGATAATCAAAGGCTTTCTCAATCTTCTTCAATGGATCAGAAATTCCATTGCACAATTCCTGAATTTTTTTCTGCTCCTCTCGTGGCAGGTCGAAGGCCCTGCTATTCATAGCCCTGATATACTTTGCATAGCTACTCCAGTCGCTCCACGAGCCTTCAGCTCCAAACCTGAAATGTAAAGGCACAACAACCACTTTGGGTAAATCCTCTGCTCTGTAGTCGCCATTCCCGTTCTGACCACGCTCCAACCCATGAACCAGCCACTGCTTGGTATTCATTTTGTCCAAAGTGTTTTCGGCTGCAATAGAAACGTTCTGCTGTAAAAAACGCAACGCATAATCTGTAGGGCAGTTCACACTAAGACGTGCCTCTCTTACTTTGTGGACGCCGTTCAAGGCGAATGGATTCCAATCAACAACCGACAGAAATTCTTTTTGCTCAACCCTGTACTTGAAGTGAAAGCGATAAGGGCAGGAGCTCCAAAGGGCAGAAAAACGGATCAACTTCTGATCAGAATAATACTGGATGTTTTCATATCGGCTGGAAATCTGTATCTCGTTGTCAGAGAGTTCTCTTATAGTTCTGCCTAACGTATCTGTCAGAGTGACCACAAGACCCTTAAGCTTCTCGGTGCCGTCAACTGCAATAGAAATATCGGCAAACTGCTCGCCGGCACGGTTGTTCACCTGAACCAACATCTCATACTCGCTGATCAATTTGCCTTCTTTCACCATGCACGATACCGAGTAATTGACTATTTCTGCCGGATGGTTCCATGCTTTTAACAGCAAAGGCATCATACTGATAAAGGAACAAAGAAGAGTAAAAAGGCTTTTTTTCATTTTAATTGGTTACATTTTGTGCCACAACGCTTCACCCAATACATCCTCTTTTCGCAGCACAACAATCTGATTCTCTTTATCGCACACCAGTATCAGATATCCGGCGGTAATCAGCACTTCGTCGGCTTTATGGTTCAATTCAACGATTGCACGGCCAGAGGAATCGGCAACAACAATACCAGTATTGCCGGCCAACCCTGTTAAACCGGGCCCACCAACAGGGAAAGGCCGGAAAAATTCCCTTTTTCTATAAAACCTCTTAAAGTCCAGAGTCTTTGAATATTCAATATAAATATCACCTCTGGCATGAACTAAAATGTCTGAATATTCAGAGTTCCATATTCTTTCGTATTGAAAGGGGGCGCTTTTTCGCCACAATTGAAATCCCCCAAAATAATAATCACCTTTGGAAGCATTTGGGTCAATAATCTGCCGGTGAATCATTTGGCCGTTTAAAGCACTATAACTCTCTATCCGATTTTTAAATAAGAGATACAAAACTGTATCTTTTGCATGGTAATAGACATCATTGATGAAATCATCCGACAGTTTTAGGGTTTTTTCCCATAGAAGGTGTCCATTTGTTTTGTCAAAGAGCCTGATTGCTGGTTGACCAAACAGCCACCGTGTTACAGGACTGTCAACCCACCCCATGTCAACCTGAATTAATTTGTTGTCATTAATATAAATTCTTGAATGTGAAGGTGGTTGGTTGATAAAGAAATAGCTCCAGATGGGTTGACCTGATGCCAGGTCAATGCTCTCGATAGTTGATCCATTTAACGAATATACTGTTAAGGAGTCAAGAGCAAGATTAGAGGTAATGTTCCATATTTTGGCGTTGGTATTGGTGTAAGATGCTGGAAATATATAGTCGTAGTTATTCGAAATTCCCTCATATCTCTGCGGATTGCTGAAAAAACTAATGTCACTCCAATACTCTCTTTGCAACTTCCATTGCAGGCCCTTTTTAAGATGGTACCGTCGAATGCCATCCCCTACCATTAAAAAACAAGAGTCGTTGATTTGGGCATACCTCAGTAAGCCATTATTAAAGTTGTGGGTTGAGCTCCAATATAATTCACCAGTAACCGGGTCAATACTGTTTAGAATATTATTTTCACCGATCTGCGAAAAATGACTGTTTTTGGACAAATTTCCAATCACCAATAGCGGGCTAATGGTGTCATCCCACAAGTAACCACGACCGTTATTTTCCCATAGCTTCTCGTAAGTGAATACATCTCTGGCGGTTAAGTTTTTTTCAAATTGTAGGATTGTGTGGTTTCTAAGCGAAAAGTCTGCGCTTCGTGTTCTCTGGTCGGCCTGCCAAAGCATCAACATTCCATTCAGTTGAAATCCGGAAACACGATACTTAGATCCGTTCATTTGCGACGAACGGCCATGTTTTAGTACAAGAACATTGCCGGACGAATCGACATCTACAGTGCCCAAATCCTCTTTTGTTGTATAACACACCGCCGTGATATTCTTCCCTGTTTCAATACATCGCCCAATTTGAATGGTATCGATGGCTTTAAACACCCCTTTTGGTTTCCGTTGACCAAACACGGGCATCATCAGCAATACAAACAATGTTGTTACAATACTCTTCATTGTTGTTGCTGTAAATTTTTTCTGCTCTCCTTCATCCGTCTAAAGAAAGGTTTTCCGAGGAAGGAATCGGCACCCAGGCTGCACAACCGGTCGAACATGGGTGGGGTGACGGTGAAGCCGAGCACTTCGGCGGGCAGATGCTGACGCATGGCAATGTCGGTGGCTGCTACCATGGCCCGGGGTTCATCAAGGTTGGGAAACAGCGGAAGCAACTGCCCACAACCCGACCCGAAGGGTGCCATCACCACCTCTTCGGCACCACTATGGTATTGCGCGCCAATGAGCAACGCGCTCAACTGATCGGGATTCACCCAAAACGTAACCGAGAGCAAATGCTCGCGCGAATGGTCAGCCAACGGGCCAATCACTATGTTGCCATGCCGGGGTTTGTAGCTCTGTACACCCCCAAGCCAGACATCCATCTTCTCTTCCGATTCTTTCAGTCCCTCCGTTCGTGCCAGAAATTCCAAAAATTTGGCATGAGGCATGGCCACTTCCGAACAGAGCCATCTTCCTGCTCCACGGCAACCTGGCACCGAAGGTGTGATGAGCGTGTATTGTCCCTGTTGCCACCTTTGAAAATGGGCAAAAAGGCAATGGGAAGGTGCTTCGACGTTGGAAAACAAGGATGTATCTGGTGTGTCGTAAACACCAGTTATCGAATAATTCAAATCTAGTTGTCGGACTAAAAAAACGGACTCCATTAGGTGAGGATTTGAAGCAAAAGTAAAATGAAAATTCTTGATTTGCAACCATAATTCACATCTGTTCTTTACAAAGAATAAATTATCAACAGCGACAGTTACCAAAACAAACAACACTCCAAAAAAAGCAACAAACAAAATCGTAACATACAGCAGCTTACAAAAAATGAACAAAATATTCCAAAATTTGCGAAAATCCAATCGATGGTGTTGTCTTTGTATAAACCTTAAAAGATTGCCATGAAAAAATATTTCACTTTCCCGTTTTGCGTATTGGTAACTGCTTTCGCGTTAATTGTCAATATTGCTCATTCGCAACAAGTTATTATCACTGATGATTCGGATTATTTTACCCCGGTTGAGGGTGCAGTTCTGGATATTAAATCAACATCGAGGGGAGTGGTTATTCCGAGGGTTGCAAACACTGCTGCAGTAACCACCCCTCAAAACGGCATGTTGGTGTACTCAAACGCCACGAATTCTTTCTGGACCTATCAAAACAACTCGTGGCACGAACAAACCACGGCCTCCGAAAGTGGTACTGTAAATCTGGGAGGATCATCCAACAATTTCTCTGTTAACTCCGACGGCACGGTTACCTTAAACGGCAATGCAACCGCATGGAACGATTTGCTGGTAAACCCTGCAACAGCCCGGAACAACGGCAATACCAGCCCTGACTGGAGTACATTTCTTACGCCAAATCACTAGTGTCCACTAAAAATTTAAGCATAATTGCCCCTGATCATTTTCGGACATGTCATCCAATTTTTCTGTCTTTCTAAAGAGTTCTCTGATCGGTGTTTTGTCAAGAAGAGACATGCTGAAG
>JAQVCV010000070.1 GCA_028689615.1 Bacteroidales bacterium | reverse complement strand
CACTGTAATCATGTAACGCCCAAGTCGGCCCGTCACCGCCAGCAATGCCTCCTGATCGCCCGCCTGCTCGCTGATGACCTTAGCCACAATCCGAAACACTCCGGCAGGGGTAAAGCGTATGATGAACAAGGTGATACGCATCATCAATTCCGACAGAGCAGTGAAAGCAGTTTGCAGCGGCTTTGAGTGATGCTCGCTGAGGCGGGTGATGAAGAACCCAAAAAGAACCGAGAAAAAGATGATAGGGAGCATATCGCCATTCATAAGCGAGGCAAAAATGTTTTCGGGGACAATTCCCAGCAGGGTTTCCCCAAACGAACGTGTTGCAACACCAAGTGTTTCGGGTTTCTCAACAAGCCCTATACTGGCGCCGGTTCCAGGCTCAATCAAATTAACAAGAATGAGCCCCGTTAAAATGGCCAGAAAACTTGTTGCCAAATAAAATCCCATGGTCTTTAGTCCGAGCCTGCCAAGGTTTCCGGCACTGCCAACCCCGGCCACACCAGTTACCAGAGTACTAAAAACCAGGGGTATGATAACCATCTTCAACCCCCTCAGAAACAAATCGCCCATCCAACTAACGTAGTTGACCCCTGAAGGGATAAAAAAACCAAAAAAACCTCCGGCAACCAAAGCCAGTAAAATTTGCCAATGCAACGCGATCCGTATTTTCATCTCTTTTAAAAGTTTTTCCGGTTAAAAATTGCCTTATCAAAATGCTGAAAACCCTTTTCGTGTCGGAGGCTTGATGCATAAAGCCCGATAGTGGACTCCATTTGTTCAACAACACGAAGGCTTTCCTTTTTTTCTATCAGATTTGCAATTTCGTCAAAGGAGCCTATCGGCTGCAATATTAAGAAAAATAGATGCAACGGCGCTGTTCAAACCGATCTCACTTGTCCGGAATATGGAAAAGCGTTCTGTTTTAACACTCCTGTCATGGCATTCACCTACAGCAAAAAATGACAAAGGAATGTGTTTAATCTTGATTAACAGCACACAACCCTTCCTTACAGATAAAAAAACAACACAATTGAATGAATTGTATGACATTTGTACTCTCCAACAACCTGATGTTGTAAATAATGAACCAACCCGATACCCTAGTTGCAAGGCTGTTGCATCAAGCTGCTCTTTCCCCTGAGAGGAAAGCCGTTTTCGACGGAGAAAATTCAATTACCTATGGTGAGCTTGCCAGAAGAAGTGATCAACAGGCCCGATGGTTGATCAGCCAGGGCTTGCAGCCCGAAGAACCTGTTGTTTTGCACCATCACCGCAGCATCGACATGGTGGTAGATATGGTGGCCATACTGTTGGCCGGAGGTGCCTGGGTTCCCGTGGCTGCCGATCAGCCTCCGGCTCGTATCGTACAATTAATCAAGGAGGTTGGACCCCGGTTTGTTTTGTCGCATACCGATGCGCCCCTGGTGCTGGGGATGAACTGGATTGGCAACTCGAAGAAACAGCAAGCACGCTCTCAAGATTATCCGGAGGTGGATTTGCCTGTTTGTAAAGAGAGCAGTCTGGCCTACATTCTTTTCACATCGGGATCGACCGGCACACCCAAAGGGGTGATGGTGGAGCATGGTTCGGTGGTGAATATGCTTGAGGCTTTCGAGCAACGGGCACCCCTGCCTGTTGGTTTTCACGCGCTGAGTGTATGCCCTGTTGTTTTCGACGTGTCGGTGTGGGAAATCTTTTCCTCGCTCTGCTATGGAGGCACCCTTCATTTGGCTGACCCTTCACTTGTAACCGACATCCCTGCATTTACAATCTTTTTGAAGGAGCATGGAATTCAGAGTGGTTATTTCCCACCGGGAGTGCTTTCCCAACTTGGCATCGAGCTGCAGCAAGACCCGGAAGGCATTGTTTTGAAACGGCTGCTCGTGGGCGTGGAACCCATAGCCGGTGATGTGCTGGAGCGGTTCGCCACCCTCCCCTCGAAGCCACTCATTGTTAATGGTTACGGGCCTACCGAAGCCACTGTTTGCGCTACATTTTTCAACTACAACTCTCAGGATCGAAACGCTTCAAGAATACCCATCGGGAAAGCGCTGCCCAATTGCTCGGTGATGCTGCTCGACCACGAATGGAAACCGGTTCAGACAGGCTCTACCGGACAAATTGCGATTGGAGGAGCCGGATTGGCCAGGGGTTACCTGGGCCAAAAAAAGCTCACCGAAGAAAAATTCGTGACCATCGGCGGGGAAAGGTATTATCTGACAGGCGACTATGCTCACGAACTTAACGATGGCAACCTGGTTTTTGGAGGGCGGTCCGATTTTCAGGTAAAAGTGCATGGCCACCGAATCGAAACAGGCGAAATAGAATCGGTGGTGGAATCGATGCCAGGGATCAGGGCTGTGTCTGTTGTGCTGCTGGGAGAATCGGCAAGCGAGCATTCGTTGGGTTGTTTTTATGAACACGATTCGATGCCTACGGCCGATTACCAGGCTGTAAGGGAGTGGCTCACGGCACGGCTCCCATCTTACATGATTCCGCATCATTTTGTGCCCGTTGAGAAAATGCCACGAACACCCAATGGTAAAATTGACCGAAAGGTGCTGGCTCAGTCTTTTTACCGCTCCAACCCTGCAGAAACCCCTCCTACCCTGCACGGTGTTGACAAATCGGTTGTCGGGTTGTGGCATCAGGTTACAAAACGGTGGCCGGCTTCACCCAGTGAGCATTTTTTCTCTTCGGGAGGCGATTCGCTGAGTGCCATGTATCTGGCTGCTCATCTCGGAGAGCTGACAGGCACCAGGGTAAGCATCCGCGTGGTTTTCGAAAATCCCTCACCCTTGATGCTTTCCAACTGGCTTTCGCACAACAGGACGAACCCTCCCTACACGCAACCTCTGCCATCGTACAACGAAGATGCTCCGTTCCCGTTGACCTTCACCCAGCAACGCCCCTGGCTTTTGTTCAAATTGGGTGGCCCCTTTTTCCTCTACAACCTGCCTGTTGCTTTTCATTTAACCGGTATGGTTGATGCAGAGAAGCTTGAGCGTTCTTTCAGGCAGCTTATCGCCACTCACGAAGCCTTTCGCTTGTCGTTTGAAGAATCTGAAGGGAAAGGATTCCAGAGATTATCGCACAACGTTGATTTTCATCTGAACAGAATAGCCCTGCCCGAAAGCAAACAACAGGAGCAGGAATTGTTGAAGCTGATTGAAGCCGAATCGGTTGCACGTTTTGATCCCTCCCGGGCCCCATTGCTGCGGGCGTCGCTGGTTCATCTGGGTGGTTCAAGGTATGTTTTGGTTGTTGTAACCCATCATTTGGTGATGGATGGCTGGTCGTGGAATTTGGTGATGAATGAGTTGGAACTCTTCTACAACCAGGCTACAGCCAACGACAGCCTCCCTGCACTCAAAAAGGATGGCTGGCAGGCATTTGCCATGAGGCAGCAACATGAAACCAACAACGATGGTTTTAGCAGCGACGTGAAATTTTTTGAGCGATACCTCCAGAACGCTCCCCCGTTTTTGCCCCTGCCTGCCCAGAAAACCCGACCTGCCCGTCAGACTTTCAAAGGTCATTCTATTCAGAAATGGCTCGACGCCCCTTTGGTGAACGCGGTTGAAAAAGTATCGGCAATGCACGACGTCAGCTCTTTCATGGTTTTCATGGCCAACTTTGGATACTGGCTCTGCAGCCTCACGAGGTTTCGCGATTTGGTGGCAGGAACCATGTCGGCTGCCCGAAATTCGGCCGACGATCTTCATGCAGTGGGCTTCTTCAGCGACAGTCTCCCTGTCAGGTTTGTTGTACCTGAAGATGTTACCTTTGGTGAGTGGTTGTTGACGGTTAAGGAGAACCTGCTCGAAGTATCGGAGCACCAAAGCGTGCCATTCGAGTGGCTCCTCAGGAAGCTCAATCCTCCCCGCGATCTCTCTTACCACCCTGTTTTTCAGGTGATGCTGGTTCACCAGCGTTCAGAAAAAGAGACACCGCGGTTTGACGGTGTTGAAACCTCCCCGATGCACCTGCCCTACCCTGGCTCGAAACTCGACCTCACCCTGTATGTAACAGAATATCCCGGGAAAACCCACCTTATGGTTGAGTTTAATACCGATCTTTTCGACAGTGAATGGATGGCGCTCCAGATCGAAAACTTCATTTCAATGCTGTGGCAGTTCACTTCCAACCCAAACCTTTTGCTCGAGGAAGTTTCGCTGGTGACAGAAAAACGGATCAAACAATTGGTTGCTTTGGGGCAGTCGGTTGGGCCTCCTGAAGGTTTTATAGCGGTGCAGGAACTTATCAGGCAACAGGTTGAGATCAATCCCGATCACCAGGCTTTGTTTGCCGGTGGTGCCAGCTACAGCTACCGGTGGCTGTGGGATTATTCGGGAGCGGTAGCAGCTGAAATCAGCAGTTGTTGCGCGCCGGGCAGTCCGGTTGCCCTTTTGGGCAGCCGCACACCTGAAATGTTGGCCTCCATGCTGGCAGTTTTGCGCGCCGGTTGTTGGATGATCCCTCTTTCGGATCAGCTACCCGCCAGTCGTCTTCAATACATCCTGCGTGATGCTTCGGCAGGCGTGGCCATCAGCCACGGCACGCCGGGAGAGCAAGTTTTGGATTTGCCGTTGAAGATCATTGATGCGAGCACCATCGATACCACCAAAACCCTGATCGGCGAACATTCCGACCCTTCGCTAACGGCTTATTGTATTTATACCAGCGGCACCTCGGGAAATCCAAAGGGGGTCATGGTTTCACAGCAAAACATGAGCACCTTTGTGAGGGCGGCCATAAAAAAATACGGCATCCACAAATCCGACAGAGTTTTACAGTTTGCTTCGCTCACCTTCGATGCTTCAGTAGAGGAGATCTGGTGCGCATGGTGCGGAGGTGCTACCCTGGTGCTTCGCAACGACGAGATGATTTCATCGCCCGCGCATTTTATCAGCGAGACCACGGCCCTGAATGTTACGGTATTGGATCTACCTACGGCCTATTTTCACCATTTGGCCGGAGCTCTTGCCAATTCGGAGTTGAAGATTCCTGCAGAGCTGCGTCTGGTTATTTTAGGAGGCGAGGCTCTTCAGGCGGGAATGGTCGAGAAATGGCAACAAATGCCTGGCGGCGTTCCTAAGCTGGTCAACACCTACGGCCCAACCGAAACCACTGTTGTGGCCACCTGGTGGGATGTTCCAAACCCCGTTCAAACCAATAAGATACTGATTGGAAAGCCTGTTGATGGTGCCTCGGTATGCGTGGTTGACGACAGACTCCGCCTTGTTCCGTTGGGGGTTACGGGAGAGTTGTTGATCGGGGGCCACACGGTATCGAAAGGTTACCTCAACCTGCCCCAACATACACAGAGATCGTTTGTCAACGTTTCTTTTGACCCTTCAACACGCTACTACCGCACCGGCGACCTTGTAAGGATGGATCTAAACGGGGATTTGGAGTTTCTGGGTCGTGCCGACGATCAACTGAAAATTAGGGGATTCAGGGTTGAGCCTGGCGAAATAGAAAAGGTGGTGGGTGGTTGGCCGGGAATTACCGATGTGGTGGTTGGAATTGCAAACCACCCGCTACATGGCTCCACGCTTTGCTGCTGGTTTGTAGCATCCGGCGATCCCGATCTCGAAGAGTTGCGTGGTTGGGTAGAGTGGCAATTGCCCGATTATATGGTACCCTCCGCATGGGTGCGTTTGGATTCGATCCCTCTGAATCACGCGGGGAAAACCGACAAAGCTTCGCTGCCCGCACCCCAAATTAACGCGCTTCCGGAAAGTTCTGCAAGCTGGACGCCTTCTGATGGCTTTCAAAAAGACCTGGCGTTGGTATGGAGTTCGGTGCTGGGGGTTCGCCCATCGCAACCCGACGACAATTTCTTTCTTCAGGGTGGACACTCTTTGTTAGCTGCAACCCTGATTGCTGCCATTAAAGAGCAATTTGGCGCAGAAATTACCCTTCGCGGTTTTTTTAACGATCCCACTTTCTCGGGTCTCGCGAAACTGGTTCAAAGCAAACCGGCCCTGGTTTCTGAGCAGCTCCATCCTGTTGAGCCTCATCAATGGGACACTCCGGTCCCATTATCAGCATCGCAGTATCGCATCTGGTTTTTGGAACAACTCGAAAGCCCCGGATCAGCTTTTTCTATCCCGTTGGCATTCAAAATTGAGGGGCGGTTTAATCTGGATCTGTTTCAATCAGCTCTCAACAAACTGGTAGCCTTCCGTCAGGTTTTGCGCAGTGTGGTCAAAGTCGCCGAAGGAGGTCAGCCATCGCTCGCCTTTGTCGATAAGCATGAATACAGCATCTCCTTTGCCGATCTGTCGTCGCTTGGGCCCGACAAACAGGTTACGGAGCTAACCCTTCGGATTCAACGAAATGAGCATATCCGATTTGAAATCGCTTTGTGGCCGCTTTTCAGGGTGAGCGTTGTCAAATTATCCGAAACCTCGTGGTACCTCCTCCTTAATTTTCACCACCTGATAGCCGACAACCGAACCATAGGGCTGTTGGTTAAGGAGTTGGGGCAACTCTACAATCAATTGCTGGTCAATCCCGAGGCTCTTCCATCTGTTGAATCGCCCAGTTATACCGATTACATTTTCTGGCAACAACAATGGCTTGAAAGTGATGAGGCTCATCAGGCACTCGAAGCCTGGAGAAAACGGTTGCACGACGCTCCCAGGGTGCTTCCCCTGCCAACCGATCGCCAGCGACCTACGCGTCAGTCGTTTGCCGGCGATGCCATTACGCTGCACCTCCCCCCCGATCTCACGTTAAAACTTCGTGAAAGTGGCGCGCACAAAGGAGCCAGTATGAGCCATGTATTGCTCGCGTGTTACGCGGTGGTGTTGCAGCGCTATTCAGGTCAATCCGACTTCGTGGCAGGGGTTCCTGTGGCTGGCAGGAATGCTCCCCGCTCAGAAAACATCATGGGGGTTACCATCAACAATTTGCCTGTCAGACTTCAAACGCAACCCGGCGACACTTTTTGGCAGTTGCTCGACCGCACAAGGCAGGCCATGCTCGATGCACTGGCTTTGCAGGAAGTTCCGTTTGAAAAAATGGTGCAGGTGTTGAAATTGCGTCCTGACATGGCCACCACTCCTGTTTTTCAGGTGATGTTCAACATGCTCAACGCCCATTCAGAAGAATTGACTCTCAGAGGTTGCAGCTCAGAATTTGTAGAACCTGCCACCCATACGTCCAAGTACGACTTATCGTTGATTGTAACCGAACGCGACGACTCGCTGTGGCTCACCTTCGAGTATTCCACCGCCTTATTTGATGCATCCACCATCCGTTTTCTAAGTCGTGCCTTTGTTTCTGTAGCTACTGCGGTAGCTGCTTCCCCCGCCTCGCCTCTGGCCAACGTGGGTTTGCTGCAACGCTCCGACGAGTGGCACCCTTTGTGGCGCCCGCCCGTTCGCACCCCTTTCCCGCGCACCACCCTGCCTGCCCTTTTTTCTGATACTGCCCGGCAATACGCCGATGCCACAGCAATTGTGTGCGGACAGCGCCATTTCACTTACAGCGAGGTGGCCGACAGGGTGCAACACCTTGCCAGCGCTCTCTTTAGCGTGGGATGCCAACCCGGTTGCCAAATCGGGGTAATGGTAGAACGCAACGAGTGGCTCCCTGTCGCGCTTTTAGCAGTGCTAAGGGCAGGAGCCTCTTACGTGCCTCTCGACCCTATTTTCCCACCCGAGCGAATTGCTGCCATAGTGGAAGATGCAGGCGTTGAGATGTTTTTGGTGTCGAAGGCTACCAAGCGAAACCTCCCTGCGGGAAGATTCAGAACCATCAGCGTGGATGACCCTACGGTTATGCAGATTCCCCTCCTGAGCGTGATGCCCGAGGTAAAAATGTCGTCAGCAGCCTATACAATTTTCACCTCCGGATCGACAGGGCGACCCAAAGGTGTTGTGATCAGCCACAATGCACTAACCAACTTTTTGTGGAGCATCAGGCGCGAACCAGGGGTGAATCCTTCCGACAAATTGCTGGCCGTAACAACTGTTTCGTTCGATATTGCAGCTCTTGAACTGTTTACCCCCTTAATCGCGGGTGCCACCCTGGTGATTGCCGACGATGAGGAACAACACGATGCCCGTTTGCTCGCACAAACAATCACGAACCATCGTATCACTCTGATGCAGGCTACCCCCGCCACCTGGCGTATGATGCTCCTCACAGGCTGGCTGGGCGAATCGAACCTGACGATGTTGTGCGGTGGTGAAGCATTGCCCTCTGAACTGGCTGCCCAGTTGCTCAACCGTGGCAAAGCTCTGTGGAACATGTACGGGCCTACCGAAACAACCATCTGGAGTATGGTAAAAAAGGTTGACGCCATCGATCCTGATGTTGCTGTAGTTCCGTTGGGAAATCCGGTGGCCAACAATTTCATTTACATCGCCGACGAAAACCTCAATCCAGTGCCTCCCGGCGTCCCCGGCGAAATTCTGATAGGCGGCGAAGGGGTGGCCCTGGGCTATTGGAACAACAGCGAACTAACGGCTTCACGGTTTGTCAGCGACCCGTTTGACCCCACACCCGGAGCCCGGCTTTACAAAACAGGCGATCTGGCTCGCCGTAAAACCGATGGCTCCATCCATTTCCTGGGACGAAACGACCACCAGATCAAACTGAGAGGCTTCAGAATTGAGCCTGGCGAAATTGAACAGGCTCTTGCAACCCATCAAGGGGTGGAGCAAGCCCTGGTGATGCTTCGCCACGACAATGGATCGGCAGGACGCCTCGTAGCTTACCTTCTGAAACGAAAAGGATCGCCGCTTGCCAAAGGTTCCCTCAAAGATTTTCTGTCGAAGAAACTGCCTGACTACATGATCCCATCGGCATTTGTATGGCTCGATGAGTTTCCGAAGACACCAAACGGGAAAACCGACCGGAAAGCATTGCCTGCACCCGAACTTCCTGGCGTGAATCCCGACAGTTCGCCCGAGCCGCCACGCGATGCCGATGAAGCAATAATGATGGAGATATGGCGCGAAGTATTGGGGTTGAGTCACCTATCGGCCACCGACGATTTCTTCGACCTGGGCGGCAACTCGCTTATGGCAGTCGGGTTGATGGCGAAAATCGAGTTGCGGTTTCAGGTGAGGCTTCCGCTGGCAAGCTTGTTCCAGCACAGCAACCTTCGCGATCTCACGCGGCATACGCACACAGGCCTCAAAAACATGTCGTGGAGGTCGCTGGTTACCATTCGACCTATGGGCGACAAACCCCCTGTTTTCCTGATTCACGGGGCCGGCCTTAATGTGCTGCTCTACAACACCCTGGTAACCCACATGCCTCCCGACCAACCCGTGTATGCCTTGCAAGCCAAAGGCCTCGACGGGAAAGAGAAACCTCTGGAAACCATCGAGGAAATTGCAGCTCACTACATTTCCGAAATCCGCACCGTAAGTCCGATGGGACCCTTTGCTTTGGCAGGTTTCAGCCTCGGTGGCATCGTTGCGTTCGAGATGGCCCGCCAGTTGAAAGAGATGGGGTTGGAGCCATTCTTTGTGGGAATGTTTGATACGGTGGCCTATACCTCGCTCAACAACCTCTCTCCTCACGAAAAAAGAGCACGGATGCGCAAATTCAGACGAAATCAGATTCTGTTTAACCTTCAATTGCTTTTTACCGAATCGTGGAGCCACAGGTCGCATTTAATTGGTCTTAAAATCAAGAGTTTCAAACGAATGATCGACCGCTACCGACTTCAACAAAAGGAGCATAAAAACTATGTTGCCGGCGATCGTGACAAATTGCAAAGTTTTGCCCTTCCGGTTCACGAGGTCAACAACCGCGCTGGCGAGCGTTACCATCTGGTGCCATCGCCAGTGAGAATCGATCTGTTTAAAGCCAGTCGCCAGACCTTCTTCATCGAAGAGCCCAAGACATACGGCTGGGCACAGTATGCCTCCAACGGCGTTGTGGTGCATGAGGTACCTGGCGAGCACAACACCATTTTCCATCCACCACACGACAAACAATTTGCAGTAACCCTTCAACGTTGTTTGGATGAAGCCCACGCACGGTTTTTAAACAAAAAGGGGTGAAAACCCTCAACTTATATTTCAAAATGGAACCCACCCTCATGGGTTACTGGATTTTGTTTTACATTTGCACAAAAATATTCCACGGTGACCGATAGCATAGTTATCATTCCGACTTACAATGAGAAAGAGAATATCGAACTGATCATCAGAAAGGTATTCTCGCTCGATTTCCCATTCCATGTACTGATTGTTGAAGACAACAGTCCCGATGGCACATCCGCAATCGTGCGTCGCCTTATGTCAGAATTTCCCGATCGCCTCTTCATGGAGGAGCGAAAAGGGAAACTGGGTCTCGGAACGGCCTATATTCACGGTTTCCGTTGGGCATTGACCCACCAATACCAGTACGTTTTTGAAATGGATGCCGACTTCTCGCACAACCCCGAGGATCTTATAAGACTCAGGGAAGCAGTGGCCCACAAAGGTGCCGACGTGGCCATAGGTTCGCGCTACATTACCGGCGTAAACGTGGTTAACTGGCCCATGGGCAGGGTGCTGATGTCGTATTATGCCTCCGCTTACGTGAGGTTCATCACCGGAATGACCATCCGTGACACAACTGCTGGTTTCAAATGCTATTCGGCCAGGGTTTTGCAAACCATCGATCTGAACAACATCAGCTTCGTAGGTTACGCTTTCCAGATCGAAATGAAATATACTGCCTGGAAATTGGGATTCAACATCGTGGAGGTACCCATCATCTTCACCGACCGAACCCAGGGGCAATCGAAAATGAGTAAAGGCATTTTTAAAGAGGCCATTTTCGGAGTGATTAAGTTGCGGTTTAAAAAGATCAGAAAAGCCTCCTTAGCTTAAACTCCCGCGGTTCCTACCCTTTTTTCAGCGATGGATATTCTGCTGTATCTGCCATTTTTCACATCCACCATTTAAAAGCTTTACCAGATGTCAACCAGACGCTATCTCATTCGCAATGCCGAAATCATCAACCAGGGTTTCAGGCTGCCGGCCGATCTGCTTACCGATGGCCCCTACATTGATCGTATTGAATTGGCCGGAAACATTGTAGCTCCTGAAGGCACAGTCGAGATCGACGCTAAAGGTCTTTGGTTGCTTCCCGGTGTTATCGACGATCAGGTTCATTTTCGCGAACCGGGGCTCACCCACAAAGGGAGTATCGCCTCCGAATCGAAGGCGGCCGTGGCCGGTGGCGTTACCAGTTTCATGGAGATGCCCAACACACAGCCACAAACCTTAACGCAGGAACTGCTCGAAGAGAAATTCCAGATTGCGGCACAGGTTTCTCCGGCTAATTTTTCCTTTTACATGGGTGCCTCCAACAACAACCTTCATGAGGTGCTGCAAACCAACCCTCAAAATGTGTGCGGAATCAAAGTGTTTATGGGGGCAAGCACTGGCAACATGCTGGTTGACAATCCTGATACGCTGCGTGGTATTTTCGAAAAAGCACCTTTGCTGGTTGCCGTTCATTGCGAGGACGAAACCACCATCCGCAACAACCTCAATCTTGCCATCGAACGTTTTGGAGAACAAATCCCTATAAACCAGCACCCCTTGATCAGAAGTCGTGAGGCGTGCCTGAAATCTTCGTCGCTGGCAGTGCAACTGGCTCAAGAGTATGGCACCCGCCTGCATGTGCTCCACATCTCCACTGCCGATGAACTTGCGCTGTTCACCGATGCTCCGTTGGAGGAGAAAAAAATCACCGCCGAAGTGTGCGTGCACCACTTGTGGTTTAGCTCCGACGATTACCAGAAACTTGGCAACAAAATCAAGTGGAATCCCGCGGTGAAAAGCCCCTCCGATCGCGAGGCATTGCTCGAAGGCCTGCGTCGCGGCCTGCTCGACGTGGTGGCCACCGACCATGCCCCACATACTGCCGAAGAGAAAAAAAACCCTTATACAAAAGCACCATCAGGTGGCCCCATGGTGCAACACTCCCTGGTGGCTATGCTCGAACTGGCTTCGCGTGGCGAAATTTTGGTTACCGATGTGGTAAACCGCATGTGCCATACTCCGGCCCGCCTCTTTGGGATCGAGAAACGGGGCTTCTTACGCGAGGGCTACTTCGCCGACATGGTGCTGGTGAACCCATTGGCACCCTGGACCGTAAACCGCGGCAACATCCTCTACCAATGCGGTTGGTCGCCTCTTGAAGGCACTACCTTCAACCACCTGGTAACACATACCTTCGTGAACGGTTATCCGGCCTTTGAAAACGGGGTGTTCAACCCGTTGCAACCTGGCATGCGATTAACCTTTAACCGATGATAAAATCAGACTTCGTTATGAAAACTAAGTACTTGTTTACATTGCTTTTTACAATCACCATGTTGTCGTGCCGTACTCAGAACGGCAGGGTGGTGACTGAGAAATTTGACAACGGCAAACCCAAGACCGAGCGTTGGTTCGCTGTTGAACACGGCGACACCCTTTTTAGTCGTGAGGTGCAATACCATTCCAACGGCGAAAAGAGCCTCGAAGGAGCCCTGACTGCTGCCGGAGAACGCGACAGCACATGGACTGCCTGGCGCGAGGACGGAAAACTCTGGAGTCAGACAACCTATACCAATGGGAAAGAAAACGGAGTTTCGGTGGCCTATTATCCCAACGGACAGAAATACTACGAAGGGAGGTATGTGAATGGCCGGCGCGCGGGGATTTGGTTGTTTTACGACGAAACCGGACGCGAGGTCAACCGCCAGGATTTTGGCAAACCACTTGAGTGAAGTGCACCGTAGAGGAGAACACAACTAAACGAATAACAGAAAGACCCCTTCAGGAGCAAATCCTGGAGGGGTCTTTCTTGCAATGGAGCCTGGAACGAGACTAGATTGACTCTGTTTCCACAATTTTTGCCAAAAGATCGGCATAGGGCAGAATCAGGTATTTATTGCCTTCGTATTCCACTTCGGTTCCCGAGTATTTTTTGAAAAGCACGGTGTCGCCTACGCTAATCCCGGGGTTTTCAACATTCCCTATGGCAAGCACTTTGGCCTGTTGGGGTTTCTCTTTGGCAGTATCGGGGATAATGATACCGGCGGCAGTTTTCTGCTCGCCTTTGTTGTTGCTAAGGTCGAGCAACACGTTCTGGTTCAGAGGTTGTAATTCTTTCATGTTACAAAAATATTTAGTGGTTTGTTTTTATCCGTTGATGTCGAGCAAACGGTTGATCCGGGTTTTATCGAACCCAACTACCATTTCGCCTTCAATATCGGTTTGGGGTACACCGCGTTGTCCACTGCGACGGGTCATCTCTTCGGCAGCTTGCTGATCGGTTGAAACATCGATTTCGTGAAAGCGGATTCCATTCTTGCGCAGGTGGGTTTTCAGAGTATTGCACCAGGTGCAGGTAGGGGTTGAATAAACAGTTACACTTTTTTGAGCTTTCCCTTCACTGGCAACAGCATAAAGGGCGTTCTCAAAATAAGAAGTGTAATAGTGGGGACCGTTGCAACCTTTTACCACGTTGCGAAATTCCCCGTTGTCGAATTCGAGCAGCGAAGGAACTGTTGTGATGCCATACTGGGGGTGGATGTCGCGAACGTGTGAAACATCAGCCGCGAAAACAGCCAGTTCGCCCTGGGTTTGGGCATCGGCAATGCTTTTTAACGCGCATTCACTCTGATCGGAACCGCTTTTATAGAGCAGCAGGTAGGCTTTTTTAAGGCTTCCTGCTGCTGCAAGAAAATCGCTATGCGAATCAATTTGCCTGATATTCATTTTACAAATAATTTTAGGCCGCTCGCTGGTCAACAAATATGCCACAGAAACCACGGAGGAAAAAATGACAGAAAGGGTATGACAAAATATCGAGGAAGGTGCATCTGTTCAATAAAAAACGGAAGCTGTTTGTGGGAGCAGCTTCCGTTCATGAAAAATTTTGTGCCGTCGGCAATTACTCTTCGCGAAGGGTATCGTTGCTGAAACGGGCAACCAGGGCAGGGAGCTGCTTGAGCGAGGCCAGTTCGCGCCACCGTTTGCGACTTTCGTCAACCGGTATCCCGAAGTAGGTTTTACCCCCTTCAATCGATTTATCGACTCCCGAAGTGGCCAGAACCACGGCTCCTTTGCCAATCACCAGATCTTTGTTCACCGAAACGCGTCCCCACAGCAGCACATCGTCCTCGATGCGGGTAACTCCGGCAATGGCGCAGTGGGCTCCAATGAGGCAGTGTTTGCCAATGTAAGTGTCGTGGCCAACTTGCACGTGGTTGTCGAGCTTGGTATCGGTATCGATGGTTGTGTCGCCTGTAACACCGCGATCGATGGTACAGAGGGCTCCAATTTCAACTTTATCGCCGATTACCACCCTTCCGCACGATTCAAATTTGCGGAATTCGCCGTTTTTCTTTTGGAAGTAATAGGCATCGGCACCCAGAACCGAATTGGCATGAATCACCACGTTGTCGCCCACGATGCAGTGATCGTAGATGCTGACATTGGAGTGAATAACACAGTTTTTGCCAATTACAACATGGTTGCCTATGAATGCGCCGGGTTGCACCACGGTACCTTCACCGATAACAGCCAGAGGCGAAACGGCTGCTGTAGCCGGAACGAAAGGGCGGAATTGCCTGATGAGCGCAATAAAGGCAGCGAACGGATCGGGATGCACCAGAAGAGCCTTCCCCGAAGGGGCCTCCATCATTTTATTGATAAGGATGGTGGTGGCATTCGAGTTGAGGGCTTTGTCGTAGTATTTGGGGTGATCCACAAAAGTCACGTCGCCGGCCTCGACCATGTGTATTTCGTTGAGGCCGGTGGTAAGGTGCTGCGGATCGCCTACAGCCTCGGCGTCCAGCAATGTGGCCATCGAAGCGAGTGTCAAAGGTTGCGGAAATTTCATTGGGGTAGTGTTTTCCCTGAGAAAAGAGTGACGGATTAGCTTTTAACCCTTTCGGAGTAGTCGCCGGTGCGGGTATCAACCCTGATTTTCTCGCCAGCTTCAATAAACAAAGGGACCCTCACGATGGCTCCTGTTTCCATGGTAGCCGGTTTCAGGGCATTGGTGGCGGTGTTGCCTTTTTCGCCTGGCTCGCAGTAGGTGATGGCAAGGTCAACAAACGGGGGAAGTTCGCACAGCAGAGGCTCTTCGTTCTCGGCAAGGAAAACAATTTCAACGGGCTGACCCTCTTTCAGAAATTCGGGAGCGTTGATAAGCGACTTGGGGATGAAGGTCTGCTCGAAGGTTTCGTTGTTCATGAAATGGTAATCCTCACCTTCGTTGTAGAGAAACTGGTATTGACGGCGCTCAACGCGGATAATGTCAATTTTTACCCCGGCGTTGAAGGTGTTGGGAATTACTTTCCCATTGCGAAGGTTTTTCAATTTCGTGCGCACGAATGCACCACCCTTGCCGGGTTTTACATGTTGAAACTCAACAATGCTATACGGTTCTCCGTTGAATTCAATGCAGAGGCCGTTCTTAAAATCTGCGGTTGTAGCCATACAATCGGTATTATCTGTATTCGGTTTTAAAAGAGTGCAAAGATAGAGATAATCAATAAACTGGCAATAGTCAGCCCTTTCCTGACACTGGCTTGTAGTCTTCGATGGTTATTTGCTGCTGGCAAAAGTCGTGTTCAACGGGTTGATGGTTCGAGCACACGATCACCAGTCGTTCGCCGGCGTGGGCCAACATCATTTGCCTGTACCATTGCATGGCTTTGTGGTCGAGGTTGGAAACAGGCTCGTCGAGCAGCAGTACCGGTGTATTGCTGAGGATGGCCAGAGCAAGTTTCACACGCTGCTTCATACCCGACGAGAAGTAGCGCAGGGGTTTGCCCGCCGATGTTTTGAGTTCCATAACCGAAAGGGCTTCGGAGGCCGTGAGGTTGCCCATAAAGGTTTTGTGCTCCAGATGAAATTCCACCATCTCGGTAAGGGTGTATTCTTCGATGAGTTCGAGGTAGGGCGACGCCAGAGCTGCCAGTTTGTAACGTTCCTCGGGGGCTATCACCTTATCCCCATCCTTGTAAATCACCTCTCCTTCGCTTAGAAGGGAGCGTGTTGAAAGGGTCTGAAGCAGGGTTGACTTTCCCGAACCGTTGCTGCCGAGTATGGCCACCGGGCGACCCGTCTCGATGGTATAGGTGAGGCCTCTGAAGATCCACTCGCGGTTGAAGCGCTTCCCTCCGTTGATAATCTCTATCTGCATGAGCTTACAAAACAGTTTTGTATTGACGATGCAAATATACATGTAATCGCCTTTACACACAGACGAATAAAAATCGAGCCAGCGGATTATCTGTTAGTTCAGGTCTGTTATAACAAGGATTAACAGGAAGATGTATTTGCCGGACGGGTATTCTTTTATCGCTAAGAGCGCCAAGTTAAGACGCTAAGAACGCTAACATTTTTCGACGGGCAGTTTTATGAACGCTGAGATGCCTACGTCATCTATCGGACGCAGATGCAGACGGGTATTGCACGTCCAGTCAGCACGAAGTGCCTTAGCGGTCTTAAAAATCAGTGTCCGGCATCTTCGCGTTCTTAGCGTGAAGCTATCTTTGCGTTCTTTGCGGTAAAAAAACACCAGCGCGAAGCGCGGGTGCACAAGTTCGAAGATTTGAAAATCAAGTCAGCGAATCATCCATAAGTTCAGTTCTGTTTTTAACAAGGATTTATAGGAGAAAGGTAACCGTTTTAAGGGTGCCAACCTGAAACGTGCTGCGCAGGGCATTCCTGACCTCAACATTGGTTGTAGTTTCTTCTTTATAGCCCTTTTTTACCGCAAATATGCGGTGTTTATTTTGTTTTTTCACCGCACATCAACATGTTGGCAAGTCGTCAAGCCTTTAGCACCACCAGCATTGTAGTTAAGGCAATCGGGGCGGTGCATCAGGGTATCACTGCCACGCTTCACAAAGCAAAAGCCCCGAACCACAAGGGCTGGGGCTTTAGGATGTATTTCAAAACCTCAAAAAAAACATAATCTTATTTCATTCCGGCCTGGTTCATCATGAATCGCCACATGAATTCCTGATCGTCGATCTGGTGTTGTGTCGATTTGCCCGATCCGTGGCCCGAATTGTAATCGATGTAAAGCAGCACGGGGTCTATTTGCCCGGTGTTGTTTTGCAGGGCAGCCGCCATTTTTTTGGCATGACAGGGGTCAACTCTCACGTCGTTGGCACCGGCCGTGATCATGGTGGTGGGGATGTTCACGCCTGCGCGGATGTTGTGGTAGGGGCTGTAGGTGAACAAGTAGCGGAAATCCTCTTCCTTGTCGGGATCGCCGTATTCGGGAATCCAGTAGCGGGCTATCAGGAATTTGTGAAATCTGACCATGTCGAGCAGGGGTACGGCGCAGATGCAGGCTTTGAAGAGATCGGGGCGTTGGGTAATCACGGCACCCATAAGCAGGCCTCCGTTGCTACCGCCACGTATAACGAGTTTCTGGGGATTGGTGTATTTCTCTGCAATTAAGTATTCGGCAGCGGCAATGAAATCGTCGAAGGTGTTCTGTTTTTTGTGGAGCATGCCGTCGCGGTGCCAGGTTTCGCCATACTCGTTGCCACCGCGCAAACCTGCAATGGCATACACCCCGCCACGGTTTACCCACGAGGCAGCCAAACCGATGAAAGAGGGCGATTCGCCAATATTGAATCCGCCGTAGCCGGTGAGCAGCGCGGGATTGTTGCCGTCGAGGGTCACGTCTTTGCGGTGCATCAGCAGCAGGGGTACGCGGGTTCCGTCTTTCGAGTTGTAAAACACCACCTTGCCTGTGATGTTTTTGGTGTCGATGGGGGTTTCCATTTCATAAAACAGCTCCCATTTGAAGGTTTTGGGGTCGGCTTTGTAGATTCGGAAAGGGAATGTGAACGATTCCAGTCCGATATATACCGTATTGGTTTCGCGGTGGAAGTTAACATACGAAACGTTGGCCACTTCGGGGAGTTCGAGGAAGCGGATGAATTTTCCGTCGAGGGTATAAAGTCCCAGGCGGCTCTGGATGTCTTTTTTGTCCTGAAGGATGATGTTGTCGTTGGTTACGGCAAAATCTTCAATCACGGTTTCCTGTTCAGCAATCAGGGTTTTCCAGTTGGCAAAATCGAGGGCTGCTTTATCGGCTACCATGATTTTCTGGTTGGGTGCCTCGTGGTTGGTCATGATGTAAACTTTGTCGCCAATGGCCACGGGGTTGGCCTGATACTCTTTGCTGGAGTAGATCACCTTCATCGGGTCGAAGGTTCCCACTTTGCGGTAGCTGAGGGTGTTGCTGTAGAAATCGCCTTCCGATTTGAAAGTAAGGTCGCTGTAGCGCGAATCCCATATGCCGGCCACATCTTTCGAATCGGCGGGTGCAAAAAGGAACGGGGCGTCGTTGAGTTCGGTACCCAGCTTGTACCAATAGGTGCGGGGTGGTTCCTGCTTGTCAACCATCTCTTTGGTTCGTATGGTCACGTAAGCATGTTTGCCATCTTTGGCAAAGTTGAACCCGTAAATTCCTTCGATGGGTTTGTAGAGTTGCTTGCCGGTTTTGGTGTCGATGATGTAATACGTCAGGATTTCGGCGCCGGCTTTTTGAAGCCCGATGCCAAGCACCGAAGCGTCTTCGGTGTAGCTGCTTCCACCCATAGCCGACTTACCCGACGGGTCGATGGCTACCGGATCGAAAATGAGCACCTCTTTACCGTTGAGGCGGGTGTAGAGTTTGCTTTGGGCTTCTCCTTTTTTCTTTCGGTTGAAAAACTGGCGGTTGCCCATCATGAAATCGGGGCCGGTGTAATCGCGATCGAGCACCGCGGTAATCTCTTCGCGCAAACCGGCCACGGGCTGGCACGAGGTGTTCACGTAGTTCACGGTGGCGGTATGCTGCGCCAGCGTCCAGTCGATCACCTCCTGGTTTTTGCCCTCTTCGAGCCAGCGGTAGTTGTCGGTAAATTTCTGACCAAACAAGTCGTCGGTCACGGGGCGAGCCGGAGTGGCCGGCGGAGTAAAAGTGTTTTGGGCATTCATGGCAGTTGTAAACAGCGCGGCCAGCCCAAAGGTTACAAAAGTGGTGAAGTTTGGTTTCATAGGTTTATGATTGGTTCGATGAAAAAAAGGCTATCGTTCGCTGTCACGAAGATAGCCTTTTTCCTGATTTATACTCACTACCAGATTGAGGCCCGGTTTTCGAGGGTGATGAAAAGTTTGTCGGTTTCTTTCACGGGGAAAGCTTCGTAGAACTCGGGGATGTTGAACACCGCGCCGTTCACGCGCGATTCTGCAGGGGCATGCACGTCTTCTTTGATGTCGCGGGCCAGTTTTTTATCGCGGATGTTTTCACGCCAGATGGTTCCGTAGCTGATGAAGAACCTTTGCAGGGGAGTGAAACCGTCGATGGGCTCTTCGCTTCCCGTGAGTACTTTTTTCAGGGCGTTGAGCGATACCGTGAGCCCGCCGTTGTCGGCAATGTTTTCGCCCAGGGTGAGTTGCCCGTTGAGTTTGAGCGAATCGAGCATGGTGTAGTTGTCCCATTGTTCCACCAGCACGCTGGTGCGTTGCACAAACTGATCGGCATCGGCAGGGGTCCACCATTCGGCCAGGTTTCCTTTCAGGTCGTATTTGCGGCCCTGATCGTCGAAGCCGTGGGTCATCTCGTGGCCAATCACAACGCCAATGGCACCGTAGTTCACGGCGTCGTCGCCGTCTTTGTAGAAGAACGGGGGTTGCAGGATAGCTGCCGGGAAAACAATCTCGTTTTTCGAAGGCACGTAGCCGGCATTAACGGTTTGCGGGGTCATTACCCATTCCGATTTGTCGATGGGTTTGTCAACCTTATCGAGGGTGCGTTTGAACTCGAAGGCATTGGCGTTCCAGATGTTTTGAATGTAGGAGTCGCGGCTGATCTGCAGGGAGGTGTAATCAATCCATTGGTCGGGATAACCCACTTTCACCTGCATGGCTGCCAGTTTTTCCAAAGCACGTTGCTTGGTGGAATCGCCCATCCAGGCCAGGCCCGATACGCGTTCGGCCAACGATTTCTTGAGGTTGCCCACCAGGTCGGTGATGCGCTGTTTGGCTTCGGGCGGGAAGTATTTGGCCACGTAAACTTTGCCAATGGCTTCGCCAAGCGATCCGCTGGTGGCGTTGAGCACCCTTTTCCAACGTGGTTGCATCTCTTTTTGCCCCGACAGAAACACGTTGTAGAAGTTGTGCACCTCGGTATAAAGGGCATCGTTGAGATACGAAGCGTTTCCGGCCACAACATTGTAGCGCAGGAAGGCTTGCCAGGTGGCAGCAGGCACCTCTTTAAGCAGTTTGCTCATCCCTTCGATGAAGGAGGGCTGGTTCACGTTGACCGATTGAATACCTGCCAGTCCCACCGATGCAAAGTAGGTATCCCAATCGAAGTTGGGGGCAAGGGTTTTGATCTCGTCGAGTGTAAGTTTGTTGTAATTGGCTTCGGGGTCGCGACGTTCAAGCAAAGTTTTGGAGGCTTTGGCCATTTTGGTTTCCAGTTCGAGAATCGCGACAGCATGGGTGGCAGCGTCGTTTTCGTTGTCGCCCGCCATGGTAAGTATCTTGGCGATGAATTTCAGGTATTCGGCACGAATCTCTTTCATCTGCTGATCGTCAACGGTGTAATACTCCACTTCGGGGAGCCCCAGGCCACCCTGGTAGAAGTTGAGAATTACCATGTCGGAGTTTTTAACGTCGGCCATGGTATAAGGGATGAAGGTTGGGAAGATGCCTCTTTTGTGGAGGTTGGCTGTATAAGCCGCCATCTCTTTGGGCGAAGCAAGGGAAGCAATTTGTTTCAGATCGGTAGCCAGGGGCTCAAGTCCGGCCTTTTCGCGGGCGGTGCTGTCCATTCCCGACGCATAAAAATCGCCAATTTTGCGGGCTTCCGAACCCTCTTCAGCGGTTCCATCGGCTGCTTCAACCACCAGCGATTTGAGCATGTCGCGGTTGCGTTCAATAAGCTCGGTGAAGGCTCCATAGTCGGTGTACTGATCGGGAACGGGGTTGTTGCGAAGCCAGGTTCCGTTCACGTAACGGTAAAAATCGTCGCCAGGGTTCACCGTCATGTCCATGTTGGCAGTGTCGATGGCCTTCACGGTGGCTTGCTGATCGGTTTTTGATGTGCAGGCGGCCATCAGCAGAGCTGCCAGCGGGAAAAGGAATACTTTGCGCATAAATGAATGGTTTTTTTGGTATCGGGCTGTTGCAAATAAAATCAGGCCAAAAATCACTATTGCCCTATTTTCAAACCTTTGCAACATAAGCAACCCTTTTAGCCTCCCCGTGAAGTGTTGAGAAATGCACATCAAGTGTTCGGGGATGAACGAATTTTGGGCAGCCAACGATTCTTTTCTGACGGGGTATTCCCGCGAGGACGTTCCTCCGGTTGCCAAGACGAAAGATCAATCGTTGAGACCTACGGTTGATTTTTGAGAGGTATGATTGGTTTTTGAGACGTTTGATCGATCGTTGAGACGTTTGATCGGTCGTTGAGACGTACGGCCGTACGTCTCTACCCTACCGAAACCACAACCCTGGGTCCAAACCCATGCACTCAAAAAAATGATGCAATAAAAAGGATGGTAAAAACAACCGAAAACATCCCGATGCACCCGGGAAATTGTGTAGGACCTTAGAAACGCGTGCCTGCCGGTCGTTGAGACGTACGGCCGTACGTCTCTACCCTACCGAAACCACAACCCTGGGTCCAAATCCATGCATCCAAAAAAATGATGCAATAAAAAGGATGGTATAAACAACCGAAAACATCCCGATGCACCCAGGAAATTGTGTAGGACCGTAGAAACGCGGGCCTGCCGGTCGTTGAGACGTACGGCCGTACGTCTCTACCCTACCGAAACCACAACCCTGGGTTTATATCTATTCACCAAAAATAATGATGTAAAAAAAAGGATGGTATAAACAACCGAAAACATCCCGATGCACCCGGGAAATTGTGTAAGACCGTAGAAATGCGGGCCTGCCGGTCGTAGAGACGTACGGCCGTACGTCTCTACCCTACCGAAACCACAATCCTGTGTTTGAATCTGTTCAAAAAAAATCAGTGGATAGTGTGTAGTGAACAGTGATGGATGGCCGGAGATTGTTTAGACCGTTGTGCCTCCTCTGTCGGTGGGAAAGGATCAGAAGGAGGAGGAGGTTGCTTCGGTCGTCGTGCCTCCTCTGTTGGTGGGAAGGGATCAGAAGGAGGGGGAGGTTGCTTCGGTCGTTGTGCCTCCTCTGTTGGTGGGAAGGGATCAGAAGGAGGGGGAGGTTGCTTCGGTCGTCGTGCCTCCTCTGTTGGTGGGAAAGGATCAGAAGGAGGAGGAGGTTGCTTCGGTCGTCG
>JAQVCV010000110.1 GCA_028689615.1 Bacteroidales bacterium | reverse complement strand
GACGGCAGCCCAACGACTTGTTACACCATCGCAATGACAGGTGACGGCAGCGCAACGACTGGTTAAACCACCGCAATGACAAGTGACGGCAGCGCAACGACAGGTTACACCATCGCAATGACAAGTGACGGCAGCGCAACGACTGGTTAAACCATCGCAATGACAAGTGACGGCAGCGCAAAAAGGCTTTTCACTACAGCATAAGCAATTGATTCCACCAAACAGAAGAGAGACCTGTCTGCCTGATCAACACGGTCAACCCAAAAACCCAAAATCGGGTGGGAAATTCAAAATCAGGTTAGCAATTGTCCCAGCCCTTCTTTTGTACAAACGATCCGGACGGAAGCAGAAGAATAAACTCTGAGCCCTTCCCGGGTTCAGAAACCACCCTGATTGAGCCTTTATGCATCTCAACAAACTCTTTACAAAGAACCAAACCCAGGCCGGTTCCCTTCTCGTTATTCGTTCCAGGTGTTGATTTCGAACCTCCGGCAACAAAAAGGTTGGCCAGTCGATCTGCCGGGATCCCTATTCCGGTATCTTTCACCCTGATTTCGACAAAATCACCCATGTCATCCCCTGAAACGGACACAACACCACCCTCTTGTGTAAACTTCAAGCCATTAACCACCAGGTTGTAGAGCACGATGTGAGTAACCGACTTGTCAGCATATACCTGCAGCGAGTTTGCCAGTTGATCCACCAAACGAATTTTCTTACTGTGTGCTGCTTCCTCCAAAACCTCGAAAACGGTTAAGAGCATCTCCTTTAAATTAAAGACCGTGCTCTCCAGGTTAATCTTGCCACGTTGCATTCTTGACCAGGTGAGCAGGTTTTGCAACAGTTTAAAAGTATTGCCGGCAACACCTTTTAATCTGAGGAGCATATCTCTTTTCTCTTCCTCCGAAAACACTACCTCATCGTCGCACAAGAGATTGGTAAACCCAAGCATTGCGTTAAAAGGACTCAGCAAATCGTGAGCAATAATAGAAAACAATTTATCTTTGGTTTCGTTGGCCTGTTTGAGCTGCTCAGTATATTGCCCGAGTTGAACCTGAAAATTGTATCTTTCGGTAATATCGCGCAAAACACCTTCATGGTAAACCACATTTCCAAGCTCATCTGTTTTAAGCCAGCCATGATCTTCAACCCATATTTTTTGACCATTTTTCTTTCGAAGCGGATATATGGCCATCTCTTCAAATTTCTCGGTTAATACAGCGGTTTCACGATCCTTAATATCAAAATAGAGCTCTTTCTTAATGTCAACCTTAAAAAGTTCCTCTTTGTTGTCGTAACCTAAAATAGCTACTAAAGCTTTATTTGCCTCTATAAACCTGCCATCGGGGGTTGAGCGGTAAACACCGTCGGGGATGCTTTCCATCAAGGTTCGGTACTTCTCCTCACTCTCTTTGAGCGCCTTATTACCTGCAACATCGCTTGTAATATCATGCCCGATGCCAACAAGCCCTACAATATTTCCATCAACATCCTTCAAAGGGATTTTGGAAGTGCGCAGCCATATTTCATCCCCATTTCGGTCGATTGAGCTACTCACAACATTCACCAGTGAAATACCCTTGTTAATAACTTCCATATCCTGTGACCAACCATGTTCACCTTCTGCGCCTGCAAACAACTCCTTGTCGGTTTTATACAATACTTCGCTCTCAGAATCGGCACCAATAAACCTCAAATCGGCACAATTGGCAATTATCTTTCTACCTTCCAAATCTTTAACATAAACCGTATCGGGCAAATTGTCAATCAAAGTCCGAAGCATGATGCGCTCCTTTACCACATCGTTGTAGGCATTTTTAATAGCGGTAATATCGTGCAATACACCTTCTATTCCGTTAAACTCACCTTTTTCGTTCAACAAAACATGTGCGCTCACCGAGACCATTATCGTGCTTTCAGGACCTGAAACCAGCTCTAATTCAAAATTATTAATTTGTCCTTCTTTCATGAGAATAGTCAACAAATCTTTGCGCTGACCGGGATGCGCGTACAAACTTCCAACCGGTCTCCCGATAAGTTCCTCCACCGAATAAGATGAATACCTGGAAATTGATGGGCTGATCAATGCGATTCTGCTTTCGGCATCAGTCTGGTAAAAAACATCCTGAACATTTTCGAAAATACTTTTGTAGCGCTGTTCGCTTTTTCTGAGAGCCTCTTCCGTCTTCTTAAACCGCGTTATATCGCGAACAATTGACTGAACAAAGACTTCGTTATCGACCACAAAACTGTGAAGAGAAACCTCGGCATCAAACAAGGTTCCGTCCAGCCTTTTGTGCTGCCAATAGAATCTGTTGAACGAGTTGGCAACCGCGGCCGAAATATACTCCAGAGCACTTGTTTTCGAACAACTCCCGTCTGGTTGCTTTTCAGGACTCAGCATCCAGGGTGGTGAGGTAATGATGTCGTCTTTAGATTTTGCCCCAAAAACTTCCAGAGCCCTTGAATTGCACTCCACGAACTGAGTAGGATTCATGAACAGAATAGCATCGTTCGCGTTTTCGATCAACAAATGAAAAAGCTCTGCAGAATCCAGATTCTGAATTAAAGTATTGATTCCGTAAGTAATTGAAGGTCTGTTCATAATTTAGTATTTTAAAAAATCGCTGAAAAATTTACTTTGATTATTGAACATAGTCAATGATAGTATTTATCAGCTTTTCGCGACTAACTGGCTTATTCAAAAAATCGTTACAACCAGCCTTCAAAGCCTCCTGGCGTTGCATTGAAGAATAATAGGCCGATATGGCGACGATAGAAATTTCAGCGCCATATGTCTTTCTGATTTCACGTGCCAGCCCGATTCCATCCATGTCAGGCAATTTAACATCCAAAAGAATCAGTTTAACCGATTCATAGTTTTCAGAGAAGTAAGCCAGAAACGCTTCACTACTGCCAAAGTGAACTACGTTGTAACCGGCCCGGTTAAGAATTATAGTAAACAAAGTGGCACTGACCGGATCGTCCTCGACAAGAACAATGGTTGCAAGCTGCGAGGCAGGTATCAATTCCATTTTTATTTCCGCATCATTGCCGGTTTCATCGTTGAAGGGGCATGACATCGCGATCGTAAAAGCAGAGCCTTTACCAGGCACACTTTCTACTGATATTTCACCTCCCATGGTGTTGACAAATTCCTTCACAATTGAAAGCCCCAAGCCTGTCGAAGCCTCATTGTTGGTGCCACGACGAGAAATTTTGGGCGACAATTCAAACAAAACAGGGATGAAATCGCTGGGAATTCCAATTCCCTGATCGCTAATAACAATGTTTAACCGGCTACCGTCGGCTTTGGATTCAACCTTAACTTTACTACCCTCGTAACTAAATTTGATGGCGTTGGATAAAAGGTTGCGAAAAACCGACATGAGCATGTTCTGATCGGCCTCAACTTTTTGGCCTTCTGAAATTTTAACTTCCAGTGATATCTTTTTAGCCTTAGCCTCATGATGCAATACTTTCCATGAATCGTTCACAATTTCAAGCAGCACCAGTTCTTCCTTCTGGCAGGCCAACCTTCCGGATTGAAAACGAGACCATTCTAATAAATTAACAAGCAAATTATTCAAACCCACGGCAGATTTGTGCATCGATTCAGAAATACTGCGGAGTTCGTTCAATGTGATAGAACCAACATTCTCAGCAAGCAGCTCGGTAAAACCTAAAAAAGTGTTGAAAGGAGAGCGCAAGTCATGAGCAATTACCGAGAATAACTTGTCTTTTTGAGTGTTAAGCAAAATCAGTTCAGCATTTTGCTTTTCTATTATTTCCTGCGATTCCACCAAATCTGTCACATCGTTCATAATACCCGACACAACCGACGGAAGGTCATCGGAATTGATTTTTGTTACCCTCCCCTTAAGTTCAACCCACCTGATGGCCCCATTGGCATTAAGAATCCTACAACGCAGAACCTGAAGTTTTTCAGAGTAAACAACATTGCTATTTAACTGGTTGATTGCAATGGCCATATCATCAGGATAAATCAGCCGGCTCCATTCATCAAACGCAAGCACTACTGATTCGGTGGCTTCCAGTCCAAAAGTACTCCTGAGCATTTCACGGCCCTGTGCCCGCAGCGTCAGTGTTGATAAATCCATTTCCCATGCAACAGTTAAGGATGCGGTGAGTGCCAGATCGAGCAGAAGGGCATTTTCCCTCAGTTTTATCTCAGCTTCCTTCTTATCAGTTATATCGTCGATAACAGCAGCCAATTGTCCCGGCTGATTTTGATACAGCACCACACTGAGGAATTTATTCAGGAAAGAGACAAACCCTTCAACAAACACTGGCTCATCACAAACAACAGCTTTTCTGAATGCTTCATGCCACACATCAGGCAACGTCGAGTAAGCCTCCAGGAACTTCACTTCATGCATATTATGCAGTGTTATTCCCGTTAAACGTTCAAAAGCAGGGTTAAAACCTACAATTCTGAAATCAAAAGGATTGCTTACAGCGTCGCAAATTACATCGCCAAAGACTATAGCCTGATTCATACGTGAGATCAGGTTGTTGAAACGAGCTTCGCTTTGGGCAAGTTTTCGGGACTGAATTTCATTCGCGGTGATATTTGTCAGAGAGAGCCTGATCTGCTTGTCGGTAGAGCTGCCATAGGTATTGAGATCGGAAGAGCGT
>JAQVCV010000069.1 GCA_028689615.1 Bacteroidales bacterium | reverse complement strand
AGCAGCGTGAGGATGTTGATGGTGAAACCCGAAAGGTACATCACGAAAAAGGTTCCAACAAGCGAAATGGGGATGGCTATGACAGGGATGAGGGTGGTTCGCCAGTGTCGCAGGAAGAGAAAGATGACCAGCACCACCAGAGCAAAAGCCAACAGGATGGTTTCTTGTACCTCGGTGATGGCTTTCCTGATGCTGATGGTAGTATCGAGGGTAACGGCAAGCACCAGGTCTTCGGGCATCTCGGCCTCCAGACTTGATTTGCGTTTGTAGAACTCGTCGGCAATGGCTATGTGATTTACCCCTGGTTGGGGAGTGATAGCAAGGGCAATTTGCTGAATTCCACCGTTGCCCCTTAACAACGATCGTTCGTTTTCGGGTGCCAGACGGGCAGTGCCCACGTCTTTCAGGCGCACCACCCTGCCGTTAATGTCTTTGATGATGAGGTTGTTAAAGTCGTCTTCGGTCTCCAGTCTCCCCAAAGTACGAATGGTAAGTTCGGTCTGGTATCCTTCAATTCTTCCGGATGGAAGCTCCACGTTTTGTATCAGGAGCGATTGGCGGATGTCGGACGGGGTGATGTTGCGTGCCGCCATGAGTGCCGGGTCGAGGTTAAGTTTCATGGCGTATTTCTTCTCGCCAAAAATCCTGATCTCGCTCACACCCGGGATTGTTTGAAGCCGCTCTTTGAACACGTTGTTGCCTATTTCCGACAACTCAAGCAGGTTGCGTGTGGTGCTTTGAATGGCCAGTATGATGATGGGATCGGAGTCGGCATCGGCTTTGGTAACCACGGGTGGATCAACATCCTGAGGGAGGTTTCGCACGGCTCTCGATACCCTGTCGCGCACATCGTTGGTGGCGGCTTCCATGTCAACTCCCAGGTTGAACTCCACGCTGATGGAGCTTCTTCCGTCGGCACTCGACGAGGTGAGGGTGCGTATGCCGGCAATACCGTTGATGGATTCTTCGAGGGGTTCGGTTATTTGTGCTTCAATCACATCGGCGTTGGCTCCTGCATAGGTGGTTGAAACCGTAACTACCGGCGGATCAACGCTCGGGTATTCGCGCAATCCTAAAAGTTCAAATCCAACCACGCCAAAAATCACGATTACAATACTGAGAACCGACGCCAGCACGGGGCGCCGGATGCTTACCGAGGCTATGTTCATGGTTGGGAGGTTGGTTGGGTTGTTTTAACGCGGGGTTTTACGGCCATTCCCGGTCTGAGTTGCAACAGGCTGCTCATCACCACGGTATCACCCTGGCTAAGCCCTTCGAGTATCTCAACCATCTCTTCGGTTCGTCGCCCTGTTTTCACGTCGGCGGGTTGTGCCTTGCCCTGTTGGATGGTATAAACCTGTTGCCCGTTCAGCACTGGCACAATGGCTTTGGCTGGAATCATGATGCCTTTCTGGCCGGCCAACATAGCCAGATTTGCCTTGGCAAAACCTCCGGGCAACAGTTTGTTGCCAGGATTTGGACAGATGGCCCTCACGGTCACGGTGCGCGATTGCTGATCGACGCGGGGGTCGATGGCATAAACTCTGGCATCGAATCGGTCAGCGTTGCTTTCTGTTGTAAACCAAACAGCTGCACCTATTTTAAGATCAGCCAGGTATTGTTCGGGAATAGCAAATTCGAGCTTGACAGGATCGGTTTGCGTGAGGGTGGTCATGAGCGTGGAGGAGGATACCACGGCTCCCGGACTAACCATCCTAAGCCCTGCCTTGCCGTTAAACGGAGCTGCTATCACGCACTTGGCAGCCTGAGCTTCAAGCAGATCGCGGGTGGCTAACAGGGTTTCGTATTTGGTTTGGGCTGTTTGGGTGGCCTCAAGGCTGATGCCTTGTTGCTCCAACAGTTGTTTCCTTCGCTCCCATTCGAGCCTGGCAGTTTCGAGCTCGGCCTGGTTCTTCCGCAATTGAGCCTGAAGCTCCGAGTCGTCGATCCTGAACATCACGTCGCCCCGGGCTACATCGGCCCCCTCATCAAAACCAACAGATACAAGCCTGCCTGTTATTTCGGGTCGAACCTCAATAGCTTCGTTGGCTAACAGGGTTGCTGCAAAGCCAAGGCTATGGTCAACAGCCACAGGTTCAACCACTATAAAATCGACGGTAGCAATGCCATTGCCACGCCCCGTGCCACCTGTCCGGGCCTTCTCGCCACACGATGCGAGCAAGGCTGCAGCCATCACGGCTGTGTATCGTAGTTTCATGTTTCTTTAAATAAAATGAAAGGAGATGCAAATGTAAGGGTTAACGTCCATCGTTGAAAATTGTTAACAATCCGTTAGCATATTCAACGGTTTGCCAGCAGTGAAACATCTTTATGGATAACAGTTTACACAGAGAGCTATGACGCCTTTTGGGTGTTGCATAAAATTTTTCTTGTTTTTTTCACAACACGACCTTTGCATAAACAACTGATTTCAAGCATTATTTTTATACAAGGAAGTGTTTTATAAAAAATATTTTGCAAAAACCAGTATTATGTATTGCAAAGTACTTTGTTTTGACTTATCTTTGTGGTCAGAATTAATGTTGAAAAAAACAAACATGGACCATCTGCATCAAATAATGTATAACGAGAAAGATTGCCCGGCATGGAATGAGGCCGGATTTACGCCGGCGAAAGGTAGTCGTTCGGTGTCGGGCAGGCGAAAGGATTCAGATGGGTCATGCCTACATTCTAAATAATTTTTTTTATGGCCAAAGCAGATAATACAGTAGCGCAGATGCGCAAAGGGGTGCTTGAAATGTGCATCCTGGCGGTGATTGCCGGCCGTGAGGTTTATGCGTCCGACATTTTATCGGAGCTCAAGAACTCGCAGTTGCTGGTGGTTGAAGGGACGCTGTATCCCATACTTACCCGCCTGAAAAACGATGGCTCGCTTAACTACCGTTGGGAGGAGTCGAGCAGTGGACCACCACGGAAGTATTACAGCATCACTCCATTGGGTGTCGAGATGCTTCAAGAGTTGCGAGAGGGTTGGCAAGGGCTTATCGAGTCGGTCAACCAACTTTTAGTGCAGTCAGATTCTACCCTTTCATCCACCGAAAAAATCAATTAATCATGAAAAAGAACTATTCAGTAAACATTGGCGGTCAGCTGTTTAACATTGATGAAGATGCCCACCGCCGTCTCGACGATTATTTCAACCGGTTGCGTTCCTATTTGGGTGGCAATGGCGATGCTGCCGAGATGCTGATTGACGTGGAGGCACGCATAGCGGAACTGTTGTTGCCTTTGGTAGAAGGTACCGACCGCGTGGTAACTCTCAAGGCCGTTGAGTTGGTCATCAGTCAAATGGGTGAGCCCGAGGAGTGGGGCGACAACCACGATGAACCTGATTTGGGCGTCCACAAGGGAGGCAGGTCGCGCAGGATTTTTCGCGATGCTGATCGTCGGATCCTGGGAGGTGTAGCATCGGGATTGGCTGCCTGGTCGGGGCTTGATCCGGTATTGGTGCGCGTACTTTTTGTTTTGTTCACCCTGTTTTATTTCACGGGTCTTCTGGTGTATGCCGTTTTGTGGTTGGTGTTGCCCGAGGCTCGCAGCCACTCCGATAAACTTGAGATGCGTGGCGAAGAGGTGAATGTTGACAACCTGCGTCGCAGGTTTCAGGAAGAGAAGCAGCGTCTTTCAGAACTTGGCGATCACTTGCCAAAAAATGAAGATGTGAAGCGTTTTACACGTGATTTTGGGCAGGGACTTGGACGCATGGTGAGTTTTGGCGCCCGTTTCTTTCTCCGCGTGGTGGGCGTTGCTCTGTTGTTGATGGTACTGGGAATGGCCACAGGGTTGTTGGTATCGCTTTTTGTAAGAGATACTTTTTACATGGGTGATGGCCTCCGGTTTATGAATCTCAATTTATTTCAGATTGCTGAGTATATGGTTCCAAATCCTGCCTTGAGGTGGCAGTTTTATATCGCTGTTGTGGTTGTGAGTGTGTCGCTTCTGGGTTTGCTAACCTATTGGGGCTTAAAGTTGTTGATCCAGTGGAAAAACAGCACCTGGCAGATACCTTCAATTCTGGCTCTGCTTTTGGCAGGTGGTTTGGTCATGGGAGCAGTGTTTGCCTTCCGCTACCAGGAGCAAACAGAGTCGGTGCAATGGAAAACTTACAAGGCCGGAGTTTCAGGGGTTTCGGCAAGTTCCTTCAGGCTGAATATAACCGACCGGGACGCAGGCGAACGATCATCTTATTCGGGTGTGGAGGTTGTAAGTGGGAAAATTATCCCTGTGAAAGGTGATTTTTTCGATGGCCATGCCGATTTCAGCATCGAACCTGCTGTGGGCGATTCTCTTTCAATTCAGATGAGGGTGGCAGCACGCGGGAAAAACATGGACGATGCCACCCGCAATCTCAGCGAGGTGATCTATTTCTGGTCTGATGCCGATTCGCTGCTTACCCTCGACCGAAGGTTTATTGTCCCACTTTCAGGCGGATTCCATGAACAACAGCTTGAGGTTACAGTGTTCATGCCTCGCGATGGTCAGGTTTACCTTTCAGGTGATGATGCCTGGCAAATTGATTTCGATAGTTTTGTCAACGGTCACCAGCGCGAAGGTGGTTGGTACCGGATGACCGACGATGGGTTGGAACTGGTTCAACAACCCGATTCTACGTCCAACTCGAATTAGAAAAACCAAAGAAGATGTTAAACCAGGCAGTTCAGCAATGTTCTGCCTGGTTTCGTATGGTTGGTCGCTTTCTTAAGATCGGGAATGTTGTAGCTTTGCAAAAATTTTTTCGTGAATAAAAACATCACTTATTTGCTAGCCGTCCTGGCCATGGTATTCTGGGGTATTTCGTTTGTTTGGACTACCATCGTGTTCAATTATCTGGAACCCATTGGCACTGTGTTTATCAGGCTGGTTTTGTCGTCGTTGCTCATGCTGGTTTCCTTAAAGCTGATGGGGAGGCTGCAGCACATCAGACGCGCTGACTGGCGGTTGTTGCTTCTTTCGGCATTGTTCAACCCTTTTCTTTATTTCATTGGCGAAAGCTTTGGGGTCAAATACACCACCCCTACTGTTAGCGCTGTGATGATCAGCCTCATACCTGTTGTAACCCCATTAGCAGCCTACTTTATGCTTCGCGAAAGGTTATCGGGTCTCAACATCGCGGGACTGGCTGTATCGTTTGCCGGTGTTGGTGTGATGATGGCCGGAAGCCAGTCGTCGGGCGAAAACAGCACCCTCGGGATGGTGGCTTTGCTGTTCGCCGTTTTCACGGCCATCGGGTATTCTGTTACACTTAAAAAGCTGGCTTCAAGGTACGACCCTTTTTCGATTGTGGCCTGGCAGAATTTTGCCGGCGTATTCATGTTTCTCCCGTTGGCGGTTGTATTTGATTTTGAAAGCATCGTGCAAGTCAAGCCCGATTTCCGGCTGATAAGTTCCATTCTGTTGTTGTCGGTTTTCGCTTCATCGCTGGCATTTGTTTTTTTTGCCATAGCCACCCGCGAATTGGGCGTGAGCCGCTCTGCGGTGTTCACCAATTTCATCCCGGCTTTCACCGCTGTTTTTAGTTGGTTGATCATCGGTGAGCACATTGGCTGGGCAAAAATTGGAGGCATCGTGATGGTGGTGCTGGGTGTTTTTCTGGCACAGGTCACCGGGCAGCGCATGCGAATGAGGTTCAGAAATGCTTAGTTGCTGATGCATACTAGTGCTGAATGCCAGGAAGATTTGCGTTAGAATAAAAAATGTTGTGTGCAAAATTTGGCAGAAACATGGATAATCCTTACTTTTGCATCCTCAAAAAAATGGCGGGGTAGCTCAGTTGGTTAGAGCGTCGGATTCATAACCCGGAGGTCACGAGTTCAATTCTCGTCCCCGCTACCAAAAACTCCAAGTCGCTTCGGCGGCTTTTTTTTTGCCCGGTTTTTGCCTTTTAAATTGGCTGAGGGGCAAAAGACCGCTGAAAGTTTTTAGCTATTAGCTATTAGCAAAAAACAAATCATGTAACCTCCCCACGCGTCATTCGTCAGAAGAATCGAAAATCAATATTCTATGAAAACCATCACCGATAAGTCGAAACAGCTCGCTGTAGAGCTTGAACTGCAAAACGAAAAACTCCACTTCACCGGTCACACCGATTTTGCTGAACCTCTTCAGATTGATTATGTGCCCCCTTTTGGCGATAACCTGGGCTACACCTCTCTCGAATTGTTGCTTTTCAGCCTGGCGTCGTGTGTGGGTTCTACCATGTTGTTGCTTACCCGTCGAATGGGGCGTACAATCCATGGTCTGAGTATTCAGGCCACAGGCGATCGCCGGCAGGAGCACCCCACCGGGTTCACCAAAATGACCCTGCATCTTTACTTCAAATCACCCGATCTCACTCCTGACGATTGCGAAAAGGCCCGCCAGATTTCGGAGTCGTCGCTTTGCCCGGTTTACAGCATGGTGAAGGGGAATGTGGAGGTGGAAACCGTTTTTGAGATTACAAACGGAGTGGCACAACACTAACCAGGTAGATACCGCTTTCGGGGTTGTAAGCAAAGTCAGACCACCCTATTTGCACATCGGTGAACTGGGTGAAAGAGCAACACTCAACAGTTTCGCGCCGGGCAGAAACCTTTAGCGAAAACAGGGTGTCGGTTGAGGCTGTAATCCAGAGTGAAACTGTTTCTGTTTTCCATCCTATACCGTTGATTTGAAGCAGGTTTATATCGTTCTCCGACAAGAAGCTGTAACCGGCATTGCCGGCATTGCCTTCCAAAATAATTTTAATTTGTTCGGGGGCATAGGTTCCATTGCTGAAAAGGTTTTCGCCGGTTGTGGCATCCACGATTTCGAAAACAAAGGGTGTCGGGGGTGTGAAACATTCCTCGCAATCGCGACTGCAAGCTGCCAGAAGCAGGAGGAAAGCCAATTCGATGATGTTTTGAAGCTTCCGGTTCATGTGTTTGAGGTTTTTGAAGTTGAGGGTAGTAATTGTTATTTCTGACTGATTCGCACGCCCACCGGTTAACAGTTAATTTATTCAGAGATTTACGGATATAAGCCTGTTTTTCAGATACCCGAGGTATTGAGGTTTCCCAGACTGATTGTCACAGTTTTTTTCTGCAGCGGGTCGTCGTCGTTCACCAGGTTCAGGGTCACCTGCAGGTGTAGGTTGTAAATGCTGAGTTCGGTTTCTTTCGACGATATTTTACCGATTTTCAGGATGTCGGCGTTGATGATGCCATAGCGTCGCGATACATCGGCTTCGAAAATTTCATCGGGATGAAGATCCAAAACGGAATGATCATATTCGCGAAGGTCATAGATATTGCTGATCTCGTGGATGGTGAGTATCTGAAGGTTTTCAACTCCTTCCATATTGGTGGTGAACCAGCTGTGCGAGTGCTCGTCGATGAGGCACCGGTTGAGGTCGTCTTTCATCAGGATGCGGGCGCAATTGATAATGGCGCGGCCATAGAAGTTGTTGTCGAAAATATAAACACGATCGTAGGTGATGGCATAGCGCATGTTCACGGCGCCAATAATCTTTCGCAACCTTGGGTAGAGGTGGAAGGCGTTGTAAATCCTCAGAACCACCGCGAAATTGATGGCAAACACCAGGCTGTGAAGCGGGGTATCGAACAGCAGGTAACCACCATCGCCGGTGCTGATAAAAGTGCGGTTGATCTCCTCTTCCGACGTCTTCTGAAAAAGATACTTATGGTTTGTGAAGCAAAGCTTGATGGTGAGTTTGAACAGGGTCTTGAATAAAAACGGGATGAGGGTTTGCTCCAGCGATCCAAACGAACTGTATTTGAAAATGTCGATACCGAGTACACTCTTGCGCCCGATGTCGGTGTAGTCAACATATTCCACCAGTTTGTCGAGGAGTTCTTTTTCGTCGGGGATGATGTTGGTTTTTTCGAAAACCACCCTGCTGTCGGTGGCATCGAGTATCCGCTTGATGTCGTCGTATTGTAAGGCTTTGATATTTTTCTGATTATCCATAATTTCGTTCCGGATTAATTCATACGGTAAAAGTAATCAATAGCTCCGAAATAACCACCCCCATCCATAAATACCTGCTTTTTGAAAAGTGTTTTTTTTACATTTGCAAAATTGTTGTACTTTTACCTCACTAAAAAATCTGATTTATCTTGCACCGGGTTAGCCGGGAGGAGCAATCACCAAAACGAAATGCTAAAAACCATGAGAAAACTCTTTTATTCAGTGCTGATGCTTGTGGCCTGGGGATGTGGTTCGAACCACATCTTACCCGAATTGAGCCTTCAAACCGAATGGAAATTCAACACAGGCGATGACCCGGCATGGGCTTCGCCCGATTTTAACGATTCTGCCTGGAAATCGCTGCCGGTTGACCGCATCTGGGAGTCGGCGGGCTTCGATCCCTACGACGGTTATGCCTGGTACCGCCTCAGGGTTGTAATCCCGGGTAGCCTGCGCGACAAGGCCTCGCTGAGCGACAGTTTGCTGATCTATCTGGGCAAAATCAACAACTTCGACCATACCTATCTCAATGGCCAACTGATCGGAATCAACGGAACCAATGCCCCCCCTGAACAGGCTTCTGACACCACTTTCATCCATGCCCCGACCAACTACTGGGACAAGCCCCGCCCTTATACCCTTGCTGTGAACGATCCTCGCATCAGATGGGATGAGGAAAACCTTATTGCTGTCAGGGTGTTCGACCAGGGCGGACAGGGTGGCATGCACTCGGGAGGCCAGTTTATCCGCATGACCCGCCTGACCGATTATTTGAAACTCGACAACAACCATTCGCCCTACCGTTTCGAGGGGAAGGAGTTGTCGAAAACGGTAACGTTGATGAACAGGTCAACCGCCTATACCCTTGATGGGGAGTTTGAAATAAGTGCCATCGACAAGCTTACCGGCAAGCAACTCTTTCAACGCGAAGAGATGGTCACCCTCAAACCCGGTGAGCTTCGCGATTTCGACTTCAGGCTGGCCCAACTCGATCAATCGGCCATCATCACCTATTCATACGAGGTGAGCAGCACCTCCGACGAAATCGCCATCACCGACGAAACCCCCTACATCACCACGCCGTTGCCCGCCGATGAACCCCGAATAAACGGTGCTCGCGTTACTGCCGCCCGTCCTGGCAAGCCTTTCCTCTTTACCGTACCTGCCACCGGCCTCCGCCCTATGGTGTTTGAAGCTGCCGGCCTTCCCGAAGGGCTCCACCTCGATCCCAACACGGGTATTATCAGCGGAACTGTAGCCCAAAGCGGTGACTATACCGTTGCTCTCAAGGCCTCCAATGCCAGAGGTTCTTCCATCGCGGAGTTAAAAATAGTTATTGGCAACCGCATTTGTCTTACTCCTCCCATGGGCTGGAACAGTTGGAACTGCTGGGGATTGGCTGTTGACGAACAAAAAGTGATTGCCAGCGCCCGCACCTACCGCGACAAAGGGCTGATGAATCACGGGTGGACCTACGTGAACATCGACGACGGCTGGGAAATTCACCAGGACTCGATGCCCAAACGCGACAAACAGGGTAACATCCATACCAATTACAAATTTCCTGACATGAAGAGGCTGGGCGACAGCATTCACGCGTTGGGACTCAAATTTGGCATCTACAGTTCTCCCGGTCCGCTTACCTGTGGCGGATATACGGCAAGTTACCAGCACGAAGAGCAGGATGCCCGTTCGTTTGCTGCCTGGGGTGTCGATTACCTGAAATACGACTGGTGTTCGTATGGCAACATAGCTAAAGACACTTCGCTTGCCGAACACAAAAAACCCTACTTTGTGATGCGCGATGCCCTTGCCAAAGCCGACCGCGACATTGTTTACAGCCTCTGCCAGTATGGAATGGCCAAAGTGTGGCAATGGGGCGATGAAGTGGGTGGTAACCTGTGGCGAACCACCGGCGACATCACCGACACGTGGGAGAGCCTGAAAACCATCGGGTTTAGTCAGGTTGAGAACCAACCTTATGCAAAGCCTGGCAACTGGAACGACCCCGATATGCTCATCGTGGGTTGGGTGGGCTGGGGCCCCAGTCTCCATCCAACGCGCCTCACCCCCGACGAACAATACACCCACATTTCCCTCTGGAGCCTGCTGGCCGCCCCGCTGTTGATTGGTTGCGACCTCGAACGCCTCGATGAGTTTACCCTCAACCTGCTCACCAACGACGAGGTGATAGCCGTGAACCAGGATCCCTTGGGGGTTCAGGCCAAACAAGTCATCGTCGATGGCGACATCCAGGTGTGGGTGAAACTTCTGGAAGACGGAGGCCATGCTTTCGGCGTATTTAACCTGGGCGACAAAACCGTGGATTACACCCTGGAGTTCCAGAAGGCCGGTATTGGACAAGGGCGCGAACTGCGCGACCTGTGGCGGCAAAAATCGCTTGGCACACCTGGCTCGTCCATCACCCTGGCCATCCCTTCGCATGGAGTGATGATGATGAAAATAAAGTGATGCATCCTGTAAACTGATTCCTACAGTATGAACTTTTTTAAAAGTGGCGTTCTCGCCCTGTTGTTGCTGGGCAATATGGTTGTTCAAGGCCAGGATTGGAAGCCCGCAGGCGATAAAATTTCCACACCCTGGGCCGCCCTGGTTGACCCGGCCAGCCCCTTGCCAGAGTATCCGCGCCCTCAATTGGTGCGACAAGAGTGGATGAACCTTAACGGTTTGTGGGATTATGCCATCAGGCCGGCGGGGCAAGCCATTCCATCAACATTCGATGGCCCGGTACTGGTTCCATTCGCCGTTGAGTCGTCGCTTTCAGGGGTACAGAAAACGGTGGGACCCGATAACGAACTGTGGTACCGCAGGTCGTTTTCGGTTCCATCGGCCTGGAAAGGGAAACAGGTGGTGCTTCATTTCGGTGCTGTTGACTGGCAATCGGATGTGTGGATCAATGGGGTGCACGTGGCCAGCCATCGTGGTGGCTACACCCCGTTTAGCATCAACCTCACTCCCTGGCTCCTCGGCAAGGGAGATCAGCAGTTGGTAGTAAGGGTCTGGGACCCTTCCAACCAGGGGTTTCAGCCAAGAGGGAAGCAAGTAACCCGACCCGGGGGCATTTGGTACACTTCGGTAACGGGAATCTGGCAAACAGTGTGGCTCGAACCCGTTGAAACTGTATTTATCTCGCGGCTCGTGACTGTTCCTGATGTCGATGGTGGCACGGTGGAGGTAACACCTGTTGTGGAAGGAACTTTTCCGGCCGAGAGCCTCGTGGAAGTCACAGCCTCACTCGGTGGCCGACCCGTTTCGAAAGGACGGGCGGTTCCAGGCATGGGGGTGCTTCTGGATATTCCCTACGCCTCGTTGTGGAGTCCCGAAACCCCAGTTCTTTATGATCTGGAAGCCAGACTTCTGGTTGGTGGAAAAGCCGTTGACGAAGTAACCAGCTATTTCGGGATGCGGAAAATTTCAACGCGCCGCGATGCTAATGGAATCGTCAGGCTGCAACTCAACAACCGCGACTATTTTCAGTTTGGACCACTAGATCAGGGTTGGTGGCCCGATGGCCTCTACACTGCCCCAACCGACGAAGCTCTGAAATCCGACATCGTGAAAACCAAAGAATTTGGGTTCAATATGATTCGCAAGCACGTGAAAGTGGAACCTGCCCGCTGGTACTACCATTGCGATCGGGAAGGGATGCTTGTGTGGCAGGATATGCCAAACGGCGACAGCGGTCCTGGTTGGCAACCTGAAACCTATTTCAACGGCACCGAGGCAGTAAGAACGCCAGAATCGGAGGAGAACTTCAGGCGCGAATGGCGCGACATCATCAACCTTCTGATATCAAACCCGTGCGTGGTAACCTGGGTGCCTTTCAACGAGTCGTGGGGGCAGTTTAAAACTCCTGAAATTGTAGCCTGGACAAAGAGTTACGACCCGTCGCGGCTGGTAAACCCGGCCAGTGGCGGTAACCACTATCAGGTTGGCGACATGCTCGACACCCACCACTATCCCGATCCTGAGCTTACCCTGCTCGACGGAAGCAGAGCTTGTGTTTTGGGAGAATATGGAGGTATTGGCCTGGCTCTTGAAGGACATCTTTGGGTGAACGACCGCAACTGGGGCTACGTGCAGTATAAAACCACTGCCGAGGCCACAGAGGCTTACATGAAATACGCCGAAAAACTGATGAAACTCATCCGGTCGGGTTTCACCGCGGCGGTCTATACCCAAACCACCGACGTGGAAATTGAGGTGAATGGACTGATGACTTACGACCGGCGCGTGATGAAGCTGGATGTTGAACGCATTAAAACTGTTAACCATCAAATTTGCAAATCTTTGGAGTTATAACAGGCTTTCGTGTATTCTTTGTTTACCCGTCGGGACGCGAGCCCGGCGGGTTTTTAATTACGACCCGGCGGTGTTGCATAGGTTTTTTACCCCGAAATTTATCCACTACCATCTGAAACATCAACAAAAAACGCCACTTTCCCTACCTTTGCCATCGAAATTCTATCGTGATGCAAATAAAAAACAGGTTGATCAACATCCTCTCCGACTACCGCTACATGGTTGGCTTGTGGGTGGTGCTTGCCGTGGCTGCCTCGGTGCAGTCGCTTTTGTCGTCGCCCACCGTCACACCAGAGCTTGTGCTGATGAAATACAACAACTACGTGATTTTTAAATCGTCGTTTTTTCATCTCTTGCAGGGAAAAGATTTGTATGTGGCATGGCCTGCCGAGCATTGGGATCTTTTTAAATACAGCCCTGCCTTTGCTATGTTTTTCGGGTTGTTTGCCTGGCTTCCCGACTGGCTCGGGCTTACTTTGTGGAACCTCATAAACGCTTTGTTGCTCGCCTGGGCAGTTTATTTGCTCCCCAGGCTTACCCCGCTTCAAAAAGGGTTGGTATTGTTGATGGTTTCGGTGGAGTTGATGACATCGCTGCAAAACGAACAGTCCAACGGGTTGGTAGCCGGCTTGCTGGTTATGTCGTTTTCTATGTTCGAGCGCGAAAAAACCGCCTGGGCGGCCCTTTGTCTGGTATTTTCGGTTTTCGTGAAGCTATTCGGTGTGGTGGGTTTCGTTTTGTTTCTGTTTTACCCCCGAAAAGGGCGCTTCATCCTCTACAGTGCAGTTTTCGCGCTGCTGTTTCTTTTAATGCCATTAGTTTTTATTGGTATTGAGCAATACGAAGCACTGATGAGGAGTTGGGTTGTCATGTTGGCCAACGATCACTCAGCCTCATACGGTTTGTCGGCCATGGGGATTTTTCATGCCCTCACCGGCGTAGAAGGGGTAAAAAATTCGATGGTGCTGGTTGCTGCCGTGGTGTTTCTGCTTCCCTTGTCGCGGCTATCATCGTGGCACGAAGCCCGTTTCAGGATGCTCATGCTGGTTTCGGTGTTGTTGTGGGTGGTGGTGTTCAACCACAAAGCAGAATCACCCACCTTCGTTATTGCCTTTACAGGCGCAGCTCTTTGGTACATCACATCAAGCCGTTCGGGTTGGGAAACTGCATTGTTTGTGGCTGCCCTGCTGCTCACCTCTTTATCGCCTACCGATGTTTTTCCCGCTGTCGTAAGGCGCGAAATCATTGTTCCGTATGCCCTTAAAGCGTTGCCCTGCCTGCTCATCTGGCTGGTTGTGGTGTGGGAAATGGCTGCACCGGGGAAAAAAAATTCAGTTCAAGCCAAACAATTGAAATAATAAGAAAACCGGCTTCAGCAGGATTTCCGTTGAGTGAAATTGCTGAACCCGGTTTTGACCAGGCCTTGTCAGGCTTTCTTGTTGAATAATTGGCGTTTAATACAACCGGTAACTAAATAGGAACAATATCCTGTGGGTGTTTTCGCTCATTTTTGAATAGTCGGAAACGCCATTCCCTTTCACGTAACGACATTCAGCCGAAAATCTGCCATAGCTGGCACCCGCACCAGCCGTGAAACCAAATTCAATTTTCCTGATACCTTTGATGGCTTCATCTGTGGTTACCCATGTATAGCCAAACCGCTCAACCGATTTCATCAATTGATTTACCTCCCTGAATGCAAAACCGTTTGAGATACCTCCATTCAGAAAAAGTTCCATTTTCCCTACAGGAAAGGTGTATCTGATCAGGTTGTTGAGGGTGGCATACCACAAGCTTAAATCTGTGTAGATATGCCCCTTTTCTGTTAATCCCTGCCAGGTGTAATCGCCTGAAATGGAATAGCCTGTAAGGATCAACTCGTTTTGAAACGACCACCTGTTAAGGCTTCTGGGGATGCTAACGTTGTAGTATAAGCCGCCGGTAGCATTTACCGAGGTGGGGAAATCAACCTTGGTAAGGTAATCGAAATAACTACCCTCGAATTTGACACTGGTAAGCGTTGCCCCCACAATAAATCCCACCTTTTGTTTTACGCGTTCAGCCTTTTGGACATATTGCGCGGGCTTGTCAACGCATTTGTTGTAATAACTTTCAAACAGATCCAACATCGAAATAAGGTTGTATTCAACCTTATTGATTTCGGATTGAATAGAGGGGCAGTCGTTTAAGTAGAGTATAAGCTGGCCTACAAACGTTTTGTTTTCTGTAGCGAAATCGTCATTATTCACCTCCTTTATATAACGTTTGTAAATCAACAGGTCAAGTTTCTGGTCATTGGCGGTATAGAATTGATCGTTCCCGTTGTGATGTTTGTAATGATAAAGGCATTTTGAGCCGGCGAAAAGTACCCTTACAAATACCGAATCGGTTATGGTTTTGATTTTCGGATCAAAGGTTAGTTCATCGGTCAAACGGGGAGATGTTTCTACAGCTACCTCCTTCGACAGGTATTTTTCACCGGCCACTTCAAAGGCGGCCAGCTGACGGGGACTGTAGGTAAGCAACCGGCCCTGATCATTTCTGAAGTTGATGGTTTTTGGGCTTTTGTCCCACCCCTGGTAATCAATCTCGCCGCGGGTAGTGTCGTTCTTCAAACTCACTACATAGCCGGGTTTGAAATTCTCCTGGCCATTAACCATTTGTAAGCAAAGGAAAAGAAATAAGACTAAAATTGAACGATTCTGGATTTTCATTTTTTTGTTGATATTTAATTAGAGATAATAGAATCTGAGGTTTACTGTTTGGCATCGCGTGGTTTTTCCACCCTTATCAACCAAATGTCTTGCTGCGGTTTCCCATTGATAATTCCCCCTTTGGTGTGTTCAACCACCGTATGACCTGCTGCCAGTTGGTGTACAAAAGCATCGGGTTGGAACGCAGCATAGGTGCGGTGTCCTATTTTTGTATTGCCCTTCACTACCAAATTTCCGTGGTTGTAGGCTTGCTGTTCTTCGTGGGTAAGCTTGGGAAGGAAAGCGTCGCCATGCAGTGTCAGAAAGATAATGCCATGATGGCGGCTTATACGCACCAATTCGTTGAACCAGGCATAATGCAACTCCTCGGGCAGATGGGTGAAAATGCTGATGCCGTAAATAAATCCGAAAAACGAATCGCTGTAGGGTAAGGGGGGATTCACGCCATTGAGGTTGAAACTGATGTTGGTGATCGATTTTTGACACCAGGCGATGGTACGGGCGTTGTAGTCGGTTCCGAAAATCTGGCAGGAGCTTACCATCGCGGGCAGGTGCCTTACGATGCGAGCCGGGCCACATCCCCAATCGAGGATGTTGATGTTGTGAAATTCAACATGTTTTCCAGCTTTTTCGAGCAACCACCTGGCTGTTTCGCGGCTGGCGTGGTAATAGGTCTGATAGTTCATATCGAACGATTCGTAAATCAGATAAGCCGGTGGCAACACCACGCTTGGGTTATCGCGTTTGAAGGCTTTGCGCTTCGACGAACTTTTTAAATACAATACAACAAAACGCAATTTATCGGCCAAACGAATCAGCCCCGAACGTCGGATTGTACTCGAAAGGATTGTTTTAATGGTGGCTTTCATTACAATATGATTTTCTAAACAGAGTGTGAAACGGCATCTTTCAGATGGTGAAACAGTCGCCGGCAAAGGTAAATATTATCAGTTTGACTGGAAAAAAAACTGAAGGTTTGGTTTTGGCTGTTGGCTATTAGCTGTTGGCTATTGGCCCATAGCCCAAAGCCAACAGCCAACATTTCGCCATGGGGCTTGTTTTAGATTAGTTGTCGGACAAACTGGCAACAGAATTCTTAATTAACACCAATTTTCCTATGTCGAATCCAACTGCTAATAAAGTGTTTGCGGCTGTAGATGCCATGGACGCTGCCGCCCTGACTGCCTGCATGACCCCTGACGCTGTTTTTCGCTTCTCGAACCATCCACCGGTTGCAGGTCATGACAACATCCGCCCCTTTCTTGAGGGCTTTTTTGCCAGCATCAAAGCCATCAGTCACTCGCAACTCGAGGTGTTTGAACTCCCCGGAGTTTTAATCACCAACGGCGTAGTAACCTATACCCGCCACAACGGCACCCGATACCAGTGTTACTTCTCCAACACCTTTAAAATGGAGGGCAACCTGATTGCCGAATACCTGATTTTTGTGGACAACTCGAAACTTTACGAGGAATAACCCATGATTTTGATGGCGTTTTTCATACTTTAGCCGGATCAATACCCGGAAAGTCATGAAAAACTACTTGATTGCTGCTCTGTGGGCGCTGTGTATCCTAAACAGTGAAGCGCAAACCGATTCCACTACCCGCCACCGCCCATGGTTGGCTGTTGGCGAGGCGGCAGGTATCAACGCGGGGGTGTGGGCCATGAACAGGTATGTGGCCCATGCCCCCTTCGCCTACATCGATTTTAAAACCATCAGGAAGAACTTTCGTACCGGGTTTGTTTGGGACAACGATAAGTTTTCGACCAACATGTTTCTCCACCCCTATCACGGTGGACTCTATTTCAATGCCTTCAGAACCAACGGCATGTCGTTTGGATGGTCGGCAGCAGGTGCTTTAGGAGGGAGCCTCATGTGGGAGCTTTTCATGGAAACCGAGCCGCCGTCCATCAACGATGTGCTGGCTACTACTGCTGGTGGGATAGCATTGGGAGAGATCACCTTCCGCATTTCATCATCATTCGTCAACAACCACGCGCGCGGCCTGGAACGGGTTTGGCGCGAAGCAGCCATAACCCTTATAAGCCCGGTTAACGGGTTCAACCGCCTTCTAAGGGGCGATATGTGGCGCGTAAAAACCCTCCGCGACGCCTGGAGCAACGAAGAATCGCACCAAACCTACGCCACGCTGTCAACAGGCACGGCCTGGTTATCGCCCAACGGGAAACTCTTCAAAGGAACCATCAACGGCTTCCTGAAATTAAAGCTCGAACACGGCGACCTGTTTTCCAAACCCTACTCAGCACCCTACGACTATTTCGAAGTTCAGGCCGACCTCACCATCAGGCAACAAGCCACTATGGGCGACGTGAGTTTGCTGGGCAGACTCTGGAGCCGCGAACGCGAATCAACACCGGGAAAGAAGCTGATTTGGGGGTTGTTTCAACATTTCGACTACATAGTAAAAGATACCACCTCCAACAACCGGCGCCAGGTACCTGTGCAGATAAGCGGCGCAGCCGTGGCCGGCGCAGGCCTCATCTGGATTAACGCGCCCCAATCAGACCCTGTAAAGTTGAAGACATCGCTCTTTGTAAATGCTGTGCTGCTTGGCGGCACTCATTCCGACTATTTCAGCGTGTTGGAACGCGATTACAACCTGGGCAACGGATATTCAATAAAATCGTTCAACGCAATAACCCTGGGCAAATACTGCCGCATAAAACTCAACTACCACCTGATGCACCTGTTCACCTGGCGCAACAAAATTGACTCGCTCTATTACCGTACCCTCGACCCGCACTACCTCGATGTGCAGGGCACTCAAAGCAACACTTTGGTGCACGTGATTCAGGGAGGCTGCGATGTGGCCTTCTCCGATCGGCTGTCGGCCTCGCTCGATCTGTATTATTACCGTCGTGAATCGCGATACGATGATTTTCCGATGGTTACAACCAACACCCTGAGGATGACACTGGGAATCAACTGGTGGTTGTCGAACCCGCGGAAACTTTCACCGGCTTCTATGCTTTAAAAAATTACCTTGTCAGCACAACTTCCAGTACCACCAAATCATCGGGCAGAGCCGACAACCCCGGCTTCTCAAAATCGAACCCCGCATAATCCTTACCGAAATTAAGATCGAGCAGATAACCTCCGTTGAAGGTCCCGCTGCTCAACATCAAACCATAATCGTAGGAGAACCTGATGGTGGAGAATTTATCGAGTTTGCGCAAATCACCAACCGTGTTGCCTATCGAGGCACCGTTGGGCAAACGGTAGCGGGCATCCTTGAGGGTAATGCGCGAAACCCACAACCCGGCGCTGTCGGCCACCTCCCCGAAACTGTATAAAAAAGTACGGATTTCACGGCTCAGGAAAACATGGTACTCAAACTTGGTTTTTTCGCCAGCATCAACAGGTATCACGGTTTTTTCGAGGAAATACTTTTCGCGGGACTTTTTCACAGCCTCCACTACAGGCATTCCCAAAACCACCCCTTCAACCGAACGGTAATCGGCGAGTTGAACCACCGGTTTCTCGCGATGACACGATGCAAACACCATCAACAACAAAAACCACAACGCAACGCGCTTCATAGTCAGCAAATTTTCTGCAAACATAATCAATAGTTTCCGGGAAGTCAAGCCGCAAAACGCCCCTTTCACTGTATTTGAAACGGCGACCAATGAACCTTCACACCCAGGCTTTGTGGGCCAACTAAAGGCACTACGGTCCATGCGCGCCCTGCCGATGGCTTTCGAGGCACCAGCGTGGTTCCTATCCAATAGCCCACGGCGGCACCAGCCACTACATCCGAAAGCCAGTGCTCCTGATCGTGCATACGACTGACCCCAACCAACGACGCCACCGAAAATGCAACTATTCCCACCCACGGCTTGTTCGAATACACCCTGGCCCACACAGTGGCAACAGCAAAAGCCGTGGCGGTGTGTCCCGAAGGAAACGACAAATAATCGGAGCTAAAACCAGGCCCCCCGAACAACATAGCATCGCCGGGCGATTGAAAAGGGCGGTGGCGGTGAAAAACATACTTGGCAACCTGAACAGCTCCTGCCGCGAAAAGCCATGCCTCGGCCGAACGATAAGCCGCGAACGACAGACGGCTGTTGTGCGTAACCCTTCCTACCAGCCATGCCCCACCAACAACAGGTGCCATCAGCAAGCCACTCCCCAAGGGTTCCAACACCAAACGGCTCACCTCGCGGGTGAAAGGGGAAGAATGGGTTTGAAAGAAATCGTTCACCGGGCGATCGGCTGGCATGGCCAACGCCGTGGCACCCATCCATCCGGCGGCAGTTAACCAACCGGAACGTGTCCATCTGAAAGGCGAGACCACAACTTTAAGTACATCCGAGGGGATTTCGGCTGGCGAACAGCGGTAGAGTGAATCGGGAGAAAACGGCACGTGGTTGTACTGCGCTGCTGCCGGCCCCGACAGAGCCAACAGAACAAGAAAAATTGCCGCAACGCTGAACCATTTCCTAAACTTGGGGTTGGTGCTAGGTGTCATGGCCACAAAAGTACCACTTTCTGTCGCTCCCCGACGGTTGATGGAAGAACTTCAGTGGATAAACGTAGAATCATGTAAATTTGCACTATAAACAATTCCTCACCATGAAGAAATTCATTGTTCTCTCTCTGGTTTTGTGGATTGGGGCGGTTTCCCGCCCCAATCTTTCTGCCCAGAACCACCCCCTCTCACCCGCTATCAGCGCCGCTGATGTGCACAACATCATCAACCAACTGGCCTCCGACCAATGGGCCGGACGCAAACCAGGAACCGCCGGAGGCGACTCTTCGGCAGCCTACATCCGCGACTATTTTCAATCGCTCGGGTTGAAAATGCTTTGCGACAACGGCTACCAGCCCTTCAGCCTCATCACCGAAGCCACTGCCGGCCCCGGCAACGCCATCACCATCAACGGCACATCTGCACCCTCAACGCCAGTGCCCTACTCCTTCTCCACTTCGGCCACAGTGGAAGCTCCCGTGGTTTTCGCGGGGTATGGCTTCGACATTGCCACCGACACCGTGAAGTGGAACGACTTCGACGGGCTCGACCTCAAAGGACGATGGACCTTGATGCTCAGAGGCGACCCCGAACCCGACAACACCCAAAGTGCCTTCGCCGCCTCAACCGATGAGCGCACCAAAGTGCTGGCCGCCCGCGACAGAGGTGCAGCCGGTGTACTGCTGGTATCGGGCGAAGCCTGGGATAAAGACGACAAACCCGTGAGGGTGTTCTACGACAAGAGCAACGCCGACGCAGGACTCCCCGTGCTTTGGATCAGCCGCGAAACTGCCTCCCTCCTTTTCGACGGAAGCAAAACAACCCTGGCCGATGCCGAGAAACAACTCCTGACAACCCGGCAACCCGTGAAGGCTCAGCTGACTGCCCTGGTTAAAGCTACCGCCGACGTGAAACTCAACAAAGTGGCCACATCCAACGTGGTGGCCATGCTCCCCGGAAACCACCCCACCCTGTCAAACGAATACATCGTGGTTGGAGCACATTACGACCACCTGGGGATGGGCGGCTATGGCAGCGGATCGCGCATGCCCGATACCACCGCCGTGCACAACGGTGCCGACGATAACGCCTCGGGAGTAGCCGCCGTGATGGAACTGGCCGGCTGGTTTGCATCGCAACAACCTGCCCCTGCCCGAAGCATCCTCTTCGTGGCTTTTGGAGCCGAAGAGTCGGGCTTGATTGGTTCTGCCTGGTTTGCCAACCATCCGCCGGTTGACATCACCCTGATAAAAGCGATGCTTAACTTCGACATGGTGGGTCGGCTCAACCCCGAAACCCTTTCGCTAAGCATTGGCGGAACAGGAACTTCGATCGAAGGAGATGCACTTCTGAAAGAGGTACTTGCCGGTTCAACCCTCAAAGCCTCCTTCTCGCCCGAAGGGTATGGACCCTCGGATCATGCCTCTTTCTATGGAAAAAACATCCCCGTGTTCTATTTCAACACCGGAGTGCACACCGACTACCACACCCCCTTCGACGACACCGACCGAATCAACCCCGAAGGCGAAAAACTGGTGATTGACCTGGCTGCCTCGCTCCTCAAACGCCTTACCCTGCCCGCTACCACCCTCAACTTCAAAGAAGCCGGGGTAGCCAAACGCAGTTCCATGCGCGGGCTGAAAGTAACCTTCGGAATCATGCCCGATTTCACCTCCACCGAAACCAAAGGACTTGGCGTGAGCGGAGTTACACCAGGCGGCCCCGCCGAGAAAGCAGGACTAAAAAAAGGCGACCGCATCATGGCCATAGAAGGGAAACCCATCACCGATATTTACGACTACATGAACCGACTGAAAAAACTCGAGAAAGGAAGCCGCGTTTCGGTTGACGTGCTGCGTGCAGGCAATACCCAGGTGTTCATCATCGAGTTGTAACAAGCCATCAATGTTATTAGAAAGGCAAATACCTAAATCACGTGGACTTTTCCCCCGATAGTTATCAGGGCTCTCGAAAGCGCTCAGTTACCAGGTATGTCAAATCTTTGAATCCTTGATTCTGATAGCCCCGATAGCTATTGGCGGGATGAATCATTAAATCTTAAACAGCTTTATGCTCGTACCAGTTGAAAGCAGATTTATTTGGTGAGATGTGAAGCATTTTCTTAATTCTGAATTGATGGGAGCAATAGAATTGATTGTTGTATTTTCGCTCCATTTGGATTGACATGTTCATTATTGGAGCTTTACAAAGGTAACCTGCCCGATGTTTCCCGAGGCATTTGAAGCTTTTACAAAGTAGATGCCTGCAGGAAGTGTGGAAACATCTGCCTCTACAACCTGGCTCACATGGACGGTTTTTATCAATTCCTGTCCGTAACAATTATAAACTGAAATGGTGGCAGGGATTTCACCAGCAGGGAGCGAGAGCCTGATTTTGCCGGAGGCTGGGTTGGGCCAAACCCTGAAACCGCTGTTCCGGGTTTCATCTATCCCGATACAGGTTCTTACCTGCAATGCCAGTGAATCGCTCCAAAAACTTGTGCCACAGGTGTTGAGGCTGCGCACCTTCAGGGTTGCGTTACCTTCATAAGTTGTGCTCCATGTTACTACAACTGAAGTGTCGGCTGATTCTGCTGTGCCGGCCTGCGGCGGAAGCAATTGCCAGTCGTAACCGTCGGCTAACATGGTTGCACGGGTGGTATAGGTGCTTTGTGAAGTGAGAACTGTGCAAAGCAGGGTATCGGGGCCGGTGGGCCGGACAGGGGATACCGGTTGATAAACGTCACAATCTTTGAGCTCGAACAACCAAACATCAGTACTTCCTAAATGGGTGCATTTTACATCGCACGAATCAACTATTCCCAAAATTGTGGACAAAACCATCCAACTATTCTCATTATTCCTGATTGCACCCCAACAGTAGTCATTGGAATACGAACCATACGTTTCCTGCCACATCAGGTTGCCCGTGCTGTCTGTTTTAAAAACCCACACATCGGCGTAGGCTCCTGATGAAAAACAGTCTAAAGTTGCCC
>JAQVCV010000109.1 GCA_028689615.1 Bacteroidales bacterium | reverse complement strand
TCCCAATCCAATCAGCAGCACCCTGCTGTTGCGCAACCTCTCGAGTGGCTGGGAGCCAAGGAGCAGTCGCGTGCGTTCGAGCCATTCATTCATGGGTTTGAAAAAGAGTTTTAAAGTTTAACGCTACTCGGTTGATCAACAATTCTTCTGAAAGGCCCAGAAGCTCGGCTGCACGGGCATAGATGGTATGGATTGAACAACCGCTGTCGTCGGTTTCAAGGAACAACCTTTGAGCGGGCACTTCACGCAAAGCATCGTGTACAACCGAATTCGGGTGCAGGAGACCAGCACCAAACGAGAGGCTGCATCCGGCTTCGAGCCAGCGAACAGCTGCTTCTGGCTTGCCGTTGAAACCATGAACCACCACAGCAGTGGAGAGAGCCTCGTGCCTTAAAACGGAAAGCACCTCGCTTTGCATTCGCACGCAATGCACTATCAGGGGTTTACCAACCCGCAGGGCCAATCTCACCTGGCTACGAAACACCTCTGTCTGAACCCCGTGCTGCGGCCCTTTCAGCCTGTCGAGACCAGCCTCGCCCACTGCCAGGCAGTTGGGGTGAGCCACAAGTAAATCCAATTCTCCGAAGCTGTCGGGGTTGGCATGCCAGGGATGTATGCCAGCCGAAAACCATCGGGGAAGCGGAGAAGGGGGGCACTGACCTGGTTGGAGCGTCAGGTTGACTACAGCCAGAACACCCTCTTGAGGGGCGGCATGAGTATGCACATCAATTTTCATCAACGGGGGGCTGTGTGAGAGGGCTTATCAGATTCGAGGAGTGAGTTGCAATACCTTACAACCCTTTCAGCATCGGGGCGTTTGCGCAGGCTCAGGTTTGCAGTTTTTATGAACTCTTTGATTGCAGGCCATTGCGAGCCAAAGGTCTTTTGAAGAAAAGCCGACGATCGTTTCAGCCTCACGGCGGGTTCATCGCCAACCTGAAGGTAAAGAAACTCAAGCGGAACAAACCTGTCGTACTCGTTGCCAATCTGCAGGGCTGTGTAGGGTGGGTTGGCCGGCTCGAACAACATCACACGGCGAACCAGAAGCCGGTAAAAACCTTCGGACACCACCTCGAAATACCCGTGCGCAACCGTATCGCGTCCCTCGAAGGGGAGCCATCTGAACTGCTCCCGCCCGATGGTGATCAGACCTACCTCGCCGGGTTTGGTTATCAACAACGTGTCGCTTTCGCGAATCATCTCCATTTGGTCGCGAAAAACATTGTAGCGCAGAAAAACCTGGGTAAGAACCTGCCGGTTGGTCATCACCAGGTTGGCTGGTGCAAACTCATCGTCGAGGTACATCGATCCTTCGATAAGAGTCTTCTCGTCGAGAAGGGCTAAATATCGCTCGACCCTGTTGGCGGTCAACAGGTTTGAATCGGGTTTCTGCACGAAGTAAAAACGGTCTTGTTGTGCCTTGAGCAGCAACGGGAAAAGCAGCGCGATCAGAAAAAAAGGGCGCATAAAAGAGACTGAAGAATTTAAACGACCGCAAAAGTAGTCATTTTTGGCGAGGGCTTCGGAGATGGCCTTGGCTTTGGCTTTGGCTTCTGTGCACATGGCTCAGTATCCAGGTCGCCCCCTAGCCCCTCAAATCTTTATCCCGCATTCGCGCGACTGTCGCTGCACTCCAGAATCCTTGAATCTTTGAATCTTTGAATCCTTGAATCTTAAATAAGCCCTTTCTCGTTTTTCGCCTTCAACACGTTGAGCATGTCGCGGGTCATGGCGTCGAGGTCGTAGGCGGGTTTCCAGCCCCACTCTTCGCGGGCAGCGGAGTCGTCAATGCTGCGGGGCCAACTGTCGGCTATGGCCTGGCGGTAGTCGGGTTCGTAGGTTACTTCAAATCCCGGGATGTATTTCCGGATGGATTCGGCTTGTTCCTTCACGGTGAAGCTCATGGCAGCCACGTTGAAATCGGCGTGGTGTTTCAGTTGCGAGAAATCGGCCTGCATCAGGTCGAGGGTGGCTTTGAGGCAGTCGGGCATGTACATCATGGGGAGCATGGTGTCTTCGCGCACGAAGCAGGTGTATTTGCCGTATTTCACGGCGTCGTAGTAGATGGCCACGGCATAGTCGGTGGTGCCGCCACCAGGCAGCGTTTCGTTGCTGATGATACCGGGATAGCGCAGGCCGCGCACATCGAGGCCAAACTTCTGCACGTAGTAGTTGCCCAGCAGTTCGCCGGCCACTTTGGTAACGCCGTACATGGTTGAGGGGCGCAGCACGGTTTCCTGGGGCGTGTCGAACAAGGGTGTACCGGGTCCGAAAGCCGCGATAGAACTGGGGGTGAGCACCTGAGCCATGTTGTGTTCGCGGGCACATTCCAGCACGTTGATCAGCCCGTTCATGTTAACATCCCAGGCTTTCAGGGGATTTTTTTCGCCGGTGGCCGAGAGGATGGCTGCCAGATTCACGATGCCATCAATCTGGTAACGATTCACGATTTCCTCCATCCGGGCCCGATCGAGAATGTTGAGCGATTCGTAGGGGCCGCTCTCTTGCAGTTTGGGTGAAGGGTTGGGGCACACATCGGAGGCTACCACGTTTTCGGCGCCCCATATTTTCCTGATTTCGAGGGTAAGCTCTGAGCCAATCTGGCCAGCCGACCCGATAACGAGAATCCGTTTCATGCTATGGTGATTGTTTGGTGAATACATGAACAATTTGCGGCGCAAATGTAAAGAAATTTAGATTGCCGCCGCGGGGAGCAAACGATTTCGCGGGCGAAGCCAAAGCCACATATTGAGGTTCGACAGGCCAAAGAGGGGCGCGGGATAAACGGATTTTTTTACAACCGATGGGGTTCGCGCTGTTGCCACCGCGGCATCGGGGACGAAAAGAGGAGGCGGGCTTATCCTTTTTCCGATCAATTGTTTCTATCTTTGCAGCCAGTCCATAGACGTATAAATTACTGTGAACATCCACTGAAATACAAAAAATTATGTACACCAACTTTCAGGAGTTCCTGGCAAAAGAACTCACGGCCATTGAAGAGGCCGGCCTTTTCAAGAAAGAACGCATCATCGTGAGCCCTCAGGGGGCCGAAATCACCATCAGCACCGGCCAGAAGGTTTTGAACTTCTGCGCCAACAACTACCTGGGGCTCTCCAACAACCAGCAGTTGAAAGAGGCTGCCCGCGCTGCCCTCGATTCGCACGGCTACGGCATGTCGTCGGTGCGGTTCATCTGCGGCACCACCGATGTGCACAAACTTCTTGAAGCCAAGATTGCCGAATTCTTTGGCACCGAAGATACCATTCTGTATGCAGCCGCTTTCGATGCCAACGGCGGCGTGTTCGAGCCGTTGCTGGGCGAAGAGGATGCCATCATCAGCGATTCGCTCAACCACGCCTCTATTATCGACGGGGTGAGGCTTTGCAAAGCCCAGCGCTACCGCTACGCCAACGCCGACATGGCCGACCTTGAAGAGCAACTCAAAAAGGCACAAGCCAACCGCTTCCGCCTTATCGTTACCGACGGCGTGTTCTCGATGGACGGCAACGTGGCTCCCCTCGACAAGATCTACGAACTGGCCTGCCGCTACGATGCCATGATTATGGTTGACGAATCGCACTCGGCAGGGGTGGTAGGCCACACCGGTCGCGGCGTTACCGAACTCTTCGACCTGAAAGGGAAGATAGAGATCATCACCGGAACCCTGGGGAAAGCCTTTGGCGGCGCCATTGGCGGATTCACCACAGGAAAGAAAGAGGTGATTGACATGTTGCGTCAGCGTTCGCGCCCCTACCTCTTCAGCAACTCCATCCCCCCGATGGTTGCGGCTGCCGGAGTGAAGATGGTGGAGATGATGAGCGAAACCAACGAGTTGCAGGATAAACTTCACGAAAACACCGCCTATTTCTCGCAAAAGATGATAGAGGCCGGCTTCGACTGCAAACCCACGCAAAGCGCTATAGTGGCAGTGATGCTCTACGACGCCAAGCTGTCGCAGCAGATGGCTGCACGGCTGCTCGATGAGGGTATTTATGTGATTGGGTTCTACTACCCGGTGGTTCCCAAAGACCAGGCCCGCATCAGGGTGCAGGTTTCGGCAGCTCACAGCCGCGAACACCTCGACAGGGCCATTGCTGCCTTCACCAAAGTGGGAAAAGAACTTGGCGTGCTGAAATAGCCCCTCGCGGCTTCGGCGCCCTTGTCGTTTTATACCTTTGTTACTCTACTTGCAGGCCTGCCCATTTTGGGCAGGCCTTTTTTAATAAAAAGGGAAAAGGAGGTGGTGGGTGCTTTGAACCCTGCCCGAACCAGAGGAAAGAGATCGGGGAAATGCTAGCCATTGGCGGATTTCGGCCGTGCTGACGCGGGATTCAATTTAACGGATGCGAGTTGCAAACTGATGGACGCAAGTTTTATCCTGATAGACGCGAGTTGCAATGTGATGGACGCGAGTTGCAAAATGATGGACGCAAGTCTCATACTGATAGACGCGAGTTGCAAACTGATGGACGCAAGTTTTATCCTGATGGACGGTAGTTACAAACTGATGGACGCAACCTGCAAACTGATGGATGCAAGTTTTATTCTGACGGACGTAAGTTTCTTTTTTGCGGAAGCAAGTTTTATTTCTATTGAAACTGGTTTCAACAACGTGCAAGCGGGTTTCAATTTCGGGGGGGAAGGAGCTTCGGCGGGAAGGCGGCAGGTTGCAGAGTATCCACCCCACTAACCCCATATTTACGGAAAGTCTTGACCGTTCTACTTTTGTGTAAAAAAACCAGATGAAGAACCAGAATAAGAACATGTATCCACATGTAGAGGCATGGAAGCAAAGCGGC
>JAQVCV010000108.1 GCA_028689615.1 Bacteroidales bacterium | reverse complement strand
ATAGCTTATTTTCTGACTTCCTGGCAATCTTCTTCCCTTATTGACCGCTGCCCCTTGCGGTGGAGAAGTGTAGCCATATGGGTGGGAGTTATCCTGTTTGCCCATGCCTGGTGGGTTGTTTTCTTCAGGCTTATTCTTACCATGCCTCATCTGCCCTTAGGGTGGGAGCGGGCTGCTGCTGCTTTGGCCGGCATTACCGCGGGGCTGATTTTTTCGTTGCGCAGGGGGTACCGGCAATGCAGTTGCAGTCTGGCCGCCCTGGGTAAGATGACAGGGGGTTCGGTTGCTGGGCGGCATGGGCTCCCCGCGATGCCCATCATCACCCAACATCCTGACCTGGCCGGTATTATAGCCCGTTCTTTCGGGTGGAAGCCCGTCACCCTGCACCTCGATGGGGGGTGGCATGTAGAGGCGTTGTGCACCGGTCGCAAGCTCATCTCCATGCCCCATTTTTCGTACAGTGCTGTCTGGTCCGACCAGCCCGGGGCTCGTCTTCACGATCTTGATCTGGCTCTGCGCAGTCTCCACTTCGACAAGGGATTCAGCGGTGTAGAGGTTCGGGTTCCCTTGCCCGACGTAGCATCGTTGCAGCACAAGACAGCCTCCTGGCTTCCCTTGGCCCCTTCGGTTGATGAACAGCGCGGCCGTTACACCTCCAACCTCCGTCGCAAGATCAACAAAGCCCACAGGAGCGGCTACACCATACAGCGGGGCGGCGAAGAACTGTTGCCCGCGTTTTATAAAGTCTATGTAAGGCACATGCAGGCACTGGGGTCTGCCGCCCTGCCCGTCAGGTTCCTCCGCAACCTCCTTCACCACTACCAACCTGCCGGCGTTGCCGAAGTTTTTTTAGTGCAACACGATGGCCAGGTAGTAGGGGGAGCCCTCAACCTCGCGTGGCAGGGATTCTACGAGAACTGTTGGTTTGCCACCCTCCATGAAGTGCAGCCCCGGTACGTCTCGTATTTGCTCCACGACGCCATGATAGCCCGTGCTATCCAACTCCGGTGCACCACCTACAGCTTTGGGCGCAGCACCACAGGTGGCGGCGTTCACCGTTTCAAGCAACAATGGGGCACCACCGACGTCCCCCTCCTTTGGATACAATGGCCCAGGCAGACCGTCAACATCCGCAAACTCAACTTCCTCAGCCATATCTGGAAACACATCCCACCCCCCTTCAATCATTGGATAGGCAGCTACATCGCCAAGTGGGTGCATTAGAAATTCAAAAATTTGAAGATTCAAAAATTTGAAGATTAGAAAACTCAACCACCGCTTATATTAGGTATTAGACCCTGTCAAATCCTCATCCCGCATTCGCGGGACTGTCGCTGCGCTCCAGAATCCTTGAATCTTTGAATCTTTGAATCCTTGAATCCTTGAATCCTTGAATCCTTGAATCCTTGAATCCTTGAATCCTTGAATCTTTGAATCTTTGAATCCTTGAATCCTTGAATCCTTGAATCTTTGAATCCTTGAATCCTTGAATCCTTGAATCCTTGAATCCTTGAATCCTTGAATCCTTGAATAATAAAATCATGCTCAAATCCCTCCTCTCCCTCTACAACACCAAGGCCTACAGGCCTCTGTTCAACGTCGCGTTGTTTTCAGCCATTACCGTTGTTTTTCACTATGTCTGGTGGCACGGTCTTGTGCAGTTTCTGGCCGGTTTCGGCTGGTTTGAATCCTTTCGCGAGATGATGGTCTATGCTGTTTTCAGCCAGAGTGCCTGGATTGACGAGCACATCTTCGGTATGGAGATCGTGCGGCAAGGCACCACCCTTGTTTTCCCTGGCAAAGGCTACGTCGAGATAGTTGAAAGTTGCAGCGGTACCAAACAGTTTTACCAGATACTGGTGTTGTTTCTGATCATACCGGGTCCCTGGAAGCACAAAGCCTGGTACATTCCTGCTGCCATCCTCGTGATGCACGCCACCAATGTTTTTCGCATCCTTGTGCTCAGCGGCATGGTGCTTCATGCCCCGCAGCACTGGGATTTCGTCCACGATTGGATTATGCGTCCCTTCTTCTACGTTGTCCTGTTTCTGTTGTGGGTAGTCTGGGTCGAGAAATTCGACAAATGGAAACCCACTTCGGCAACCCTTTCAGAGACGAAAGGATAAACAGCAATCGTTTACCTGGCCTGCCATCAGGAATCCCTGTTTTAAAGCGGTCGGAAGCCGTTAAAAATCACAGGGCGGCTGTGGTTTGCAACATTTTCATGACAAATGGCTGGATTTTGATCAACACGACAGATCCATTCCTGCACAACGCTGCAAGCAACTCCCTCAATAATTTCTGATTCATCAGCCGGTAGCAGTCGCGCAGAGTTTACCTCTTCTACGAACCTCACTTTCCACCCCGAAAACCGGGCTCATCACTTTGCAGTGCATTCGCACTGAAGAGCGCAGAGCTTGTTTTCGGGGTTTTTGTTTTTCTTTTCTGAAAAGACGGGAATTGTTTAATCAGTTTGTTACCTGCACCTTAGCCACGTGTTACCCGGAGGCGGCGGTGGAGGTTGCCGCGCTGCGCTCGCGATGACGTGCTTCGGTCGTCGTGCCTCCTCAATGGGTTGTAAGTGGATAGTGGGAAGTGGATAGTGGGAAGTGATTAGTGATTAGTGGGTAGTGGTGAGTTGGAAGTGGAGGTTGCTTCGGTCGTCGTGCCTCCTCCCTCGCACTGACGATGCGCTTATAAAAATATGGGAGGTGAGGGGGGCGGCTACGCCGCCCCCCTCACCTCAAAAAAGCGGCCCTGCGTCATTGCGAGGGCTTGCCCGAAGCAACCTCCATACTACCTCCCGATCGCTATCGCTATCGGGATCTATCCAAGTGCTGGCGTCATTGCGAGCACAGCGAAGAACGTCATTGCGAGCGCAGCGAAGCAACCCCCTCCCCCCGCCGGCCCTATCCAAGCCTCCAAATCAACAAATCAACAACCCCACAAATCAACATCCCAATTTTCTCTATTTTTGTCGCATGAAAAAACTCCTCACAACTACCCTCTTTTCAGTGGCTTTTGCCCTACTGGCTTTAGCCCAGCCTGCCTTGCAGCGCAGCACCAACACCGAGTTTATGGCACCCAACCGTTACCTTGGTCGCCCTGGCACCAACTTCCACACCTCGGTAAGGCCCTACCTCATGCCGGAGGTGCAACAGGTCGTCAACTACGACTCCCTGGTCAACGCCCTCGCCATCTCTTCGCCATTCCAAGGTAAAACCGCCTCCTTGCTCTGGAACCACGTTTTCAACCGCGACCTCTTCGAGGTGTCGCAACCCGACTTCGCCCTGAACATCAACCCCATTATGAACTTCGAGGTGGGACGTGATTTCGACACCGAGCGAACCACCTGGGTCAATACACGCGGTTTCATGGCCGACGGCCACATCGGTAAAAACTTTGCTTTCGCCAGCCGCTTTTACGAAAACCAGGCCTCTTTCGCCGGATTTATCCGGCAGGAGATCAGCCGCACCGGCGTGATCCCCGGTCAGGGCAGCTACAAAGGCTTTAAAACCGATGCCTACGACTTCTCCCGCGCCGAAGGATACATCAGCTACAGCCCTTCGCGCTATTTCAACTTCCGCTTCGGCCACGGCCGCAATTTCTTTGGCGACGGGTACCGGTCGCTGCTTCTTGGCGATGCCCATTTTCCCTATCCCCACTTGCTGATCTCCACCCAGGTGTGGAGGCTGAAGTATGTCAACCTCTACGCCGAGTTCATGGATCGCCGTGCTTCCCATTCCGAGAACCTGGGTTTCCAGAAGAAATACGGCACTTTCCACTACCTCACCATGAACGTCACCAACCGTTTCAGGGTGTCGCTTTTCGAGGCTGTGATCTGGCAGGCCCGCGACAGCAGCGGTTTCCGTGGCTTCGATCTCAACTACCTCAATCCCGTCATTTTCTATCGTCCCGTGGAGTTCTCGCTGGGGTCGCCCGACAACGCCATGCTGGGGCTCAACCTTAGCTACATCTTCGGGAAAAGCACCACCGTTTACGGCCAGTTGCTCCTCGACGAGTTTAAACTGAAAGAGATTACCAGCGGCAGCGGCTGGTGGGCCAACAAGTTCGGGTGGCAGCTCGGCATCAAAACCTTCGACGCCTTCCACGTGGCCGGCCTCGACCTCCAGTCCGAACTCAACGTGGTGCGCCCTTACACCTACAGCCACTGGGACCCGATCCAGAACTTCGGGCACTACAGCCAACCCCTGGCGCACCCGCTGGGAGCCAATTTCATCGAGTCGGTGAGCTTCGTCCGCTACCACCACCGCCGCTGGCATTTCAACTATGAGTTGCAGATTGCCCAATACGGAGCCGATACCGCCAACCTCAACTTCGGCAAAGACCCTTTCCTCTCCTACGATTACAACCGCCCCAACGATTACGGTGTCACCATTGGCCAGGGACTCAAAACCAACCTCATGCGCCACGATTTCAAAGTATCGTGGCTCATCAATCCCCGTTACAACCTGAATGTTTCGGCCGGCGTGGTTTACCGTCGTCTCTCCAACACCCAACTCACCACCAACACCCTCTTCGTTTACGCCGGTCTCTCCACCAGCCTCGAAAAACTTTATTACGATTTTTAACACTCCAGGATGGGACGAGTTCCGATAGACATCGGAAGAGGGAGAAGGGGAGAAGGGGAGAGAGGGAGAGAGGGAGAAGGGGAGAAGGGGAGAAGGGAGAGAGGCGTCCTGGATAGTGATCGGGATCCCCGTAGAGACGTACGGCCGTCTTTGTTCGTCTCAAACCCGCTAGAGGCCAAAGCCAAAGCCAAAGCCAACGCCAAAGCCAACGCCAAATCCATTGAAAGAGGGAGTCTCCTGTAATGATCAAGAAACAAAACAAA
>JAQVCV010000011.1:38175-90109 GCA_028689615.1 Bacteroidales bacterium | reverse complement strand
TGATGCTGGTATCAGGAGGATACCCCGGAGACTTCGAAAAGAACCTTCCGATATCCATTGTTAAAACCGACGACGATGACTTGTTGTTTCATGCCGGCACAGCCATTGACGCCCATGGGAACTTGGTTACCAGCGGTGGGAGGGTTATGGCCGTAACTTCTTATGGAACATCAGTTGACGATGCTTTTAATGAAGCTTACAAAACCGCATCAAAAGTGAATTTCGAGGGGATGTATTACAGAAAAGATCTCGGCAAAGATTTGTAAAACAAAGCTATATTGATAACTCACCTCACATACGATCAGATAAACCAAAAAAAATGGGACGAATGCATCCATCGCGCATTCAATGGCCGGGTGTATGCCTTATCGTGGTACCTCAACGAAATTTCGTATGGTTGGGAAGCACTTGTCGAGGGAGATTATCAAGCCGTGATGCCACTTCCTGGAAACAGAAAAGCACGGATCTCGTACCTTTTTCAACCCTTTTTTACGCAACAACTGGGCATATTCTCGATCAAACTTATTTCACCCTCCGAAACCTCTCGATTCCTAAATGCCATTCCTTCGAAATACAGATACGGGGAACTTAACCTTAACAGCCACAACAAAGTTGAACCTGAAGGTGGTTTCAGTTGCACATTTTTGCTTAACCATGAGTTGGATCTGATCAGACCTTATTATGCTCTTAAAAACAATTTTTCGGAGAACACACGACGAAACATTCGTCGGGGAAGCAAAAACAATTTGGTTATCAACGAAAGTCTTTCTCCCGAGGAGTTGGTTACTCTCTTCAAAAACAACAGAGGAGCAATGCTCAACCACATTACCGAGGGCCATTACCTGAGGCTTGTATCACTCATGCACCGTGCCATCTACCACAGAAACGCTTTCACCATAGCATGTTACCAAAACAACAACCTTCTCGCAGGAGCCTTTTTCTTAAAATACCGCAACAGGCTCGTTTTCCTTTTCTCGGCTATAAACGATGAGGAGAAAAAAAGCGGTGCCATGTTTTCTTTAATCGATCATGTTATTCAAAAGCATTCAGATCAACCTGTTGTGCTTGACTTTGAAGGGAGTAACGATCCCAATCTGGCCCGATTCTACAAGGGATTCGGAGCCAGCGAAGTAACCTATCCAAGAATTGTTTTCAACAGGCTCCCTTATCCTCTTCAAATTACTGTAAATGCAGCAAAAAAATTGCGTCAAATAATCTCTTTTTAGCAACCATCAAATTACAATCATCATGATTTATAACCTGGGCAATCACAATTCCATCTTCAACCAGTTCATCGCTGAAATCCGCGACGAACAAATTCAAAAGGACTCGATGCGTTTCAGGGAGAATATTGAACGCATCTCTGCAATATTCGCATACGAAATAAGCAAAAGGCTGACCTACACTCCGAAAGAAGTTGTAACCAGCCTCGGGGTAGCCGAAATTCCCATGCTTACTGATCAGGTTGTAATCGCCTCAATTTTAAGGGCGGGGCTACCCATGCACCAAGGAATGCTTCGAATTTTTGATAAAGCAGGCAATGCATTCATATCGGCTTACAGGAAATATGACAAAAACGAAGAATTCAAGATTCAAGTAGAATATACCTCCAGCCCATTGCTCGACGACAAGGTTTTGATATTAAACGATCCGATGCTTGCCACTGGAGCCTCAATGGCTCTGTCGTACAAAGAATTGCTACAGTTTGGCAAACCCAGGCACACCCACATTGTCAGCATTATAGCGAGTATTGAAGGGGTTGAATACCTGAAAAAGAAAATCCCGGCAGAAGACTATACCCTATGGGTTGGAGCTATCGACGATGAGCTTACTGCCCAATCCTATATTGTTCCCGGGTTAGGCGACGCAGGTGACTTGGCATTTGGATGTAAAAACGATTCACACACAGCATGAAAACTCTACTCATAAAAATGATCAACCCGGTTGCTGCCGAGAACATTAAAATAGCCTTAAACAGCATCCGCAGCCATCTGTTGCGCACAGTGCTCACCGTCATGATAATTGCTTTCGGAATCATGGCCTTGGTTGGAATTCTTACTTCGATAGATGCGGTACGTTTTTTCTTTGTTGAGAACTTCACCCGCATGGGCACCAACACCTTCACTATCAGAAATATGGTAATGAGGATGGGCGGTGAGCGGCACAGGAGTGATTTTCTAAAAAAAATCACTTTTGAAGAAGCCCTCCAATTTCGCGAAAAGTTCAAATTTCCTTCTGTCACCTCCATTTCTACTTTTGCCAGTGGGTCGGCCATTGCACGTTTTGAAGGGAAAAAAACCCATCCTAACAACCGCGTTTGGGGAGCCGATGAAAACTACCTTGCTACTTCGGGCGAAATCATTGGAAAAGGACGCAATTTTACAGCATCCGAAGCCTTCTATGGAAACCACGTAGCTATTTTGGGCCAGGCGGTTGCCGATGAATTGTTTGGCGAATATACCGATCCGATAGGCAAAGTAATTGGCGTTGGATCAAGCCGTTATATTGTAATTGGCGTTCTTGAATCCAAGGGAAGCAGCATCGGCTTTTCCAACGATCGAACCATCATATTGCCCTTGATGAATGTGAGACAGGTATTTGCCGGACCAAATCAGTCGTATGCCATCAACGTGATGACCTCACAGACTACCTCGATGAGCGCAGCTATTGGTGAAGCAACCGGTATCTTTCGCACTATCAGGAAAGTTCCTTTAGGTGAAGCAGACAATTTCTCCATCATTCGTTCTGATACTTTTGTTGAAATGATGATTCAAAACACACGAATGATTTCCATTGCAGCCACCTTTATTGGTTTAATAACCCTTGTTGGAGCTGCTATCGGGTTGATGAACATTATGCTGGTATCTGTTACTGAGCGAACCCGAGAAATTGGTATCAGAAAAGCTATCGGGGCTACCAAACGAACCATCCGCAACCAGTTTTTGGCAGAGGCAGTTGTGATTGCCCAAATTGGCGGAGTTCTGGGTATCGTGATGGGGATAGCCATTGGCAATGTAGTCTCCTATCTCATAGGAAGCAGTTTTATCATCCCTTGGGCCTGGATTATCCTGGGAGTAACTCTGTGCTTCGCGGTGGCGCTAATTTCAGGAATACTTCCAGCAAGAAAAGCAGCAAATCTTGACCCTATTGAAGCTTTGAGATACGAATAAAACCTACTCCAACCCATATTCTTTTATTTTTCGATAAAGCGTGCGTTCCGATATGCCCAACTCCTGCGCTGCGCTCCGCCTTTTGTTTCCATACTTACGCAAAGCCCTGATAATAGCTTCCTTTTCGCGCTGTTCGAGCGACAAAACTTCATCAATCTCCTCTGATTCAATGATGGGTTCGTGCAAATGACTGCCCTGATCGTTTCTAATTTCAATGTGGGTGGGCCTTCCTTTGTTGCCGTCAGCATTGCTGTCAAACTGATCTTCATGCAACCTGTTGATCACCCCCGCATGATTCGAATACACCTCCGAAGTCATCCCGTCGTTTGATATGATGTCGCCAACAAGCTTTTTTAAATCGTTGATATCGCGGCGCATATCGAACAGTACCTTGTAGAGTAAATCCCTTTCACTTATATCGTTGGCTGCTTGTTGTCCTTTAACCAAAACTGGCAATTCAGAATATTGCGATTCAGGCAGATAATGTTGCAATGTGGCGGAATTTATCTCCCTGTTCTGCTCAATAATGCTGATTTGCTCAGTGATATTCTTTAACTGCCTGATATTACCAGGCCAACGATAACCAGAGAGCATCCTGACAGCATCCTCCTTCAATACAATAGAGGGCATTCGATACTTTTCGGCAAAGTCTGCGGCAAATTTTCTGAACAACAAATGAATATCGTCTTTCCTTTCGCGCAGCGGGGGAATATAAATGGGAACAGAATTCAGGCGATAATACAAATCCTGCCTGAACTTCCCCTGGCTGATAGCTTCGGGGATGTTGACATTGGTGGCGGCCACAACCCTTACATTGGTTTTAATCACCTTTGATGAACCCACTTTAATAAATTCCCCTGTTTCAAGCACTCTAAGCAACCTAACCTGAGTTGAGAGAGGCAATTCAGCAACTTCGTCGAGAAAAATGGTCCCGCCATCTGCCACTTCAAAATAGCCTTTTCGGGCTTCATGGGCTCCGGTAAACGAGCCCTTTTCGTGGCCAAACAACTCAGAATCAATAGTGCCTTCAGGAATTGCGCCGCAGTTTACCGCTATATATGTTCCATGCTTGCGAATACTTAGCTGGTGAATGATTTGAGGAAAAACCTCTTTCCCTACACCACTTTCGCCTGTAATCAAAACTGATATATCGGTTGGTGCAACCTGACGGGCTATATCAATGGCTCGCTCCAACAGAACTGAGTTTCCAATAATCCCAAATCGATGCTTAATTGACTGTATTTCCATTGATTAACTATTTCAAAGTATTCTCATAAAAACACTACAAATATAGCAATTTGCTCTGACAATTTGTCAGTAAACAACCCGGGAGCCGGATGGTTTAATGAAATCGCCCTGGCAGCAAGGTGCCAGGGCGAATATTCAAGTAATATTAAATAACTTGAATTCAATTAATTACTTTCGAACAACAGCTCCCAACTTGTTTTCAAAAGCGGCAATAAGTCGTTGCATCACTTTTTCAATCATCTGATCGGTAAGGGTCTTTTCGCTGTCGAGAAGAGTGAAGGTGAGGGCATAGGATTTTTTCCCTTCTCCAATTTTCTCTCCCTCATAGATATCGAACAACGAAACACTCTGAAGCAGTCGTGGTTCGGTGTTGTAGGCCAAATCCTCAATAGCTGAATAGGTAACCGTTTTGTCAAGAACAAGAGCTAAATCACGTTTCACCTCAGGATATTTGGGTAATTCGGCAAAAGTAACCATACCGTTGCGATGAAACTTCATCAGTTTCTCCCAATAAAGTTCAGCAAAAACAACGGGTTGTTTGATATCAAAATACTTCAATATCTTTTTGTTGACAATCCCTACAGAACCAATTTTCTCACGCTTGAAAACAAGGTCGATGCCTTGAGAAAACATTGGATGCTCGCTGGTTGAGGCTTTAACTTTTAACAGATCGAAACCAAGGTTTCCCAAAACACGTTTGATATGAGAATGCAGGAAATAAAAATCACCTTCCGACGCTACACCCTTCCATGTTTGGTTGGTTACCGAACCGGTAACAAACATCGAAAGAACCATTTCTTCCGAGAACCTATCGGTTACAAGAGCATTCTGCGGGAAGCCAGTATTTCGCTTGTAAACTCTGCCGAACTCGTACAATTTCAAATTCGTACGGCGGCGGTTCTGGTTAAATAAAACCGTTTCCAAGCCGCTAAACAGCAAAGTCTGGCGCATAACATTGAGTTCTCTTGACAGTGGATTGGCAAGCTCCACATTGCGCGTTGGTTCTACCCATGGAAAATCAACCGCATATTGTCCCTTGGTTAAGGAAAGGGTCATGATCTCGTTAAATCCATTGGCACTCAACATATCAGATACGCGATTGCGAAGCTTTTCCTGGTCGGGTTTCTGAACAAATGAGAAGGCAGCCGAAAAGCGCGTCCCAATCTCGATGTTGTTATAGCCATAAATCCGGAGTATCTCTTCAGTGACATCAGCTTCCCGGGTAACGTCAACCCTATAGGAAGGAGATTCAAGAAGCAACAAATCGCCATCCTGTTGAAGAAGTTTAAAATCGAGAGCCTTCAGAATTGCCAAGACCTTACCGTCGTCGATTCTTTTCCCAATAAGCGAAGCCACCCGTTTCAAATCGACGGGAATTGCGACAGGAGAATAGGGAGTTGACACAACATCAATAATTTCTGAAGCCACTTCGGCATGGCACCACTCAACCATCAATTGAGCAGCTCTTTGAAGGGCGAAAAGAGTAGCTGTTGGATCAACACCACGCTCAAACCTGAAAGAGGCATCTGTATGCAAACCATGGTGTTTGGAGGTCCTCCTGACTGAGGCCTGATCAAAGCATGCACTCTCGAGAAAAACTGATGTTGTGGCTTCGGTTACACCACTGCCAAATCCTCCAAAAACACCACCAATACACATGGGCTCATCACCATTGCAGATCATCAGATCATCAGCTGTAAGGCTACGCTCAACTCCATCGAGGGTTACAAACCTGGTCCCTTCAGCCAGTTTCTGTACAACCACCTTGCCTGTAGAAATCTTTGAAGCATCAAAAGCATGCAACGGTTGGCCGGTTTCCATCAAAACAAAGTTTGTGATATCAACCACATTATTAATTGGCCTGATGCCTATGGAAGTCAGAAAGTTTCTCAACCAATCGGGAGAAGGAGCCACTTCGACATTCGTGAGCGATATGCCAGCATAGCGAGGGCATGCCTCAGGTGATTTTACCTCTACCTGAATCTCAAGATTGTGGTGCAACACTTTAAAAGCGCTGATGTCGGGCATGGAAAAGCGACCGGCGAGAGAGTGTCCGCGGCTTACCAGAGCGGCATTTAAATCGCGGGCAACCCCTATATGCGAAGTAGCATCGGTGCGGTTAGGTGTGAGACCTATTTCAAACACGAAGTCATCCTCGATGTTGAAATAGTCTCTGGCTGCCATCCCTACCTGAGCCTCGAGGGGGAGCACCATGATTCCATCGTGCGAATTTCCCAAACCAAGTTCGTCTTCAGCACAAATCATCCCTTCCGACGCCTCTCCCCTAATTTTGGATCGCTTAATTGTGAGGGGTTCGTTGTTGAAATAAAGGGTGGTACCAATTGTGGCAACTACCACTTTCTGGCCAGCGGCAACATTGGACGCACCGCAAACAATATTCAAAGGTTCGGCCAAACCAACGTTAACAGTTGTGAGGCTCAGATGATCTGAGTTGGGATGCTTTGAGCAGGTCATCACCTGCCCTATCACCACTCCATTGAGACCACCTTTTACTGATTCAATTTTTTCGATAGATTCAACCTCAAGTCCACTTTCGGTTAGAAGAGACGCCACTTCAACTGCATCAAGGTCAATAGTAATGTATTGCCTGAGCCACTTGTACGATATTTTCATACAGAGAAAATTACACTAAGTTTAAGTTGGCAAAGTTACTGATTTCGATTCAAGCAGTAAGCCCGGGAAGTGGAACTTTTTAGCTTATCTGACTCCAGTTTTTTCTGGCAGACGTGAGTTCGAGCAAACGATCGTGAGTAGCCCTGTTTGCGGGAAGCATCAAATCGGGATCGCGGGAAAGCAATTCGGTAGCCGTATCCCGGGCAGCTCTCACAATAGGCTCATCCGTCAACAAATCGGCTAACTGCAACTCGATAGCACCACTCTGACGGGTTCCTTTTAAATCACCAGGACCGCGAAATTTCAAATCGGCATCGGCTATAGCGAAACCATCGTTAGTAGCCACCATCACCTCTATTCGTTGTTGTGCCTCACTGCTCAGCTTATCTTTGGTCATCAAAATGCAATAGGACTGCTCGGCACCACGTCCCACTCTGCCCCGCAATTGATGCAATTGAGACAATCCAAACCGTTCGGCGTTTTCGATAACCATTACAGAAGCATTGGGGATATCAACACCAACTTCAATTACGGTTGTTGCAACCATTATTTGAGTCTCACCTTTGATGAAGCGAGCCATTTCATATTCCTTCATGTCGGGATTCAGACGACCATGAACTTGACTTATGGCATAGTCTGGTAAGGGAAAATCGCGGCTCATCGCCAGATATCCATCTTCAAGATCCTTTAAATCCAGTGCCTCCGACTCAGAAATCAGAGGAAAAACCACATAAACCTGCCTGCCTCTGGCGATTTGCTCTTTAAGAAACGAAAACACCTTTATACGGGCCGAATCAGTAAAATGCCTGGTAACAACAGGTTTTCGTCCCGGGGGCAATTCATCAATAATGCTGTAATCCAAATCGCCATAAAAAGCCATTGCCATTGTACGAGGAATAGGAGTTGCGGTCATCACTAAAACATGAGGAGGTGGATTGTTCTTTTTCCACATAGCCGCCCGTTGCTCAACACCAAATCGATGCTGCTCATCAATTACCACCAATCCAAGATTGGAAAACACTACCTGGTTTTCCAATACGGCGTGTGTGCCGACGAGTATTTGCAAAGAACCATCCAAGAGTTGCCTGAGCAAAGGCGTTCTTTCAGATTGCCTGACACTTCCGGTTAACATAGCAATGGTAATCCCTGTAGAAGAAGCCCATCTGGCCAAAGTTCGATAGTGCTGAACAGCCAAAATCTCGGTGGGAGCCAACAAGCAAGCCTGGAAACCGTTGTCGAGCGCTATCAACATACTCATGAAAGCTACCAGAGTTTTACCACTTCCAACATCACCCTGAAGGAGCCGATTCATCTGATGCCCGTTAGACAAGTCTTCCCGTATCTCCTTAACAACCCTTTTTTGAGCGTTGGTTAACGGGAATGGAACAACATGGTTATAAAATCGAAGGAGAAACTCCCCAACTTTCGGCATTACATGCCCACGACTTGCTTTTTGTCTTTTAAGCCGCTGCTTTATGAAATCGAGTTGAATAAAAAAAAGCTCCTCAAATTTGAGGCGGCGTTTGGCTTGTTTTAGGTGTTCATGGTTTTCGGGAAAATGGATTCCCAGGAAAGCATCACGCCGGTCGATCAATCGATATTTTGAGAGAATTTCAAAAGGCAATGTTTCCTCTATCTCATAATAAGTAGTTTGAAGCAACGACTTGATAATGCGAGCCAACCCTTTTGCATCCAAACCAAGCGCTTTCATCTTCTCGGAAGAATTATAAACAGGCTGCATTTTCTCGGTGAATGAAGAGCCGTCGCTAGTAATCTCCTCAATTTCAGGATGAGCTATAGAATAACGACCGTTAAAATAGTTGGGTTTCCCATAAATAATATACTCCTTATCAGCAACCAATTTCCCTTTGATCCATCTGATTCCCTGAAACCAAACGAGTTCCATCATTCCTGATCCATCGGTAACAAGAGCCGTATAACGCATTCCTCTTCCAGTTCCGGAAGTTTGAAGAGAAACCACTTTTGCCTTAATCTGAACGACAGGCAAATCTGTGTTTACCTGGCTGATCAATTGAAACTTGCTACGGTCGATGTAACGAAAAGGAAAGACATACAACAGATCGGCAAAATAAGTCACATTCAACTCCTCTTCCAAAACTTTAGCTCTGGCAGCACCAACCCCTTTCAGGTATTCTACGGCAGTATCTAAGATGGATGATCGCATAAGGCAAAGATAAAACAGGCAAAGGCTTTATCAAAAAACCCCGGAAACTAATTTGCTTCCGGGGTGAAATATTATTTATGCAAAAAGAAAACTAGTATTCCCACAGGTCGTGTTCAAACTGAAATATCTCTTGTTTGATTTTCTCTGACTCAAGCAAGGCATCCAATCCGTTGGTGTACTGAGAAATCAGACGATCGTGCACGTTTTCAACCTTATAGATGTAGGAAGAAAACCTCCGTTTCAGAAAATAATCGTCAAAGGAGATTCGCCCGGCATCGTTCTTAGGGTTAAATATCTCCTGATTGCACAGCCAATGCCTGGCTTCAGGATAATAAACCCAGAAAATTGTCAGAGGCGTTTTAGGGTTTGTACGCTTTGAAGGGTGAAGATCGCGTTCGTCAATTTCAAGACCCAAGGCTAAAATACGAAAATCCATTTGCGATCTCTTTTTATCAAAGAACCAATCTTCAACCACTTTTACTCCGCTAATATGAAACGATTTCACATAAACAGTATCAAAAACGGTTTGCCCTGTGCTAGCACTCGTGGTTGGAACCAAATGCCTCATCATTGATGAAGTGTCAAAGGAGGTTACATCGGTGTAAGGCTGAACGAATTCTTCATCAACAAACACGCGTAAAGTATTGGTCCCAAACGGAGTAGTGCTTCGTGGTGTATGGATTGCATCAACCAAAACATTGAAAAGACTTCTTCGGCCTCTGGTGGGTTCAATCGGGAAATACAATGGGGCATTGGTTTTTTCCTTCAGATTGATGTACCGCCACACCCGTTTTGTAAACATTACATCTGATTCCTGGACAGCTGGCAAAGGAATCGGCACCCGGTTAGACACTCTGATTTTTTGCCAGGCATTATTCAGAGGGGTAGCAACTGACTGGCTGTGTCCCGATTTGAAAGCCAGACCAATTAAAAGAAAAACTACCAGAATTACTCTATTCATAAGAGGATTATAAAATATTTAAATAAACGCCGGAAACGATCTCTGTTTTTGACGAACCCTTCCTGCGAACCTGGATATTCTCGAATTGAACGGTGGCTCCAGTGCGCAATTTCTCGATAATATTTGCTCTAACATCAGCAGGGATGGCATCGCCCTTGATATCTTGTTTGCGTCTTTCGCCATTAACATTTGCATTCAACTGATAACCAATAACATCGTATTCCAAACCTTCAAAAAGAAAGTCCTGTAAAACAGCAGTTAACCTGGCACGCTTCAACGCATCAATGGTAACTGCTCCGCCCGAAAACCTGTCGGCAACAATAACCGTAGGAGGTGGCACTTTCCTGACTTTAAATTGTTTAGCTGGAAAGTTGATGGCTTTATTGTCATCACTTTTTACGGTAACAGAAATGGTTACAGGAGTAGTATTTGTGGGTTTAATCATATAAACACCTGGAGTTGATTGTTTAAATGATGCTCCACCACCCTGTACATTCACCGAAACCTTTTCGGATGGATACCCGGGAACTGAAACAGAAACAGGGTTTTCCAGGTCTTCATACAGAACATTTACTTTATCAGGAGAAATAACTGCCACAGATTCCTGAACGAAGAAAGAACCTCCAAAAGGATAATCCTCAACAACGCCTAAAGGGTTGGTAAGACTTATAACTCCAGCATATTTTTTTTCTCCGTAAGGCATACCTCCAGTTGGAATATCCATCACTACCAAGCCTTTATCTCCATTGACTTTAATCCCCCCGGGGCCTCCGGGCCATTTGTCGGTACCTGTAATGTATCTAACGTCAGGGGCTACAGCTGTGTCGTACGCAGCAACAAGAACTTCTGCTTCAAAGGGTTCTCCTTTAAAGAGAAACACTTTCTTAGGGATTACTCTGGCAGCTATTGCATTGAATTTGAAATCTGTAGCACCAACATAACTGCTCAAACGGGTAACCACATCAAATTCGGCATTGCGAACCTCGTTAATAAACTTATTAAGCAATACCAGATCAGCGGCAAAAATGGTATGGTAGAAATTGTAATCTACCCAGTTTTTCTTGATTCCTTCGGCATCAACAAAGTCACCTTCTGTTTTCAGGCCAATTTGGTTGTTCATGGCATCGCGGTGATCAGGGTTGACAAGGTTCACCATATCCTGCCTATAAGCCTTAAACTTCTCCATCATCTTGTAACCAGCAGCATTTTTCAACAATTCGCCACCGGGTCCGCCACCTGCAAAAAAATTGGTTCCCTTCTCGTAATCATCTTTTGCTTCAAAATACCTTAAGGTTACCGTATCGGCCTTAAAATCCTTTTCCTCAGGGTCATAAAGTTTAATAAACTCTGATCTTGTTTGAAGAATATAACCAACTAATTCATCGGAGAGGCGTTTGGCCTCCATAGCTTTTTTATAATAGTCTTCGGCTTCCTGCCCACCAGTAGCTGCCTTTTTCCCAAATTGTGCGTAAGTGTCGGCAAGCTTCTTATCAAAATTTGCATTGGTCACCTCCATACTATCGTTCACAATAACAAAGGCATTCAAAATATCCTTTGAAACATTAAGTGCAAGCAAGGCTGTCAGAACCAGGTACATCATACCTATCATCTTCTGCCTCGGGGTTTCTTTATATCCAGCCATACTGTATCTTTTTAAAATTTAAACAATTTGGTGGTAATAACTAACCCTGACGCACGCTCATAGCCGACAGCATGTTGCCGTAAATGTTGTTAAGCTTGGTTATGTTGGTAGTCAGCAAATCAGCCTGCTTCTGGTAATTAGTAGTCTGCTCAATCGAGGCTTTCATTTGAGCCAGGAACTGCTGCATAGCAACCTGAATATCTGCCGAAATCTTGGTTTGACCGGCTGTGCCAGACATTTGCAGATCGAGCGATTTCTGCAATTCAAGAAGGGTTTGGTTCAGCTTGGCTGTATTAGCAGCTGTTGAAGACATTGCGGCCAGATAATCGTCGGTAACTTTACGAGTGGCTTCACCAACCTGACTTTGACCTTGCGATTGCTTGATTTGAACTTCATACAAGGCATTCAAGGCGGAAAGATTCTTAGTAACTGACTGAAGTTGACCAGCATAGCTCTCACTGCTGGCAACCGACATTTGAATGGTTTGAGAGGCCTTAGCAAAAGTTTCTGCTGAACCGGCAAATTTTTCAACCATATCGCCTGCAGCTTTGGTAGCAGTAGTAAGGTTTTGTTTCAAATCCTGATGCGCCTGCATTTCCTGCTTCATGGTATCTGAAACATTGTTGTAAACAGTGTTAAGCTGCTGAGTGCTTTTAGCAATACCCTGAAGGTTTTCCAAGTGCTGTTTTGACACTTCTGCTTCACGCTGAAGCACATCGCTTGTTTGCGAATAAGCTTTCGACAGATTTCCAACCTGAGTAGTAGCCTGTTTCAGATGTCCTACAAATTCGCCATTTACGCTGGCAGCATCTGCCAGTGTATTCATATTTTTTGCTGTATCGGCAAACGAGCGCAAACCTGCACCCAGACTTTGGAGAAGTTCAGGTTCGATTTTGGCTTCAGCCAACATCTGATCGAGTTTTTCGGTCACTGTGCCTGCTTTTTCAACTTCTTCGTCAAGAGTAGCAGGGATAGATTCATCACCGTGGTACATCCCGGCTAATTCAGGATAAACAAGGCTCCAATCGGGTTCCACATGAGGTTTCTCGAAAGCAGAAAAGAAAAAGATTGTAGCTTCGGTTAAAAGCCCTACAAAAAGCATTTCGTTAGCTCCGGGGATGTGCGTAATTTTAAACAAAGCACCCACGATAACTACCGCAGCACCAATTCCATAAAGTTTCCCCATGAAATTTTTATATCCACGGCTCTCGACAATTTTCTCTAGCTTATTCATTTTGATCCGATTTATTTTGGTTTATTAATTATTGACAGTTCTTCTTTTTACTTATACACTTCAGATGATTTGCTGGGATTATCGTCTTTAGCCCTACCCAGATACGATTGTACGCAACGGAATCCGATATAACTTTTTGCAGAATCCTGATATTCATAACTTCTTGACCCATTGTAAAGGAAATAGGAGACATCCTTCCAAGATCCGCCACGGATAACTTTCCTTTTTAATACGGCAGGATCACCATCCTTCGCGTTGTAGGTATAGCTGGGGTTCAGATCCCAGGTAACATTGTTGGAGAGTTCATCATAAGCACTTTGAGTCCACTCGGCAACATTGCCAGCCATATCGTACAACCCAAAATCGTTGGGGGGATAGTGAGCTGCAATAACTGTCTGAAGCCCCCCATCGCCGGTATAATTTCCACGCGAGGGTTTGAAGTTAGCCAAAAAACACCCCTTTTGATTTCGGGCATAAGGGCCACCCCAAGGAAATGGATTCTCTTCGTAGCCTGCACGGGCTGCATATTCCCATTCGGTTTCAGTAGGCAATCTGAAATCATTTACAATAGGCTCCCCCTTTTGACTAAGCAGATAAGTATTCATATACTGTGTTCTCCACACGCTGAAGGCCTCTGCCTGTTTCCAGGTTACGCCAACAACCGGATAGTTGTCGTAGGCCGGATGCCAGAAATAGGTCTTGGTCATAGGCTCATTATAACTATAGGAGAAATCGGCTATCCAGGCAAGGGTGTCGGGATAGACATTAATCACCTCTTCGATAACAAAAGCTCGGCGATTTCCTTGAGCCGCAATGGCCGGAGAGTAGTTGCCACCTGTACCTGTAATCTGCCCCTGAGCATTTTTTTGATGCTGCCAACGATTGCCCATCCTTGCAGCCTTCTGCATATCGATCCAGAAATACCGGTAGTAAAGCTTACGGCTATCAATCTCTTTCCGGTGGAAAAACCTCTCTTCAACCGGTAAAAACATCCTGTCAACCGGATTCGGAGTTCCCTGTTGTAACTTTTCCCCCCTCCAGTCAATTTTTTCCTTCCAGTTGATAACATACTGCTCGGGTTGAACCGGTTGGCCGGTAGAGTCGATATTAAAATTGGTAGGATCATCGGGTCCCTGACCTGTTCTGTCGTTGGTTCTTCGGTCAACAACAAAATGCTCGGGGCTGGTACCAGGATTGGCTACCTGAGCTCTTCCGAGATAGGTATGGGCTAGTGAATCACGAACCCAGTACACGAACTGACGGTATTCATTATTCGTAATTTCGGTTTCATCCATATAGAACGATGAAACTGAAACAGTTTTAGGTTGTTGAACCTGAGCATAAGGAACATCCTGCTCGCCAGTTCCCATAGTAAAACTGCCCAACGGGATAAAGGTCATGCCGTAAGGGTCGGGCTGGTAAAAAACAGGACGATCAGGAACACCCGTTAGTTCCCCGTTGCCTGAATTACCGCAACTTGCTGCTATAAAAAGCACTACAAGATACAACAATGGTCTTTTCATATAAAGAGTCCGGTTTGATGGGTCGTATTTCAAATCTTTCCGAGTCAACTAATTATGCAAATGTGCAAAAATAAGAGATATTTTTATAAAAATCTTGTATTCCTATAACTTTTCGGATTCTTATCCAAATCCAGTTTGAAGCTGTAGTTAACCATGATTTCATGACTACCTGAACTTCCGGCACTTCCCAACTTAGAAGTGGTTATATCATAAGAATATCCAACCATTAACTGTTTAATTTTAACCCCAAGCATCAAGGCTACAGCATCTGTGATCCGATAGGTTAAACCGCCCCAAAACTTTTGATTGTAGGTAACTCTGGCATTCAAATCAACCTGATAGCTAACCATATCAGTCTTAATCAACACGCTGGGCTCTACTTCATACAGGGGATAATCGGGAATAACATACTCATAACCACCACTTAAATACAAATGACGTTTGTTGCTGTAATTGGGGTTTTCGCCAAGACTTCCTTTACTTTGAATTACCTGTGAGGCTGCAAATCCCATATAATACTTGCCAGGCACTCTGTAAAGAACACCCAATCCAATGTCGAACATCATCGCCTTTTCTTCAGTGGCCTGAAAGATTGGGTCAGATTCAAGAGCCTGAAGTTTAGAAAAATCGATGCTCTTGTCAAGCAATCCGATCTGTGGACCAAAACTAAGTTCCCCAGAACGAAAATCCGTTATATAGGCGTAGCTCAGTTTTAACCCTATATTCTGCTCATAGCCAAGTTTATCGTTCACAATAACGGCACCAAGTCCACCATGCAATACTTTGAGGGGCGCATCAACTGATAAGAAGAAAGTACGGGGAGAAACTCTGTTTCCCTCGCTGTCTTTAAAACCAATCCACTGCTCACGCAAAAGTCCTGTAACTGAAATATTTCCACTAGTTCCGGCGGTTGCCGGATTGTAAGCCATGGGGGTAAACATATACTGTGTGATTTGTGGTTCCTGCTGTGCATGAACTCGCAAAACAAAGTAGATGAATACTATAAATAAAAATACCCTATATGCGTAACCCATCAGATTAATTTGATCTAATTCCCGCTTAAAACGGCGATAAAATAACGAAAAAAAAACCACCTGAACAAAAATTCCCGCTTCAGGGTGATGCTAAAAAGCACCAGTCCAAAGCAACTTGTTTATACTGGTCAGATTGGAAATGGTTTCAAAACTAGCCCTGTTTGTCGTATTCCTTTTACGTTTTTCTATAGAGCAAAATGTCGTGATCAATTTCCGATCGTACAAGAAAAGAAAACCCGGTTAGGATTTTCCGCTACAAAGCAATAACATACTTCAGGATAAAAAATTGTATCAACCAGCAACTATCTTTCAATTTGCCTAAGAAACCCAACACAGGGTAATCGGGCAAAATCGAATACCTTTGCACCGCAAATCAGTAACCGTTTTATAACATCCATGGCATTTATCCCAAGCGAAAGAACCTTTTCAGCTCAATGGTTTAAAGATTACCTTCTGGTGGTGTCAGGAGCTTTTCTTCTGGCTCTGGCATACGTCCTGTTTATCAATCCCTACCATGTAGTTCCCGGAGGTATTTACGGACTTGGAATCATCATTCACCACATTACGCGGGAGATGCCTTTGGGCTTTGATGGTATTCCGGTTGGTTTGGCCGGACTGCTCTTAAACATCCCTTTAACTTTTTTTGGAATCAGGATACTAGGTCCGCGATTTGGCGTCAGGACGGTAATAGGATTCATCGCCACCTCCGTTTTTATGGATGGTATGACGTTGTTAATCAATCAACCTGATCCCTTGGGTTTATCAAACGATGTTTTCCTGGCATGCTTGTTTGGAGGAGCCCTTTCGGGGGCAGGATTGGGATTGATTTTTAAATCAAGGGCTGCATCTGGTGGTTCGGATGTAATAGCAATGATTATCAGCAAGTTTACCAAGCAGCCTCTGGGGATATTGGTCATCTGCATCGATTCTGTTATAGTGTTGCTGGGTCTTGTGGTTTTCGCTGATTGGAGAACCCCACTCTACAGTTGGATCGTCATTTTTATTTCAGGAATGGTGATTGATTTGGTTCTGGAGGGCTTCAGACATGAAAAATCGGTAATGATCGTGAGCGATAAATACCAGGAAATCCGTGATATCATTATCAATGACCTGCACCGCTCAGGTACATTCCTGGAGGCCAAAGGGATGTACAATGGTCGCGATCGGGTTGTAATTCACACCGTATTAAATCGCAGAGAGTTGGCCATTCTTAAAGATGGAATCAAGGCCATCGATGCAAGAGCATTTCTCACAGTAACAGATGCCGGGGAAATACTCGGAAATGGATTTAAATCATTGAATGACAAAATATCAGATTGAATATGCCTTTTATTAAACCCGAAAAACTCTTCAGTCGTAGTTGGTATATCTCCATGGGGATGATAGTAGCTGGAGCCTTATTCATTGCCGCTGGTTATGTTTTGTTCATAACCCCATACAAAATTGTGCCTGGTGGAGTTTATGGCATCAGCATTATCATACATCATGTTTTTAATCTTCCTGTTGGAGCAATGGCACTTTTCTTCAATGTGCCTATCACACTTTTGGGTATAAAAATACTGGGACCACGATTCGGAACAAAAACAATTACCGGATTCTTGCTTACCAGTACTTTTATCGATACATTAACCTATATATTAGGCAACGATCCACTCCAACTCGAGAACGATATGCTCATGTCGGCGGTTTATGGCGGGGTTGTAATAGGATTTGGAGTGGCCTTGCTCTTTAAGGCCAAAGCCACCTGCGGTGGTACAGATATGGTGGGAATGATTCTGAGCAAGATCACTCAACGTCCTGTGGGTCAGTTGATGATTTTTGTTGATTCTGCCATTGTCCTTTTAGGATTCCTGGTTTTTCGCGATTGGCGCATTCCGCTCTATTCGTGGGTCACAATCTTTGTGTTAGGAAGAACGGTGGATTTGGTCATGGAGGGTTTCAGTTATGAAAAATGCTTGTTTATAGTGTCTGATGAGTACCAGAAGATACGTGATGTTATTATCAACGATTTAAACCGGGGAGGTACCTTTCTGCAAGGTAACGGGATGTACAACAATCGGGATAAGCAGATCATTTTCACAGTAATGAACCGTCGGGAAGTTGCGATCCTGAAGTCAGCTATCAGGCGAATCGATCCCAAAGCATTCATTACCGTAATGGACGGCAGCGAAATCCTTGGAGAAGGATTCCGCTCTTTAAACGACAAAATTGATGATTGATCCTCAAAACAGCCAGTTAAGTCCTATATAAAGACCAGATTGGCCGTCACGATTATCCAAAGCCCGACCATAATCGACGGCTAATACAAAATTCTCGTTCATCGCGATGTGGAGACCTCCACCAATTGCAGGATGCCAACTATCGGATATTTGATCAAAAAAAGCTGACTTATCGACCGGAACAAGAGTCAGGTCAACAGGATGCGCCTTTACAACCCTTCCGACATCGGCAAAAGAACTGATTGCCAGATAAAAATTCTGTCTCTTCCAATATGCATGCAGAACTTTCCACCGAAACTCGGCATTTATATACAACACAGCATCCCCTACAACCCTGTTGCGCAAAATCCCACGCAACGACTTTCCGCCACCCAGTCCATCAACCGTAGTACTGCGTGTCAGAGAATTGATCATATAGGATTGCTGATACCAAGGTACAGATCCCCACAGAGTTCCCTGATATCCGGCGCGGTAAACAAATGAGAGTTTATTGGTGATGAGTGTGAAATATTGTCGTAGAATGACCGACATCTTTGCCCATCTTTCAGAAGCCAGAGTTGCCGGGGCAATGGCAACAACAGCTTCTGCCCACAATCCTTTCATTGGGTTGGGTTCATTATCACGAGAGTCGTAAACCAAACCTGTCTTCAGAAGCAGATGCCGGCCACCATTCCATTGTTTTTCAGGCAGTAAACCCCACGTCTTATACAACGAAAAGAGGGAAATGGTATCAGGCAAAAGCTCATCTCCACTTAGCCCTTTATTCAGAGCAACCAGATCCACATCGCTGATTTCAGTTTTCAAAAAGGTGACTCCGGCAACCCAATGGAATGGAGATGACCCAATTTGTCTCTGAAACGAAGCTTCGGCTCTGAGCATCTGCCTTTCAAGTCGGTAAAACATCCTGGAAATATAAGATCCAGATGCGCTGTTCTCCCAGGAAGAGTTGTAGCGGCTTTCATAACCGTTAAAACCATAAAAATCAAGAGCTTGTTGGGTTAAAAAACTTAAATCAGCGGTAAGACGCAATCCAAAGGGCAGCAAATATTTAGAATCAAAATTAATCTGGTTTATACCACCTCCCTTCGTTGTTCGGGCCACCTCGGCATACACCGACCACCTGTACTCGGGATAAGTACTTCCATCACCATATTGATACAAATTACCAAGGGCTCCATACTGAAACCCCAGATCAGAATTAAAGAGCACAGAAGGAAGTAGCCCAAGATTAAAACCTGTCTTTTTTTTCATCTTTGTGCTGTCATTCTCCTGAGAATATGCATCAAAGCAATTAATGGCAACTAGTAATGCAAAGCCAAAAAAATATCTGATTTTCATAAAATGGCGTTAAAATTTCAAACTTACACAATTTTTTTAACTCAGATTCTTTATATCCGCAGAAAAAATCGAACTGCCAACAAACGCGGTTAAATTTTTTCCTTATGGCAGTTGATAATTATTCGTATATTTGTCACAGCGTGTTACTTACTGAAATTCAGCGCATGAAAAAAACATCAATTCTTCTCTTAACCCTGGTAGTCATTGCTATAGGAGCTTTGGCGCAGGAAAAACAGCCGGGTGAATTCCGCAAATTCTCACTCGGTTTTGATATTTACACAGATATTTGGCAAAAAGTTCCGGACAACATCGATCCCTCCTGGTTTAACAGAAGCATCAATGTATTCGGTCTTTATAACAACCAAATGGGTGAAAGCAAATTTGACTTTAGTTATGGATTGGGCGTCAGCACGCACAACTTATACATGGATGCATTGCCTTATGACAAAGGGGGATACACTGAATTTGTCAAGCTTGATTCTGATTCTATAAGCTACGACAAAGCAAAAATCACTTTAGCTTATGTTGACATTCCTCTTGAGATAAAATATAGAGCCAAAAGCGGTTTCCGTGCGTATTTTGGATTCAAATTCAGTGTATTGGTTCATCAGCACTCCAAATTCGTGGGTTATGATGAATCGGTTGGTTATAATGTCACCATCAAGCGAGACGATGTTCGTTACCTTGAGCTGTGGCAATATACCGTTTACGGCAGAATTGGCTACAAATGGATTAACCTCTATGGAGCCTACCAATTGCAATCAACTTTCAAAAAAGACCAGGGGCCACAAATGTTCCCTATCTCGGTTGGTTTAAGCATTATGCCTTATTAGGGTTACAAGATGTAAAGCCAAAACGTTGTCAATGCAAAGCCCGCGATCCAGCCTGCTATTATTTGGGCTGGATTGTGGGCTTTGAGTTTGTAACGGGAGAAGGCAACCAAGACAGCAGCCACCAGTGCACAGGTGATAACCACCAAAAGATTGGTTTCTACATTAAAAACATGAAAACCCAACCCATTGTAACTTACCAACGACGCCAAACTACCAAGACCTATCATGTGAATGCTAATTTTCCAAAACAGATTCACCAACAATGCAAAAGCTACCAGAGAACCGCCCAACAGCAACAAATTTTTTAGTTCAGGGAACAAGTCGAAATACACTAAAAAGCCATAAAGAGTAGTATTAAAAACCAACATCAACAAAAAGGGCACGGTTCTCTCCTTTCTGCTTTCCATTTCCCAACTGCTCACTCTTCCAATCTTTTTAAGCCAAATTATCGACAGTACAGGCAAAGCCATTAAAAAAAGGAAGACCATCAGACCTTTCAACAGTGTTGCTTGGTCAAGCTTTGGACGATTCAGAACGCTTAACTGCAAATAAAACTGTATCAACACCATAGGGTGTGAAACAACTGAAATAATCTTAGCTATAACTTCAGGATACTGCTTGCTGTTCACGAGTAAAAATGGCTACAACTCCCGACGAAGTCGAGCAACTGGAATTCCCAACTGCTCCCGATACTTTGCTATCGTGCGCCGGGCAATTACATAACCTTTCTCCTTCAAAATGTTCATCAATTCCTCATCAGTCAGGGGTTTGGTTTTATCCTCACCATCCAAACAGTCGGTTAAAATCTTCTTAATCTCACGTGTTGAAACCTCTTCTCCCGATTCGTTGGTTAAGGCTTCTGAGAAAAAATACTTCAGCAAATAAGTTCCGTAAGGAGTCTGCACATACTTACTGTTGGCGACTCTGCTGATGGTGGAGATATCAAGCCTAACTCGCTCGGCGATGTCTTTCAGAATCATAGGTTTAATCCTTTTTTCGTCGCCAGTAAGAAAGAACTCCCGTTGGTACTCCATGATTGCGGTCATCGTTACCGACAAAGTGTGTTGCCGCTGCTTGATGGCATCAATAAACCAGCGGGCAGAATCAACCTTTTGTTTCACAAACATTACGGCCTCCTTTTGCTGAGAAGTAGCTTTACCTTTGGCTTCTACGTAGGTCTCAAGCATTTCGGTATAAGTCCGGTTTAGTTTTAGTTCAGGCATATTCCGCGAATTAAGCACCAGTTCAAGCTCCCCGTCGTTGTTATAAACAAAGAAATCGGGAACAATGTATTGTGTGGTTCTTTGATTCTCGTTCAATGAGTTACCAGGCTTTGGATTGAGCGAAAGAATCTCGTTTACAGCTTCTTTCATCTGTTCGTCGGAGAGCTGAATCTTCTTCTGTATTTTATCGAAGTGCTTTTTGGTGAACTCATTAAAATTACGATCTATAATCTTGATAGCTCCCTGAACAGCCATAGTTTGCGGCTTTCGCCTGAGTTGAAGGAGCAGGCATTCTCTTAAAGTCCGGGCCGCAATTCCAGGAGGATCAAGCTGCTGAACAACCTCCAGAACACCAACTACCTCCGATCTTTTAACCTCCAGATTATGAATGAAAGCCAAATCGTCAATCATTGCATCAATTTCACGGTTAAGGTATCCTGAATCGTCGATGTTTCCAATGATTTGCTGGCCAATAACCATTTGTTTATCTGTCAGAACCCTCAGACCCAGCTGCTGAAGAAGCATTTCCTGGAAGCTAAGTCCGGAAACGAAAGGAGTTTCGTGGGTTTCATCGTCAGGACTCGAATTGTTTGCCTGAAGTCGGTACAAAGGAGTATCATCATCTTCCAGATAGTCCTCAAAATCAAATTCTTCATTCCTATCCTTTATAGGCTCAGGATCAGAAAAATCATCCGGCTCATCTCTGGAGTGATCCTCATCACCCGAAACGGGATCCTGAAAATCATCGGCAGGCCCATCGGGTTGTATGTATTCATCCTCAAACTGAAGTTCACTCTCCTCGAGTGCAGGATTCTCTTCAATTTCCTGCTTAATTCTTTGCTCCAATGCCATAGACGGTATCTGCAACAGCTTCATCAACAGGATCTGCTGTGGAGATAATTTCTGAAGGAGTTTTTGCTGTAGTTTTTGACTCAGCATAATATTATAATCAACAGTTTGAGTTTATAAAATGATGTCTGAAGCTATTTCAGAATACCTAAAAAGCAATTCAGGTAAACAAAGGTAATCAATTTCGCATTACCGACAACAGCGCTTATTTATAAAAATTTGGATTAGGCAGGAACGAAAAAAACCGGCACAAGGCCGGCTAATCAGACATTTAGAAACTAAAAATCAGCATTTTGCGGTGTGCGAGGAAAAGGAATAACATCTCTAATATTGGCCATACCTGTCACAAACAAAACGAGACGCTCAAAGCCAAGGCCAAAACCACTGTGTGGAACAGAGCCAAACTTTCGTGTATCGATGTACCACCACATCTCTTCTTCTGACATTCCCATTTCTCTGACACGGTTGAGGAGTTTTTCAAGATTCTCCTCTCTTTGCGATCCGCCAATTATTTCGCCTATTCTTGGGAACAATACGTCCATAGCTCTCACGGTTCTGCCATCATCATTTTGCTTCATATAAAAAGCCTTAATGTCCTTGGGGTAGTTGGTCAGGATGACTGGTTTTCCGAAGTGCTGCTCCACAAGATAGCGCTCGTGCTCCGACTGAAGGTCGCACCCCCACTCTACCGGAAACTCGAATTTCTTGCCTGACTCCTGAAGGATGCGAATTGCTTCGGTATAGTCAAGCCTCATAAAAGGATTTGCCAATACGCCTTTAAGCCTGTCTATTAACTCTTTATCATACATTTCATTCAAGAAGGCAAGATCATCGGCACAATGGTCGAGTGCAAAAGTGATTAGATATTTCAGGAAATCTTCGGCCAGATCCATGTCATCATGAATATCGAAGAAAGCCATTTCAGGCTCTATCATCCAAAATTCTGCTAAATGACGAGGAGTATTTGAGTTCTCGGCTCTGAAGGTTGGGCCAAAAGTATATACCAGCCCCAACGCCAAAGCCCCAAGTTCAGCTTCAAGCTGCCCGCTGACTGTCAATCTGGACTCGCGCCCAAAGAAGTCTTGCGAGAAATCGACTTTCCCCTCGGGTGTCATTGGAGGATGAGCTGCATCCAAAACAGATACTCTGAACATCTGCCCGGCACCTTCAGCGTCGCTTGCTGTAATCACCGGGGTGTGCATATAGTAGAAGCCATTCTGATGAAAATACTGATGGATTGCAAAAGCCAGATGATGACGTATGCGCAGGACAGCACCAAAAGTATTGGTGCGAGGACGCAGATGAGCAATAGACCTCAGGAACTCAAGCGAATGCCCCTTCTTTTGCAGAGGGTAGGTATCGGGGTCGGCGGCACCAAACACCTCCACTAAAGATGCCTGCAATTCAACTGATTGCCCCTTTCCCATGGATTCCACCAGCTTGCCTTCCACCCTGATTCCAGCTCCGGTTGACACCGGGCGCATTGCTTCTTCTGCGAATACTGACAAGTCAAACACAATCTGGAGGTTGTTTATAGTTGAACCATCGTTCAAAGCTACAAAAGCAACATTCTTGTTACCCCTTTTGGTTCTAACCCAGCCCATAACAGTGATCTGCTCTCCGGGTTTCCCATTCAAAAGCAAATCAGAAATTCTAAAACGCTTCATATCCAGTATTTTTAACAACCCTACATCAATAAACAGAATTGACAAAGGTCAATATCTGCAACGGTGTTTCTAACGATAACTTACGTTGGGTTAATTCAGGTTGCAAAAGTACGCAAATAGGTCAAATCGTTCGCATGTTTTAATCCACACGAGAAACAGTCGGGAAGAGTTTTTGTAGCTCAAAAGCACATTGAGTGATCATGACATCCTTTTTTTATACCTTTGACCCGAAGGATTCACCTGTGATGATTGAAGCCAATTTCCACAACTCTAAGCCTTATTGCGCATGAAATTACTGTTTACACCGTTCAACATACCAGCAATGACCATAAGGCTATTCCCATATATTAGTAATTATAAGGGATTTATGATGAGAAAAACTTTTTTTTATAAACTTCAGGCAACCATTTGAAAACCGACCAGTCTATCGGATCGAATATGCTGTCAGCTGAAGATTTGCAACTGATAGAAGGTTGTAAAACCGGCAAGAGGCGGTTTCAAAACCTGCTGTATCAGAAGTATTCGCGTAGAATGTTCGCGGTTTGCCTGAGGTATTCAAACGATGCCACAGAAGCTGAAGACATTTTGCAGGATGCATTTATTAAGGTGTTCCGCAATATCTCAACTTACAGTGGTTCAGGTTCTTTTGAAGGCTGGATGAAACGTATCATGATCAATACTTCACTTTCTCAATATCAGAAGAATAAAAAGAAAGGGATTAGTGTTGATTTGGAAGTGATCGAACCATTTTTGAGCGATGATAACCCGAACGAAGATCAGACTCCTTTGGCTTCTTCGGTAAGCAGCGACCAATTAATTGGTCTGATTCAAAAACTTCCCGAAGGATATAAACACGTTTTCAGCATGTATGCACTGGATGGGTTTTCGCACCAAGAAATCGCAGACTCCCTCAATATTTCAGTAAATACATCAAAATCACAGCTTTCAAAAGCTCGCAAATACCTCCAGAAAGAAATTGAAAAATTGATTGTTCCTTTGAGATAATGGATAACATGCACGATAATATCGACCAACTCTTCCGGAATCAACTGGAGAGTTTCGAGCCAACTCCCTCGCCGAAAGTGTGGAACGGGGTGAGTCGTGGCCTTTCGTGGCATGAATTTATTCATCTGAATGTAACCAACTTCGCGCATAATATCTACTTGATTGCTGGCACTATAGCAACAACAACCCTCATAACACTTGCCACCATCATCGCCTTGCAGGAATCGCCCATAGTTCTTACGTCAGGAGAAAAAAACCAAGCTTTGGTTAGTGAGACCACAACCATAAAGCCTCCTAATCAGGCAACTGGTATTAAACAAGATATACCTTATAAAACACCTGTAAAGGAGCCATCTGCTCCAATCAATCTTCGGGCTGAAAACCAACACACAACAATCGTTGCCAGATCAGGAGAAAATGACGCAGGTATTACGTTCATGCAGCCCATCGCAGCAGGTGCAATAACGGTTAAGGACGACACCTTAAAGAAATCAGATTTTTGGACCAGATCATGGGAAAAAATTGCCGGTCTGGATGGTTTTTACAAACACCCAGGTAAGTTTTCAGTTGGATTGTCAACAGGTTATGATCAATTCACACAACCCTTGGAAGACGAACTGAAAACCACTCTTTCTTCCAGCACCAACCAATTAAAGCTTCGATACGAAAACTATGGTTTTCAGATTGAGACCGGACTTGCTCACCATCAATGGGAAGAAAATGGTTTGTATGATGCTACTTACCGCGACTGGGATACCATTTACTCTTACATAAGAGTTGATTATTTCATTCCTGACCCCACCAATCCAGATAGTGTAGTCCTGATCACTCAAACCGTTTATGTCTATGACTCAGTAACAAAGGCCACTACATTGTTAGGACAAAACCGTTACAATTACCTGACTATTCCTCTCCAATTTGGTTACAGGATTGCCGACTACGGCCGGTTTGGGCTGACTGCATGGGTAGGAGGAGCCATCAGTTTTGAAGCAACCAGAGACATCGGGAAACCTCAAATGCCTTCAGGCGTTAAATCAAGCATTAAATACACAACCATAACTCCTGAAAGAAGATCACAATGGTTTATGTACACTGCCGGGTTGCGTTTTGACATCATGTTCAACCGGCGAGTACAACTTGAAATTGAACCCTATTACCGGGCATATCGCCATTCCCTCTACAAAGAAGGTAACCTTTCGTCGCCACACTCTCTAGGAATTAATGCCGGTTTAAGCATCAAATTCTAACGAATTACCATTTCATTCGTGATTTTAGCTAAATTTGTGGTTTCTTGTTGAATCAATCAGTGAGATACCAAAAATATTTTCAATGGCATTGAAAGGCAAGTATCTGACAGGCATTATCTCGATTCTGATTTTTTTAAAAATCGGTTCGGGTTTTGCTGTACCCGTCTCAGACGGGGCTGACGCTTGTGAGGCTTATTTTACCTATACAACTTCGGGCCTTAATCCACTTGAAATACAGTTTACTGACGCATCGAGTACAACTTCCGTGGTCACCTATTTTTGGGAATTTGGAGACAACCTTACCAGCAACGACCCCAATCCCATACATTTATATTCAGAATCGGGTATTTATGAAGTATGCCTTTACATTTCGGATGCCACTAAATCGTGTTATGATGTGTACTGCCGGACTATAGTTGTTCCGATTCCGGTCAATTGCGATGCCTCATTCATCACAATCCCCGACGGTTCAAACCCATTCCTGTATCACTTCCAGGGATTCGTTGGAACAGATATTGACTCCCTGTGGTGGGATTTTGGTGATGGCGCAACCTCCACCCTCCTCAGTCCATCACATCTTTACGCTGATACCGGCACTTATATAGTTACTCTCCACGCGAAAAACATACTAGCCTTTGAAGTCTGTTGGTCGGTTTTCTCAGATACCATACAGTGCAAAATAAACCCTTGCATCTCGAAATTTGAAATAATACCTCATCCTATCAACCCTTTTATATTCAACTTCAATTCATTGGGTGACGGATCAATAAACAGTTATTTTTGGGACTTTGGCGACGGAAGGTATTCAGACTTGCCCAACCCTATCCACACTTATGAAGATACCGGGACTTTCGTGATCAAATTGTTTGTCTCCAATATTTTCGCACCAGATTATTGCAACGACTCCAGTGAGCAATCAGTACATATAGAACTGATACCTTGCCAATCGATGTTTACCTATACTCAGGATACTGTTAATCCGATGTTGTTCAACTTCACAAATCTGTCATCGGGCCCCGGGGATGAGTGGATATGGACTTTTGGCGATGGTTCAACATCAGCTGAGATCAATCCCTTTCATAATTATGCTGATACTGGCAGTTTTAATGTCTGTCTTAGAATCAGGAATTCACAATACCCGAATTATTGCGACGATGTGGAGTGCACGCCAATTAACATTTCAGACCTGGATTGTTCAGCGCAATTTACGATAGAGCGAGACACGAACAACATACTGGCAGTCAAATTTCTGCCGATAGACCAAGGGCCGGCCAGCCTCTATGAGTGGAGTTTTGGAGACGATGCTGTTTCTCAACTAATGAGTCCAATTCATCAATACGAAGACACCGGATGGTACACCGTAAAGCACCACGTCCTGAATGGTTCTTTTCCTCAGTTTTGTAACGATACCCACACCGACAGCATTTATTTAGGGTTTTTACAATACCCCGAAGCGTCGTTTGCTTACTCTTTCGATTCACTTTCGTTGACATCAAACCTGTTTCACTTCAACGACCAATCAAAAGGGACGCACCTTACCAAATGGGTCTGGAATTTTGGCGATGGGTTTAACAGCACAATGCAAAACCCGTTACACCAATACCTGTCAACAGGAATGTTTCAGGTTTGCCTTGAAGTTTCGGATTCGATTCCGCCAAAATACCAGCTTAAAAATCAGTTTTGCAAGACCATTCAAACCTACAGGTATTTTGATTTGGGAGGATCGATCTATGATGGAGCAATTCCCATCAACAATCCTGATCCGGAAGGCGATACAGCGGAAGTAGCTCTGTACAGGATATACAGCAATGAAACCATTATCCCGATAACTTCATCACATTATTCCAATCTGGGTTATTACTATTTCCAGGATATACTCGAGGGAAATTATCTCGTTCGGGCTGCCCTCACCGAGCAATCGAGACAAGCAGGGAAATATTTCCCGACCTGGTCGAAGCAAGCGATAGCCTGGCCCCAGGCGAATCCCGTTGAACTCAATCAAAACCTTTTCAGCGAAAACATCTATTTGCAGCCCGTGCCAACACTTCCCACAGGATATTTCGGCATCGACGGAATTGTGCTGGAGGTGAACGATCCTACCTCCTCAAACGGCATTTCCACTCCGGGAGTTGTTATCTATCTAACCGATATTCATGGGAATAAACTTCGGTATGATGTGAGTGATGTTACTGGCCGGTTCTTATTCAGAAACCTCCCTTCGGGCGAATACCGTTTAGTTGCTGATCATCCCGGTTATCATTCTACAGTTGAAGATGTTATACTTTCGCAGGCAACTCCATTCGGTGGAAACGAACGCGTGAAAATCTACAAGGAATCGTCGATCGGATGGCAGGAAACGGAAGATCTGTCAGGTTCAATTGTGGTCACCAATCCATTTGGTGATTACTTGATGATTTCTCAACAATTAACTATCGGAGAATCAGTTCAAATTATGCTCTACAATGCCCTGGGCCAGCCTGTAGTTTCACAAACATCGGGCGAGCAATTTGTAAAAATAGACACCAGAGGGCTTCAAAACGGGATTTATCTGCTTCAGATCTACGATCAGGACCGCAATAAAACAACCCGTAAACTAATCAAACGCTAATCTTTAAGGAAATAACTGACAAATGGGAAAAAAAGAGATAACAAACGGAATACTTGGAATTGATATAGGAGGTAGTGGTATAAAAGGAGCAATAGTTGATGTAGCTACAGGGAAACTGCTTACAGACAGGAAAAGAATCCCTACCCCAAAACCAGCCGACCCAGTGTCGGTAGGGCATACTGTTAAGGAACTTATCAGACTGCTTGAATATGAAGGCCCTGTAGGAATAGGATTTCCAGCCCGGGTGATTCATGGCCGCGTTAAAACAGCCACCAATATCGACAAGACCTGGATTGATACGGATGCCGAAAAACTCTTCAGTGGAATCACCAGCAACCCTTGTCATATTCTGAACGATGCTGATGCAGCAGGACTGGCCGAGATGAGATTCGGAGCGGGAGTGAAACACAAAGGACTCGTATTTCTAATAACTGTTGGAACCGGTTTAGGAACAGCACTTTTCACAAATGGAGAGCTGGTGCCAAACACCGAACTCGGCCATATCAGAATGTTTGGTGATATTGCTGAAGTCTATGCCAGCGATGCATCCAGAAGCAGGAACAACCTGAATTGGAAGGAGTGGGGTTATCGCTTTAATGAATACCTTTCGTACCTTGAGTTTCTTTTTTCACCCGACATTTTTATCATTGGAGGTGGAGTGAGTAAAAAATTCGACAATTTCGAATCCTATTTGAGTATATCAGCTCCGGTGGTACCTGCCAAACTCGAAAATCAGGCAGGCATTGTTGGTGCTGCGGCTTATGCAGCTTCATCATAAAAAAAGAACTCCTTTATACTGTTATGATCAAGAAAATTGTTTCGGGCATCCTGACTATTGCTGTATTGTTTCTTGTTGCCACTTCGTGCCGAACCGTGAAACCCACAGCACCGGCAGAAATTGTGCTACCCTATACGGCAGAGAATTCACCCTCTTACATAGCACTCACCATGGAAACCAGTATCGATCAGGTTGAAACCTTTCTGAATCACCAATTCGATGGATTGATCTATGAAGATATGGATTTGAAAAACAATGGTGGCGACAATTTGATGGTGAAAGCCTGGAAGCAAAGCAACATAGAATTAGCTCTTGACGATAACGAATTGCGCTATGAAATTCCGCTGAAACTTTGGGTCAAATACTTCTATGAGGGAAAAACCCTTGGAATCACAATTTCACAGCCCATTGAAGTTGAAGGAGCCATCTTACTGAAATTCAAAACTAAATTCTCTATTCAACCCAATTGGACAGTTGCAACAACTACAACTCCAACAGGTTATAGTTGGTTGAAATCACCCTCGTTGAAATTTGGTCCGGTGGATTTACCCATCGGGTTCATAGCTGATAATTTCCTTAAAAACAACCAAGTACCCATTGCAAAAGCTATCGACAAAATTGTAGCAGAGCAGCTCAACTTGAGAAAATATGGAGACGAAGCCTGGAAGGCACTGAGTACCCCTTTAAAGGTAAATGAAGAATACAACACTTGGATCGTGATGCACCCGATGGAGTTGTACACCATCCCTGTCACCAGCCAGAAAGGAAAAATTATTCACCAAATGAGCATCAAGGCATTGTCAGAAGTATTCGTTGGCCAACCACCTCACCAACAAACCTTTGCGGTGCCTGATATGAAAATTGTTGACAAGGTTCCTCAAGATTTTTCGGTTATGCTGCAAACCAGGCTTTTGTATAGCGAAATGAGAGTGATTGCCCGAAAGCATGTTGTGGGAAAAACTTACGAAATTGGAAAGCGAAACATCACAATCAAATCAGTTGACGTGTTTCCTTCTGCTGAAAAAGTAGCTCTGAAGGCCGAAGTGGATGGAGACCTGAGGGGAACTCTTTACTTCACAGGGAAACCGGTTTATGACACAGCAACCGCCGAAATCAGATTAGATGATGTAGATTTTGACATAAGCACCCGAAACGTATTGCACAAAACAGCCAGTTGGCTACTGGGTGGAGTGATCAACAAAAAGATAAGCCAACAAATGGTTTTCCCCATCCAAAAAGAACTGGAAACAGCACGCCAACAGATGAATAATTATCTACAAAACAACAAATTAACACCAGAACTAACCCTTCAAGGGAAAATCCACAAGATTGGTTTTGGAAATATAAGCATACTGGAAGACGGGCTGCTGATACCTGTAACATTAACTGGAAATCTAAAAGTCAGGTTTAAAACATTTTAGCGATGAGCCACAGAGTCATCGCTTCGCTGATTCGCGGAAGTAAAAAAATGCGCCGCGACTTGGGGGATAGCCTGTTTCATCCTAACAAAAAAACATTTCCCACTTTAAGAAGAGGCTACTTTGAATGGGTGTGAATCAACGGAATAAATCAATTATAAAAATCCATTGATCGGCAAGGAAGTCGATGATCGATGTTCCTTTGTTATAGAAAACCAGTCCCATAAAGATCAATTGTTCAACTATGAAAACAACCAGAATAATTCTGGCAAACAAATTAAAATCGGATTTTCGTGATCTCATGGGGTAAGTGGGATAGATTGCAGACTGAAATGAGCATATAAAAGTAAAACTTTTCAACAGACGGTTTGTTTAAACTACGATTTTTTTTAAACAAAACAGGGAATTTCCCTGGCAAATCTGCCTTTATGATCGAAAAAATACTGGTTGCCAACCGTGGCGAAATCGCTGTCAGAGTGATGAGATCGTGCCGTGAAATGGGGATTTATTCAGTGGCGGTTTATTCTGATGCCGACAGAAAGGCCATGCATGTGCGCTATGCTGACGAGGCCATCCACATAGGCCCTGCCCCCTCATCAGAAAGCTATTTGAACATTGATCGTATTATTGCAGCAGCCAAACAATCGCATGCTGACGCCATACACCCAGGTTATGGTTTTTTGTCGGAAAATGCCCATTTTGCCGAGCGTTGTGCCGAAGAGGGAATTGTTTTTATTGGCCCCTCGCCTGAGGCTATTCGTGTGATGGGCGATAAAATAAGTGCAAGACAAGCCGTTGCGAAGCACGGAGTACCTGTTGTGCCAGGTACCGACGGGCCAGTTCACGACGAGGAGGAAGCCATCAGAATTGCTGAAACCATAGGTTTGCCTGTAATGATAAAAGCATCGGCCGGAGGAGGTGGAAAAGGGATGCGGCTGGTTAGACACAGAGATGAGATTAAAGATGCAATCAGAGCGGCCAGATCAGAAGCCAAGGCAGCCTTTGGCGACGATGCCATTTTTATTGAGAAGTATATAGATTCGCCACATCATATAGAGTTTCAGATATTAGCCGACAAGCATGGCAATACCCTGCATCTTTTTGAACGGGAATGCTCGGTACAGCGTCGTCATCAAAAAGTTGTTGAAGAAACCCCGTCACCACTGATGACCCCGCAACTAAGAATGGAAATGGGCGAAAAAGCGGTAATGGCAGCCAGATCAGTTCAATATTATGGTGCAGGAACCATCGAATTTATAGTTGATGATAACCTAAATTACTATTTCCTGGAGATGAACACCAGGTTGCAGGTGGAACACCCAATAACCGAAAGGGTTGTAGGTGTTGACCTGGTCAAGCAACAAATCAGCATTGCCAACGGGGAGGTTCTCAAGTTAAAACAAAACGACCTTAAACAAAACGGGCACGCCATCGAATGCCGAATTTATGCCGAAGATCCGGATAACAATTTCATGCCCAGCCCCGGAATCATCCAGCACATTACCGAACCCCTTGGCCTCGGAGTGAGGCATGACGGATATGTTTATGAGGGTTATGAAATCCCAATCTACTACGACCCAATGATTAGCAAATTAATAGTATGGGCGGGTAGTCGTCAGGAGGCTATTGACAGGATGCGAAGAGCTTTGTATGCTTATAAAATCACTGGTGTTAAAACCTCAATCCGATTTTTAAAAAGGATCATGGAATCGCGTGACTTCATCGAGGGTAACTACAACACCCATTTTATTGAAAAAAACTATGGCTTTTTAATGAAGCAACAAGAGTGTCCATCTGATTGTGAAGATGTTGCCATAATGACTGTGTTGATAGATCATCTGGACAGGATGGAGCAGGCGCAACCCACTCGTCCCGAGGGACAACGCGGCAACCTTTGGAAAGAATACGGACGCAGGCGAAGCCTTATGAGATTATAGTTTAAAATTCATAACTATATTAATATGAACAATCGAATCCTCAGGATTATTACCCAAACAAACGAGGCCGACTGGGCACGATCAGCAGGACTGTTTTTAATCAGATTCTCATTCGGCGCGATGATGCTTTTCGGGCATGGGTGGCCCAAATGGTTAAGTTACAGCATCATATCGGTCTCATTTCCCGATCCTATAGGCATCGGAGGATCTGCTTCGTTTTATCTGGTTCTTTTTGCCGAGGTGATATCTGCTTTTCTGGTCACAATAGGCCTTTTTACCCGTTTGGCCTTGGTTCCTCTGATAGTAGCCATGGGAGTAGCCTTATTCATTGTACATGGGGCAGACCCCTTCGCCGTTAAAGAATTAGCCTTGGCTTATTTGTTGGTTTACATCATGTTAATATTAACAGGCCCCGGAAAAATCTCACTCGATTACTATCTTAACAAAAAACTAACAAGAAAATAATTATGGCACTGGAAATAAAACTTAACAACCGTACAGCTCTGGTAGAACTTTTGGCTCGCGATGGAAACTTGTGCCGAATCAAGATTGACGATAAAGAATACGATGCAGATATTGTTCAGGTAGAACGGGGAGTGTATTCAATTCTGATTGCAGGTAGATCGTTCAACATTGAGCTTATCCCTGGCGAGCAGCCGAAATCGTACTATGTAAACACTTACCTGAACTCCTATACTGCTGAAATTGTTGATGCGGAAGTCAAATATCGCAACAACCGCCAGAAAGTATCACAACTTGATGGAGAAAAAGTCATTGTTTCCCCAATGCCTGGAAAGGTGGTAAAAATAAACTGCAAAGTGGGCGATGAAGTAGTACAAGGCCAAACCCTTATAGTTGTTTCGGCCATGAAAATGGAAAGCGAATTTAAGGCCAAAACCCCGGGTCACATTGCCGAAATTCGTGTTAATGAAGGAGAAACCGTTGAAGGAAAGCAAGTGTTAATTGTAATTGAATAAGAAATCATGACAGCCGAAAAAAAACTAAAAACCCTCGAAGAAATGAACCGCCTGGCCGAGCTTGGTGGTGGAGCAGAACGCATTGACAAGCAACACGCTGCCGGCCGCAAGACAGCCCGTGAAAGGATTGACGATCTTCTCGATAAAGAGACCTTTGTGGAGCTCGATAAATTTGTAACCCATCGCACCACCGACTTTGGTATGGATCAACAAAAAATTCTTGGCGACGGAATGGTAACGGGTTATGGTAAGATTGACGGCAGATTGGTTTATGTATTTGCCCAGGATTTCACGGTTTTTGGTGGATCAATGAGCCGTGCGAATGCCGATAAGGTTGTGAAAATAATGGATTTGGCAACCCGAATGGGAGCTCCTGTTATTGGCCTCAACGATTCAGGCGGAGCCCGGATACAAGAGGGAGTAGAGAGCTTGGGTGGCTATGCCGACATTTTCTACAGAAATGTAATGTCATCAGGAGTTGTTCCACAAATCAGTGCCATACTGGGGCCATGCGCCGGTGGGGCCGTTTATTCCCCTGCAATAACAGATTTCATCATCATGGTGAAAGATTCGAGCTACATGTTTGTTACAGGACCCGATGTTATAAAAACTGTTACTCATGAAGAGGTCACGAAAGAAGATCTGGGAGGAGCTTTAACACACAACTCCCGTTCAGGAGTGGCCCATTTCCTGGCCGAAGACGACCAACAAGCCATGCTTATGATCAGAGAGTTGACAGGATTTTTACCTTCGAACAACATGGAAGATCCTCCGGTTCACCCCTGTCTTGACCCTGTGAACAGGCGCGACGAACATTTGCAGCAGGTTGTGCCCGACGACTCGAACAAGCCGTATGATATGAAAGAGATCATAACAACTGTTGCCGATGAGCGGAATTTCTTTGAAGTGCAACCTTTTTTTGCTCCTAACATTGTGACAGGTTTTATCAGATTAGGTGGCCATTCTATCGGAGTGGTAGCCAATCAACCCCAGATGCTCGCCGGAGTTCTCAACATCGATGCATCGGTTAAAGCAGCCCGTTTTGTAAGATTTTGCGATGCCTTCAACATCCCGCTGCTCACACTGGTTGATGTGCCTGGTTTTCTGCCTGGAACCGAGCAGGAGTTTGGTGGAATTATTCGCCACGGGGCTAAGCTTTTGTATGCTTATGCCGAAGCTACTGTTCCAAAAGTTACCCTGATAACCCGTAAAGCCTACGGAGGAGCCTACGATGTAATGTCGAGCAAACACATTGGAGCCGACATTAATTATGCCTATCCAACCGCCGAAATCGCAGTGATGGGACCTGAAGGGGCCGTAAATATCCTTTACAAAAAATTATCGGAAGAAGAACGCAGACAGGCTGTTGAAGAGTATAAGGCCAAATTTGCAACTCCCTATAAAGCAGCCTCGCTCGGATACATCGACGAAATCATTCACCCTCGCGACACCCGGTTCAAACTGATCCAGGCCTTTGAAATGGCACGCAATAAAAACAAGCCAAATCCAGTAAGAAAACATGGCAACATCCCGTTGTAGCAACCTCGTTCCAAATAAAAAACCCTCGCTTCAGTATTGCTGTAAACTGTTGGTATTCAAGCTGCCAATCCTAGCTGCTGGGATTTTGATTATACGTTGTTTGTTAATGGTTACCTCACCCAGTGGTGTGATATAAATGGTTTTAGTCAAGATTACCAAATAATTACTACAAATTGCATTAAATTTTTGTTAAATATGAGTTTTTGGCGTTGCTTTGTACGAATAATTCTCAAACCAAACGCCATGATCAGACATCGCTTAATATTCAACAAAAATCAAATCAGCATTGGAGCGTTGCTGTTGCTGATGCACACCTATATTGCTCTCAACGCACAGGTGTTATCTGACGGTCATATTCAACGGGAAGTGCAAAATACGCTCTTCGAATCGTCAAACCTACCCTTAATACTGATTGACACCTATGGCCAGGAGATTCCTGACGACCCTAAGATACTGGTTGGCATGAAGATTATAGACAACGGCCCCGGGCAACGCAACCATCTCACAGACAACCCCGTGTATGACAACCATGCCGGAATTGAAATTAGAGGAAGCAGTTCGCAGATGTTCCCCAAAAAAAGCTATGGCTTCGAAACCTGGGATGCCCAAGGCAACGAACTGGAAACTTCACTTCTTGGAATGCCCGAAGAGTCGGATTGGATACTGAATGCCAATTTCAGCGACAAAACCCTCATGAGAAATGTTTTGGCCTACCAAACATGGATCAATATGGGATACTATGCAACAAGGTATAAATTTGTAGAGGTATTTATAAACTACGAATATAAAGGGGTGTATATCTTCTCAGAGAAAATTAAACGCGATAAAAACCGAGTGGATATTTCCAAACTTCAACCCGATAACAATGCCGGCGATCCCTTGACCGGCGGGTACATCGTAAAAATTGACAAATCGACAGGTAGTGGCGGCGAAGGATGGATCTCTTCGTTTCCCCCACCCAATGCTTCGAGTGGACAGTATATCTTTTTTCAATACGAATACCCGAAACAGGAAAACATTACAAATCAGCAAAAAGATTATATAAGTACCTACATCAACCAATTTGAAACCGCACTTGATGGCCCTCAGTTTGACGATCCGGAAAATGGATGGCGCAAATATGCCATTGAAAACACCTTCATCGATTACTTTTTAGTCAACGAATTAAGCAAAAATGTTGACGGATTACGACTTAGCACTTTCATTCATAAAGAGCGTGACTCAAAAGGGGGTAAACTGAGGATGGGTCCGGTGTGGGATTACGACCTGGCCTGGCACAATGCCGACTATTGCGGAGGTGACGAGGTTACCGGCTGGGCCTATCAGTTCCCGTGTCACGATGATTGGTGGCAAGTCCCTTTCTGGTGGGGTAGATTGCTGCAAGACACCACCTTCCAAAACCGGTTGCAATGCCGTTGGACCTATTTCCGAAGCACAATTCTCTCCAACAGCTCTATTGAAACCTACATCGACTCCCTTGCAAATTTGTTAAACGAATCGAGGCAACGCAACTTTGAAACCTGGCCCATAATCGGAATTTACGTATGGCCCAACCCGCAACCCATTCCACAAAGCTGGGAAGAAGAGGTAGCCTCACTCAAAAGTTGGATCAACACCCGATTGACATGGCTCGATGAAAACCTTCCGGGGACATGCTATTATACGGGTGGCTCAGCTAACCGTCGGGTTCTTCCACTCCGCGTTGCCCCCAATCCAACAACTTCGCTGTGCTATGTTTCGGGACTAGCAGAACAAGAATCCATTCAATTGATTGAAGTCTTCAATTTTGCAGGACAAAAGGTAGCCACCTTTCATACCCAATACCTATCGCCACAACTATCCACCGGTATCTACCAGTTGAAAGTCACAACTTCACTTCGCGAAGCAAGATTAAAGCTGATAATCAACAAATAACAATCTGCTACCGATTGGATGGGTTGTTTCAACAACCAATTCGGCAGGAGTATTCCAAACTATCGTCATATTATGAAAGGAAATTGAGCCTATTCGCCTACCTTTGCATGAACATCAGTAAGCCAATGGTTAAGCGAAAAATATTCAACGATCCTGTTCATGGATTTATCAGCATCCCAAACGGGTTGCTTTTCTCTCTGGTTGAACACCCGTGGTTTCAACGGCTTAGACGGATTAAACAATTGGGACTCACTCATCTGGTTTATCCGGGAGCGCTTCATACCCGTTTTCATCACACACTGGGTGCCATGCACCTGATGGAAGACGCCATCGAGGTGCTGCGCTCCAAAGGGCATACCATCACTTCCGATGAAGCAGTTGCTGCTGCAGCAGCCATTTTGCTTCACGACATCGGTCATGGTCCATTTTCTCATGCCCTGGAGCATTCCATTGTAAGCAATGTAAAACACGAAGCCCTCTCAGAAGTTTTTATGAACAGGCTAAACAAGGAATTCAGCGGAGAACTCGAAATGGCTCAGTCCATATTTAACGGTTCGTATCCCAAACGATTTCTCCATCAATTGGTGAGCGGCCAATTGGATGTTGACCGCCTTGATTACCTGAAGCGCGACAGTTACTTCACCGGCGTAAGTGAAGGAGCTATAGGCACTGAGCGCATAATTAAAATGTTGGAAGTTGATGGCGACGAACTGGTTGTCGAAGCCAAAGCACTCTACTCTATCGAGAATTTTCTGGTAGCAAGACGACTAATGTATTGGCAGGTTTATCTGCACAAAACGGTATTATCGGCTGAATATCTATTGGTTAATATCCTGAAAAGAGCCCGGGAGTTGGTTGAGAACGGAGAGAAGTTGTTTGCCACACCTGCCTTGCAAGTTTTTCTAAAACAACAGTTTACCCGTTCTGATTTCGATAACAGGCCCGAACTGATCGAGAATTTTGCCCAACTCGACGATTTTGATGTGTTTAGTGCTATAAAAGTTTGGGGAAACCATCTCGACGAAGTTCTTTGCCGATTGGCAAAATCATTGGTCAACAGGAGATTATTAAAAATAGAGATGCAAGAGGAGCCATTTAGTGAAGCAACAGTCAGCATGCACCGAGATAGGGCGATAAAACATGGAATCAAACCACATGATATTGATTATTTTGTGTTTACCGGAGAAGTTGAGAACAGAGCCTACGACCCCAGTTTCAGCTCTATCAGGCTTATTAACCGATCGGGATTAACCCGCGATGTAACAGAAGCATCGGGAAGACTGGGCTTGCAGTATCTTTCTGAATCAACCCGCAAATACTTTCTTTGCTCGGTAAAATAAAAAATGCCGAACCATCAGGCACGGCATTTTTTAATCGTTTCAAACTATGGTGTTGTTACCAGATCTTCGTATTGTCGCGATAACCTGATTGGTTTTGGTACCAATCGGGATAGGAAACCCCGTTTGATTCAGCCCATTCGCCAAAGTGAAGATAACCCTCGGTAATTTCGATATACTCTTCCATATGGTCGAGAATTTGAGGGATATGAATGGCCCAGGGAAGGTTATTCACAGTACGATAATAGCGACCAGTGGCAGGATTTGAATCATCGTCGTCGGTGCCAAATACCGAGGAACTAGCCAAAGATGTAGGCACATGATCAACCAAATGAATCTCTTTACCACGTGTACCGTTTTTAATTAAGAAGGGATTAAAGGGAGCTGCACCCACCGTAGCTTGAGGCAAAGGCTGTGTGAAAACCACTGTGATATTAAGGGTATCAGAAGTTCCGGTAATACCATTGGGAAGCGTATTGAAAAACTGTCCTCCGGCTCTGTTTAAGATATTGTCGGCATCGTCAAAGGCAATCACCACAGCTTTATTCTGACCTGCCTCAGTTCCGTTTCCATTCAGGTTAACGTAGCCCTTCAAAAGACTATGACCTGTAACCGATGCAACCTGACCGGGAAGGATGTTATCAAACTGCCATCCGAAACCGTTGTGAAGGTTTGCTCCAACAGCTTTGATATAGAATTTGCCTTTTACTTCCACAATGTTGTTATCAGAATTTGCAACCAAAGTTATTTTGTAAGGTAACACAAGGTCGTTCAAGTCATAATCGCCTTTCGAGGGCCACAAATCTTCCCATGCTAGTGTTCCAAACCCTGACGAAGGGTATTTAATGGTATAACAACGTGCCGGATCGGTAGGAAATTCATCCTCATTATCATCACAGCCATCACCATCGGTATCGTTACCGCCGCCTCCACAATTGGTTCCCTCGCAATTCATTACATATTGAAACTGCGCCGATGTAAATGAGGCCAACTGTGCACTGGTTCCTGCCTTAGCAGATGTTTGCTGATTTTGTAGGTTTCCGCTCAAGGTATAGGTAATGGTAAACGAGCCAGCCTGTCCATCGCCAATACCGCTTGTATTGTCGATCTTAAAGCCCTGAAAGGGATCAGAACCCAGGCTTGGACCCAAATCGATGTTACCATAGCTCATACTGCCCGAAATAACCTGCACTGATATGTTGGAATACGTTCCCGGAGTTGCCTGGACAGAATAATGGGATAATTCTTTACAAGTAGGGCCACCACACCCGTTGTGATCAATCCTGAGTACAATGGTGTAAGTATTGTTGCAATTATCAACCACAGATTGAATGGTTGTTGTAAAACCTCCGCCGTTGGTTTTTGTAATTTCACAACTCTGAGCGTTAAGCAAAGTGGCCGATAACACGACCATCACGAGCGATAATAAAATCTTTTTCATGTTAGTGTCAGATTATAAGGTGAGTTGAATAGGGCTGGTAACTAATTCCAATTCGGTTTGTTCGCCAAGGAAGTGTAAAACAACTGAAACCTCTGTGGCTGGTATTGAAAGCAACAAGGTCACAGGCTGGTCTTTCTTCAGCATGGCTGTGTGAAGCAATTTCCCATCAGCGCCATAAACCTTCATGGGAGCATTGGCATAGCCAGTTACCTGAATCGTGTAGGTAGAAAGTGTTGACCAGTTGAAGGTATCGGCCACCTTCAGATCGTCCATCTTTTTGTTCTCTGTAGCTGGAACCGTTGGTTCCACCAAATCGTCGCGCTTCTGGCAACTGGCCAGTAAAAATGTAACTAAAACAATTGTTGCGACGTATAGATTCGAAGAAATAGTTTTCATGGTAATCAGTATTTATAACTTTTCTGAATACCAAGTCTGTGCCAAAACACTTTAGGAACATCTACATATATCGTTACAACTATTGAAATCCCCTTACTGTATTATGCTTTTCAGGACTTAAGAGCATCAATATAGAGCAAATTCAAATCAAAACAACATCCAAAATATGGAAAAAGACGTCGTATTGACACAACACCTTCGAAGATGCAACACACATACCTAATCCCTCAGAACCAAAAGGGGACGTTGGTCTGCCAATTTTAAAACCAACTCACCAAAAAGAGTATTGGCCCAGGCAAACCATTTTCGAGAGAAAAGCAAGGCATCGTCTTTGTCGAAACTTTCGTGCATGAATCCGGTACCGGCGTGGGTGGTTTTCAACAACTGCAGGCAATGTGCAATTTCTTCATCGCTTGTGCTTGTCAATGCTCTGAGGATGATCCCCATAGGCCATATGGCTCTTTTGCCGGTATGAGGGCTCCCCTGCCCTTCGGCTGCACTACCTGTTAAATACCAGGGATTGGCATCGCTGATAAGGAAACGACGCGTGTTGACATACAAAGGATCATCTTCCTGATGCACACCCAGGTAGGCCAACGACATCAGCGAAGGAACGTTGGCGTCGTCCATCAGAATTTGCCCTCCATAACCATCTACTTCGTAAGCATAAATTTTCCCGAAGCCGGGGTGCTCCACTATTCCGTAAGTCTTGACACCTGTTTCCACTTCACGGGCAAAAGACTCACAATCAGCCGAAAACACCTCATCGTGAAGGCCTCTGCGAAAAATGTCGGCCAATTGGTGTAGCGCTTGCACGGCCATCAGGTTTGAAGGGATCAGATAAGGGAAAACCGTGCTGTCGTCGCTGGGGCGGAACATCGAGCAGATCATCCCAGTAGGCTTCACTGGTTGTCCGGTGCCTCGGAAAGGAGGAGCGTCAATCACGTTATCAGTTCGCCTGACGAAGAAGTACGGTGATGTTCCATCCTTTCGTTGTTCGGTGCGAAGGGTTTTTACCAGCAATTGCATGGCCTCGCGCCAATGCTGATCGAAAGGTGTAACACCGTTGGTATATTCAAAATAACCATGAGCCAGTCGCACCACATAGCAAAGGGAATCAATTTCCCATTTTCGCTCGTGAACACCCGCGATAGGTTCAGGGCTATCGCTTTTCCATTCCGATTCTTTAGTGAGGTCTTTATAAAAGGCGTTGGCATAGGGATCTTTAAGCACGCACTTAGCCTGGCGGTTGATGAGGCCTGCGATGAGCATCTTCAACCCCTTTTCCTGTTGAATAAGAGGAAGGTAGGGCCAAACCTGGGCGGTGCTGTCGCGAAGCCACATGGCATCAATATCGCCAGTGATGATGAAAGTATCGGGCTTGCCATCAACAATTTCAAAATCGACGGTTGTATCCAGGGTATTTGGATAGCAATTTTCAAACATCCAGGCAAGTTCCGGGTCGGCTAAGCGGGGTTTAAGGCTGCTTATCGTGTTTTCGACTGCTGTACTGGTGAAAGTGCGATCAGCCAACATGGGGCGCCGGCTCAAATAGTTTTCCCCAAAAAGGCTTTTGGCAGCGTGAACAGCAGGTATTTGAGCGGCATAAGCTCCTGCACCTGCAAGCAGACTGCGAGAAATAAAACGACGTCGGTTCATAGCATGATAAGGTAATAAAGAACGGGTAAAAATACCGAGTTCGATCCATACGACAAAGTGGAGACCCGAGAAAAACTCGGAGCACAGGTCAGTACATTAAAACCCGGCCCGATCTCCTATCTTTGCAACAAACTTAGTTGACATGCTTCAAATTCAGGATCAGGCAATTCGCAAAACTTTCATTGTGCTGGTGTCGGTTTGGACAGCTGTGAGGTTGCTCCTGGCCACTTTTCTGGAATTGGGAAACGACGAGGTATATTACTGGACCTTCGCCGTTTATCCCGATATCAGCCATTTCGATCACCCTGGAATGGTGGGCTGGGTGATTCAACTTTTTTCAATGAACCTCATCCTCAGTTCCGAATTGTTTTTAAGATTCAGTTCTTTGCTTTTCGGGGTATTGAATATGGGCCTCATTTTTCTTTGCGGAAAAGAGTTGCGTGATGAGCGAACAGGGCTCTATGCGGCTTTTCTCTATGGTGCTTCTATTTATGGAACCATAATCAGTGGTGTTTTTATCCTTCCCGATACCCCTCAAAACCTGTTTTGGCTGGCTGGTATCTGGCTGTTCTTAAGAGCCTTCAACGATAAATACCCTTTAGAACACCGCCGCAACATGCTTTTTGGGGCTTTCGTAGCAACCGGGCTGGCCACACTATCCAAGTATTCGGGCGTTTTTTTGGGGTTTGGCGGAGTGCTTTTCGTTATCAGCTACAGCCGCTCGTGGTTCCTAAAAAAAGAGCTTTATCTTGGTTTGCTTTCTGCCGCACTTATAATCACACCAATCCTGTTTTGGAACATCGAAAACGACTTTGTGAGCTTTACTTATCAGGGTTCCAGGGTTGACATGAGCCAGGGAGGATTGCGTCCTGCCTACTTTGCGACAGAACTGGTCGGCCAGTTTTTCTACAACAACCCGATAAATGTAGTATTGATTGTTTTAGCCTTTCTGGCAATGCGCAAGAAAAGCTATACCAACCCACAGCAACGCTGGTTGCTGCTGTTCATAAGCCTCCCCATGATTGCAACCTTTCTTACTTTTTCGTTGTTCAGGCAAACCCTACCACACTGGACAGGCCCGTCGTATCATGGCTTAATGCTAATTACGGCCGCGTGGCTTGCTGATCGCTATAACGAGAGCCTGTTTCCGCCCCCTCTTCGGGCTGCCATTTTGTTGCTCATGGTGGTTGTGGTTGTTGGGTTTCTACAAATCAAAACAGGCCTCATACCACTTCCTTCCGAAGAAAACCCTCGCAGGTTGGGACGAAACGACCCTACCCTCGACATGTATGGATGGAAACAACTTGAGCAATCGTTCGAGCAGGTGGCTGCGGCCGATACCCTCTCAGGCCGGATGCCCCCGTTTGCACCCATCTTCAGCCATCGCTGGTTCCCTGCTGCACATCTGGATTATTACGTGGCATGGCCTACACAGCGTTATGTTTATGCCATCGGATCGCTTGAAAGAATTCATAAATACCTGTGGATAGATCAGATGCTGGGGCTTCCTGCAGATAGTTCCGACGTGTACTACATCACATCAAGCCGCGATTTTCATGACCCTGCACCCTTGTTTGGCGATGCCTTTGCAAACATTGAACCCCCTGACAGTATCGCCATAAAAAGGGGCGGAAAACCCGTGATGTACCATTACATATACCGCATGAAAGGGTTAAAAAGAGAAATGCTGATAAGGAAATTTCAACAATAAACCCATGGAATACATCCTTTTTGCAGGGTTTGCCGAATCGGCTCTGCTTTCAATCCTCATTCTGACCAAACCCCGTCAAAACCGATCAGATCGCATTCTGGCTGCCTACTTCCTGCTTCATGGTTTGAATATGGGATTGAATTTTTTCGAAGCATACAACCGCCATCACGGATATCCATGGCCAGCCCTTATTCTCACCACTGCTCCGCTTATTCTGTTGCACGGTCCTGTTTTGTGGCTCTACATCAAGTCGCTTACCGATTCCCTATTTAAATGGCGTCGTGTTTACCTGCTTCATTTCATCCCCTTTATTGCCATGACCACGCACAATTATTGGGATGTTTATTCACTCCCCTCTGATGAAAAGATAGCCCTTGTTGCCAGCGAATCATTTAAAAACCAGACCTCTTTCTTTGTGTGGACTGTTGTGATAGCAGTATCAAATCTCGGCTATTTAATATGGGGGATGCTTTTGGTTAGCAACCATCGCAGAAAGATAGAGCAATATTATTCAGCCACCGAAGGCATCGATTTGCAATGGCTGCGACTTTTGCTTACGTCAGCACTTATCCTTTACAGCATCGTGAACGGACTGTTTGTAGCTAATGCTTTTACCCATTTTGCCGATGTGTTGTGGTTGCAAGTTGTAACCTTCGTCGTAGGGGCATTTTTTATTCTGTTCATTGGCTTATACGGTCACCGGCAAGGGAGCATCTTCACGCAACCCAGAGTTAAAGAATTCATTTCCAGGGTTGATCAACCCACTGTTTTAGAAAACCCGCTGCCTACAGCCGATGAATTGTTTATAAGCAAGTTGATGAACCACATGGACGAGGCCAAGCCCTGGCTCGATCCGGAGCTGACAATTGGAAAATTAGCCGAAAGCCTTCATGTTCAGCCCGAATACCTTTCGGGGATTCTTAACAGGCATCTGCATCGCAATTTCTTCGACTTCGTGAATCATTACCGGATTAGCGAGTTTAAAAAAAAGTGCTGCCATCCCGATTCTGAACGACTGACCCTGGTCGGAATTGCCTTTGATTGTGGTTTCAACTCAAAAGCCACCTTTAACAGAGTTTTCAAGCGAATCACAAGCATCACACCCTCAGCATACAAGGCGCAGGTTTCAGAAAAATGAGACCTCAAAACGTGGCTCCTGCCGATTTTTGAGACCTGAAAACCATTCAATGAGTCGTTTTGCAAGGTCCCCGCTGTGTTACTTTGCCGAAAATTTTTACATATGAAAACCGCAATTGTTTATGTTTCCAATCACGGTGCTACCGAACAAGTTGCACGTGAGTTATCAGCAAAACTTCATAATTCCGCCGTAGATCTGATCAACCTGCGCGAAAACAAAACGTTTAGCCCCGACGGCTACGACTGTCTGGTGGTTGGAGGAAGTATTCATGCCGGAAAAATTCAACGCAGAATAAAAGATTTCTGCATGAACCACACAGCCGACCTGCTAAGAATGAAGCTTGGACTCTTTGTTTGCTGCATGCATACAGGAGAACAAGCGGTTGAACAATTCAACCAGAACTTTCCTGAACTTCTGCGACACCATGCCGCCACCACAAAAATAGTTGGCGGTGCTTTTAACTTCGAGAAGATGAACTGGTTTGAGAAGATGATCGTACGCAAGGTGGCAGGGGTAACCCAATCAACCTCCAACATTAACCAAGAAGCCATTGAGGCGATGGCTTCAGAACTGACCCAATCCTAAACTTCATACAAGCCATGCAATTCGTTAGATTAAAGAAATGGCTGATTGGTCTGATAGTGACTACAGCCTGCAGTCCGGCTCCTATCAACAAGGAAACCATCGTTTTGGGAGAATTGTGTGATGGCACCTATTCTGGTTTCGCACACAACATGAATACAGCCGAAGTGGAAGTAACCCTTGTTGATCATCGCATTGAATCTGTCAGAGTGATTCGGCTTGATGCCACACGATTTGGACGTCCGGCCGCAGATTCGCTGCCAGCACGGATGGTACGAGAGCAAACTCCCTATGTGGATGCTGTTTCAGGAGCCACAGAGGCCAGTCATACACTTATCAATGCGACGGCCAACGCACTCAATAAAGCACCCCGAAAAAGATCGCTGCACACTGAAAGATGAAACGGGTAGCGATTCGCGTGTTGTAAGCTTAGAAAAAGCTCCGGACAAAGAGGACGATCATCACGGCTGCAAAGATCAATTTCATGGCTGTGCCAGCCAAAAAGCCCAGGAAAGAACCGATGGCTGCCTTAAGTGCAACACGTGAATCGCTACCGGCAGTGAGTTCGCCGATATAGGCACCCAAAAACGGCCCTATCAACACACCAAATGGCCCCATGAACAAAATCCCAACGACCAATCCGACGGCACTGCCTGTGGCACCTCTTTTTGATCCTCCGAATTTCTTTGTTCCATAAACCGGTACCCAATAGTCGAGCACCGTAACAACAGCTGCAACAATACCCCAAAAAACAAGAAAATCGGTTGTAAAAGGCTGACGAGTTGTAAAATGAAGAACCACCAGAGCCAAAAAAGACAAGGGGGGGCCTGGCAAAACCGGAAGCACAGCTCCGGCCAATCCGGCAATCAGCAACACCACGCCAGTTATAATCAAAATTGTATCCATACACCAATTCATTTCAACAGTTAACAAAGATACGTATTGCGGCGGATATCTTCAAAAGCCGCTATGGCTGGTACGAGAAGAAAAAAAACTCAAGCCACCCAACAGGGTGAACGAATCCACGAATCAGGCATACCATCAGGAAGTGTTTTTACGCTAAGTTGCGGTTGCATCTGTCGGCACTTCCTTGCAACAAAATGAAAAGACCTATTTTTGCAAGATAAAGACCTTTCATGAAACCATTCCCGTTTTTTGTAGCTGGCCGTCTCACTTCAAGTCATTCCAAAGGGGTGTCGGCTACGATTGTAAAACTTGCCACAATAAGCGTTGCACTGGGCATTGCGGTGATGATTGTGGCCGTTGCAATTCTCACGGGCTTCAGAGCGGCCATACAAGAAAAAATAACCGCCTATACAGGCCATATCCGAGTAACGGGTTTCAGCAGCAATGAATCGTTTGAGGCAGTTGCCATCAGTACCATCCAGAAGTTTTATCCCTGGCCTGCCTCGTTACCTCCAATCAGGCACATCCAGCAATTTGCAACGAAAGCAGGACTGGTAAAAACAGAGGAGCAAATTCAGGGAGTGGTTTTAAAGGGGGCAGCGTCAGACTTCGATACCACTTTTTACCATCAGAAACTGGTTTCCGGACGATGCCTTCGCCCCAACGACACCCTGACACGCAATGATGTAATGATAAGCTCAGTGCTGGCCCGATCGATGGGTTTTTCTGTTGGTGATCCGTTGCGAATCTGGTTTATCACCGGGAACGAACTTGCACCCAGAGGACGTAAGCTTACCGTATGCGGCATTTACGATACGGGGTTGGAAGAATTCGACAAACTCTACCTCATAGGGCACATTTACCACATACAGAGACTCAACGGATGGGAAAACGATCAAACAGGTGGTTTTGAAATATTTCTGAACAGTTTTAGTCAAATGGATTTTTATGGTCAGGCACTTTACCAACTCACCGATTATGACCTTGATGTAAAAACACTTCGGCAGCTTTACCCTCAAATCTTCGACTGGCTCGACCTTCAAAACATGAACGTAGCCGTTATTCTGGGTCTGATGATACTGGTTGCTGCAATGGCGCTTATAAGTGTCTTGTTGGTGTTGATTTTGGAACAAACAACAGTTATCGGCATTTTAAAAGCACTTGGAGCCTCTTCAAAACGGATTCGGCAAATATTTTTAATTCAGGCTGCCCGCATAGCAATCCGGGGAATTATCAGGGGCAATCTGCTGGCATTACTTCTGGTTTTCGTGCAGTACAAATGGCAACTCCTTAAATTGCCGCAGGAAGCATACTATGTTACTCATGTACCTGTTCTGCTCAGCTGGATCAACCTTCTGTTAATCAACCTGGGGGCTTTTGTAATTTGCCTGGTTATACTTACGCTGCCAGCGATGATCATTTCACGGATAAGTCCGGTTAAAGCGATACGATACAGTTAACACAAACCGATTTTAATCGATGAAAATTAGAAAAATCTGTTTTGCGGTGGTGGCCATCCTTCTGGCCGGATGCAACACCAAAGTTGAAACTACCTACCATTCCAATGGGATAGTATTGTCAGAAATTCAGACAAAATCAGGCAAGAGAGAAGGATTAGCCCGCTACTTCTACCCAAATGGCCGAATTGAACAAGAGGTAAGCTATAGCAACAACCTTCCCGACGGGTTGCTGCGCCGTTGGAATCCAAAAGGTACTTTAGTTTTAGAGGAGCATTATGAGGCGGGCTTGAAAACGGGAATCGCCACCACGTGGAATAATAAGGGTAAACGATTGAGCGAAATTGCTTGGCACGCAGATACCATGCATGGCGCTGCAAAAGAGTGGTATGAACATGGCGTTTTAAAACTTGAAGGAAATTATTACAAAGGATTTTACGATGGAAAATGGTACTGGTTCAGCCCCGAGGGGAAGGTTACGGGAGAAGGGTTCTTTAAACGCGGGCATGGCATAGTTAAGGTTTATCACCTTAATGGGAAACGGGCCTCGGTGACACATTACACTGACAACAAAAAAGATGGCAGAGAAACAGCCTGGGATTTAGCAGGGAAATTGGTGTTGGATCGCGAGTGGGAGAACGGTAAAATCAAGCAGATTCTGGCAGAAGAAAAAACAACAAGATATGAAAACCACTAATCAAAAAAAGAAACTTACGAAAGTGCTAAAAATCAAAACATGAATTTCCTAAGCTGAAAGTTTGCAGATAAGAAATAAACCATACCTTTGTCGTGTTAATTTATTAACAGGGTGTTCAAATCACCTTGTTGATAATCAACATTTAACCTCACAAAATCATCAAAATGAACCTTGAAAAAATAATCGCTGAGCTTGAGAAGAATAATCCCGCTCAGCCGGAGTTCCTCCAGGCCGCACGCGAAGTTCTCGAAACCATCGCTGACTTCGTGAATGAAAACCCCCAGTACGATGCTCACAAAGTAGTTGAGCGTCTGGTAGAACCTGATCGCATCATCCAATTCCGTGTAACTTGGGTTGATGATAACGGCGACGTTCAGGTGAACCGTGGTTACAGGGTGCAATTCAACAACGCCATAGGCCCCTACAAAGGTGGACTGCGTTTCCACCCCAGCGTGAACCTCTCGATCCTGAAATTCTTGGGTTTCGAGCAGATTTTCAAAAACAGCCTTACGACCCTTCCCATGGGAGGTGCCAAAGGTGGTTCAGATTTCAATCCCAAAGGAAAATCAGACAACGAAATCATGCGTTTCTGCCAGGCTTTCATGACTGAATTGTGGCGCAACATTGGTCCCGAGACCGACGTTCCGGCAGGTGACATTGGCGTAGGCGGTCGTGAGATTGGCTACCTTTATGGTATGTGGAAGAAACTCAGCCGCGAGCACGTTGGTGTTCTCACAGGCAAAGGACGCAACTGGGGCGGATCGCTCATTCGTCCGGAAGCTACTGGTTTCGGAGGTGTTTATTTCGCACAGGAAATGCTTGCCACCAAAGGTGACAGCTTCAATGGCAAAACTGTTGCTCTTTCGGGCTTCGGAAACGTAACATGGGGCGCTGCCCTGAAAGCCGTTGAATTCGGTGCAAAAATCGTGACCATTTCAGGTCCTGACGGCTACGTTTATGATCCTGATGGTATTAAAGGCGAAAAGATTGACTATTTGCTCGAACTGCGTGCTTCGAACAACGACGTTGTTAAACCTTACGCTGAAAAATATGGTGTTGAATTCTTCGCCGGCCAGAAACCCTGGAGCGTGAAATGCGACATCGCTATGCCTTGCGCTACCCAAAACGAAGTAAACGGCGACGACGCCAAGAAACTGGTTGAAAACGGCTGCATCTGCATCGCAGAATGCTCAAACATGGGATGTACTCCCGAGGCCATCAACCATTTCATCGAAAAGAAAGTGATGTACGGACCAGGTAAAGCTGTTAACGCTGGTGGCGTTGCCGTTTCGGGTCTTGAAATGTCGCAGAACAGCGAGAAACTCAGCTGGTCGCGCGAAGAAGTTGACGAAAAGCTTCTCAACATCATGAAGAACATCCACGAAAATTGTGTGAAATATGGAAAACAGGCCGACGGTTATGTGAACTACATGAAGGGAGCCAATGTTGCCGGTTTCATCAAAGTTGCTGACGCCATGATTGATCAGGGCGTGATCTAATCAAACACACCAACCAGACGAGTCGAAGACCACCTTCAGAGAGGGTGGTCTTCTTTTTTACAGGTTACATATTTTTGGAAAAACGAATTTGAGTATGGAAATAAGAAAGGGAACCCGTGAAGATCTTCCCGCCATTTTGGAACTTATTCAGGAACTGGCCACCTACGAAAATGCACCACAGGAAGTTACCATTACTCTTTCCGACCTTGAGGCCGATGGTTTCGGCTCAAAGCCCCTGTATCATCTGCTAGTAGCATCAGATGGGATGGTTATTTACGGCATGGCACTCTACTTTTACAGCTATTCAACATGGAAAGGTCGTTGCATCTACCTCGAAGACATTGTAGTAAAAGAGCTATACCGGAGAAGGGGCATAGGTCGTCAACTGTTTGAAGCGCTACTTGACGAAGCCCGCAAATTTGGGGCACAACGCCTTCAATGGCAAGTCCTGGATTGGAATGAACCAGCGATCAATTTTTACAAAAAAATCGAAGCTCATTTAGATGATTCCTGGATAAACTGCAAACTAAACAAAAACCAGTTGACAACTACTCTTCCATAATCTATGATACAACAGGGAGCGATCCTCCGGATCGCTCCCTGTTGTATGGTAATCTAAGTTAATAAAACACACTATCGAGTGGTTGCCCAGAAAGCGCTATCGGGGCGGGCACCTACCACACCAATCACTGCAGCAGCACAACGAGTTCCCAGCTCAGCAGCCTCTTTCAGAGATCCACCATTGCCCAACGCGAACAAAAACCCTGAAGCAAACAAATCGCCGGCACCAGTAGTATCAATCGGTTTCACTGGCAAAGAGGGAACGGATACCTCTTCGCTTCCCCTCTTAACCAGAGCTCCACGACTTCCAATCTTTACTACAACAACGTCAGCCAGTGGGGCCATAGCTTTAAGCGCCTCTTCAGGTTCAAGCCCGGTAAAGGAACGAGCTTCCTCTTCATTTGCAAAAAGCACCGCGATAGGATTGGCCATCAAATTTTTAAGAAACTCAAGATTATCGGCAACAACATTATAGCTGGCCAGATCAATGGAAATTTTACAACCAGCTGCCGCAGCCAACTCAACTGCTCTAATCATAAGATCATGATTTTGTACTAAGTATCCCTCGATATGAAAGAAATCGAAGCCTTTGAAAAGATCAGGGGTCAGATCAGACGCTGACAACTCGATCGCGGCACCAAGATAAGTACCAAAAGTACGTTCAGAATCAGGTGAAACCAATGCAGATGCGACACCTGTAGGAGCAACTCCCGAAAACAGAATCGGCGTTATTCCTGCTTTTGACAAATCATCGCTATAAAACTGTCCTACTTCATCATTCCCAATTTTTCCAATAAATGCAGTTTTAGCGCCTAAAGAAGCCAGCCCAAATATTGTATTAGAAGCGGAACCACCTGCAATTCTTCTGACGTCAAGACTCTTACAAGACTCTAAAATAACAGTCTTTTGTAAGGCATCAACCAATTGCATACTTCCTTTTGGCAAATTAAACTTATCGAGCCATTCGTCATTGGGAATTTGAATCATCATGTCAACCAAAGCATTTCCCATTCCGAGTACTTTAACCATATCCTGATTTTTAGTCTATTAAAATAAATTATTAAAATTTTTGTGCAAAGGTATTGAATTATTCAGAAAAAACTTTTTATCTTTGCAGCCTCAAAACGGTGATATCACTGCAAGAGTCAAGTTCTTAAAATATTCCTCCTTAGCTCAGTTGGTTAGAGTCCCGAAACTTCGGGATTAATCAGAGGGTCAAAGGTCAAGTTCTTAAAATATTCCTCCTTAGCTCAGTTGGTTAGAGTCCCGAAACTTCGGGATTAATCAGAGGGTCAAAGGTCAAGTTCTTAAAATATTCCTCCTTAGCTCAGTTGGTTAGAGTCCCGAAACTTCGGGATTAATCAGAG
>JAQVCV010000011.1:0-38075 GCA_028689615.1 Bacteroidales bacterium | reverse complement strand
TCAAGTTCTTAAAATATTCCTCCTTAGCTCAGTTGGTTAGAGTCCCGAAACTTCGGGATTAATCAGAGAGTCAAAGGTTCAAGTTCTTAAAATATTCCTCCTTAGCTCAGTTGGTTAGAGTCCCGAAACTTCGGGATTAATCAGAGAGTCAAAGGTTCAAGTTCTTAAAATATTCCTCCTTAGCTCAGTTGGTTAGAGTCCCGAAACTTCGGGATTAATCAGAGAGTCAAAGGTTCAAGTTCTTAAAATATTCCTCCTTAGCTCAGTTGGTTAGAGCATCTGACTGTTAATCAGAGGGTCTCAGGTTCAAGTCCTGAAGGGGGAGCTTCAAAATCAGCCCGTTACACACGTTGTAACGGGCTGATTTGTTTTTGGGCTCCTACAGAAGCGTTTACAAAATCGACGTTGGTCTATTGTTCTCTGCCATGTCCATGCGAATTGTGCGAAGGCTTTTCTTATTTTTATCTCAATTTTCTCAACCAGAGCAATGAACTATTACATCTATATCCTTTTTTCAGAATCGTCAGGGAGGTACTATATTGGACATTCTGACGACCCTTGGAGACGATTGGAGGAGCATAATTCCAACGACCACACCACCTACACGTCGAAACACCGGCCATGGATTCTGGCGGGAGTGTTTGAGTGTGGCGACGATCGGGGGCAAGCCATGGTGATCGAACGGTTTATCAAGAAACAGAGAAGCAAAGCCTTTATTGAAAAACTCCTTGAGGGCCAATTCTTTGATGGGATTTTAGCTCAGTTGGTTAGAGTCCCGAAACTTCGGGATTAATCAGAGGGTCTCAGGTTCAAGTCCTGAAGGGGGAGCTTCAAAAGCCGGTTTGCATCAGCAGATCGGCCCTTTTTTTTTCAAAAAGTTGATTTTCTCTGGCAATAAAGAAGGGTTATAACTAATAAACTTATTCACGGATACGAACTCCATAAATCATTAAATCAGTCTGTTAAAGTCCGGATCGATCGGTATTAATAAATCCAGATTATTTCTAGTCATGCTAAACGAACCTTTAGCTTGTATCGAAAACAAAAACAACCCTCTCCACAAACCCATGTTATCCGATGTAAGTCTTCACCTTCCGCATTCAAATCGTCCGGCGACCAAAGTCGCAGCCAACCATTCAGGAAATACAACGTCCCCACACCAACAGTAAAGTACATAAAAACGAACTGTTGCCTTGAAATTATTCGTAAACTTGCACCCGCAAATTTTGATACCGGAACAGATGAAATTTACCGCGAGGCAAATTGCCGAAATGCTTCAGGGACAGGTTGATGGAAATCCTGACGCCACTGTATGGTCGCTGGCCAGAATTGAAGAAGGAGCCCCTGGCTGCATCTCATTCCTCGCCAATCCCAAATACACGCCTTTTATTTACTCCACAGCTTCTTCAATAGTTATTGTTAATCAACAATTTATTCCCGAAAAAACCGTATCAGCCACTTTAATCAGAGTCGCTGATGCCTACATCGCTTTCGGCAAACTGCTTGAGCTCTATAACCAAATTAAGCTGAACAAAACAGGCATTTCCGAGAAATCGTCAGTTGCTGAAACAGCCAGTATTGGTGCGAAAGTGTATATTGGAGACTTTGCCTCCATTGGCGACCATGTTGTGATAGGCGACAATGTCAAAATTTATCCTCACGTTTATCTGGGCGATAATGTTAGAATTGGCGACAATTCAATCTTGTTTTCTGGTGTCAAAGTTTATTCCGATAATGTGATAGGAAAGAGTTGCACCTTGCACAGCGGAGTAGTAATAGGGGCCGACGGTTTTGGTTTTGCCCCGCAAAGCGATCAAGCCTATTCAAAATTGCCTCAGATAGGCAATGTTGTAATTGAAGACCAGGTAGAAATTGGCGCCAACACCACAATCGACAGAGCCACCCTCGGCAGCACAATCATCAGGAAAGGCGTTAAGTTGGACAATCTTATTCAGATAGCCCACAACGTTCAGGTGGGAGAAAATACTGTGATTGCTGCCCAAACCGGCGTTAGCGGATCGACTCATATAGGTGCCAATTGCATGATTGGTGGTCAGGCCGGTGTTGTTGGACACATCCAAATAGCGGATGGAGTGAAGATTGCAGCTCAGTCGGGAATTGGCAACACGGTTAGCCAACCTGGCGCTATTCTGCAGGGTTCTCCTGCATTCGATCTTGGGAAATACCAACGCAGTTATGTGGTTTATCGCAAACTACCCGATTTAGCCAGGCAAATTGCCGAGCTCGAAAAACGAGTCAAAGAGCTTGAAAACAGTTGATTACTTGTAAAAACATTCCATACAATCCACCAAACCCACTGCGGAGATGGAACGAGTATGAATGCAAATAATTCTTACCTTTGCCGATTGATTATGAGCGAAAAACAGAGAACTATACGCGAGGTTGTATCCATATCGGGTACTGGCCTTCATACTGGTCAGCACGTTACAGTAACGTTTCGTCCTGCACCAGAAAATCATGGATATAAATTTGTAAGAACCGACTTAGAGGGGTCACCGGTAATTGAGGCCGACATTGATTACGTTAAAGACACCGAACGGGGGACCAACCTGGTTAAAAACGATGTCAGAATCAGCACAACCGAACATTTGCTTGCTGCTGTTTTTGGGTTAGGCATTGATAACCTGATTATAGAAACTACCGGTGTTGAGTTGCCTATTTTAGATGGAAGCAGCCGGTTTTGGGTTGAAACTCTTGACAAAGCAGGAATCGTTGAGCAAAACGCAGAAAGAGAATATTACGAACTCACTCAAAACATTGTTTTTAGAAACCAGGACAAAAAGGTTGAGATCATTGCCATCCCCTCCCCCGAACTGCGTTACTCGGTAATGATTGACTACGAGTCGAAGGTGCTCGACACTCAACATGCTGCTCTTGATCATATCGACGATTTCAGAAACGAAATCGCCAACAGCCGCACCTTTGTCTTTCTGCATGAAATGGAATATTTGATCAGCAACAACCTTATCAAAGGTGGTGATCTGAACAACGCTATCGTATTTGTTAACAGGCTCATTGGGCAGGACGAGCTTGATCGTCTTTCGGCTTTCTTCAACAAACCGCGGGTTGAAGTATTGAAAGAAGGAATACTCAACAACATAGAGCTCAATCAGATCAACGAACCGGCCCGCCATAAACTGCTGGATGTGATTGGCGATCTTTCATTACTTGGAGTCAGAATCAGAGGTCATATCATTGCCACACGCCCCGGACACGCTTCCAATATAGCCTTTGCCAAGATGATCAGGGAGCAGATTCGCAACGAAAAAAAAATGGCAGGTATTCCGCAATACGACCCAAACAAACCTCCCCTTTTTGACATCAACGCCATCAAGCGCCTCCTGCCCCACCGCCCGCCTTTCCTTCTCGTAGATAAGATACTCGATATGGATGCCGAACATGTAATCGGGATCAAAAACGTAACGATGAACGAAACTTTCTTCAACGGGCATTTCCCTGATGAGCCTGTAATGCCAGGCGTTTTGCAAATTGAAGCGATGGCCCAGACAGGAGGTATCCTCATTTTAAGCAGCGTACCTGATCCAGAGAACTACCTTACTTTTTTCATGAAAATTGACAATGTAAGGTTTCGGCAAAAAGTTGTTCCGGGCGACACCCTGATTTTCAGCCTGAAACTATTGTCACCCATTCGACGCGGACTGTGCCACATGGCCGGACAGGCCTTTGTTGGCGATAAAGTTGTGATGGAAGCCGAAATGCTGGCTCAAATTGCACGAAAACCCGCTGAAGTAGCAAAGTAATCCACTCAAAAAATCACGCATGAACCAACCTCTTGCTTATGTTCACCCACAGGCCAAAGTAGCTAAAAATGTGGTTATTGAACCATTCGTAAATATCGAAAAAAACGTTGAAATCGGAGAAGGAACCTGGATAGGATCGAACGTAACCATCATGGAAGGAGCCAGAATTGGCAAAAACTGCAAGATATTCCCAGGTGCCGTTGTGTCTGCTGTTCCACAAGACCTTAAATTCAACGGGGAAGACACCCTGGTAAAAATTGGCGACAACACCACCATTCGTGAATTCGTAACCATAAACCGCGGCACAAAAGCTAGTTATGAAACCATTGTTGGCAGCAATTGCCTGCTGATGGCCTACGTGCACGTGGCTCACGACTGCATTGTTGGAAACAACGTCATCCTGGCCAACGGAGCTACCCTTGCCGGCCACATCACCATCGACGACTGGGCTATTGTTGGTGGGCTTACTGCTGTTCATCAGTTTTGCAAAATTGGTGCTCATACCATGATAAGCGGAGGATCGCTGGTTCGAAAAGACGTGCCACCCTACACCAAAGCTGCCCGCGAGCCCCTCTCTTACGTTGGCATCAATTCCATTGGTCTGCGCCGACGTGGCTTTACCAGCGAACAAATCAGCCTTATTCAGGATGTTTATCGCATCATATACCTGAAGGGTCTTAACGTAAGCCAAGCTGTTACACTAATCGAAGCTGATGTACCAGCAACCTCCGAACGTGATGAGATTCTTCGATTTATTGATGCTTCAAGCAGGGGAATCATGAAAGGACTCGGGCGAGGAATTAAAGACTAATCAAAAAAAAGACACCATTAGAAGCGCTCCTCATATTCATGACGGGGCGCTTTTCATTTTCCTAACTATCTTTAACTCTTCATTCAAATACTTTATCCCCTGCCTGTTCGTTTCTTCAATAACTGATCATGAAGTTCCTCTCATAGAAAAATGTGCGTAAAAGGCTTATGCAGATGGGTAACCTCATCATTTCCGCCCTGTAGCGCATCGCATTTTTTATAGAAGTTCGTCGCCCGATAACAATTGATTCAGCAATACAGGTTCATTAAACCCTTCAGACATGGAAAACAAAATTAAAATACTCTGGGCCGATGATGAGATAGATATGCTCAAGGCTCACATCATTTTTTTGGAACAAAAAGGATACGCAGTTGACACATCGAACAACGGCGATGAAGCCCTTGATATGATTAAAGAGAACGATTACGACATCGTTTTTCTGGATGAAAACATGCCCGGATTAAGCGGTTTGGAAACCCTTCAACTCATAAAAAACCTTCATCCTCGCTTGCCCGTGGTGATGATCACCAAAAGCGAAGAAGAAACCATCATGGAAGACGCCATTGGCTCCAACATCAGCGATTACCTGATAAAACCCGTTAAACCCCAGCAACTTCTTCTCTCACTTAAAAAAAATCTGGAGACCAAAGAACTGGTTAGTCAGAAAACCAGTTTCACCTACCAGCAGGAGTTCAGAAACCTGGGAATGGAAATTTCGAACAACCTGAAAGCCGAAGAGTGGAAGAGCATTTACAAAAAACTGGTTGACTGGGAAATAAAGCTCAACCATTCGGGAGATGAAAGCATGATCCAAATTCTCAACATGCAGAAAGAGGAGGCTAACGTTGTTTTTTCGAGATTCGTTGAACGAAATTATACTGACTGGATTTGGAACAAAACCGAAGACAAGCCACTCATGTCGCACACAATGCTTCGCGAAAAACTTTTCCCGATGCTGCAAAATCCTGAACCGGTATTCGTTATCCTGATCGATAATCTGCGCTACGACCAATGGAAAACCATTCAACCGCTGATTGAAGAGTATTTTAAAGTTGAAAACGATGATCTCTACTACAGCATCCTGCCAACGGTTACGCAATTTGCACGCAATGCCCTCTTTTCGGGACTGATGCCCCTCGAGATTGAAAAGAAGTACCCCCAATACTGGATACAGGAATGGGACGAAGGGACCAAAAACCAGTTTGAGGGGGAACTGTTTGGCGAAATGCTGAAACGCTATGGCAAAGATGTTAGGTACAGTTTCACGAAAGTGTTGAACCTGAATGTTGGCCGAAAACTGGTAGATAACCTGCCAAATATGATGGACAACAAACTGAACGTCATTGTTTACAACTTTGTTGACATGCTCAGCCATGCCCGAACCGAGATGGAAATCATTCGCGAATTGGCCGACGACGAACCAGCCTACCGCTCGCTCACTCGAAGCTGGTTTGAACACTCACCACTGCTGGAAATCATTCGATTTGTGGCTGCTAAAAAAGCCAGCATCTTGTTAACCACCGATCATGGCAGCATCAGAGTACAAACACCCGTTAAAGTTGTTGGTGACAAACAAACCAACACCAACCTGAGGTTTAAAACAGGAAAAAACCTCAATTTCAACAAAAAAGAAGTCTTCGCGTTCCGCGATCCCGCAGAAATTCTGCTACCACGGCAAAATTTAAGTTCAAGCATCATATTCACGCGCAACAACGACTTTTTTGCCTATCCCAACAACTTCAATTACTATGCAAATTATTACCGAAACACCTTCCAGCACGGGGGAATCTCGCTCGAAGAGGTTCTGATACCCTCGGTAATTCTGACAGCCAAGTAAACGAACTGCATTCATAAAAAGTCCATAAGATTTTGAATCTTATGGACTTTTTTTTCACGTGCTAAAAACAGCAAACGTTTGCACTTTTTTTTTGCTCTTATATTTGGGGCGGCAAATTGTTATAGACGCGCTCAATCAATTAATAAACAAGCACGTATGGGTATAATTTCGATCTTTAATATTCATGGCAAAAACTTGTTAATCAAATTATTAACTCTTTTTTTGACTCTCAATTGGATGGGAGCACATGGTCAAATTTTTCAAGCCGAAGGCCTCAACTTGCCAGGTGCATGGAATGGTTGGACAAACCCGCCCTCCGACAACCTTGCTTTAGCTAGCGCAACACAAGTCACTAATGGAAGGGTGACAAAAATTGCTAGCGGGATTACTCGTTGGCAAACCATTTTCAGTGTAGCTGCAACTGGCGGCGATATCGCTGGAGGGAACTACAACTGGCTATTTACCAGTGGTCCAACATCAAATGCGTTTGCTAATAAATGGGCAGGCGCCACAGTAACCATCAATACATTACAAAATTACACATACAACACAGGCGCCGACAACAACATTACACTGACAAACGGGAAATGGTACACCATGAACTGGAAAGACAATGGCTATGCTGACGCACAGGCTATATTCATGGAAACCAGTGCTCAACCTGTGAACATTTCGAATGTAACAAGTCCGGCAACAGTGAACTCTAACACTCCGGCCACAATCACCATAACACTTTCGGCTGCAAAATCAGCTGAAGAGATTGTTTATCTTCGCTACACAACAAACGGATGGACCAATTCATCACTGGTGGTTGCTTCCTTTACAGGAACGAACGGAACTGCTCAAATACCAGGGCAACCCAACGGAACTGGTGTTTCCTATTATGTATTTTCATCCACTGTTGCAAGCATTACTGGTGACTACGATTTGTACACCATAAAACTAAACAACAATGGCGGATCGAATTACACCTATGCAGTAGGCGATCCGGTGATTTCCTGGGCAAACCTTCAAGCGCCCGCGAGTGGAACCATTGCTCCATCATCACCTTACAATGTGTTTGCCCAGGCTTTGATCCCCGGGCTTACCGGACAGGCAACCCCCGCTGCCGGACTTCAGGCATGGATTGGTTACAGTACAACCAACACCAACCCAAACACATGGACCAACTGGATCGCAGCCCCGTATTATGGAATCGCTGGCAACAACGATGAATTCATGGCTGATCTGGGTTCACAAATAGCTACCGAGGGAACCTATTACTATGCAAGCCGTTTCAAACTGGGAACAGGCAGTTATGTGTATGGGGGCTACTCCGCTTCTGGGGGGGGATTCTGGGATGGAACAATAAATGAAAATGGTGTGTTAACCATTTCCACGCCTGATATAGGTTGGTGTAACCTTCAACACCCCGGAAGTGGAGCTATAGCTCCACAGCAAAATTATTTGGTTTACGGGCAAGCATGGATAGATGGATTAACAGGACAGGGATCGGCTACTCCAGGCTTGCAGGCCTGGGTTGGTTACAGTTCAGCCAATTCAGATCCAGCTACATGGACCAACTGGACTCCGACAGAGTACCACGGAGCTTCTGGTAATAACGATGAATTTATGGCCGATCTGAGTAATTATCTTAACACCGATGGCACCTACTATTACACTTTCCGATATAAATACCTGTCTGATGATTATGTTTATGGTGGATATAACGTTACTACAGGTGGATTCTGGAACGGGACCGACAACGTAAGTGGTGTATTGACGATTTCGACTCCGGTAATAAACTGGGCAAACTTACAGTTCCCTGCCAGCAATACGATTGAGCCGGGACAGCCCTTCACCGTTTATGGACAGGTTTATATTGAAGGACGAACCGGCAGTTCCACTTCTTTTCCAACAATGCAGGTATGGGTGGGGTATAGCCCTGACAATTCCAATCCCGAAACATGGACTGATTGGATTGAAGCCAGTTATAACGGTTCACAGGGAAATAATGATGAGTATTCTGCTAATATCGGAACAAGTATTACTGCTGAAGGTTCCTATTATTATGCCACACGCTATAAGATTTATGACCAGGATTTTGTATATGGAGGCTACTCGACTGGTGGTGGCGGTTTCTGGGATGGAACTACCAATGTAAACGGGTCGTTAACGGTTGGTATTGATATTTATTGCTCACAATATCTAAGTGCATGTTATTCTGAGCCTGCAATGCCCAAAGACGATGAAGGTGTTACAATCTACTTCGATGCATCCAAAGGAAACGGAGCGTTGCTAAACTATGAAGGCGATGTATATGCACATACCGGAGTCTTAACAAACCTGAGTGCCAACTCCAACGATTGGCGCTATACAAAGACAGGTTGGGGTGTAAACACTCCTTCAACCAAGCTTACCAGGGAATCGGCTAATCTGTATAGCCTGACTATTAATACACCTCGTTCATATTATGGAGTTCCGGCAAGTGAAATCATTCAGAAAATGGTGTTCGTGTTTCGAAGTGATGTTGTCCAGTCAAATGGAAGTTACCTGGAACATCGCGATACTGATGGATCCGATTTGGCCGTAGCAATCGTGGATGAGGGGGTAAATGTTAGGTTTAATAATCCTACAGAAAAACAAACAGTTTTAAATTCCAATACTAGCTTCCCTGTCTGTATAACGGCAAGAGGGCACTCAGATCTTGCATTATATGCTAATAACACGCTGATTGCCGAAAACAGTGACAGCGAATTGTCTTATATGCTCATTATGGCACAACTGCAGTCAGGGCAAAACTGGATTAAAGCCGTTGCTTCCGACGGGGTCAATCAGGCACGCGATTCAATAGAAGTTTACCTTCGAGGCTCAGTGACCATTGCTGATCTTCCTGGTGGGGTTCAAAACGGAATCAACTATATAAATGACTCAACAGTAACCCTTGTGCTCCACGACCCGACAGGATTTAAACAATTTGTTTACGTAATCGGTGAGTTCAACAACTGGGAGATCAGTGATGAATACTATATGAGGCGCACCCCGGATGGGAAAAGGTATTGGACTACGTTGACCGGGCTTACTGCTGGAGTAGAATATGCCTTTCAATACTATATTGATGGTGAGCAAAAACTTGCTGATGCCTATTCGAGAAAAGTTCTTGATCCATGGAATGATCAATGGATTTCCTCAACAAATTATCCTGATCTAAAACCCTATCCTTCAGGAGCCACAGATGGGGTTGTAAGTGTACTTCAAACGGCAAAACCAGCCTATAATTGGCAGGTAACAAGTTTTACACCGCCTGCTATCAACAATGCTCAATCAGACTTGGTAATTTATGAGTTGTTAATAAGAGACTTTGTTGAATCAAGATGGATTGAGGATGTTCAGCAGAAACTTGACTATTTGCAGGAATTAGGGGTGAATGCTATTGAGCTCATGCCAATTGCTGAGTTTGATGGAAACGAAAGCTGGGGGTACTCCACCAATTTCTTTTTTGCCACAGACAAATATTACGGAACTGAAAATGCAATAAAAGCATTTATTGATGCTGCCCATCAAAAAGGGATTGCAATAATTCTCGACATAGTGCCAAATCACACTTTTGGGTTGAATCCCATGGCACAAATGTACTTCAATTCATCGGCCAACCAGCCCTCAGAACACAATCCCTGGCTTAACCAGCAATCGCCGCACGGTTTTAGTGTCGGGTATGATTTTAACCATGAAAGCGGTCACACACGACAGTTTTTTAAAGATGTGTTTCAATACTGGTTAACTGAATTCAAAATTGATGGTTTTAGAATTGACTTATCTAAAGGTCTCACCCAGAATTATTCAGGGGGTGATATTGGTGCATGGAATGCATATGATCAAAGTCGTATCAACATTCTAAACGACTATAAAGCTCATATCAAGTGGGTTAATCCAAATGCCTATGTTATTCTCGAACATTTCGCCGATAACAGCGAGGAAACCGTGCTGGCCAACTCTGGGTTTCTGCTTTGGAGTGCGATGCATGGCAACTACAAACAGGTGGCTATGGGCTGGGAGAATAACTCCAATGTTTCCTGGGCCTTTCATGGTAGCCGGGGGTGGAGCTATCCTAATTTAGTGGATTACATGGAAACACATGATGAGGAACGTATGATGTCAGAAGCCCTCACAAATGGAAATTCCAATAACCCGATGTATGACATCAAATGGTTTGGGAATGCTCTGCACCATCAGGAACAGGCTGCCGTGTTGTTTATGGGAATTCCCGGACCAAAAATGCTTTATCAGTTTCAGGAATTGGGCTATGATTACAGCATTTTCTACGGGGGTGGTCGTACGGCCAGCAAACCTCCACGTTGGGATTACCTTGATGTTCCTGGGAGAGAAAGGCTTAACAGAGTTTTTTCTGCAATGGCTACCCTTCGAAAGACTGATGCCTTCCGGTATGGCAACTTTTACCACGAACTGGGTCTGTCAGGTAAGAAAATGTGGATTACACACAACAGTATGGATGTGATTGTAACGGTTAATATGGGGGTAAGTGGTTTTGATATGACCCCTGGATTCACAAAGACAGGTACTTGGTATGACTACTTCACTGGTGAATCTTTTTATGTAAGCGATCCGGGCGGTCATTTCTTCTTCTACGGTCCAGGCGACTACAAAGTATTTACAAGCCAACCTATGCCAAAACCTTTTCATGATCTGAATATAAGTGTTCTTGACGAAACGAGTTCCAGTCCGATTGAAAGTGCAGATTTGCTTCTAAGCAATGCAGGACACCGGACTACAGCATCTGACGGAACTGCTTCCTTCCTATCATTGCCAAAAACCGTGGAAGTAACAGCCTCCAAGTTTGGTTATATCGCCAATTCCGAAACAACCACAGTTTCGGGGACCACCAACCTTACTATTCTTCTGCAGCCCGGCTGGGATCCGTCAGACGGGTGGGTGAATCTGCAATATCCTTCATCTGGGGCTATTGAACCTGAGGATGAATTTATGGTTTATGCTCAGGTTTGGATTGACGGAGTTACCACTCAGGTTGCACCCGACACAACCATTGAAGCTTGGATAGGATATAGTCTCACCAATACTAATCCTTCTACATGGATTAACTGGATTCCGGCAACCTATCATCAAGCAGTTGGAAATAACGATGAATACAAAGCTGACATAGGATCATCTATCACATCAACTGGAACCTACTACTTTGCAAGCCGGTTTAGGAAAGGTAACAGTACATATGCTTATGGGGGTTACTCCTCAAGTACTGGTGGTTTTTGGAATGGGACAACCCATACTTCCGGAACCCTAGAGGTTGGATTACCTACAATTGACTGGGCTAACCTGCAACACCCCGGTTCATCTACAATCACTTTTGGGCAAGATTTCAATGTTTATTCAAGGGTATTTATGTCCGATAAAACTGCCTCGGCAGGAGCTACAACTGGTCTGCAGGCCTGGATAGGTTTTAGCACAACCAACACCAATCCCTCAACCTGGACAACATGGATACCAGCCTCATACAATACGGACATCAACAACAACGATGAGTACGTTGCCAATATAGGGGCTCATTTGCCTGGCGGCGGAACCGTATATTATGCTAGCAGGTTTCAATACAAGACAGGCGAATATGTTTATGGTGGTTATTCATCCTCCGGAGGAGGATTCTGGGATGGGGCAACCTACCTCAACGGAACATTGACCATTAATCCCACCACGGTCATTAACTGGGCAAATTTGTACAATCCAGGATCAGGTTCTGTCAGTACCTCGGAAGAATTCATCATCACAAGCAGGGTGTTGGTTTCCAACCTTACAGGTCAGGCATCACAAACACCCGGACTACAAGCCTGGGCTGGATACAGCACGTTGAATACCCATCCAAGTACCTGGTCATTATGGATTCCTGCTACTTACACAGGACCGGCGGCAGGTAGCGATGAATTTGAAGCCAATCTGGGCAGCCAACTGTCCACCGAAGGAACTTATTATTATGCTTTCAGGTTTAAGCTCAACAATGGATCGTACTACTACGGAGGATACTCAGCAGGAGGCGGAGGTTTCTGGAATGGAACGACCAATATTTCAGGAAATCTTCAGGTCACCGCATCTACGAAAACACTCACTATTAGTTCTGTATTCCCCGAAGGATTGTATTCAGGAGGTGGCCTGCTTCGGCAGGCTTTTAATGGATCTACCCCACAATTTGATGCCGGCATTGCTGATGTTGTAAATGTGGAACTACACGATCAAAATGAATACCAGACAATTATACATACCATTCCCAATGTCCCTCTCTCAACTTCAGGTGTAATTACCACAACCGTTCCAGGTCAATACAGCCAAAGCTATTATATTGGGATTAAACATCGTAATAGTCTTGAAATATCAAGTGCATTGCCTGTTTCATTTTCCACCTCACAGATTAACTACTCATTCGATATACCAAACAAAGCTTACGGTAGCAATATGGGGGCAGCAACAGATGGTTATTATTTCATTTTTGCCGGCGATGTTAATCAGGATGGAATAGTTGACAATGTGGATATAGAAATTGTAACTTCACAGGCTCAACTTTTCAACCGGGGCTACTACTCCTCCGATATTAATGGAGATGGCATGACCGATGCTCTCGACATTATCGTTATTGATAACAATGCCTCACAAAACCGTATTAAAATCATTCCGTAGAATAATAATGGTTAACTATTAACACTTTTTGCAATATGAGAAAAACGCTATTACTCTCCTTTTCCGCTTTACTAAAGAAAGCAATGCCGGTTCTTTCGGTTTCAATATTCATCCTGGCCTCATTCGAGGTAAAGGCTGACATATGGGAACCGGAGGGATTAAACATGCCAGGAGCATGGAATGGATGGACGAACCCTCCAACCAATCTTGCCCTGGCCAGTTATACACAGGTTACCGGCGGACTGGTAACCAAGATATCAACAGGAACCCATCGCTGGCAAACTATCCTTCAGGTGGCTGCTTCCGGAGGGAATATTGTAGGAGGCACCTATGAATGGCTTTTTACAAGCGGTTCAACCGGTAGTCCTTGGGGAAACAAGTGGGCAGGCACAACTGTCACGATGAATACTCTTCAGAGTTACACATGGAATAATGGCCCGAATAATAGTATCACTGTGGTGAACGGGAAATGGTACACTATGAACTGGAAAGATAATGGATATACCGGTACTCAGGCTATTTTCATGGAGACATCTGCAGCACCTGTAAACATCACCGATGTGACAGTCCCTGTAAATGTGGCAGCCAATTCACCTGCCACAATCACTATCACCACTTCGTCGGCACCCTGCGCCGAAGAATTGTTTTATGTATTGTATTCAACCAATAATTTCACTACCTCTCAGATTGCTGCTGTTTCAATGACTGGAAATTCCGGATCAGCCACTATTCCCGGTCAACTTCCCGGTGCTGTGGTTAAATATTATGTCTTTAGCACCACCGTGGCGAGTCCGGTTTCCGAATATGACATGTTTTCGATTAAAATCAACAACAATAGCGAGGCTTACTATTCATACACTACCAACGGGTTGAGCAGCGAGGCTGAGATTCTTACCTTTACTTTTCCAGAGCAAACCGGAGCAGCCACTATTACGAGCCTTGACGCTACAGTAGAAATTGAAGTGGCTTTTGGAACCAATGTAGCCTCGCTTACCCCCTCAATTACTGTCTCCATTGGAGCTATTATTGATCCTGCAAGTGGTGTTACCCGCGACTTTTCAAGCCCTGTAACCTATTTAGTTACAGCTCAGGATGGCACTACTACGAAAACATGGACAGTTACTGTTACTGTTGCTGATCCTCCGCTACCAAACTACGGACTGAGAGATGACGGAGGAATCCTTCTACCTACCTTTACGTACTGGTATAGCGGGCAGCCTGCTGATATCACCGAAAAAGGGGCTGAATTCGAAGGCAAAGCTCTTGGTGAGATAAGTAGCTTGAATATCAAAGGTTCGTCAATAAAGACATGGAAGTCAGGTTCAGGAGATGTAACAGGAACCAGATTTCATTATAAGGTTTGGGCAACTGGTGATGTTGAGCCGACAGCCTATACGATCAGAAATGTGAACTGGACCAGCAACGATGGAGATGGAAACCAGACCTGGGCCTCCTTTGGCGACGTGATTGCCATTGCAGATGGGTTAATTCCAGGTGATTATTATCTTAAAATCAATTTTTCAGTAGCGGGAACGGGAGTTCCAGGAGATACCACCGATGGGCCATTTTCAGGAACTTTCACCATTGCCGAACGGAGCAATGAAGCTGAAATACTGACGTTTACACTACCTGAGCAGGCTTCACCAGCAGTTATCAACAGTGCAGATGCCACTGTGGCAATTGAGGTAGCTATTGGAACAAATTTGTCGAGCCTTACACCGACGATTACTATTTCCGAAGGAGCCAAAATTGACCCTGAAAGCGGCGTTACCATGGATTTTTCAAGCCCGGTTCAATATACCGTTACCAGTGAGAGTGAGATTGATAAAATCTGGACTGTAACAGTTACTGAAGAGGCACCACCTTCTATAAACTGGGCTAATTTACAATGGCCTGGTAGTGGTCAGATCGAGCCCAACCAGGAGTTCTTCGTGTATGCCCAAGCCTACGTTGAGGATATAACACCCGGAGCAGGTCAGGGAACCGGCCTTCAGGCGTGGATTGGCTACAATACTGAAAATGATGATCCGGCAACTTGGACGAATTGGATTGTGGCTGACTATTTCGGCGAATCTGGCAATAACGATGAATTCAGGCTGAATCTTGGAGCTTTGATGAGCGTAGAAGATACTTTTTATTATGCATCAAGGTTTAAACTGAATGATCAGGACTACGTATATGGCGGCTTTCAGGGTGGCTTTTGGAATGGAACTACCAATATCAGCGGCGAATTAATCGTAAAGGATTTGCCAGAGCCTGAAATTTCATGGGCAAATTTACAGTATCCCGCATCGGGTACCATACAGCCATTGCAATCCTATAACGTTTACGGACAGGTATTCGCTGACGGTATCACGACTGGTGCCGGACAGGGTGCAGGAATTCAGGCCTGGGTAGGTTTAAGCAGTACCAATACCGATCCATCAGGATGGACAAACTGGGTTGTAGCTACTTACAACGCCGATAATAACAATAATGATGAGTATCTGGCCGATATAGGGGTGCTACTACCTGCAACCGGAACCTATTACTATGCAACCCGTTTTCAGCTTAATACAGGTGATTATGTTTACGGGGGTTACTCTGAATCGGGTGGAGGTTTGTGGGATGGAACCAGCTATATCTCCGGTTTACTTACAGTAACCAATGACAAAATACTAAATATCAATGATGTATTCATAGAGGGTCTATATTCTGAAGCGGGCACCATGAACCAGGCGCAAAGCTTAAGTGGAGCCCAATTCGAAGCTGGAATTGCCGATCAGGTTACAATTGAATTGCACGATGCTTCCGACTATGATATCATTATCTATTCCGTGGGCAATGTTAACCTTTCAACCACAGGTAATATTTCTGTTTCCATTCCAGGTGAGAATTCAGGGCAATATTATCTGACCATCAAAGGACGAAATATTTTGGAAACCACATCAGCATTGCCTGTCTCGTTTGCTACAGCCACTATCAGCCATTCATACTCCAATCCGGCCAATGTTTTTGGCTCGAATCTGAAGACATCAGGTGACAGCTACTACTTAATCTATTCGGGAGATCTAAATTCCGACGGATACATCAATAATGCCGATATGGTGCTGCTAAACAATGAAGTAGAGTTGTTTGCCAAGGGTTACAACACTGTTGATTTGAATGGCGACGGAACTGCCGACGGATTGGATATGATTATTATGGATAACAACGCTGCCATACAGATAACCAGAATGATTCCCGAATAAGAGCTGCCTCCCTCATTAAATACAAATATGTTTTATTGGATTAAATGCTTATAATAATAACAAAATGAAGGCTAAAAACACGTTTTATTTCTCTCTCATTGCAGGCTTGGTGGTTATGATTCTGTTCGTGTCGCCCTTCCCGACGACAGCGCAGATTTATGAACCCGAGGGCCTCAACCTGCCAGGAGTCTGGAATGGTTGGACAAACCCTCCGGTTAACAACCTTGCATTGGCATCAAGCACCCAGGTAACGAATGGACGGGTGACGAAGATCACCACGGGAACCACACGTTGGCAAACCATTTTCAGTGTTGCCGCTACTGGCGGTGATGTAGTTGGAGGAACCTATAACTGGCTGTTCACCAGTGGCCCGACAGCCAGTCCATGGGGAAACAAGTGGGGAAGCATCACGGTAACCATGAACACTCTTCAGCTCTACACCAAAGAAGGGGCCGACAATACAATAACGGTTGTTGATGGTAAATGGTACACGATGAATTGGAAGGATAATAATTATACGGATACCGATGCTATTTTCATGGAAACCAGTGCCGAGCCTGTGAATATTTCAACGGTCAGCGGCCCCTCGCAGGTTAATACCGGCACCCCTGCCACCATCAATGTCACCCTTTCATCAGCCAAATGTGCCGAAGAGATTGTTTACCTACACTATACCACCAATGGATGGACGACCTCTTCATTGGTGGTAGTTACGATGACAGGAGCAACAGGCACTGCTCAAATACCCGGTCAGGTCAATGGAACAGCCGTATCCTATAAAGTATTCACATCTACAGTTAGCGGGATTACGTCCAACCATGATATGTATTCCATTCGGGTGAACAACAACAACGGAGCTAATTATACCTATGCAGTAGGCGATCCAACCCTGAGTTGGGTAAACCTACAGGCACCGGCCAGTGGCACTATTGCCCCGTCGTCACCCTTCAATGTATATGCCCGGGCACTGATCCCTGGTATAACCGGTCAGCCTTCTCCCGCGGCCGGACTTCAGGCATGGATTGGTTACAGTACAACCAACACCAACCCAAACACATGGACCAACTGGATCGCGGCTCCCTATTATGGCATTGCAGGCAACAACGATGAATTCATGGCTGATCTGGGTTCGCAAATAACTACCGAGGGAACCTATTACTATGCAAGCCGTTTCAAACTAGGAACAGGCAGTTATGTGTATGGGGGCTACTCCGCTTCTGGGGGGGGATTCTGGGATGGGACAACAAACATCAGCGGTGAACTTACCGTCGCCAACCCTGATGTGGGTTGGTGTAACCTGCAATCGCCTGCTACCGGTTCCATTGCCCCTCAGCAGGATATGATGGTTTACGGCCAGGCGTGGATAGATGGCGTCACAGGCCAGGGGACGGCCTCTTCAGGTTTGACCGCATGGATTGGTTACAATACTTCTGATACAGATCCTGCAACATGGACAAATTGGTTTCTGGCTGATTACAATGTTGCTGTTGGCAATAACGATGAATTTCAGGCCAATTTAGGCAGTCAACTTTCATCCGTAGGAACGTACTATTACGCTTATCGCTACCAATATCTCACTAATGGATATGTGTATGGTGGTTATAGCACCACCGGTGGAGGATTTTGGGATGGTACCACCAACATTAGTGGCGTGGTGACAGTTCTAACACCACCGCCTGCAGTAATTAGTTGGGCTAACCTCCAATCACCTGAAAACGCGTCAATAGCCCCCGGCCAACAGCTCTTTGTTTACGGCCAGGCTTGGATTGATGGACTTACAGGCACGGGCTCTCAAACACCGGGACTCGAAGCCTGGATTGGCTACAGCACCGATAACACCGACCCTGACACATGGACGAACTGGATAGTAGCTGGTTACAACGGTATTGCCGGGAGTAATGATGAATTCTATGGCAACCTGGGTGCTGATATCCTCTCCGATGGAACCTACTATTATGCCATGCGTTATCGTTACAATAACGGCGATTTTATTTACGGTGGCTGGTCACCTTCCGGCGGAGGCTTTTGGGATGGATTCAATAACGTTAGCGGTGTGTTAGTGGCTACAACTCCTACAATTCCAATCAACTGGGTAAACCTTCAGTGGCCCGACACAGGTAACATTGCTGTTGGTGACGAATATAAAGTGTATGCACAAGCCTGGATTGATGGTATAACAGGCCAGTCAGTTCAGACACCCGGCCTGGAGTGTTGGATTGGTATAAGCACACAAAACACCGATCCCTCAACTTGGAGCAACTGGTTTGTTGCGGATTACAAGCAACCTGTTGGCAATAACGATGAATTCGAAGTTAACCTCGGCTCCCAGTTTACCGTTCCCGGAACCTATTTCTATGCCAGCCGGTTTAAGTACCAGTCGGGCGAGTACGTGTATGGCGGCTATTCTGAAACAGGAGGTGGTTTCTGGGATGGTAGTGCCAACATTAGTGGTGTTGTAACAGTGATCCTCGACGGCATTGAATCACCTGAAACCTCCATGAGGGTTTATCCAAATCCGGTAACCGAATACCTATACATGCAAGGAAAGTCCGACTATCATTTTATTCTGGTCAACTCAACAGGCCAGGCCTTGTTGAGTGGATTACTTATAAATGGTTCTATTACGATTGATATGAGCGGTTTTTCTGCAGGAACCTATTTTTTACGGATTTCTGACGGAGTAAAATCCATGAGTAGGGTTATCACAAAAAAATAATTTTGGACTGTTTGCCAGCCAACCTGAGATCATGCTGCGGTTGGCTGGCTTTTTTTGTGGTCGTTTCATTTAATAGCCTTTTCCTACCAGCAGTTTGGTTTATGTTTGAAGCCCAATGACAATTTTCAAGGATATGGATAAAAGTGTAATTCGTGGCGGAATGGGGCTCCAGGGAAGGTATCTAGTCAGTTATATACTCCATTGGCGGCAGGTCAGGTTTTCCTGTTCCCACGGGGGGAGCCTGGCGAGGAAATCATTACTACTAAATTAACAATAGATTAGGATTCAAAGATCGAAATATTTCCCTGATAAAGAAACCAACCTGTACGCAATTATCCGGATGAAAATGCTACAAGAATAAAAGAAAACTTGTCCTCCCGACTTGGTCTGTTTTCTTGAACTAATTCCTTCAAGAAACAAGGGAGAGCCGGTTGCTAAACAAGCTGAAACAGGTTGAAGTTGAACATGGTGTGTTTAAATATTGGAAAATCGAAATGATATTCGTCCACCCGACGGAAAATGAAAATTTATTTTTAATTTCAAACGATTGCGAAACAAACGTGCTTGACAATGGTTTAACCTTCCATTATCTTTGAACGTTATTTTGCTTAAGGTTTTGGTTAATCGTTAGGTATGTTTCCTTAAGATCGACTCGAAAAGAACGTCTTTTTGCAAAGATTTGACTAAAGTTCTGAAATTTTGAGCTGTATAAAGTCATTTCCGATGCTAAAAAAGTTGAAGAAATTGTGCGATGCAATGGTGTTTGGCTCTTCTGGATTCAATGTCCAATTTAAATAATCATTGAATAATTTGATTAATCTAAGTATCTTGAATATTTATAAACCTGAATTTCCTTTATTATGAAGCATTTGTTTACTCTTTTTGCCATCGTAACCTCAACTGTTCTTTATGGTGCTACAGGTTGGTATAGTGATTATGTCCTGATTAACCCAAACGGAGTGGGTGTAGGATACTACTGGATTGGCGGTAATCCAGGTTTTGGGACGCAATTCAATGAAAATAATTTCGGAACAGTTAATAACCTGTTAATTACTGGTGCAGACATGAAGTACTGGAGCGATAATCAAGATAGGACCGGAGGTGCATTCTACTACAAAATAATGAGTGCTGATGGTTCTACTCAGATAATTGCCCCAACCGAGATTGTTTGGGACCAAAGTTACCTTGGAGGGAATGACTATCAAGGATCAAAAACTGTAACCATTAATTTATTGGCAGGCCTTAGCCCGGCAACTACCTATCAATTGCACGTTTGGGCAAAACACTGGGGATCTAACCAAGGAGATAATTGGCTTTCAAACGGTGGATCAAATTATGTGGCTACTTTTACTACATCGTCTAGTTACTATTTTACCGGCGTTGGAGCTTGGTCAAGTGCTGTCAACTGGACTTTTGGTGTGCCAACGACTACATCTTCAGCAGTAATAGACGGTTCTGCAACCATTGGGAGTGACATTGTTGTCGAAAATTTAACGATTAATGCTGCTAAATCATTGACCATCAATTCTGGCAATTCCCTGACCGTAACCGGCACCCTCACCAACAGTGCCGGCGCTTCAGGCCTGGTTATTGAATCGGGTGGATCGTTAAAACACAGCAGCACCGGCGTTCAGGCAACGGTAAAAAGAACCATTGAAGCCTGGGGTGGAGATGCGGTTGGCTGGCATCTCCTGTCATCCCCGGTAACGGATCAGCCTTTTCAGTCGGTATTTATCTCTAATCCACCGGCGATTACTGAAGATTTTTACCTTTGGGACGAGACAACCAACTACTGGATCAACAGCAAGGTTGGAACGGAGGCTCCCTTCACATTCAACACTGCTGCCTTTGGCGATGAGTTCAGTGTCGGAAAAGGTTACCTTGCCGCGTATCAAAACACCTCGACAAAAGAATTCACAGGAACACTGACCACCGGAGATGTGGCTGGCATTCAATTGTCGTACACCACTTCCAGCGGACGCAAGGGCTGGAATCTTTTGGGCAACCCCTATACCTGTGGTCTGAAATGGAATGCGGCTACCTGGGCGCCAACAAACACCCATATTGAAGGAGTAGCTAAAATAGTGAACAGCACCACCGGGGCTTATGTCGATATTTCTGCCGACGGCACAATCCCTGCCTTGAATGGCTTTTTTGTTAGAACTGATGCCGCCACCACGCTGACCATTCCGGCCAGCGAGAGAATCATTGGCGGTACATGGTACAAGCAATCTTCATCGAGCGAACCCTTTGTTCTAACTGTTGTGGATATCGAAGGCGGCACCGCGCAGGAGACAAAGATTGTTGTAAATGAAGAGGCTACTCCTGGTTACGATCGCCTTTATGACGGATCGTTTGCAGCATTTTATGCTCCCAAATTCTACTCCATTGCTGGTGATAATAAGTTGTCAACCAACTCGATGCCTGAATATGCTTTACGTAATGAAGTGTTGCTGGGCTTTGAGAAAAACGCCGGAACCAGTTACCGTATAGAAGCCACAGGAGAGGAAGCTCTGAATGCCATTCCGTACCTGATCGACCTGAAAACCGGCTTCACGCAAAACCTTTCTGAAAACCCGGTCTATAACTTCGTCGCTGAAGAAGGTGACTCCCCCTCCCGCTTCAAATTAACCTTTAGCGGTGTGGGCCTCGAATCGCCCGCCTCATCTGCTTCTTCAACAATTTTCACTTATGGCAATCAGCTTTTTATTCAAAATCCGGGAACGGCATTGGTAGAAATTTATACCTTTGCCGGACAATTAGTGGCTCGACAGAATGTGAACGAATCGGGGCTTTGGAGCCAACCGTTGCACCTTTCTGCCGGTCAATATGTTGTCAGAGTCGTAAATGGAAGCTTTGCCAAAACTGCAAAGGTAGTTCTGTTTTAACAAGTTAAAGGATAATTATTATGATTAAAGTTTTCGTTAAACAGTTGGTTTTAACAGTATTGCTGCTTACCGGCAGTGCTCTGGTCAACAATCTTCATGCTGATCCCCCTCCCCCACCTCCCGGTGGTGGTCACGGGCAAGCAGGAAACCAAACTGGTGGCGGAGCGGCTCCTCTTGGAGGAGGCATTGCTTTGTTGCTCACCATGGGGGCAGCTTATGGCGCTAAAAGGGTATTTGATGCCCGGAAACATTTGGCCGAATAATATAAAAGCGAAATTCATCAAAGAAGCGGAGCTCCATTAGTGGGTTCCGCTTTTTATTTGCGCCTCAGAAGCACCAAGTACTCTTGTTCTGATAATACGATTGCCCCTGCTATTTCCAGGGTTGTCATCCCCTAATCTTACAACCGTTTTGCCAGAGAAGCCAAGGACTCGCCCACCTCATCAAGATGGCCATCGGGATCAAAAAAACGGACTACAAGCTGCATCTACTGTTGTTCGGTTGGTGGATAAAATATTTCAACACTTTCACGAATCAATATTATCCATCAAAACAGGCAGATTGCAATCCTCGAAATAGAGTTCATGGCATATTTGTAGTTTGCCACGCGACATTTTAACCCCACTAAAAGCCTCAAAATGAGATTTTAAATGGAGGACAAACCCTCCTTCAAACGAAACATTCTCACCATAACCGGCCACCACTTTTAACCTCAGAAAATCCCAGTAAAACCGTCGCAATCTGGCTATGTTGTCAACCAAAACCATGGAGCAAACAAACCTCTTAAACGCAAACCTTAAGCAACCCTAATCACCAAAACCTCAAAGAAAACATAGAGAGAAACCGATGTGAAAACAATGATTGCCACAGAGCGGTAGTACTTTTTCAGGTACCTGAGAGAAAGTGCCAGTTGTTTGCTGTCTCTGCGCGAAAGGGCTTGGCGTGTACAAAGCGAAAACCTCACTAGAAAATAGCCAGGCCATAACATCACGAATAATACCAACGAAATCATGAAGCACCTGCCCGCGTAAGGAATCTTTTCTAGATAAACAACCCATGGGGCCCAATCAGTTAAAGATGCTATCAGGAGTGTGGCTAATGCAACAAGTCCAACAACTCCAATTGCAAACGTCCAATATCTGATCTCAGTTAAATGGTGAATGGCATTTAAATCAAGTTCAACACTCTTAGAGTCATGGGGGTTGTATCTAATCTCCATTTGAAAAAGTATTGTTAAGTCAGCAAATAACAACTTCTTTCAGCAATTCGCACGGCAGATTACCGAAACTTCAACAATCAAAAATACATATTTCTTTTGATTGAGGCCATCCTTTTTGTGAAGCAGTGCTACAAAACACTTCAAGCTACAGGACAACGAAGCATTATTTACCAAGGCTCCACTTAAAAGTGATGTTAACCGAAAGGTTGTCAATAGTTTCTGGAAGACTGTAACAACCCAGGCGCCACATGGCCCCTAAACCCAAATTGTAAAATTGCAGGTTTATGATATTGTTGATGTTGATTCCGGCCTCAAAATAGCCATTATCAGGAACCTGGAATTTAACACCCTGGTGTTGCTCAAGGTGTTTCATACTACCCCATAGAGCCCCTAGCCTAAGCTCTGGACGTGGGTTGAACCATTTTGACCGGAACAGCAAATTCTCAAAATCATGACTTATGAAAAGGGCGGCATACCGATCAGAATAAAACTCGTTGATCCTCATGGTAGCAAACGATTCGGGGCTTTGAACCGAAAAATTGGTGTAAGCCGCCGGGGCATTGTAAAGTCGTCCGAGGGGTACCTCTCCATCGGCAATCCCGGCCAGCAAAACAACGGAGCTTCGTCCGAGAAACCTGAAATAGGTTGAAGCCGTCACTTTCAGGTCAACTTTGTTGTAACTAAATTCTCCAGACAACACATTGTCAAATCCCCGGGTAATCGACAGCAGGGCAACAGGATAGTCGCTTCCCATACTGATCTTGTTGCGCACTGTACGTAAGAATCTCTCCCTGAATGCAAACCGAACGCCGAGGCTCAACTCCGAAAACTGAAACAAGGGACGCCCTGATTGAGGAACTGGCGAGAACTGATAGTCAAACATGGGTTGGTTACGCTCGCTAATCCCTTTGAATTGAAACAGGAAATGACGCAGGGCACGGTATTTCAACGACACTTCGTGTCGCGTAAAAGCATCGAAACGGTTGGTCAGTATTTCACGAAAGAAGGTTTCATCAACCAGCGAACGATTTCCAAAAGGCAACACAACATGCCCATCTTCAGAAATATCAGCAGTGTACTGGTATGCCAAGGCAACTTCATGGCGCCGATTGAGCATCAATTCAAGACCTCCACCATATTTTGCAGTTTTATCACGGAAGCCATAACCCCAGAATCCATTTACAGAAAACCATGTGGATAACCTTTTACTGGTTACCAAACCCAATCCGGCATACCACCCCTCGTAATTGTTATACCTAAACAACCTATTCAAATCCAAATCAATAAATCCCATAGGAATGCGCCCATCCATGGCTGTCTCCATCATCCGGGCCAACCTGTCGAAATTGGCTTTTCGGCCCAGGCTATCGATAAACCTGTAGGTTTCCAATTCACGGGCGGTAAGTGAATCAATTCGGTGTTGATCCCAGAACACTGCATCGCGCATGGCTGCATTAGGGTCGATATCGGTACCCAACATTGATAGCTCACGCGATTTTATATCCGGGTTTATCTGAGTATCTTTAATATAGGTGCGTCCTTGTGCAAGCATATGGAATCGGGTATCGGGGTTCTTTCCTGCCTGTACCTCCAAGTTTTTGAACACCAAATCAGTATTCAACTGACGTGGAAACCAATGCAGGCTGTCGGGTTTGTGATAGAGTTGCTGAATCTTTATTGACATGGCCTTTTCGTCAACGGCTGGCTCTGCAATCACGTTCACAACAGCCCAACCATCGGTGGAGACAGAGAGGGTTCCCTTCAGACCGTCGAACCGGGTTCCCTTCCAGGGCCTGAAGCTGATTACAAACACCGAATCGTGGCCGTCAAGCAGAGTATCTTCCAACTGGTAGAAATAGCGGTTGAGGCTGCCATTGGTCAACGGGCTTATGTAAGTCCGGTCGCCAATGCGTAACTCCTCCTTGTAAAACGTAGTTGTTTGCAGTTGCGACAACAAAAAAACAAAAACCGGATCTCTGAAACCCGACATATGAGTGGCCAGAACTTTTTCGACATTGCGGTCGGGGGCTTTAAAGGTACGCTCCACCACATTTTCGATCATGAATAAATCGCGCTTCTCGATGAAGTTACGCAGTTTCAATGAAGAAGTATCGAGCAAAGCGGGGTCGGTGAGCATAATGGAATCTGCATTGATGGCAAACACCATTTTTTCGTAGGCTTCGTAGCGAAACGAGCTGAGCTTTTCGTGGTCGTTGCTGTCGCGATGCGCAATCACCTGCCTGATAATCCTCAAGGCTGGATTTTCACCCGGCAGTATGGTAACCCCTTCCAACTCTATCTGCTTTCTTACCATCCTGATGAGCATCTCTTTATCCTGAACAAGATCAACCCTCATTGGCTCATAACCAACATAACTGACCAACACGGAGGAACCTGGTTTTTGAGTGCGAAAGAGGAACTTTCCATCGATATCGGTAGAAGTTCCAGCCAACCCATCAGTACTGCGGAGGTTGACAAAAGCCAGGGGTTCGGAAGTTCGCGCATCAACCACCCGCCCGTGCACCAGTTGTTGAGCATTTAAACTCAATGGGAAACAGGATAACACAAAAAAAAGGAACAGCAAAAAGGAACAGGCAACCTTTGTATTCATAGAGTTGAAGAAACTAAACGGAAACAAAGGTGGCGGTCGATTATGAACTGAACCAACTGCCACCTTTACAAAATTATTTTTAAAAAATATGGAACAAATCAGCCAGCGAAATACGCTTCCAAAACCTGAAGGGTTGATTCGTTGGTTTGCATATCGTGTACAACATGTCCTTTTTCTAAGACTACAATACGCTGGCAAACCTCCGTCACGTGGTTTAAATCGTGACTCGAAATCAACATTGTTACAGGACGTTTTTCGCGCTCTTCACGAAGCATTTTCTTTAACCTGATCTGCGATGACGGGTCGAGATTGGTAAAAGGTTCGTCGAGAATCAACACCTGAGGATCGGTCATCATAGCGGCTGCTATTCCCACTTTCTTCTGGTTCCCTTTCGACAAATCGCGTATATATTTCTTTTTCCCAAGTATTTCCCCGTTAAAAAACTCCTCGAAACGGGCTTTAAAGTTCTCTACATCACCTTTCGACAGGCCATTCAATCCGGCAACGAAATCAAAATACTCTTCAGGGGTAAGAAAATCGATAACGAAGCCCTCGTCGAGGTAGGAACCCGTGTAGTTTTTCCACCTCTCAGAACTCGCTACGTTGTGGCCGAACGAAAGAAGTTCACCGCCATCAGTTCTGATCAGATCGAGAATCAACCTGAAGAAGGTAGTTTTGCCGGCACCGTTGTTACCAACAAGTCCAAAGGTTTCGCCAGCAGCAATTTCAAGCGATGGAAGATCAAGAACCTTCACGTTGTTATACGATTTGGTGAGGCCATTTACTTTGAAAGCGGCCCCTGTGAAATTAGTTAATTGACTGTTATTCATTTTAATGATTATTTCAAGAATTAATTTTGACGGAACCCTTCAGCAAGCTGGTATTTGCGTTTTACAAAGGCTTTTTCGATCTGGCGCAGGATGAATTTGCGCATCAACAGGCCCACGAGGCCAATCCCTCCAACAACAACCAAACCTGCATCCTGCCCGACAAACACCCCGAACGGGAGATAAATAAGAGCGGGCAGAAGCAAAACGGGCGCGGCAACAACAAACTGTTTGGCACCCACACCCTGATAGTTCATCACAGCGCCACGGCTCAAATCAATCCGCTTGTTGTTGTAAGCGGCAAAATACATGTAAACATAGATGTTGAACCCCGCGTTAAACAAGAATGCAGCCGTGTTGATTTTTAAGATATGAACACCAAACCACAGGTAAGGGATGCTTAAAAGCCAAGCGGCCACCGTGGGGAGCAGCAAGATAAGGTACTTGGCATAAAAATATTGGCTGTAGTTAACGTTTTTGGTCAGAATGGTGTCGAAATAGCTACTCTCCCATGCAACCAAAAACTGACCATAACTGATTAAAAAACCGCCAGTAACAAAAAGCCCGGCAAACAGCAGCCAACCAATCTTATCGTTGTACATAGGATTTGGATAAAAGAAAAAGCCGTACAAAAGCAAGAAAGGAGCCATATAGAGAACCGTTCGGGTTCGTTTATTTCGGGTCATCAGTTTCAATTCGAGCAAGATTAGCTCACCCACCTTTCCAAAACGTCTCAGGTTTTCCATTTTTCCGGCATCCACCTGATAGGTCTTGCGGCGGTCAATATCCTCAAGATAAAGATTGTCAACCACCCTATTGACATTGACAAAATAAAAAACGACGGGTAGGCCAACAAAAACAACGGCTGTAAGCGGGTTTTCAAGAAGCAGTCCAAAAAGCCATCCTGAGGCAGACAGCAGCGAGATAAGGCCGGATTTCTCAAGAAATCCTAAAGCCACAACCACAACCAGGAGCACGAACAAAACCCAGGTTTTATCGGCCAGAAAGCGTTTGAGCAAAAAAGTGATGAAATTGTTGGCTACAACCACGCTAAGTATCGAGATAAGCCATGGCCACGCCGTGCCATCGGGGAAATCGGCATAAGTGTTGACAAAAAAGGGAATGATAATTAGCAAAGGGAGCAGGTTGAGCGGCGAAAAAAGGGTGCGAAGAAGAGTGAATCCGGCGAGCCTGTGTTTGTTCACCGGCAAATGAAGCAAGGGCCGGGCAGAGCTTTCGGGCACCTGTTGAATAAAAAATCGCCAGAAAAGGTCGAGCCCTATATAATAAAACATCCCGCTACCAAATACCCTGATTACATCAACTCCCTCAATTTCAAGCCCTTCTCCTATCATTCGATCGAGAAAAAACCCGAGCATAAGAGCAATCAGAAGCATGTAAACCAAAAAAAGGCCGAGGAAGATGTTAAGAAAAACATTGCGTTGCCACATCGACGATCGCAACGATCGCTTCCATTCAAGCATTAAGAGCCATTTGAGCATAGTAGAAAAATTAAAGGTTCGATCAATTACAAAAACAGTGCAAGCTACAAAAATCGGGAAAATGAAACAACTGACACACTACCCTGGCTGGCCTACGTTTTTTAAAACAAACAGTTAGGGAATAAACACTACCACTCTCGCAAGGATAATGGCAAACAAATTTGTTCAGAAATCGGAAAAAAAGAGGGCCATTGCCCCGAACAATTGTTCAATTCCGAACACAGGGTGTGCACCACTATTTCTCTGAAAGTTTTGGATTTTGAAGATGCCGGGTAGCATCGCGCTGGGTTTTCTTTTCAAGATTCACCTTAAGCGCAGTGGTAAGGTCAACTCCTGTTTGGTTGGCCAGGCAAATAAGCACAAACAAAACATCGGCCATCTCATCGGCCAGATCAACCTGTTTATCAGATTCCTTAAACGATTGCTCCCCATAACGCCGCGCGACGATGCGCGCCAGTTCTCCCACCTCTTCGGTAAGAAGTGCCATGTTGGTAAGCTCGTTGAAATACCTTACCCCAATGGTTTGTATCCAACGATCAACTGTAAGTTGGGCCTCTTGTAAAGTCATTTGCATTTAATTTTCGGCAAAGATAAGACAGCCTTATAAACAGTTCTTCATTCATTTGGAGGAACCAAACCTGCTATTGCCGAAAAAGAGAGCACGAAACCAAATGCTATGCCCCAAAACAGAACAGGCAGCATCAAATCTGTAGGTTTAGCGCCACTCGTGTTTAGGGTATCTGCCCTTCAACTCCTTTTTAATAGCCGGATAGGAGCCGGTCCAGAATTCGTTGAGATTGCCGGTAAGTTGAACCGGGCGACGAGCAGGCGACAACAATTCATACATAACCTCAACCCTGCCTTCGGCAACAGTAACAGGGGTTGGACAATCGTAAAAAGCCTGGATGGTTTCAGATAAGATTACGCCCCCTTTGTCATCGTAACGAAGACGAACCGGACGCCGACGATGAGGAAGCTCGACGGTTTCGGGGGCTACCACATCAACAGCCGCCAACTGCAAAGGGCTTAACCAGCTCAGCAAATGGGGCTTTAACTGAATGCGCGTCAACTCCTTTTGAGACCTTACGCCCAAAAAGGCCTGCTCCAAAACAAACCTGAACGCATCATCGTCGATAGCCGGGATTTGATAATGCGGGGCATGAAGTGCCGCGAAATTTACCCTGTTGATAAACATCTGCATCTCCTCATCGGGCAGCCGCCACGGCCACTCACCTGACAATACTGCGTCTGTTACCCGTGAAGCAGCAGCCTCATCATCAACCTGGTTATCGACAGACCGATCGAATAAAAGATCACCAAAATAGAGATCGCGCTGCATAACAACCCTGGCTGTTTTCCTATCGATCACGATTTCCTGCTTCGAGGTGAACAATGCCTCATCGTGGACGACCCATTCGCGATAAACAGAAGTAGCCTGCCTGATAAACAGCCTGACTCCTTCCGAAGTTTGCCTTTCATCTATTTCACTAGCAACCACCAACGATGAGCCAGATGCAAGACTGCCCTGATCAAGTTTTGCACTTCGCCCTCCCGAAAGCCTGAAAACATCCGAGCGATCGTCAGGACGAACACACAATCGATCGGCATATACTTTAAATATTGACTTCCTGAGTGTTTCGATCGCTGCAACAGAAAGCCCTGCTTGATTGCTGTTCCACCTGAAACCAGCCTGCCTCACTATGGAGGCAGCAGACTGAAATAGTTGTCGCGATAAATTCATATTCATTCCAACCCTGCGACCAAACTCCGCATCAAACTGCTGCCGACCGGCCTCAAGCAACAAAACAACCGCAGCAATCAGATCAGATTCGGGCTGGTTGGCAAGGTAATCTCTCTCACTACGCACCAAAGAATCGACCTTGTGAAGCACCTCGGGCGATTCAGCCGCAACTGCCGCCAAAGCTCCAGCCTGAGAAAAACCTTCGGCAGCCATCAGCAAAAAGAGCCAGGCCTGACGGGGATGCAAAGGCAAGCCCGACATTGCAACACCCAGGGATGTGATTTCACGGTGGTGGTCAATAGCCGAAACCATTTGCAGCGTTTTCCATGCCGACTCAAACGCTTCAGTCGTAGGTGGCTCAATCCATGGGAATGACTCCGGAGAAAGAACCGGATGCGACACTAACCCCAACAAAATGCCAGCCAGATCGCAACGATGAATCTCGGGGACATCGGCCACAGGCAACTGACGGTGATGAAACTCACTCCACAACCTGATGCACAAACCAGATGCAGTACGGCCAGCACGTCCGCTACGCTGACCCGCCGACGACTGACTGACAAAAACAGTTCGCAGAGTGTGAATGTCGCGTTTCAAGTCGTAAGATGACACCCTAACCAATCCACTGTCAATCACCAGGCTAACTCCAGGAATGGTGATTGAGGTTTCCGCAACATTGGTTGTCACAACAATCCTTCGCCGCCCTTCGGATACAGCCATATCTTGAGCCTCACGCGACAAAGCAGAATGAAGTGGCATTGCATCGAAACCATTCAGCGACTGGCATTTCGATATTTCTGCCAAGGTTTTTTGAATCTCGAAAACCCCTGGCATGAAAACCAGGGCAGTGCCTTCAGAAATCAGATTACGACTGGCTGCCAACTGAGCAACCGCGGCTTCCCAAACAGGCTCGTTACGCTTCAACGTAACATGCCTGATCACAACCGGGAACAAACTACTTTCACATTCAAGCACACGAGCATGGGGCAAAGCGGCTGTCAGCTGCTCCAGATCGGCAGTAGCCGACATAGCTATCAATTTCAAATCATTACGCGACCTCTTCTGAAGCTCCAGAGCAAGAGCAAGGGTAATATCAGTTTCGACATGACGCTCATGAAACTCATCAAAAACAACAGCGCCGACACCCTCGAGCTGGTCGCCTGCCATCAGTTTCCGCATCAGCACCCCTTCTGTTACAAACAGCAATCGGGTTGAGACGGAGAACGCACTCTCGTAACGAACCTGAAAACCCACCTCATCGCCCAACTTACCATTCCTGAGACGGGCAACAAAACGTGCCAACATACGCGTTGCCAACCGACGCGGTTGAAGTACCACGACAGACTGTCCGGAAGGAACTACCGAATCAAGAAGCAATTGAGGAACCAAAGTAGATTTTCCAGAACCTGGTGGAGCTTTTAATATCAACGAGTTAAAACTACTCAGAGCCTCTACAATGCTTTTGTTGAGCCTGGCAACCGGCATACGATCCATAACAAAACTATTGAAAAAAACAGTTACAACGGATCTGCAAGCGATCCAAACCTCAATCCAAACCCAAAAACCACTCGAGTAACAACGAGCGCCAAAGCAGCAAACACAACCAACCAGAATTGAAGTCGGAATGATCTGTCCAGACCATCAAACTGCAAATCGGAAAAACCGTTACCCTTCAAAGAGACAGGCAACAGCATCACTACCAACATTGGAACAACATATTGCAAGCCCACCGGAGCAGGCATCCTCAGCAAGATCAACACCAAAACACCCACGAGTGCTACCAACGTTACCTGAAAGAACAAAAACCGAGGGAACATATCCTCCGTTACCTCATTGTAATAAATGTTTATCGACATCTGCCAGCTATGGCTGATAAGAAAACCACCAGCGAACAGCATGAAAAGGGACATCAACGACAAAACAAGCTTCATGGTATCAAACAAATACATCCAATCGGCTGCGAAGCCAAAGCCCGTATTGGTGAGCATTCCCACCAGCATACCCCCAAAACACTGAGCCCATCCATGAACAAAACCCCAGATGAAAAAGATTTTTAACAATCCCACATACCGATTAACATTAAATACAACCACAAAACAGGCAATCGCGAAAACCAACGCCACCAGTTGCGGGCTGATAAACAACAGCTTAACCATATCAGGATTCCAAAGCGTTGGAGGTATAAGGTAGGTGGGTTTATAGAAGGAAAACTCCACGGGAATTGATAACGACGACGCCAGTATAAGTGTGACGCCATTTTTGAGATAAAAAAGGGTCATCCACGATAAAAAAAACATGGCCAACGAATGAAGGCCGACAACACGCATACGACTGAAATGCATACCAGAATTGGGCAATTCCATTAAAATATAAGATTGGGGTAACCTGACAAAGATCGAAAAAATAATTGACTGTAGGACAGAAGAACAATCAGAAACAAAAAATCGTACTTTTGCAAACAATAAATCACAAATCCAAAAAAATCAATCCATATGAAAATTGCTGATAATCTGCGTTACACACCCAACCACGAATGGTTAAAAGTTGAAGGAAACGAAGCTCTCGTGGGCGTTACCGATTATGCTCAAAGCCAGTTGGGCGACATTGTTTTTGTTGAAGTTGAGACTGTTGGCGAAGAACTCGAAAAAGGAGAAAGTTTCGGAACTATTGAAGCAGTAAAAACTGTTGAAGACATCTATCTTCCTGTTTCAGGTGAAATTCTGGAGTACAACGATGCCTTGACAGCCAACCCCGAACTCATCAACAAAGAACCTTACGAAGGTGGCTGGGTAGTAAGAATCCGGATGACCAACCCCGCAGAAGTTGATGCTTTGCTCGACGCAACTGCATACGAAGCACACGTTGCCGAATCAGGCCACTAATTTCAAGGGCGCCAATTCACAGGGCAATAACAACTTTTCAGGCACGTTATACAACGTCCACTTCCTGATAATTATCTAATTACCCGGGGATTGGTTGTACAGTTGCTCACTGAGGTTGTTTTATTTACTAAAAATGTTGTATTTTAGCACCCTGAATAAAGTTGAATCTTTACCCTAAAAAAATATCTAAGTATGGTTGAAAAGAAATCGCCAAAGGCTGATCTTGAGAGCAAAAAAGTCTTTTTTGTTCAGATCGGGTTGATTCTGGCCTTAGGACTTGTTTTTCTGGGATTTGAATGGAAAACCTATGAGAAAAAAGTTCTCGATGCCTTTGAACGTCAGGTTACTGATGTTCCGGAAGAGATCGTGATGATTACTCAGCAGAAGATCGAAGTGGCTGCCACACCTCCTCCTCCCACCACTACCATCATTAACATCGTGGAGGACGACGTTGAGATTGAAGACGAAATCACCATCGATGCAGAAGCCAATGCTACAACCGAAATTCAGGAATACGTTCCTGTAAAGCACGAAGAAGAAGAGATTGTTGAAGCAGAAATTTTCCAGATTGTTGAGGCCATGCCCGACTTTCCGGGAGGTGATGCTGCTCGCATGAAATTCTTACGTGATAACATTAAATACCCCCAGATTGCTCGTGAAAGCGGAATTCAGGGAACTGTTTATGTTACTTTCGTTGTCGAAAAAGACGGACGTGTTACCGACATCAGGGTGTTGCGTGGAATTGGGGGCGGCTGCGACGAAGAAGCCGTTCGTGTGATCAAGGCAATGCCACGCTGGCAGCCCGGAAAACAACGCGGCAAGCCCGTGCGTGTGCAATTTAACATGCCAATTAAATTTACCCTCCAGGGGTAAGTAATTGCTCAAAGCTTATAAAAGCCAACCTTTTGCAGAGGTTGGCTTTTTTCTTTTAAAACAACACAAACAGATAATATCTGCACTTTTGGCAACGTTATTGTTGTGTAATTGATTACCATTTGTAACCCCGAAGCTTCCGGTTATCCTCCTCCTGCCTGTGCAGGTTCACCAGCCACCCGATGGCATTCGTTTTTCAGATTTCAATTCCTTAAATACCCGAAGCCATGAAACCAAAAAACATCAAGCAGCAAAGGATTGAATCGAACAGATTCACCTTCACACAGATCGGCCTGATTGTATCTTTGCTGATCGTATTTCTAGCTTTCGAATGGAGAACCACCCTAAATCCACTTACCGACCTCACAACAAGGGTGAGCACTCCTATTGCCGAGGATGCTCCGGTGATCAATACAGGAGTAAAACCCCCTCCCCCACCACCTCCCGCGCCAAAACCTCCCATTCAGGCTTTTAACGAGGTGGACAACTCTCAAAAAACCGACGACAGCTACTCGATTAGTTCAGAGGCCCGACCCGAAGATGAAACACCTCTTTGGGAACCGCCAAAAACCACCGAACCTGAACCCATTCTCGAACCTGATCCCCCGTTTATTTCTGTAGAACAGATGCCCGAATTCCCAGGCGGCGAAAAGGGAAGGCTCACTTACCTGCGCGACAACATCCAATATCCCCAAACGGCCAGAGAAGCAGGCATAGCAGGATCGGTCTATGTAAGCTTTATCATCGAAAAAGACGGCTCGGTCAGTACCCTGAAATTGCTGAGAGGGATAGGCGGTGGATGCGACCAGGAAGCGCTGAGAGTGGTGGCTGCCATGCCCAAATGGAAACCAGGGCATCAACGCAACCAACCCGTCAGAGTTCTGTTCAGTATGGAGATTCGATTCACACTACGTTAAAAACTTTTCTAACAAAAAGAATAAACCCGGCTTGGCCGGGTTTATTCTTTTTGTTAGAAATCGAATTTCAAAGTTCCATGGAAATAAAGCCATGCTTCAGCCTTTCGCCGACGGATAAGCCCCTGAAGTTTAACACCTTTCGCGTAAATCCATTTGTTAAACTCAACTTCAATAGAAGGATCTGTTGGGCGGGCATTCACCTTCTTCAACAAGGTACTGCCTTTCAAGGCTCCCGAACCCAGGTTGTAAGCAAAACTTACTAAGCTGTCGAATTGCTGTTGGGTGACCAAATCAGTTGTAAAAGAATCAACCCTGGCTTCAGTTACCTTCAGCTCATGTCGCAAATACTCGTAGGCTTGTTCGACAGTACATTTATCGCCGCCAGCAACTTTACGGCCATCGGGATAAAGGGTAGTGCCGATACCAATGGTCCAAACACCTGCCGGACATTTGTAGGCCGTCAGGTAACGGGTAACATCCCCTCCACATTCAAAATGCTCGATCAGTTTGATGCACTTCTCCGATACTTTGGTAATTTTTGACATAAAAACGAATTTATAGTTAAACACTTTAAAACAAAGAAGCTATACCCAGTCCGACCAGTATTCCGCCAATTCCCCACAACCATTTCTCGGTTCGCGATTTCTTGACAGAAAGAATAGCTTCATCCATCATTCTTTTAGAAGCTTCGAGCGAGGTTCCTGCCTCGCGGAGGCTTGCACCCATCAAATCGACCTGAATCTTGGTTTGCAACAGAGCGGAATCGTAACGCCTACTAATCAACTTATAGGCCCCCCTGAGCGAATCGTTCCAATAGGAATAAAGTTTCAATTTGTGCTCATATTGTCCTATCAGTGTGTCTATTCGATCAGTATTCAGCTTCATAATCAATCCACTAGCTGCCTCATAGAGTTTCAGCCGGTAGGGAGTTACCAGCCACATAGAGTCGCATAACGGGGTAGGTACAGCCTGATGACTCATCCACAGCCGGGGCTTTGCCAAAGGATGGCACGGATTGTCAATTGTTTGCTGTGCGAATGATGGGGTAATGGCAACCAAGAAGAGTGCAAATGCGAGTCCCAATATTTTATTCATTTGGCTGAAGTTTAGATAGTTTCGATTGTAATGCACGTATTGCTGAATTATCATCGCGTACTTCTTTCAGGGTTAAATTCAGTTGGCTGCTTATTTTCAACACTTTATTAAACATCTCGCCATCGAAGTTGGCCATTTTATGGTTAAGAGTATTAAGATCAGAACGTGCAGCGGTTAAATCCACGGCCAGTTTGGTCAGGGAATCGTTAACTGCTGCCAATTGTTGTTGTGCTACCGATATTTGATTGTGAGCCTCTTTCAATTGCCTGATGGCTTCGTTGGCCTCCCCCCGGGTAAGAAGAGTAACCACTAGTTGAATCCCTACCAGTAAAAGGATTACAACAGCCAATACCTTTGTGAATTTTGATTTTTCCATGGTGAATTATGATGATGTTTCGGGCTTTTTTCCCTCGTTTTTAATTTTTACGATTTTGTTGAGCAGGTCAAACCAAAAAGGGGCTCCCAAGGAGATGGCTATGGCAGTGATTAAAAAACCACCTATCGCATAATTTGTTGATATACAATACCAAACAAACCACAACCGATCCATTGTAGTTAGTTTAGATTCAAATGGAAGTGCCCGGCAAGGAAGGCTGGCGGATTGTGAAAAAGAGATCGGTTTTGTATTTCGAGAAGAGGCGGCATACTCCCGACAACGCTTGTTGTAGATCTTCTGCAAAGCTTTGATTCTAAGTGATGAATCCATTTTTGAAATTTTCACCGCACTTTCTGTATTTGAAGAATCCAAAGAATCTGACGAACTCCTAGGATTCTGCGCGTTTTGAGGTTCGAGAAGTTTGAAGTTATCAGGAACGTTGTATCCTAGCGCAAGAAGGTTATTGGGTTCGTTTACATCATTCTGCAACATGCGAATGGTTTTTCCAAGAAGTGGCTTTAGGGCAACGGTACCCGTATCGCCTACAACAGGAAGGGTGTCTGCTCCATGATTTTCGATCCATGCTCCGGCTAAAGCCACAAGGGCGTCGCGGGCTTTATCGCTTTTAGCCAGCCTGGTTGAAATCTCTATTGAATTAACATTGAAAACAACAGCTATCAACAGTCCAAGTGCCAGGGTATTCATTTGCATTCGCTTCTTGTACTTACCAGTAAGTAATTCCATGGTTTCGTTGTACCACACCACCAACTGTTGTCTGAATTTTTCCTCTCTGCTTTGACCTTCAGCTGGCTTTTCGGCCCACAACGAGTTAAAAAACTGAAGAGTTTCAGGCTCGATGACGCAATCGTACTTCAAAGGATTCACCTTGCCCGACCGGAGTGCCATTGAAACCAACTCTTCATCAGTCAGCGTGTTACCTGCTGGGGGAGATTTCAAGACGTCACAAAGGGTTTTCGCAAACCTATCGGGGCTGATATACGACGGACGTTTGAACCACGAACTCAATCCCAGGTATTTGATCGAGGGCATGTTGTAAAAAGTCCATGCGAGCGAAGGGTCGGGGCGCAACCATCGCCAGCGCGGAGGGATGAAAAAACAAACAAAACTAACCAAACTACCTCGCAAACGGCTGTAATTCCACGGTTTGGCAGCAGGATCGTCGTTGAGCATCCGGTAAACAGCTCCTCGCAGCAATCGTGCCCGAAGACCAAACACCGACGCCAAAAGCTCCATAAGGGTTGTGACAAAAAGACTGTAAATAAGATAAACGAAAACAAGCCCCAGGGCTACATCAAGAATGGGAGAACCGAACATGGTAAAAGATTTTGATCAAAAAAGGGAAACCAGAGAACATACAACTTTCGTTCTCACAAAGTTAATACAAAATCAAACCAATGTGGCAAAGGGCACAAAAAAATAAACTGGTAGATTTAAAAAAAAGACCATTCTCCAGGAACTAAATTGTGCTCTAAAAACAAAAGGAACATCACGCCATATCAAATTCATCCCATGCTTTGATCGACAAATTGGTTACGGGCTTCTGGAGAAAAGCTTTGATAAAAGCAGAGGCAAGCCTGTCGTTGGTAAGCAACGGGATGTTGTGGTCGATGGCGGCTCTTCTTATGGTATAATCATTCGATAACTCATTGCGGGAATGGTCTTTAGGAATATTGACAACCAATTCTACACCTTTTCCGCGGATCAGGTCGAGAGCGTTGGGAGAACCGTTTTCGTCAGGCCAGGCTACTGGTGTTGAGTTAATCCCCTGCTCATGCAGATAGCGTGAAGTTCCGAGCGTTGCAAAAAGGTTAAACCCTGCCTGGCTCAACATCCGGCAAGCATCAAGCAACTGCGCTTTGGATCGAGCCGATCCCGAAGAAATCAACACATTTTTTTTCGGGATCCTATAACCCACCGACAGCATTGCTTTGAGGAGCGCATCGAAAAAATCGTCGCTGAATCATTGATTGTGTCTTCTTTTATATCCCCATTTTTTACAGCTTCAAAAATTGTATTAACAGCTCTATAAAAATCATCTTCATTGTATGTTTTTCCATTATTAGAAATGA